>JAKIUF010000082.1 GCA_021647705.1 Gammaproteobacteria bacterium | reverse complement strand
GTTGGCGTGGCTGGCGGCGATGTTGGTATTTACTTATATTATCGCGGTGGCTGTGAGTAAAAACCCGCTGGCCTTTTTTTGATTTTTCCCCGCTGATCTTGCGGCAGTCTTGAGCGCTATGACCATTGATACCACATGGCTTGACCATTTTCCTGCACTGCAATCTATTGACGACGATGCCTGGTTGACGACGTTGGCAAAAGCCAGGACATTATCCTTGCCTGCCGGGGTTACCGTGTTTCACGAGGGCGATGTTTGCCAGAATTATCTGCTAGTATTGACGGGTTCGGTGCGGGTGCAAAAGCTTTCTGAATCGGGTAAGGAGATTGTGCTGTATCGCGTGGAAGCCGGGCAGTCATGTGTATTGACCACTGCTTGTCTGTTGTCCAGTGAATTTTATCATGC
The DNA here is from genome assembly GCA_021647705.1 of Gammaproteobacteria bacterium. Lineage (GTDB taxonomy): Bacteria > Pseudomonadota > Gammaproteobacteria > SZUA-152 > SZUA-152 > SZUA-152. Next base: position 1,615 of record JAKIUF010000082.1, on the reverse strand, counting down.
TGAAGCCATTACCGAGACGGCTGTGGAGGTGGTTAGTATTCCGCTGTCGGCTTTTCAGCAGGCTTTGGCAGTTCCTGCATTTCGTGAGTTTGTTTTTGCGACGTATGGTGAACGGGTTACCTCTTTGGTGATGCTGATTGATGCTATTGCCTTTGGGCGCATGGATGCTCGCTTGGCACGCTTGTTGTTGACGATGACGGATGCCGATGATGTGGTACACGCCACCCATCAGGTGCTGGCACGCGAACTGGGTACGGCGCGTGAGGTAGTGAGTCGTTTGTTAAAGGAATTTGAGCGCCACGGCTGGTTGGCGTTGCAGCGAGGGTGTATTCATTTACGGCAGCGGCAGGTTTTGGTCGAAGTAGCGGCTAGCTCTGTGTGACATTGTCACTGCCATTTAGGTGTGGATGTTTTATTTTTCAGGCGAACTTATTTTAAAAAAGGAGATTGGAAATGAACCTGAATGTTGGTGGCATTGATAAAATATTGCGTATCGTGGTGGGTGTTGCACTGATTGGTTTGACGTTAACTGATGTGATTGGCGTCTGGGGCTGGGTTGGCATTGTGCCGCTGGCTACGGGGTTGATCAATTGGTGTCCTTTGTATCCGATGATCGGTCTCAGTACTCGTCGCACGGAAAAAAGCGAGTAATAACCTGCGTTAAAGCCGACTCATGGCAATGGCCAGCCAGGCCACTGCCAGTCCGGCGGGCGTGCCCAGCAAATAATACCGGGAGGAGACTCCACCAATAACGCGCAGCCAAGCAGGTGCGCGCTTTTCTGCGAATGTTATGTTGAGTATCTGAAAGCGCGCATCGTCAGGGTATTGTTGTGCAATATCATCCAGTTTGTTTTTCCAGGCTTTTTGAAACAATGACGTACGGCCAATTGAAAGCAGCCAGATGATATTAAGCACAAAACCACCGGCGGCCAGTAACGTTAAGTTGTCATTCTGCAACGACAAAAAACCCAATAACCCGGCATTGCTGGCAAGTAAGAATTGCAGTTTGATGGTTTTTATCGGGTTTTCTGCCTGCCAGAGCTGGAGCAAGGTGTTGTAGACTTGCAAATCACCTTCAGCCGGTGAGTTATCACTGGCGACGTTGTTGTTTTCGTCGCTAACGTCGGGAATGATATTCATGATGCGTTCCTGTTGGCTATGTGTGAATTAAGCGCTAAAAACACGCTACTTTTAAAAATCACCGGGTATCTAACGCAGGGGACATAGAGCGTTTAGTGTTTTTTGTTTTTCTCTGCGTCCTTTGCGCCTCTGCGACCTCTGCGTTTATAATTCGCGACTTGTTAGTGCTACGACAACATAATCTCCCATTGTACTGGAGCGCTTATTCGGGGATTAACCCCATAGCCGTTAGGCTAACCCGGGTAGGGTGGAACAAGCGTAGCGGTTCCACCAAACGGGAAAGGGACATATTCAAAATGACGGTGTTCTCAGTAAAAAGGGCTAATGACGGTGTTCTCAGTAAAAAGGGCTAATAGAGTGGTTTAATTTTTAATTTCCATTCCTTAGCGCTTAATGCACATTGATGACCTGAGTCAGCGTGTGGATGCCGGTCGTGGTCGCCGCAACCCTCGGGCCCGTAACAACAGCTTGTTAC
>JAKIUF010000028.1 GCA_021647705.1 Gammaproteobacteria bacterium | reverse complement strand
CAATCAGCCTCAAGCTTTGGCATGGTCTGATGATGAAGTGATTGAACACTGGACCACGTTATTCAAGGCCCCCCTGTTAATTGATCGAATGAAGAAAGGAGAGCAGCTGGGTAAGGCAGAGCAGAAGCTGGTAACCGAGCTTGTACAGGAATGGCGTAGCCGTTTGACGGATCTGGGCTGGTTCATGCGCTGTTTAAACGAATCTCTCGCCCGGCAGGCCAATACAGAAGACAACTGCACAGGACGATTCTGGGAAGGGCGTTATAAAAGCCAGGCTCTGCTGGATGAGCAGGCTTTGCTTACTTGTATGAGCTATGTGGATCTTAACCCCATACGGGCTGGCATCAGCCCAACCCCGGAAGCATCAGACTACACATCGATTCAGGCGCGGATACGAACTCATCAAGCCTCAGCCTCTGAGCGTGATCAAGATCCATCACAAGCGCCCCAAACACCCGTCAGGCTGGTCGATTTCATCGGTGACGAACGCAACAACCAACCTGAAGGCATTGCCTTTTCATTCCCTGATTATCTGGAACTGGTGGACTGGACCGGCCGGACAATACGCGACGATAAAACCGGGGCTATTTCTGATAGCCTGCCCCCCATTTTGGCCAGACTGGGGATTGAGCAACCAGCCTGGCTGGATATGATCAACCACTACGAACAGCGGTTTTTCCGGGCTGTAGGCACCATGGAAAAACTGAAGCAGTTTGCCAATCGACTGGGCCAGTGTTGGATGAAAGGACAGTCAGCGGGCAAGAGTGTTTATAAACAACCACTGCCCACATAGTCGTCAACCACTTCATCTTTTTTCTATTTTCAGGTCGCTTGGGTAGATGGCGGGGGATTTCTGTTGCCTGTGATCCAAAAAAATCAGTTTGTTTACCGGAACATTTCCGATTTGTTGCTTTATCTGGAAAAAACCATCAATTTTTGACCATGTTGTTGTAAATATTTCTGAGGAAGGGGGTTTATGCAGGGTTTTTATTTAATGGGTGTCTTTATTTGGTTTTTATTTGGGTTTTGACAGAGAAACGGTTTATATGGAACAGGCATTGGATAATGATAATACTTGCTGTACTCCCGGTTTTATTTATGGATGTCTTATTGTTATTTTATTGATTTTTATTTTCCACCCAAAAAAGCCAACCCGTATGCAGCGGGTTGGCTTTGTTTTACGCGAGCCTGAATTCAGGCGGCTTTGGGATTGTGTACATCCATTTGCGGATAAGGAATGCTGATGCCTTTGGCATCGAAGGCTTCTTTGACATTTTCCAGCAGGCTGAAGTAAACGCCCCAGTAGTCGCCACTCTTTACCCAGGGGCGGACGTTGAGGTTGACGCTGCTGTCTGCCAACTCACCAACGGCGATCAGCGGTGCCGGGTCTTTGAGAATGCGCTCGTCGGCAGCTAATACCTGCTCAATGATTTTTTTGGCTTCCTTGATGTTGTCGTCATAACCGATGCCGAAGACCAGATCAACGCGACGAGTATCGCGCGCGCTTACGTTGATGATCGTGCCTGCATAAATCTGTCCATTGGGTATGATGACTTCGCGGTTATCACCCGTGCGCATCACGGTATTAAACACAGTAATACTTTCAATGACACCGGCTGAACCGCCTGCTTCAACAAAATCACCGATTTTGAAGGGCTTAAAGAGGATCAACATAACCCCTGCGGCAAAGTTGCCCAATGAATCTTTCAGTGCCAGACCAATGGCCAGACCAGCGGTGGCAAATACGGCAAGCACTGAGGTGGTGTCCACGCCCAGTTGATTAAGTGCAGCGATAATGACTGCAATCAGCAGGGCTGCATAAACGATGTTGCCCAGGAAGTTGCTCAGGGTTGCTTCTACTTTGGCCTTTTCAAGTACACGCTTCATGCCTTTAACAATCAGTTTTGCAACCCAGCGTCCGATGATGAAAACAATCAGGGCAGAAACAAGACTGATAGACCAGGGGATGACATATTCATTGATCATGTTGCTGTCGATATTATTTAGGACGTCCATACTACTCTCCTGTTTTTTGATTTTTTATGTGTCCCGTACAGCACATGATGGTTATGTTGCATGTGCTGTACGGGCGATTGTTGCTTTAGTTTTTCAGAATACGCAATTCAACGCGCCGGTTGGCCGCACGACCGTCCGCAGTGGCATTATCAGCAAGCGGATTTTCCGGGCCGTAACCTTTGGCACTTAACATGTCTGCTGAAACACTTTGCGTAACCAGATAGTCGCGAACAGTCTCGGCTCGTTTTTGTGAGAGACGGACGTTGTAAGTGGCTGAACCTCGATTGTCTGTATAACCGGCAACTTCAACGTTGAGGTCTGCATTGCGACGCAGGGTAGCAGCGGCTTCATCCAGCACTTCTGTGGAGTTTCCGGTCAACACGGCTGAGTTGTTGGCAAAGGTGACGCCTTTAAGAGCGATGATTTCTTTCAGCTCGCAGCCTTGATTATCGGTTTTGGCATTCTGTGCAGTATCAGGACAGTTGTCGGCACTGTTTTTAATACCGTCATTGTCATCATCACGCTCGCAACCCTGGGCATCTACTCCAGCATTCGGAACAGTATCGGGGCAGCTATCGGCACTGTTTTTGACGCCGTCGTTGTCACTGTCTAATTCACAGCCTTGAGCGTCAACTTTGCTGCCTTGTGCGGTATCGGGACAACTGTCGGCACTGTTTTTGATGCCATCGTTGTCACTGTCCATGTCCTGTTTGCAGCCACGAGCATCGACTGTGGTGCCTGGAGCAGTATTGGGACAACTGTCAGCGCTGTTTTTGACGCCGTCTTTATCGTTGTCCAGTTCACAGCCAAGAGAATCGACGGTGGCTCCTGGAGCTGTATTGGCACAACGGTCTGTGTCATTGTCGATGCCGTCTTTATCATCGTCAATGGTGACGACGGGTGCTGGAGTGGAACTGCCACCGAAAGGAATGGCCAGCCCGAGGCCGACTATCCAGTCACCGAAGTTATCTTCCGAGGGGATGCTGCTATCGTCATCGTTATATCGATAACGAATCTCGGCACGCAGTGCCATATCAGTGTTATTCAGATGACTCATGATGCCGACACCAATTTCAGCAATAGGATCGGTGCTGCGGTTTCCCGGCACTTTGGTGCGCAAGGCACCCAGGCCAAGCAGGCCATAAGGTGCGATACGGCTGCTGCGATCAGGGAAATACAAGGCATCTACACTCAGGCCATATTGTTTGAATTTGCCTGGGCCTGTTTCAAAATCAAGTTTGTCTGACAAGAGATTTAATTCAATATTCCAGTTTTTCGAGACCTCTTTGCCAAAGCCGAGTTGCAGGCCGATGTCATTATCGGCGGCACGATCGTCGTCAGCGATAATATAGTTGATTGATGGGCTGATATACCATCGTCCTTCGTTAGCTTCGTTTTCTCCTGCATGGGTTGCTGTGTTGATAGTCAGTACAGTGCCTAGCACGATTGTGGTTAAGCCATAACGGTTTAGCATACTTTTACTCCGTATTGTTTATGAATTTGATCCGTAGATTTAAAACCGGTTTTCAGCGCAATAGCGCGTAATGAAATCCACAGTTTTTGATGGGGCCATTCTAATGCTATTGTTTGCTCAATGCCAAGCAAGTGGTTGTATCACCTGAATTAATTTTTGCTGTCGTTCGGGGGGCGCAATCCAATTATCGATTTGCTAACACTTCCGTTAAGCGCTCAGTGTCAAATTTCGGTATACTGTGACCTTCTGAGCTAGGGGTGTTTTGTGTGATTTGCAATTTGCAATTGTTGTCAGCACAAAACTGAGATTAACCCTTTGAACCTGATCCGGTTTGTACCGGCGTAGGGAAGCAAGTCACGCACCTCGTCGCTTTGCATCCCCGTCGTTTTTTTGATTGATGTTTATTTGATGTGAGGATGCACCCATGAGCGCGATTCCCGAAGAGTTTCTGCAAAAAACCGCCCGATTGTCTGCGGAAGTGACTCAACCTTTTCCCAATTCAACCAAGATTTATGTACAGGGCTCACGGCCTGATATCCGTGTACCTATGCGTGAGATTGCCCAGTCACCAACACACAACCTGGATGGTAGTGAGGCAGAAAGCAATCCACCCATCACTGTTTATGACACGTCAGGACCGTTTACGGATCCGGCAGTGAATATTGATTTGATGAAGGGCATGCCTGAAGTACGCAGTGCCTGGATCGAGGAGCGTGGCGACACGGAAATCCTCAGTGGCCCTACGTCTGAATACGGTGATCAGCGCCAAAATGACCCTGAACTGGCACAGTTGCGCTTCGAGCATATCCGTGCGCCACGTCGTGCCAAATCGGGTGCCAATGTCAGTCAGTTGCATTATGCGCGTCAGGGCATAATTACACCGGAGATGGAATATGTGGCTATTCGCGAAATGCAACGTATGGATGCATTACGCAAAGATGTCCGTTACGAAAAATTACTGCGTCAGCATGCGGGTGAAAATTTCGGTGCTAACCTGCCGCAAGAAATTACACCGGAGTTTGTACGTGATGAAATTGCCGCCGGTCGGGCAATTATTCCTGCCAATATCAATCACCCCGAACTGGAGCCGATGATCATCGGCCGTAATTTTAGGGTGAAAATCAACACTAACATCGGTAATTCTGCGGTGAGTTCCTCCATCGAAGAGGAAGTGGAAAAAATGGCGTGGTCGGCACGTTGGGGCGGCGACACGCTGATGGACCTGTCTACCGGTAAAAATATTCATGAAACCCGCGAATGGGTGCTGCGCAATTCACCTATGCCCATTGGTACCGTGCCGATTTATCAGGCGCTGGAAAAGGTTAACGGTAAGTCCGAGGATTTAACCTGGGAATTGTTTCGTGACACGCTTATCGAACAGGCCGAACAGGGCGTCGATTATTTTACGATTCATGCCGGTGTGTTATTGCGTTATGTGCCATTAACGGCAAACCGGGTCACCGGTATTGTTTCGCGCGGTGGTTCCATTATGGCTAAATGGTGTTTGGCGCATCATGAAGAAAATTTCTTGTACACACACTTTGAAGATATTTGTGAAATCATGAAAACCTATGATGTCAGTTTCTCGTTAGGCGATGGCTTGCGTCCGGGTTCGCTGGCCGATGCCAATGACGCCGCACAGTTTGGTGAGCTGGAAACGCTGGGTGAACTCACAAAAATTGCGTGGCAGCATGATGTGCAGGTGATGATTGAGGGTCCAGGCCATGTTCCCATGCAGATGATCAAAGAAAACATGGACAAGGAGCTGGAAGATTGTTTTGAGGCACCGTTTTATACGCTCGGTCCGCTGACCACGGATATTGCCCCAGGTTACGATCACATCACCTCTGGTATCGGTGCTGCACAAATCGGCTGGTATGGTTGTGCCATGCTTTGTTATGTCACGCCGAAAGAACACCTGGGTTTGCCCAATAAAGCCGATGTGCGTGAAGGCATAATTACCTACAAACTGGCGGCTCATGCTGCGGATTTGGCTAAAGGTCTGCCGGGTGCGCAGTTACGTGATAATGCATTATCGAAAGCACGTTTTGAGTTCCGTTGGGACGATCAGTTTAATCTTGGGCTGGACCCGGATAAAGCGCGTGCCTTTCATGATGAAACCCTGCCCAAACAATCGGCCAAAGTCGCGCATTTTTGCTCCATGTGTGGCCCTCATTTCTGCTCTATGAAAATTTCACAGGAAGTGCGTGATTTTGCGGCAAAGAAAGGCGTTGGTGTAGAACTTGTATTGGAACAAGGTATGAAAGACAAGGCACAGGAGTTTGTGGGCGCAGGCGTTGAAATTTATCAAAAGGTAAAATAGCCATGACGAATCAACAAAAGCAATGGGTAGTCTATCTTTCCGGCGAAATTCACAGCGATTGGCGTGAACGTATCCAGAGTGGAGCGCAAGCAGCGAATTTGAATGTGTCATTTGTTGCGCCAGTGACCGATCATGCCAAAAGCGATGATTGCGGTGTCGAGATTCTTGGTGCAGAAGAAAACAGTTTTTGGCATGACCAAAAAGGTGCGCGTATGAACGCCATTCGTACCCGTACCTTGATTGAAAGTGCGGATATTGTCGTGGTGCGTTTTGGGGATAAATACCGTCAATGGAATGCCGCTTTTGATGCAGGGTTTGCCGCCGCACTGGGTACGTCGATAATTACCTTGCATGACCCTGAAATAAATCACGCGCTCAAAGAAGTGGATGCGGCGGCCAATGCGGTATGCCAGACGCCGGAGCAAGTGGTGGAAATTTTGCAGTATGTTATGGCGTGCTGATGGGGGTGAATATGAAGCGCTTTTTACTGATAATACCCAGTGTTTTGATACTGGCAGCATGCAGTCTGTCACCAGAGCTGTCACAAAAAAAACCGGATACAGCCAGCAAAATGCTGTTAACAGACCACCCATTGGCGGGAAAAATATGGGATGTGAATGCCGCAACGTTTATTAACAAACAACAGCTTGCCGAACGTATTGTCAATAGTAACCATTTGATGTTGGGTGAAACTCATGACAATCGGATACATCACCAAAACCAGGCTTGGGCGATTAATGTGTTGAATGATCATCAGCGTTCCGCCATTGTCGCTTTTGAAATGATTTCGCAGCAACAGGGTGAGGTTATTGCCGACAGAAAATATGATTCCAGCGAATCATTGATTGCGGGTCTGGACCACATTAAAACCAATTGGAAATACCAACAGTTTTATGCTGGAATTTTTGATGTGGTCATAAAAGCGGACTACACCATATTGCCCGCCAATTTTGACCGGCAGACAATTATGTTGATTATCCGTGAAGGTGAGAATGAATTGTCACCCGAAGTTAAAACCATGCTGGATGACAATGCTTTACCCGCAGATCAGGTGGCTGCTTCGCGTAAAGAAATTGAGGGCTCACATTGTGGCATGATCAACGAAAAAATGACCGAATCCATGATGTTGATGCAGCGCGCAAAGGATGCGCAAATGGCATTGGCACTTGCGGGTCAGGATGATGTTGATACGCGTGTGTTGGTGGCAGGTTCAGGTCATGTACGCAAGGATCGTGGAGTGCCGTTTTATCTGTCGCCGCAGGATCAGGAAAATAACCTGTTAGTGATTGGCTGGGTGGAAGTGCAGGAAGATGTTGCCGATGTCGAGCCCTATGCTGCACAGTGGGGCACAGATAAATTACCGTTTGATTATGTGTGGTTTACGCCACGGGTTGATCGTCCAGACCCTTGTGAGCAATTTAGGCAACATATGAAATCCAAAAAATAACTGCGCATGCATGTACTCCTGAGCATTGGCTTATTTAACGATACGCTTTGCTTTCCAGTAATGCCGTGACCAGTATGTTGAATTAAGTGATGATTGCGTGACGCCTTGGGAGCTTGAGGCGTGGATGAACTTCCCGTTACTGATATATATCCCGACATGACGTTGCCTGCGACCGGTTTTGAAAAAAACCAGGTCGCCAAATTTCAAGGATTTTTTTGTGACGGCTTTGCCGGTTTTGGCAAGCTGTTTAGTGGATCGCGGTGTTTTTTTATTAAATATATCGCGAAAGGTGATGTGTACAAACCCGGAGCAGTCAATACCTGCTTTACTCAGACCGCCCAGTTTATAAGGTGTGCTTTTCCAGGCAGAGTAGTGTTTGGATAATGCCGCTTGCTGGCGGGTCTGGTTGCCTGGTTTGCCAAAGGAGGCTGTGCTCGAAGCGTTTGTATGCTTGACGGAGGGCGAGGAGCACCCGCTCACGCCAAGCGCAATGGCAAACATCAATGCGCAAAAAATAATGTTTGTCGTGTGAGATGATCGAGTCAACATGATTTTGTGGTTAGTCTTGAGCATACATATTAATATTTCGGCTGATAGCGGTCATTAATTTAGGATTGTCCACTGTTTTTGGCAGTAATTGCAGTTGCCATTCCAATATATACGAAAATTGATGACTGGGAGATTACCCGGAGAGACAGGTGAATTTATGGACGCCGATTACACCTTAATGACATCGCGTTTGCTGCTGGCCTTGTTAGCAGGCGGTATTATTGGCATAGAACGCGCATTGCATGGCCGTGAAGCGGGTTTTCGTACGCATGCCCTGGTCTGTGTTTCATCGAGCCTGTTGATGATTTTAATGGTGTATCAATGGGACTTGGTACCCGCGCAATTTCTGGATACCGTGCGGGCTGATCCTTCACGCATGGCACAGGGCATTATGACCGGTATCGGGTTTCTGGGAGCCGGGGTGATCATCAAGGAAGGCTTGACGGTGCGTGGTTTAACCACCGCGGCATCAATCTGGATGACAGCGTCCATTGGTATCGTGATTGGTATGGGGCTTTATTACCCGGCATTTCTGGCTGTGCTGATAACTGTAGTGACCTTATCGTTTTTCCGTTGGATTGAAAATCGCCTGCCATCGCAAATATATGCCAAGTTTACGGTGCGATTTATTCGTTCAAAGCACCGTCTGGATGAAGACGCATTGCGCCACTTGATTTCCCGACATAATATTCTCGCCTTTGAATCCAGCTACACGCTGGACAATGAAGGGAAAAATTTTGAATATGAGATGACTATTCGCTCAAAAAATCAAAATGACTTCCGTCAATTGGCACAAAGCCTGATGGATATGGACGACGTATATGAATTTAAAATTGTTCCCTGTTAGTTTTATGTGCCTTTCGGGCAAATGGAAAAAATAATGAAAGACCTCCTTGTTTCGTGGCAGCCAGCCTTTGCTTTTTTGGATGATTACCCCATTGTCATGGCTGTGCTTATTTTTGCACTGGCCGTGTTGTTGGCGAATGTTGTTGTCTGGCTGGTAACCAGAGTCGTGGGCTATATAGCCAAACGTACTCGTGTGCAATGGGACAACAAAATTGTTGCCGTGGTTCATCGTCCGCTGTATTGGACGGTGTTGTGTATGGGGGTATTACTGGCGTTACTGCCACTCGAACTACCGGAGTTGATTGCCAATATACTCAGGTCACTGGTCGCCACGACATTAGTGATTGTCTGGTCCGGTTTTGCCGTAAAACTGGTACGCATTGTGTTGCAGGCCATGAGTCAGGGTCAGAAAAAAGAATCGCTGGTACGGCCACAGACCCGCCCATTGTTTGAGAATATGGCTTTTCTGGTCGTCGTTACCGTGGCCATTTATATGATATTCCGCTCCTGGGATATCGATATGACAGCCTGGCTGGCATCGGCGGGTATTGTGGGTATTGCTGTCGGTTTTGCCGCCAAGGATACGCTGGCCAACCTGTTTTCCGGCGTATTTATTCTTGCGGATGCACCGTACAAAATTGGGGACTACGTGGTGTTAGACAGTGGCGAGCGCGGGAAGGTAACGCGTATCGGCATTCGCAGTACACGCCTGCAAACACGGGATGATGTGGAAATCACCATTCCCAATGCGATCATGGGCAATTCACGGATTACCAATGAATCCGGCGGACCGTATGAAAAATTTCGTATTCGCGTCAGTGTAGGGGTGGCTTATGGTTCGGACATTGATCAGGTGAAAGCCGTGTTAATGGATGTTGCACTCAATGAAATACAGGTGTGTGATGAACCTGAGCCGCGAGTACGCTTTCAAGCCTTTGGTGCCTCTAGCCTGGACTTGGATTTATTATGCTGGGTGGAAAATCCCGAAGTGCGTGGCCGGGTACTGGATGCGTTGAACACCACGGTCTATAAGCGTTTTAATGCCGAAGGCATCGAGATTCCGTACAGTAAACAGGATGTTTACATCAAGGAAATGCCGCAGATGCAACGGGATTAATGGTTCAGGAGTATTGTCTGTAATAGGCGGAAATACATCACCTCCCAGCAACGGCCTGTCCGGTTATTCGGGGAGACGACCTCGAAAGATCAACGTTGGCATTTATTCATAAGTGCAAAGATAAGCAGTATCGATATCAACTTTAAGCTGAAATTGCTGTTGTGCATCGACAATGAAGTTATCGCCGGGGTGAAAGGTCTGCCATTTATCACTATTGGGTAATTTTACCGTAAGAGCGCCGGAAATTATGGACACGGTTTCTTTTTTTGCGGTATTAAATTCATATTCGCCTGGTTGCATGACGCCCACCGTGGCGGGCAGCGTTGCGGTTTGAAAGGCAATGGATTTGACCTTGCCATCAAAATATTCATTTACGTCCAATATCATTTTCTCCGGGTGTTTGTTACGAGTTTGTGCCGCGTGATACGGGAATGATTGTGTAAATCCCATACTGTAAAAACAAAAAACCCCGCCGAGAGGCAGGGTTCTTTGGGTCAACTGTGCGACAGGCGTTATTCGGGAACAACGTTACCTGCGGCGGGACCTTTAGGGCCTTGTTCGGTTTCGAAGTTTACCTTTTGGCCTTCGTTCAGGGTTTTGAAACCACCACCCTGGATTGCGCTGAAGTGTACGAACAAGTCGTCACCACCGTCATCGGGCGCGATAAAGCCGAAGCCCTTGCTTTCGTTGAACCATTTTACTGTGCCTGTAGCCATAACTTTTTACCTTTGTTTTCTCTGTACTTGCAAAATTTTAAACGTACTTTTAAACGTCCTTCCAAGCATCGTATGGTGTAGACGCATCATACGATGCCGCACCATTACCACTGCTTGGCCCGGAGTATAGCGCTAATTTCTGAAAAATGCCTCATTTTGCGAGATTTGCAAGTCCTTTGGCTGCAAATTGGCATATTTGACGAAATTGTTTGTAGGCTTGCTCGTCTAATTTGCAGTCCAGGCTGCGTCGGTCAGCGTAGAACAGGCCGACTGGTTTATCGCGGACATGGATGGACATGGCGAAAAAACTGTTGGTTTTTATCCGTGTTTTGACATCATCGGGCATCAGTGGCCAGAATTTTTTACGGTTGTCGTCGTTGATCCACAGGCTGACCTGTTTTTCCATTAATCGGGTAAACAGGTGAGGTTTATCCAGCAAAATTTCAAAACGACTGAAAACGGGGTCATTATCGCTGCCCAGCATATATCGTGAAACGAGTTTTTCACGTTTTTTGTCCAGTATGCAAAATACCACTCGGTTGAGCCCAATGCCGTCGTGCATACCATGCACGGTTTTACGCATTAATTCGCTGAGCTTCATTTTGCCCATGCCCTTACGCAAATCATGCAGGGTTTGAGTAAAAAGATCAGCTTGTGGGAGCAGACATACCTGCGCCACAGGTTCTGGTGTCGCGGGAGCGTTGTTTTGGGGGTTGCTGGATGGTGGTACCGGTTTTTCAGTAGCAGGTGGCGCAGCAATTTTGGTTACAACAGGTTTTTTTGTTGCCTCAATTTCGGCTTCTGCCTCGGGGAATTCATCTTCAATGATGAGTTCTTCTCCACCGGGCAGCAGGGGTAGCAGGGCAGCGGCGTATCGCGCATCGTAAAATGGAGCCTCGCGGGCAGCACGCACGGCATTTTTGTGTATATGAGGAATGATTTCATCCAGTGATGCACCGAGATAATCAGCGATTTGCGGTAGCACGCGCTCGGTCTTTTCCCAGTACCAGCCACGTTCAGTGCTGCGGGCTAATTGTACGGCCAGCATGACGCCGCGTACCCGTGGCTGGCTGGCATTTTCCGGGCGTAACGCATCGTTCACCAGTCCGGGTAAATGCCAGCGGGAGGCAATCTCACGACTGAAATGTTCCAGACTGTCACCGAAGGCGATGTATTGGGCCTCATCGGTGGGCAGGCCATCCTTGAGCATCAGTTTGCGAAACTGGTGCATCTGCTCCGGTGCAGCGACCCACAAAGCCATTTCTGCCACATCGTGCAACAGGGTGGCCAGTAATATTTCATCGGGAGCGTGGTCATTTTTGATATGCGCCCAATCCCAGGCTTGAAAGGCAGCATGAAAAGCGCGGCAGGCTGTGCGGATATAACCTGCTTTTGCGAAGCCACTGAGCGTGCGCTCCAATTGGGGATGTCCTACAGTGAGTCGTTTGGCGCGATCTATACCCAGCAACATTGTCGCCCGCGCCATGCTGGAAATTTCTGCATGCAGGGATTGGCTTGAGGTGGTTTGCAACTGATTCAGTGTATGTAATGCCAAGCCTGGGTCTTTGATAATGATGTCACCATAAGCCTCAAAAGCGCCACCACCCCGATTACCCACTTTGCGAAAGGCACGCGCTGAATGCTCAAAAATCGGCAATGGCTGGGCAGTCAGCTCCTCGATGGAAATGGCGGCATTGGTGCTCACGGTTTGGTTTGTTCTCTATATTACATTGTGTGTGCTCAGCAGAAATGATGAGCCTTTCAGGAACTTTCGGCGCAAACAGGCGCAGACTTTAGGGAGATGACAGGTGACGCATAGGCCGTTATTGAGGCAATAGCTTGTTTATCGTGACGATTCGCATTATGACGAGTGTTGTATTAATAGTGTGTGGATGAAAAATTATCGATAAAGAGGATATAGAGTGGAAGACAATGCGGTAGATCCAAACCTGGCGGCAGATCCAAACCTGATAGTGACACAAGGTGTGCATCATTTTGGATTGGCAGTCAGTCGTTTGACCACCAATATAATGTCGGTTTTCACTATATCGCCTTTCAAGTAGCAAGTCGTGCTGCGCTGGAATCGGTATTTGTATGGGTGAAAGCATCCGGCGCACGCATTGAATTTGCGCCGGAATTGTTGCGTGAAAGGCCGGTAATGCACATGATGTGTTATGAGCCCAGTGATGTCCGGGTCGAATTTATCTAGCTGCCGGAATAAAAAACGGAGTAACAAATAAATGAACGAACAACGCAAACATCCGCGTACCGAGCTGGTTCTCGAAGTAAAAATCAGCCACCAGGCCATGGAGTCTGTGGTGTTGTTGACGCGGGATATCTCTGAAAGTGGTGTTTTTGTAGTGACAGACGGTACGGTATTGCCTTCGGTGGGTTCTGTGGTGGAAGGTCAGGTGCAGGGAGAAATGGAAGATCCACCCTTGGTGCGAATGGAAGTGGTGCGTATTGGGTCTGATGGTGTGGGGCTACGTTTTTTGACGGATGATTGATGATGTAAAAGGGCGGCCAAAGGGTCGCCCTTTTATTTTGTGTGATGGTGTTTTTTAGCGATGATGTTTTTCACTGTGGGTCGTTTGGCGTGAAGTGATATCCACAGGAACCGGTTTGAATTTTGCAGGTTCACCAGTGTGAGGCAGCTCAATCGTGGCAGGAGCGGGCTTATGGGTATCTTCCGTCTGTTTCAGGTTAGTGCTGAGGTGCAATGCAACCACTGCGCCCAGAATGCCACCAAAGGCGAATGCGGTAATCACTATTTCAATCATAAATTCGAGCATAGTGTGTCCTCCTGATTGTGGGCAGGCTCACTGTGAGCTGCCCCTTGATGCTAGCGCAGGCAATGGGAATTTGACGTTCCGGTAGCGGATGGTGTGCCAGAGTCAATTCGGGATGATGCTCAGCCAATTTGACAGTGGCATTACTTTGACACCAAAACATGTTTGTTCCTGCTCATTCAGACAGATACAAAATGCGTACCAGTTTATGAGTTTTGCGGAATTCTGATGTGATTGCATGGGGTGTGACCCAATGTCAGAAGCTCTCGGACAATCGTTCGAGTGTATTGGGAGGGGTATGTTGTCGTGGTGCTGGCAAGTGGTGTGTCATAAACGCAGAAGTCGCAAAGACGCAGAGTATTTAGTGTTTTTCTCTGTGTCCTCTGCGTTTACAAACACCATATTTGGCAAAGTGACGGGTTTCCAGGCTCTTTTTATTCTAGATTGATCCACAGATTTGACCAAGCGCGCTTAACGTAATGATATCGGGGTGTAGTCGGTTTTTTGGCGCGTCCAAAGTCAATGGTCCTGCTTGTCACCCATGCGCAATTCAGCCGGGATTATTGGTACATTATTCGAGTTTTGTGAAAGGTGCTCCGCTTTAGTTGTTGCTTGATGTTGCCGATAGGCATTATACCCGTAGTGGTTGAGATTCAAGCTTTAAGTGTACAGTCCTCTTCATTTCATGGCGGCGTTGAAATTTCTCGCAATAGTCTGGCTATTACTCGTCATTTCGCCTCGCCTAAAAACGCCTACTTTTGGTGCCATGAAATGAATATGACGCACACTTAAAACCTGAATCTCAACCGCTGCGGAGATATATTCTGTCAGGTGTGATTTTTTCGCTCTGGTTCAAGTGGAGGTTTTGAAATGATAAAGGCACGTGAAAATGGATAGAGCACTCATGGAGAAAAAGCTTGAGCAGTTGCGTAGAAAGCAACAGCTCATGGAAAAGGCCTGGCGTGAGGCCGGTAATCGGCAGCTATTACAGTTTTTCGTCGATATTATGCCTAAAGCGCTGGATGCAGAACGGTGCAGTATTTTTATACTCGACCCCGTGGATGAAAAAGCCTGGTTGCAATGCGGCACGGGACTGAATGAAAAACAATTACAAGTGCCCACTAAAAATTCCATTGTTGGCCGGGTAATGTCCAGCGGTGAATTTGTTATCGAATATGACCTGGAAGATCAGGTGGGGGCACATGATATCGTTGCGGTAAAAACGGGTTTCGTGACACGCAATGCCCTGTGTGTGCCAGTACACGGTGTTACCACCAAAAAGGTAGTGGGCGCGATTCAAATGCTGAACAAAGGGCATGGTAATTTTAATGATGCTGATCGTGACATTCTGGAACGGTTGGCTTTTCAGTTGGAAATGAATATCGAAAATATATTTTTGCGCCAGGAGCTGGCAAAAATTTCGGTGGAAATGGGACGAAAGATTAAAAAGCTTGAAGCCAGATTGGGTGTTAAATAGAGTCAGTAATATTTTCTGTCCCATCCTCACTTATTGTTTGAATGTGTACAGGGAACCCCCAAAGACGTGACAAGTGTCGTATTACTTCGTTGGTATCTTTGTTCAACGGACGGCGTGCTTGCAGAATATGTCGCAAAGTCAACGAACGATCACCCCGTAAATCCACATTGTAAATCTGTATGTTGGGCTCGCGCATGGACAAATCGTATTGTCTGGCAAGTGCAGCACGAATATGTCGATAACCATGCTCATCGTGAATGGCGCTGATTTCAAGCTCATCCTGTTCGTCATCGTCCAGTACGGAAAACAATCTCAAGTCACGAATCAATTGGGGAGATAAAAACTGACGGATAAAACTCTCATCCTTGAAGTTGCGCATGGCAAAATCCAGGGTTTTTCGCCAGTCACTGCCCGCAATATCCGGAAACCACTCTTTGTCTTCATCAGTAGGATTTTCACAAATACGCCGTAAATCCTTGAACATGTTAAAACCAAGCGTGTATGGATTAATGCCGGAGTAATACGGGCTGTCAAATGCAGGCTGAGCGATGACGTTGGTATGCGACTGCAAAAACTCCATCATGAAGCCGTCAGTAACAAAGCCTTCATCGTAAAGCGTATTTAAAATGGTGTAGTGCCAAAACGTTGCCCAGCCTTCATTCATCACCTGTGTCTGTCGCTGCGGATAAAAATACTGGGCCACTTTTCTGACAATACGGACCAGTTCACGTTTCCATGATTCCATTAACGGCGCGTTTTTTTCGATAAAATACAACAGGTTTTCTTCGGGTTCAGTGGGAAAGCGGGTTTCCTCGGGGGTGTCGTCTGCATTTTCTTTAACGGGGATTGTGCTCCACAGGTGATTGACCTGTGTTTGTAAGTATTCCTCCCGTTCTTTTTGGCGGCCACTCTCTTCCTGTGCGGACAAGCCGGGTGGATGCTTATAGCGATCAACGCCATAATTCATCAATGCATGACAGGAGTCCAATACGGCTTCAACTTCCTCGATGCCATGTTGTCGCTCGCAATCGGACACATATTTTTTGGCAAATAACAGATAGTCAATGATTGCATCGGCATTGGTCCAGGTCTGAAACAGGTAATTGTTTTTGAAAAAAGAATTATGACCATAGCAGGCATGGGCGATAACTAGCGCCTGCATCGGCATGCTGTTTTCTTCCATTAAATAGGAAATACAGGGATTGGAATTAATGACGATCTCATAGGCCAGGCCCATTTGTCCACGCCGGTAACGCTGTTCAGTTTCCAGAAACTGTTTGCCAAAAGACCAGTGGTGGTAACCCAGTGGCATGCCTACCGAAGAGTAGGCATCCATCATTTGTTCGCTATTGATGATTTCAATTTGATTAGGGTAGGTGTCGAGGCCATAGTCAGTAGCGATACGGGAAATTTCGGCGTCGTAACGCTGAATAAGCTCGCTGCTCCAGTCTGAAGTATCGCTGATGATATTATTTTCAGTGGTATTCATGCGGGTTTCCGGGCAAATAATTTACGAAATACAGGGTATATTTCGTTAGCGCTATCAATGGATTGCATGTCGAAGTTGCGGTTTTGTACTTTCACGCCCTCGTAATGACGCCACAGGCTTTGGTGGTTGTGAGGCATGATTTCTATATAGGCAAAATACTGTAGCAGCGGCATGATGTTGTCGTTTAACAAAGTGCGGCAGTTAGGGGAGTCACCATCCCAGTTGTCGCCATCGGAGGCCTGTGCTGCATAAATATTCCAATCATCACTTGGAAAGCGTTCTTTAATAATTTTCAGCATTAATTCCAGTGCGCTGGATACCACGGTCCCTCCGGTTTCCCGTGAATAGAAAAAATCCTCTTCATTGACCTCTTTTGCCGTGGTGTGGTGACGGATAAAAACCACCTGAATGTTTTCGTAGGTTTTGGTTAAAAACAAGTAGAGCAAAATGAAAAACCGTTTGGCCATTTCCTTGCGGATTTCATCCATGGAACCGGAAACATCCATCAGGCAAAACATAACGGCCTGCGTGGAAGGTGTAGGCTTCTGAATACGGTTACGGTAGCGCAGGTCAAATGTATCAACAAAAGGAATAGTGGCAATTTTATCTTCCAGTCGGCGTATCTCTTCTTCCAGTTCCTGGATGCGGGTTGTGTGCTCACCTTCATTTTGTGGCGTAGATAATAGTGCAGTTAATGCTGTCTGGGCTTCCTTCAGTTCAACAGAGTACGGTGCGCGTAGTGCGATGCGACGCGCGAGTGCGCCCGTTAATGAGCGAACAATATCAATGTTGGAAGGTACGCCTGTGGTGCTGTAACCCGCACGAACAGATTTGAAACTAGTGACTTTAGTCAACTGGGTTTTGACCAGGTCGGGTAACTCCAGATCTTCAAAGAAAAATTCTAAAAATTCTTCGCGAGACAGTTGAAAGGCGAATTCATCTTCACCTTCTCCTTGGTTGCTGGCTTCGCTTCCACCGCCTCCTCCACTGTTTGGTGGGCGCGCAACACGGTCACCGCTAACGAATTCTTTATTGCCAGGGTGAACGGCATCACGTCGTCCACCAGGACCATGGCCAAACACCGGTTCGTGCGTGTCTTTGCTGGGGATATTGATTTTTTCGCCATGATCCACTTCAGTGATCGAGCGTGAATCAATGGCATCAGAAACCGCTTTTTTGATTTGTTGTCGAAAACGGCGAAGGAACCGTTGTCGATTGACAGCGCTTTTGTGTTTACCGTTTATTCTTCTGTCAATTATCTGGGTCATAAATTCAGTGTCAAGTGTCGAGAACCCAGGTGAGTATTTCTACCTGGCCCCTCGAAACCCGCCTCTGGTAACTGTGATCAGGATGCTTTACGCACGCGCAAATACCATTCCGATAACAGGCGGACCTGTTTTTCGGTATAGCCTTTTTCGGTCATGCGATTGACAAAGTCCTGGTGTTTTCCCTGTTCTTCGTTCGAGGCCTTGGCGTTGAACGAAATAACGGGGAGTAGATCCTCGGTAGTGGAAAACATTTTTTTCTCAATGACTTCCCGCAGTTTTTCATAACTGGTCCAATGCGGGTTACTGCCACTGTTGCGGGCGCGGGCACGTAATACAAACGTGACAATCTCGTTACGGAAATCTTTGGGATTGCTGATGCCAGCCGGTTTTTCGATTTTTTCCAGTTCTTCATTGAGTGCGGCCCGGTCAAAAATTTCACCGGTATCCGGGTCGCGATACTCTTCATTCTGAATCCAGTAATCAGCATAGGTCACATAGCGATCAAAAATATTCTGGCCATATTCGGAGTAGGACTCCAGATAGGATGTCTGTATTTCTTTGCCAATAAATTCTGCATAACGTGATGCCAGTATCCCTTTAAGGAATGACATGTATTTTTCGGTGACTTCTGGTGGGAATTGTTCCTGTTCAATTTGTTGTTCTAGCACATACAACAAGTGAACGGGATTGGCGGCAACTTCGGTGTGATCGTAGTTAAATACACGGGAAAGAATTTTAAAGGCAAAACGAGTGGATAGTCCGGTCATGCCTTCATCGACACCCGCAAAGTCACGGTACTCCTGGTAGGATTTTGCCTTGGGGTCAACGTCTTTCAATGTTTCGCCATCATAAATACGCATTTTGGATTCAATGTTTGAATTTTCCGGTTCTTTCAGTCGTGACAGAATGGCGAACTGCGCCATCATGTTCAACGTACCCGGTGCGCAGGCAGACTCAGAGAGTGAGCTGTTGGCCAATAGTTTTGCGTAAATTTTAATTTCTTCAGAAACACGCAGGCAATAAGGCACTTTGACGATAAAAATACGATCAAGGAAGGCTTCGTTATTTCGATTGTTTTTGAAGCTGAGCCATTCGGATTCATTGGAATGCGCGAGAATAATGCCATTAAAAGGCAGCGCGGAAATACCCTCGGTGCCCATGTAGTTGCCTTCCTGGGTCGCCGTGAGCAGAGGATGCAATACTTTGATGGGTGCCTTGAACATTTCGACAAATTCCAGGAGCCCCTGGTTGGCCTGACAGAGTCCGCCAGAGTAGGAATAGGCATCCGGGTCATCCTGGCTGAATTTCTCCAGCATGCGAATATCCACCTTGCCCACCAGTGAAGAAATATCCTGATTGTTTTCATCGCCTGGCTCAGTTTTGGAAATACCGATTTGGCGCTGTATCGAGGGGTAAAGTTTGACAACCCGGAATTGCGTAATATCACCATTAAATTCATGGAGGCGTTTTACGGCCCAGGGAGACATAATGCCGTTGAGATAACGCTTTGCGATGCCGTAGTCTTCTTCCAAAATACGTGCATCTTCATCGGGTGAAAAAAGCCCCAGGGGCGATTCATTAATCGGTGAATTTTTTATGGCATAAAAAGGCTGTTGTTCCATCAGCGATTTCAGTTTTTCTGCTAAAGATGATTTGCCGCCGCCCACCGGCCCCAGCAAATACAGGATTTGTTTTTTCTCTTCCAGTCCCTGTGCCGCGTGCCGAAAGAACGAAACGATCCGTTCGACAGTGTCTTCCATGCCATAAAAATCTTTGAAGGCGGGATAAATTTTGATGAGCTTATTAAAAAAGAGGCGACTCAAGCGTGGATCTTGCCGGGTATCGATCATTTCGGGCTCACCAATGGCAGTGAGTATGCGTTCGGCAGCGGTGGCATAGGTTGTCGGATCTTTTTTGCACAGGTCCAGGTATTCCTGAAGTGACATCTCCTCTTCCTGCGCCTGCTCGTACCGGGACTGGTAGTGCTCAAAAATAGGCATGATCTCGTCCTCTCAAGAAATTGCAGTGTCCATTATTGTTATCGGACGCTGGTAGGCTATTGAAAGCCCGTATTAATATTGACTTTTTTATAGGCCTATACTTCGTGTGGTAACCCGTCTGATTATGGACTGAATGTGCCATACCCGATACGGCCACAAACGATAAAACTTTGTTTTCAGTATAGAGTCAGTTTTTATAAAATTGAATCTTATTCACCATTGCAAGATGCAAACCGTATGCCAGATATTGTATAGCCGGATACGCTATGAACGTGTCCTTTTGACTGAGGAGGCTGTCAAAATTCGGGCAAACCAAACAATATTTTGACGTTATACTGGCGTTATTCCCCTGCGGTCAGTTTGCAACCAACCATAGGGTTTGACTCGTCCGACGAAGTCCGAGTTCCATGGCTGATAATAATTGTGAATCTCAACAAAACAGGTGTGTTTTATGCGGCAGGTTATTCTCAGGGTGCTTCTGACGCTGGCGCTTGGGCTATCTTTATTCCCCATAGGTATCTTGTATGCCGAGGATGAAAGACCACCGCCAGGTTTTGAAAATGCACAGTTGCGGTTACAGTTGTTTCTCTGGAGCACAGAGCAAATGGCCGCCTTTTTTGAGGCGCGAGGATTTCCCGCAAGTATGATTGAGGCACTGTCTGCGTATTGTTTTTTTACCGCGAGCATTAAAAACAAGCGCAATGATGTTTTGCAACTGGACTTGGCTAACTGGGAGTTTGTGTCCCAAGATGGGAAGCTTCAGAGAATACCGCGCTCACAATGGCCTCCGTTATGGAAAAAGATGAATATTCCTCTGGCCTCTCAATCCACATTTCGCTGGATGCTGTTACCCGAGACATTAAATTTTTATGCAGATGAAAAAGAAGGCGGTAACATTGTTTTGCGAAAAACAACGGCTGTTTTTTCGTTGCGAGCCCAATTTGGGCTGGGGGAAAATACTGAGCCAGTGATTGCAACAGTGAATAATTTACAATGTGCAGATGCAGCAGATGCAGCAGATGCAGCAGATGCAGCAGAGGCGATAGAATCACCATGAAAAAAATGTGTAATACGTTTAGCATTATCTGCTGCATGTTGATCAGTGGTTTCGTATGGGCAGAGGATAGCCCTTCGGCATTGCTTGTTCCCAAAGGAATTTTATCGATTGCCGCTTATCCTGCCCCGCCTTTGGAATTAAATGATATTGACGGTAACCCTTTCAGCCTGGAACAGGAAAAAGACCGTTGGATCTTCGTGCATTTTTGGGCGAGCTGGTGCGGCCCCTGCCGACGGGAAATGCCAGCCATTCAGAATATGGTGGAAAAGTTCAAAAAATTACCACTGACATTTGCCATCGTCAATACAGCGGAAGATGAAGATACCGTATTTACTTTTCTAGGTCTGCTGGCACCGGATATTGTGTCGCTGATGGATCTTGATGGTCAGGTTACTGAGGTCTGGAAACCCCGCGGTCTGCCTTCAACCTATCTGGTTGATCCGGCAGGCGTTGTTCGATATCAGGCGTTGGGTGGGCGGCCCTGGGATGAGGATGGGTATCTACAGTTTTTGATGGGACTTTCTGCACAATCTACACGGTAGTCCGGTAGGGTGGGCACGTAGTTTGTGCCCACGCGCTGATTCTGTTGTATCCGCGTGGGCAAAAAAACATGCCCACCCTACAACTGCGTCTTTGTGGTGAACGTTATTGATTCTGTTTCATCACGTTTTTTTATTTGGATTTGGCCACCTTTTTTTTCGCTGTTTTTTTCTTTGCGGCTTTCTTTTTTGCCGCCTTCTTTTTCACGGTTTTTTTCGGTGCTTCGCTGACAACCCAGTTTTTGTCGATGTAATGTGCCGTCCAGCCGGTGGCCTTGCCATCGACTTCGGTCATGACGTACTGCTCTTTGTTTTTACGACTAAAGCGGATGATAGTGTCGTTGCCCTTATTATCTTCCAAAGGGGCGTCACACAAATACACATGTTTGGGGTCAAGCTCGGATTTATGTGGGATTAGCTCCTTGACCCGTGGTGCGCGTGTTTCACGGGAGCGAGGGAATGCACTGGAGGCGAGAAATATACCCGCAGCGCCATCACGCAATACAAAATAACCATCAGATTTTTCACACGGCAATTCTTTCATGTGTACGGGGTCGGCCTTGGGTGGAGCGGCTTCTCCGCTGCGTAAAAGTTTGCGCGTGTTTTTACATTCCTCATTGGTGCAGCCAAAATATTTGCCAAAACGTCCTGTTTTGAGTTGCATATTGGCACCGCATTTATCGCAGTCGATGAGGGGGCCGTCATAACCCTTGATACGGAATTTACCGGTTTCCACTTCATAGCCGGTGCAATCGGGGCTGTTGCCGCAGATGTGGAATTTGCGTTGCTCATCGATCAGATAACTGTCCATGGCAGTGCCGCATTTCGGGCAGCGATGACGCTGCATTAATGCGCGGGCTTCGCTTTCTTCGTCGGCATCCACATCCACGGCTTCGTCGCCGGGGATGAGATTCATGGTGGATTTGCAGCGTTCTTTGGGGGGCAGTGAATAGCCGGAACAGCCAAGAAACACACCCGTGGAACCGACGCGAATCTGCATGGGGCGACCACAACTGGCACAGGGAATATCCGTGCTGATAGGGTCATTGCCACGCATGCCGCCTTCATCCTGATCGGCAATTTCTAGCCTGGATTTGAAATCTTCATAAAATGCATCGAGTACGTTCAGCCAGTTGCTTTCACCGGCAGCAATGGAGTCCAGTTTTTCTTCCATGTTGGCCGTAAAGCTGTAATCCATGAGGTCTTTGAAATTTTCTGTCAGTCGCTCGGTGACAATATCACCGATTTTTTCGGCATAAAAACGCCGGTTTTGTACAGTGACATAACCGCGATCCTGGATAGTGGAAATAATAGAGGCATAGGTGGATGGTCGGCCAATACCCTGTTTTTCCAGCTCTTTCACCAGCGATGCTTCGCTGTAACGTGGGGGTGGCTTGGTGAAATGTTTCGAGGGATCAAGTTTCACCAGTGACATCACATCGCCTTCCGCCACCGCGGGCAGGAGAATATCATCGCTGTTTTTTTGCTGCGGTGGCTGTACTTTGGTCCAGCCATCAAATACCACCACGCGGCCTTTGGCGCGCAGCTCAAAACCGGCAGCATCCACTTTGAGCGTAGTGACATCAAATTTTGCAGGGGGCATCTGGCAGGCGACAAACTGACGCCAGATAAGCTCATACAGACGTACAGCGTCTTTGTCGACATTTTTTAGGTCGGACATCATGGTGTGTACTTCAGAGGGGCGAATGGCCTCATGCGCCTCTTGTGCGCCTTCACGGCTACTGTAGGAAATGGCTTTTTCCGGTAAATATTTTTTACCGTATTTGCTGCCGATGTAGTCGCGCACCGCTGCCACGGCTTCATTGCTGAGGTTAGTGGAATCGGTTCGCATGTAGGTGATGTAACCGGCTTCGTAAAGCCGTTGCGCCATCATCATGGTTTTTTTCACACCAAACCCCAGTCGTGTACTGGCGGCCTGCTGCAAGGTGGATGTGATGAACGGCGCTTTGGGTTTGCTTGACGACGGTCGTATTTCACGCTTGACCACGTTGTAATCGGCGCGTTCCAGAATGGCCAGCGCCGCATCGGTGAGTCCTTTGTTCGGCGGGCGGAAATTATGCCCGTTTTGCTTGGCCACCTGCATGCGCAATGCTTCACTTTTGGTGGTACGCAAGTCAGCAAACACTTCCCAGTATTCTTCCGGGTCGAAAGCGTGAATCTCCCGCTCCCGTTCCACCACCAGCTTGGTGGCAACGGATTGCACACGTCCGGCGGAAAGCCCTCGTGCCAATTTTTTCCACAGCAGGGGTGACAACATGTAACCCACCACACGGTCGAGAAAACGCCGAGCCTGTTGCGCGTTGACCTGATTGAAATCCAGCGTGGAAGGTTTGGCAAAGGCTTCCTGGATTGCATTTTGGGTGATCTCGTTAAAAACCACACGCTTGAACGGTACAGCGTCACCGATGGTCTGGGTCAGGTGCCAGGCAATGGCCTCCCCTTCGCGATCCCGGTCAGTCGCGAGATAAATAGCATCTGCATTTTTTGCCAGTTTTTGTAACTCTGCCACCACTTTTTCTTTGCCGGGCATGATTTCGTAATGAGCATTCCAGTTGTTTTCTGGATCGACTCCCATGCGATTCACCAGCGTTTTGGCGGCGCGTTCGCGTTTGCGTTTTTCACGTTCTTCCGGGGGCAGTTTGCGTGACTCGGCCGCGAGTTTGCCACGCGCCTTCGGGTCCATTTTTGACTTGTTTGCAGCGCTGCCGCTGGTGGGCAAATCACGAATATGACCCACGCTGGATTTCACAATAAAATCCTTGCCCAGGTACTTATTGATGGTTTTTGCCTTGGCTGGTGATTCGACGATGACCAGTGATTTACCCATAATTTCTTTTTCTTTCAGTAAGTTAATGTGTTTTTGACGATTTGGCCGCAGCCCTTTATTAGGAATACTTGGAGTTTCCCCCTGCTGTCAAGTGGGGAAGTTCGGCAGTATGACAATATTTTTGAGGTTTAGATGCTATTTATTTCATAGACACACTAATTCAGTGGCTATGGAAAGGCGGACGAACGGCGGGTAAAAACCGGGGACAGGGAAAGTCACTGCCGGGCGATAAATAATGGGAATGCAAAAGGTCAATCATCCAGTCGAATGCCTACTTTCAGTTTGACCTGAAAATGGGCAATCTTGCCATTCTGCAAATGACCACGGGTTTCGGTGACCTCGAACCAATCCATGTTGCGTAATGTTTTGGCGGCACGCTCAATGGCATTGTGAATGGCATCATCGCTACTCTTGGGGGATGAGCCGACCAGTTCGATAAGTTTGTAAGTGTGGTTTGACATGAATTGCTCCTGTTGTCGTGTTTACGTTACTTCGGTATCAATGTAATGTGAATTCAGCGTTGAAAATACTTTTTTAAAAAAATTACCGAGTATTTAACACATAAGGTTACGGAGATGCAGATAGCACAGAGTTTTTAGTGTTTTTCTTTGCGTTCTCTGCGCCTTTGCGACCTCTGCGTTTATAACACGCCACTTGTCAGCACCACGACAATAATGAGTTCCCAATGTACTGGGGTGATTGTCCAAGGGTGTAAACCTCTGGATTCAGACTAACAATTATATACGGAATGACGGCGCTCCCAGTAAAAAAGCGCTTACAGAGTGATTCAGCTCTTAATTCACACTG
The DNA here is from genome assembly GCA_021647705.1 of Gammaproteobacteria bacterium. Taxonomy (GTDB): domain Bacteria; phylum Pseudomonadota; class Gammaproteobacteria; order SZUA-152; family SZUA-152; genus SZUA-152. The sequence goes on along the minus strand of JAKIUF010000028.1, from coordinate 33,160 downwards.
TAATCATCATTGACGTGAAATTTGTTGATATTGCGTGTAGCCTTGCGGGCTGATCTACAGGAGCAATGATATGGCGGCGCTCATACAATTCAAGGGCAATGCGCAAGGCGTGATACTGCGGCTGGAAAATCTTGTGTCGCGCATCGGTCGTGGCACGGAAAACGATATTACGATTCATGATGAACTGGTCAGCAAACATCATGCGCAGATTGAGGCGCGGCATGTTGCTGAGCCGACAAATATGTTTGAATATTTTATTGAAGACTGTGGCAGTACCAATGGCACATTTGTCAATGACCAGCGTATTGATGCCTGCCAGCTAAAAAATAACGATGTGGTTCGTTTTGGCATTAATCATTTTCGTTTTGTTGATGACGCAAATGATGATCTGGCGGCCACCACTAAAATCCATAAAACCTGGATTCCGGGTTTGTATGTTTCAACACGCAAAAAATAAGAAAAACCCCTCTTTGTGGTATATCTGATGCCGCCGATCAAATGTAAACATCAATGCGGGTAACAGGTTGTTCGTTTTCGCTTGTAACCGTTTGGGCATTGCCCATATTGCGTCGATCATGGCCGCTGCGTGTATCAAGCAACACAGACTTTTGTTGTTGCCGACGCTCCTGTTTTCTTCTCTGGCGCTGGTTCCGTTTTACGTTTTGTTGAGGTGCAGGATTCGCATTTTCGTGCGCTTTTACCGCCGGTGTGGCTGGATAAGCTTGTGTCTCCTTGATATTGCGGTTGTTGGTTTTGGTGGTGTGAAGGGCTGCGCTATCGTTAGTCACCATGGTTACCGAGGTCATGTGAACCCCCTTGCCGATTTGAATGATATGGCCAAGTATAGCCAAAATACGGGTTGAATGTTGAGACGCAAGACAGTATCAAGCGAGTTTGTTATAGTCCGGCAGCCGCAGTAATGCGTCGTGGTTTGGTGCCCGGCCCGGCGTATTTCGCCCCTTTTTCAAATGGCTCAGGAAGGTCAAGTATATGTGTTCACTTTTTCAACGGTTTTGCATTGCCGTGTTGCTTTTGTCTTCCGCTGTGGTGGTAGCGGCAGATGAAACACGGGGATCAATTCGTGGCACGGTCAATTATTGTGGCCTGGGTGGACTGGATGGCATGCAGGTTTATGTGCCAGGAAAAATGTTTACCGTCATCACGGATGAGAGTGGACAGTTTCAGCTTGATGGTTTAGGTGCGGGAAGTTACACCCTGTTCTACCGTAAAGGTGACCGCTTGTTGAATCAGAACCGGGGTGTTCAGGTGCTGGCAGGACAAACCTCAGAGCTGGGTGTTATTGCTTTTTGTGATCGCAAGGGCATGGTTTCCGGAGGAGGGAGTGCATCGAGCGTGGTTACACCTGCGCAGCCATTATGCACGGCATCCAGTAATGATCCGCAATGCAAAGATGCCGACGGTGATGGTGTGGTTGCCGCACTGGATTGTGATGATGGCAATGCCAATATTTATCCGGGTGCTATCGAAGTCTGTGATGGTGTTGATAACAATTGCAGTGGTACGGCAGATGACAATGTCTCCGTGTTGGTAAAACATGGCATGGGTGCTTGCGATGCTGGCAAGATATCAATTACGCAGTGCTTAAAGGGGTACAGTGATTGTGACGGGCAGGTGGCCAATGGTTGTGAAGTGGACTTGATGAGGGACGATGAGAATTGCGGAAGTTGCGGAAATATGTGTGCCGCATCAGAAAGCTGTGGTTTGGGTTTTTGTTAAATGTGAATGAAGGGCTAAAAACACGTTTTTCTTAAAAATCACTGGGTATTTAACGCAAAGAGCGCAAAGGCACAAAGTTTCTCGTGTTTTTCTCTGCGTCCTTTGCGTCTCTGCGACCTCTGCGTTTATGACACGTCACTTGTCAGTACCACTTGTCAGGACGACGACAACATAACCTCCCAAAGTACTGAAACGCTTTTCCGGGGGGGTAACTTATTTTCAGAGTGGCAAACGCTAGTTTTTCCATTCAGCATTTCAGGCTGGCCCGTGCGGCCATAATATCTTCCCGGGTTAACATGCCCACGAGTTTGCGTTTGTCATCTACCACTGGCAGGTGATGAATGTGGTGTTGATTGAACAGGTCGATTTTGTCGGCAATGCGCTCGTCCTGCCGAGCGGTGATCGCCGGACTGTTCATGATTTGCCCCACCACCTCTGCTTTGTCTGATTCAAATCCCGGCGTACGTTGACGCAGCCGGGCGAGGCGCTCAGCCATGCTGTGTGACTCAGGCAGCGGTGTGTCAGTGCTGTCGCTGGCCAGATGTACGAAATTACTGACCGTGACGATGCCAATAACGTGTTGAAAATTATCCACCACCGGTACGCCGCGAATATTGTGTTGTTCAAACAATTGCCATACTTCTTCCAGTTCGGTGCCGTACTGCACGGATAATGCGGGCTGCGACATTATCTCGGCACAACACATATCACCAAAACCCTGGCCGTGAGCCTGTTGCAGGGCTCGCGCGTAAATTTCGTGCAGATCCTGCTGGCTGATATCGATAAAAGTACCCATTTCGGAAATGGCACGGCTGAGGTCATTCTGATCAAAAGGCGCGGTACTGGCCAACCATTCCTCGTCGCTACGTTGCCAATTGTGATCCAGGGTCTGCTGATGGTCTGTGCTTTGTTGATTAATGCCCGCCAAGCGCCAGTAGATGAGCGTCACGGCGAGCATGATGACCACATTGAGTAACACCGGGGTGAGTACATACTGGTAGCCCAGTGACTGTATGGACTCGCCGCCCAGCACGGCCATCAGTGCTGCGGCTCCACCGGGCGGGTGAAGGCAGCGCAAATAATGCATAGCGAGAATAGCTCCGGCCGTGGCCACTGCGGCTGCCAGTACGATATGCGGTATCCAGAGGGCGCAGGTGACACCAATTAACGCCGATACCAGATGGCCGCCCGCAAAGGCCCAGGGGGTAGACAGCTTGCTGCTGGGGACGACAAACAACAGCACCGCAGCGGCACCCATGGAGGCCACCATAATGGGCAGGTCGTAGCCAGTGAGAGTTAGCTGGCTGGCCAGGCCCACTAAAGCAACGGCAACCAGAGCCGCGCTTGCTGAGAGCAGGATACTTTTGTGGGTGAGATCGGTTTGCTTGGCAAACCAGTGTGAAAGGGGCGGCAATTGGGGCATATAATTTGTGTGTTGCTGGTCCCGAAGGGATGAATTCCAGAAGTCTATCCCGAATGTCATTGTTACGGTAGGTGTGCGTCAGGGTATTTCCCTGTCCTTCTCATGTAAAAACCTGACACAAAAAAGGCGGGGCACCCAAGTAAGGTGCTCCGCCTTTTTTATTGTGTTGGCAGGGAAGGCTTAGAAGGTAACACCTACCGCACTTAAATCACCATCGTCATTTTCTTCGTAGTTCACCATCAGGCTGCCAGCAAAACCTTTCAGTCCAGTGATAATTTCTTGCGTGGCGATGAAGGTAATGGGGCTGCTGGACTCTGCATCACGAATGGTGAAGGTGTGTTTAGCGGCATCGACCGACATGAGCTGACCCATGTGTGTGGCTGGTCCCATAGATTCGCAAGCCAGTGTTGCGCTGGAAGCGAACAGAGCACCTGCTAACAAAATGCCGCTCAATATATTTTGTTGATACATGACTAAGTTCTCCTTTGGGTGTGTTGTTGGAAAGATAAAAACCGATAAAACTAATCAACATTTTCCACTGGATTGTGAGTGCATTCCCGCTACTTCGCAAGCACAAATCGACAAATTTTTTGTCTGTTGTTTTGTGATGAAGTTCACATTTCTGTCATACGCGGGCTTTATGATCAGCCGATAAAAAAATGAAAAGGATATCCTGGTAGCGGAACCTGAAGGTCAGAAAATAACGTCTACTCTTAGAGTACGGACTGCAGCAAACATAACATGGAGACATCACAATGAAACTGGAAAAACTGGAGCGCGCATTACGCCATATGTCGAACAAGGCATTGATGAAGTTTGTGAAGCGCTGTGTCTGTCGAAGTCTGCCGGGAGTGGGTGATGCCGCAGATGATTCCCGCGAGGCACTGGATATGGTGTACGTGGAATGCAGTCGTCGTGGCAAAGAGCGCCTTTATGATACGGCCTATGCCTATGTGGCACATCACCCGGATCGTTGTGATATTTTTTAACATAATTTTCGAAAATGGTTGAGTAATTTCGGGGGCTTTTGGGCGCGAAAATGTGTTTTGCGAATGAATCAGGTATTTTGAGTTAATGTGAATTCCTGTGTCGTAAAAAACTGGCAAATCGGGGGGTCCCTTTATTCGTTAGACCAAAATATTTATAGGTAATCGTTGAGCCGATTGCGGGTGGGTTTTTCCTTTCATTATCAGAAAACCCGGAACCAATTTTAAAACGTTTCCCGTTCGCGGTTTCGACGATTATTGAACCCAGTATTCCCGTATATTTTCCTTTCCCCGGGAGGTGTTTGATGACGATAGCTTCAGCATCAAAGTGTTTTTTCACTTTTAACAAGCCATCAGACCTCCCTTTTTTGTAAAATGAAGAACCTGCATGCAACATTAACCCCTCTCCACCCTGTTGAATGATGTCATCGAGTTTTTTCATCAAGGCCTCATGTGTTGAAACTTTCGTCTGATCAACAGCTTGTATATGCGGTGCGTTAATATCGCGGACTATTTTTTTAAGTTGTTTTAGCCGACGATCAAAAGTTTGAGCATTGTCAGGTAAATCAAAAACCATAAATTTAATATTTTTCCAGCCAGAATCATCAGGTGATTGTCGCCTCACCATGCCAGATAGTCGTTCAAACTTTCCCCTGCCCATCCAAAGCTCGCCATCCAAAGCTAGCTTGGGCAGGGGAGATAAAAACCATTCAGGGGCATGAAAAATATTGCCTTGACGTGAGATGAAGTTTTTACCGTTCCAGAAAGCCCGTACGCCATCAAGCTTTTCACTGAGCCAATAGTCTTCTAACGTAATACCGGGTTGATAAATATTAGCGAGCAGTAATGCAGGTGATGGTTGGGTATTGTCAGGTGGAGGAGGTGATGAAAAAACAAGGGAAAAAGGAAATGCTGAGAGCAAGAGGTATTGAAATAAAATGAGACAAAATTTCATGAATTAATTCCCTTTGTAGTGTTGATCCGGTTATTACTGGTTATCTACAGACCTGTAATGGGATATCCAAGGCTCAATGGATATCGAGAGAAAGTGTGTAGTGTTGTATTGGCGTTTTATCTGGATAGTTGGCAATGTTGTTTGTCTTGTTTTAGTGTTACCTTCGTAATGATACTATTCGATGTACCGTTAAAAGACTCCCTGGCTGGTTTTCAGGGCGAGTTAAATAAAAAAACACTGAGGGCATTTACAAATGCTACACAACAAAAGTAGCCACTGCTCTAGCGCTGTTCGTGAGTATAAAAAATACTGCACCATGAAATTAATGTTTGGGGTTTTGGTGCTGTTGCAGGTTGCGGCGTGCTCAACAAAACCATACGCAGTCAAGCCTACGGAGCAGAGTTTATCAGAAAAGACCCATAGAATTTATGTGGCAAGCCATGACTGGCATACCGGGTTTATAATACCGGCCGATAAAATTCAACCTCTTATTCCTGCGCTAACAAAACGATTTGATAGCACAGACCTCCTCGAATTTGGCTGGGGTGATAAAGGTTTTTACCAAGCCAGGGAAATAACAACCGGCTTAGTTTTCAGTGCCATGCTTTGGCCAACAGAGTCTGTTGTTCACGTAGTTGCTATTTCAAAAGACCCGCGCAGATTTTTTTCTCGTAGTAAGGTTGAACCTGTTCATCTTAGCGATGAAGAATATGATTCGCTCTTAAAATATATTTCGAGTAGTTTTCGTAGAACTGAAAAAAATGAAATAATTGAACTCGAAAAAGGGTTGTATGATGACAGCCAGTTTTATGCGGGAGAGGGCGATTATTTCTTGATGAACACCTGTAATAAATGGACGGCAAAGGGGCTAAAAAGCGCAGGAATGGATATTGGAACAACATTCACATTAACGGCTGGGGGTGTAATGGATTATCTACATTTACAGAATAAAGCCCGAATCTATGCTCGTAACAATTTGAGCAAGGCCAAGGATGGGAAGTTAAATAACTTATCCACCCGTTACTGACATAAATCGCACTACTTGCGAAGGCTTTTCACTGAATTCATGGCGTTCAGGTTTGAGTGTGATGGCGTGTTGAATCGCTTCCTGTAAACCATTGTCGGAAATACCGTTGCGTAACAGTGGACGTAATTCAAATTTGTTGTCTTTCCCCAGGCACAGGTAGAGATGTGCCATCCACCGACAAACGTACCCGGTTGCAGGTTTCACAAAAGTGTTGCGAGATGGGTGTGATAAAGCCGATGCGCAAATCCGTGCCTGCCACTTGCAGGTAACGCGCAGGCCCGCCACCAGGCATGACGCCAGTGCTACATAAAGGGCTCTGACCCCTTTATCCTTTATCCTCATGCCGTCGTTGCCAAAAGTAATAGGCATCTTCCCGCGTATAAGGGTTGGCGGTGGCCCTGATTTTAAGGTGTCTACGTATCCCGGAAATAGGGGTCAAGCTCATTGTATAAGATCAAAAAATATTTTCGTACTCAATTTTTGTTGGGAGGGGTATGGGTAGCTAATGTCATTATACAATAGGCTTGACCCCTTCATTTATCGGTAATAGAAAAGTGTTGTGGGGGCCGGAGGTTAGAGACCTCAGGCTACCCGATTAGCTGTTTTTTCTTGATCGGTCATTGAGTAGGTACACACGAAGCTCTCTTTCTCCACGCATAACGTAAAGTATATAAACAGTTTCACTTTCTACGCGATAGAAAACTCGACAAGGCCCCACAAGAACCTCTCTGTATCTCGATTTTTTGTCCAATTCAGGAGGATTCCTTCCTGAGTGAGGATGGTTTTCTAGACGCTCTACTACTGAAAATACCTGTTGAACTAGCTGCTTTGTCGCCGTGATATTGTCTATGGCTATATATTCTGCAATTTCATCGAGGTCAGATAATGCAGGCTCAGTCCATATTACTTGAGCCACTTGCTCATAGCCTTTTTTGCTTCTTTTTGGGTTAATGTACGACCATCTTGAATTGCTCGCTCACCTCGGGCCAAACCTTCGAGCAACCGCATCCGATCTTGCATAAACTCGTAATCCTCAACATCAACAAGGTAAGCTGAGGGCTGGCCATGCTCTGTAATTAAGATAGGCTCTTTAGATTTGTGTAAATCAGCCAGTATCTTGGTCGCCTGCCGCTTTAATGTAGTAACAAGTTCTATTCTCATGACAGTGATACTATACTATCACTTTGTGTTTTTCAAGATAGCCAGTGAGGCCACTGGTCGATCAAGCCTTGGCATGTGGGAATCATCCCCCTGCATGAGCAAATAAGGGACGTGCATGTAATAACATCCCGATTTTGCATCTCAGCTTCAGCCCGTCTTTGCCCGTTCTTCAATCACAAAAACTCGAAATAGAACGACTATTCCTGCACTTTTGTTCAATCAGAACGAACAAATACAGACTAAATCTGAGCGCCAAATAGGGATGTTATTACGTGCACGTCCCTTAGATGAAAACCGATAGCGCCCACGGGGGAAACTCTGGGGGTGATTAAGCAGAAGTCAGCAGACGGCATACGACTGCATGGATGCAGGAGGTAGAGCGAAGCAGGAAGCCAGAGCCGAGTAGCCAAATGCCCATCGTAATGGTTGGGACAGGGTGCCAACAGTAGGCGCTTTAGGCGAAGGCCTGAACCTGAAGGTCAGTGAGGAGCCTGCGCAGCTTAACAAGACCATGCCCGACCGGGTTAAGGGTTGTTAGCGCAAAATCAGTAACCAGCATTGGGGTAAGTTGGGGCTAATCGGCCAGCTTGCTTTAAACATCTTTGGGAAACGCCCCACCATATAAAGGGCTCTGATCTGACCCCTTTATAACCATTAGCTGTCTATAACGCAAACATTTCCTGCAAATTTGAACATAATTCAATTTGAGTTTTTTCAGTTATTTTTCCGAGTTTTTTAACTAATCGGGATTTATCTATAGCCCGTATTTGATCCAATAATATGAGGCCGGATTTACCCTTAAATTTGCACTTAACGCGCCCTGGAAACTCGAAACCCTTTGTTGTCATTGGTGCCATCAAAACTGTTGAAAGTGCTGACATTTCATTTGGAGATATAACAACACACGGACGTGTTTTATTGATTTCTTTCCCCTTTGTAGGGTTCAAATCAACAAGCCAAACATCAAACCTCTTTACTACAGCCATTACCACTCCAGCTCATCATCTGAATCAAGAGGTAAATCTAACCAGTCATTATTAAGAGATTCAGCATCATTAGCTGCAAGCGACAACTCGATTGCCTCTTTCCATCCGCTACGGACACCATTTTGAGGTGTTATTAACAGCCCATCTTTAACTAATTGTAATTTAAGCTCTTTTCCTTCTAAATGAGCCTGTTCTACTAACGGTTTAGGTATTCTAATTCCTTGGGAATTGCCAATTTTCACTAATTGAGTCATTTTAAAAGTCCTATAAAGCCAATATTTTAAGTAATTATAATGTAATTACGACTCTTTTCCTAGTAACTTAAATTTAGATACAAAAATTTGCCGGACAGCTAACGACCAAGCTGTGCGGCGCAAACAAAGCGCAGCGTAGTTTGCGTCCGAACGAGCGCCTTGTGTACGCCCAGCATGGGCATGAACTCATGAGACGAAAGTCCTCTATAGGAAGATCACCGTCGAACACCGTGCTGTTAGTAGACGATAACGATTAGCGAATGGCGAGGGACGGCCTGAAGGAAACCGGACGCACCAACAGTAGGCCCCACGAGGGGGATTTGCGAGCTGATGAACAAGAGCATCCTATAAGGCGCAGGCTGGAGGCGAGATGGCAGAGCCTGCCCCACGAAGTGCTTTGGGTACAAGACATCGAAGCCATGTGATCTAACGGCCACCGTAAATGATGCGGCAGTGCAGAGAAAGTTCATGCTCTTATCTGGGGAGGTCTGCTTAACACGCGATCGGTAGATAGCCAGTGAGGCCACTGGTCGATCAAGCCTTGGCATGTGGGAATCATCGCCCTGCATGAGCAAATAAGATGAAAACCGATAGCGCCCACGGGGAAAACTCTGGGGGTGATTAAGCAGAAGTCAGCAGACGGCATACGACTGCATGGATGGATGCAGGAGGTAGAGCGAAGCAGGAAGCCAGAGCCGAGTAGCCAAATGCCCATCGTAATGGTTGGGATACGGTGCCAACAGTAGGCGCTTTAGGCGAAGGCCTGAACCTGAAGGTCAGTGAGGAGCCTGCGCAGCTTAACAAGACCATGCCCGACCGGGTTAAGGGTTGTTAGCGCAAAATCAGTAACCAGCATTGGGGTAAGTTGGGGCTAATCGGCCAGCTTGCTTTAAACATCTTTGGGAAACGCTCCACCATATAAAGGGCTCTGACCCCTTTATCCGCAGAATTCAAAATGACAGGGGAATATATGAAGAAGAATACGAACAAGGAAATTCGCGAGTTACAACTTAGGGTTGTGAGACTTTATGATGAATTCACACAATTTTCTGATCAGTGTGCTTTTCTGTGTGACTCTTTTGCAGCCGTTCCCGCACAACAAGAATACATAGAGCCTGAAACCATTGGTGGAATTAGTTTTTACTCTCACTGGCTAAAAACCAGGCTCTTGGAAATAAAAAATGAGTTACGAAAAATACACGAGCAATTAAGTGAATTTGAAAATCTATAGCAACAATAGGGGTCAATCTTATTGTATAAGATCAAAAAATATTTTCGTACTCAATTTTTGTTGGGAGGGGTATGGGTAGCTAATGTCATTACACAATAGGCTTGACCCCTTCAGCCTTCACCTCTACCCTTCACTTAGTGGTACGTGCTGAGGGGTGAACTTGCCTGCGATTAGGGAAAAACTGACAACTATCCTTCTGATACAAGAAAAAATTGCCGCAACGGCATATCAATGCGTGACATCAAGGTTTGCGGAGTACGGTAAACCTTGGGTGACCGTTAAATTTAAAAAGTTATCTTCATAGTCAATCGATACTCCAGCCACCGGGCTTGTCCAACAAACCGGTTTAGATCGCGGTTCGTTCCTCACGCGATCTAACCTAATTCGTTATGTTTTTTATACTCTTAGTTTAAATCAACCCAAGTACTACCTTTGTGCTGTGATAGTGAAAGCACAGGATTAGCTTCGCAACCTTCGCATGAAAAGTGAATCAAAAGCCCGTGCCTCCTTGCACTTGGATTACCTGATAAATTAGTATCCGTTTTTGCAACACCATTTTCAACGGTGACATGAAGCCCTTTATCTTCATCCTCTCCACGCTCAAACACTTCGACCTTTTGATGGTGTAGATAGTTAAATCCACAGGAAGGACACTTTAATTCCCCACCAAAACCTTCTTCATAAGATTCAAATTGTAATTGCATTGCCTATTGTTTCCTTTTAAACACAATGCCCTTGTTATGCGTGATTTCTGGCATAGCAAGTTATTGTATGTTGCCTTTAAAAACTTCTTTGAAAGGCCGATAGTGCTGTAATACCTTGAGGATATTTGCAGATGAAATAACTTCACTTGTGATAACGCCACTTCCAAAACTTTGGATAATATTAACCGAGCCATCATCGTGCATAATGCACATAGCATCTTCTATAACGTTGAAGTAAAGGGCTTCTTCATTCGACTTGTTTATTATTTTCATCCCTTCATCTGTATCAACCTGTTCAAGTTTCTTTGAAAGTAGTGCCGCTTTGTTCATAAGTATTCCTACCTTGTTTTAGACGCATAACGCCTCAAATCACCGGCAGGCCGTAGTGTTGTTTGAATTGTGCTAACGTAGCGTAGCGGAGAGCATGATTCAAGCAACGCGGAGGACTGTCCGAGTGAATTTGAATTGTTAGGTTTTTTGCATTTATTCACTGATTGAAAATTCGGTATTATTGGTTGGCTCCATATATTTTATAACGATACTATGTGGACGTAGTAATTTCTCTAATAGCTGGTAATGTTTAGTATTGCGCGCACCAAATACGATGGCAGATGGTTTAATATTATTGATGTATTTATCTTGGCTGTTTCCATAAAGACGCCATTCATCTTCATATACCCAGCATTTTTCTTTTTGCTTTAAAATCCCTATATCTTGGGGTAACAACTCACTATTTATTACACTGTTAGCATTCTCAAGTGATAGGGATGGCGCACCAATATAGTCTATTTTTCGAATATCATATTTGTTAGGTTCGAAATCGAATTCTAGCGCAATGCCACTGAAGCCACCTGCATAATGAGCCCACATTAAATTGCTGTTTATTTTTTCGAGAAAACAAGTAAACCGTTGGCTGTCTATGCAGGCTTTGAATTCCTCTGCTACTTTTCGATTTTCAATATTATTTCTTCCCGTTATTTCAAACTCACAATTCCATTGCCCTTCGTTAATATCATTCATTAACTCCCGTGTAGCAAGAAATATTCTTCTATTGATAATCATATCTAGTGTATAAAACAGACCATCATTATTCAGGCTTTGTAATTTAAATAGTTTCATTTTCTTGTAAACCTAACAGTTACTTAGACAGACGTCTGTATTTTACGGCATTAGGCAGACATCTACCTAAGTCAATTTGATGTTTCAATTGTCGCACTGCATACTCGCGACCTGAGATCACAAAGTTCATTGCCCAATGGCTCAAGGATGAAATCTATGCAGGGCGACAACGTTTCCCGATTCTGGGATAAATATATCATAGAATTAACATCTTGCAATGTACCGGAAAAGGCACGTCGCTGGTATGTAAAACGTGTTGAGGATTATATCAATGCGCATCCTGATATACCGCTTGAGCAACATACCAAAGAAAACCTGACTAAATACCTCGACGACTTAGGCAGAAATGAATATCTTGAGGATTGGCAGTTCAAGCAAGCTGTCGATGCGCTTCGAATACTGTTTATCGCTATGATTCATCTGCCATGGGCTAATCTGTTTCCCTGGAATAATTATATTATTGCGGCAACTGAATTGCCGGTTACACACGCAACTATTGCCAGAGATAGTCCTTCGCCTGCTGAAAAAATAACCAGTAGTGGTCAATTGACTTCTTCTGTTGAAGCCTCACTGCTTGATTGTGTGTCTCAACAATATCCTGTGCATATTGACAATTTAGTCGTGCAGATTCGGGCCAGACATTATTCCATCCATACTGAGCGAGCTTATTGCGACTGGATTGCGCGTTTTGTTCATGTATGAATGATTTTGACATCAATCAATGTCGAGAGCAGGTCTGAAGGGTAGCGCGTGGTGTGGTTTCCTGTATTGCGCGATCCAATGAATTCGAGGGATATGATACTTATTGTTGCCAGGGGGAAGAAGCGGCCGATAACGAAAAGATTTTCCCGCTTGGGATGCACTGGGGTGTGTATGGTGCGACACGCATTATTGGGGCCCCGGCGAGTGCGAGTGAGATTTTATCTCTTTGTGGCTCTTTTATCTGCCGTTACCTCCCCGTTACCTCCCCGTTACCCCCCCGTCACCGACATAAAGCGCACTACCTGCGAAGGCTTTTCGGTGAATTCGTGGCGTTCCGGTTTTAGCGTAATGGCGTGACGAATGGCGACTTGTAATTCTTCATCGGAAATACCGTCGCGCAACAACGGGCGTAACTCGAATTTGTTGTCTTGCCCGAGGCATAAATACAACGTGCCATCCACCGATAGTCGCACCCGGTTACAGGTTTCGCAGAAGTGCTGTGAGATGGGGGTGATAAATCCGATGCGTAAATCTGTCCCCGCAACTTGCAGATAACGTGCAGGCCCGCCACCGGGCATCACTCCCGGAATCAAATCGAAGCGTTTTTCCAGCCGGGTGCGTACCGTTTGCAGGTTCACATAATGATCGATAGCATCGCGACCGGTGGTGCCCATGGGCATGGTTTCGATGAAGCGCAGAGTGAAGTCGTGCTCGATGCAAAAATCCACCATGCTTTCGACTTCATCTTCATTGATGCCTTTCATCACTACCATGTTGATTTTGATGGGTGCGAAGCCTGCGGCTTTGGCGGCCATTAATCCATCGATGACTTTTTCCAGTTTGCCGCCGGTGATGTCTTGAAAGCGCTCTTTGTTCAGGCTGTCCAGGCTGATATTGAGCCGACGCACGCCGCTTGCGTACAGGTTTTCTGCGTGGCGGGTCAGTTGCACGGCATTGGTGCTCAGTGAAAGGTCGTCGATACCCGGCAGCTTTTGCAGACGGGCTGCCAGGTCGGGCAGATTCTTGCGTACCAGCGGTTCACCGCCGGTGATGCGTACCCGGCGGGTGCCCAGTGCGCCAAAGGCACGGATGACCCGTTCGATTTCGTCAAAGCTTAACCAGTGCTCCGGTTCTTCAAAGTTTTTGAAGCCTTTGGGCAGACAGTAAAAACAACGCAGATCGCAACGGTCTGTTACCGATAAACGGATGTAGTCGATGGAGCGGCCGTGGGGATCAATAAGCTGAGACATCAGTTGATTATAACTCAGTCACCCAGTGCAGTATTCCCCCTAAACCGTCTGGTAATACAGGTTTTGCGGATGGTTGGCCTGTGCAAAGAAGAACCAGCGTTCGGCAATGAGCCCCAGGTATTGCACGGCAAAAGCCAATACCAGTAACAGGGTTGCATCATTGCTCAGGCCCATGCCCAGCAGTAGCAGGGGAAGCGGAAAAACCAGTAGCAGGAAAATCCATTTAACGGACTTGAGAAAAGCCGCGCTCATGCCATGGAAGTATTCACGGGTATTGAATGAACCGCCCATGGAGCCTTGGGATTTTTGTTGAATATTGTTGTGATGCACACCAATTGCGGTGCGCAGGCTGGAGCGGTATTTGATGCGTTTGTTGCGCAGCAATGATGCTGTGCGGGTGAGCAGGGCTGCAAGGGTGAGGATAATGGCCCAGGTGCCGAACAGACCGGTCATTTCCAGGCTGTATTGTGTGGCAAAGGCGGTGGCCAGGGTAAAGCCGGAGCTCATGCCGAGCAGGGTGTAATTAATGGGCGTTAGTGGTGTGTGCCATTCCTGTAAAAACTTCAGGCAGGCATAAATCATCCCGGTGCAGATGAATAGCGTAAAACACAAGACTATACCGATGATGCCGACCATCAGGGTAAGGTTGGTTTCAGGCAGCGCTGTTGTGCCAAAGATTTTCGGGTTCCATTCCAGGTAATGTAGCAGGCCGTAGATAAAGACTACGCCCATAAACGCTGGCAGGGCGATGACTTCGCGGGACAGCCATGAGGTGCGCCACATGGCGGCGGAGCGCCAGGCCCGTTCGGGGTGGCCTAAATGGAAAAACGATGCCACTAATCCCGCCATTAACAGGCCGAGTGATAACAGACTGCCATTGCTGTAAAAATGGTGTTCCTGCAATGCCAGAGCACCCATATGGCTGAAAGCTTCGGCGGTGATCAGAGCCAGGAACAGACCCTGTCCGGCACCGATCAAGGTGGTTAAAAAAATAACTGAGAATGCAGGATGCATGAATTTTCTCCGAAAAAACGACCGGTGCATAAGGTGGGCAGTGCCTACCTTATGCACATAACATTAAGTGTTTACCAGGATACGCTATCTTCCAGAAACGGCGCGTCCGGGTCGGTTCTGGGTAGTCGGCCATCCTTTTTAAGTGGATTGTCTGCGCGGGTTAATTCATCTTCGTGAAGTTTGATGCTGGTTTTACGGCGCGGCAAATAATGGTTGGCGGGTTGTGTGCCCCATTCGGGCATCAGTGGATAGCCGCCGCTTTCACAAATGGCGCGCGAGACTTCGGACTCAGGATCATGCACGTCACCAAACAGGCGTGCTGAGGTGGGACAGGCCAGCACGCAAGCGGGTTTGCGTTCAGTTTCTGGCAGCGATTCATCGTAGATGCGATCTACACAGAGAGTACATTTTTTCATCACTTTCTGTTTTTCGTCAATTTCGCGCGCGCCGTAGGGGCAGGCCCATGAACAATAATTGCAACCGATACATTTATCGTAGTCCACCAGTACGATACCGTCTTCCTTGCGTTTATAGCTGGCCCCGGTGGGACATACGGGTACACAGGGCGGGTCTTCACAATGCAGGCAGCTTTTGGGAAAGTGTATGGTTTCGGTGTTGGGGAATTCGCCCACTTCGTAGGTTTGCACGCGGTTAAAAAAAGTACCGGTGGGGTCTTTGTCGTAGGGATTATCATCCATCAATGAACCGGCAGCGCCGGAGGTGTTCCATTGTTTGCAGCTGGTGACACAGGCGTGGCAGCCGACACAAACGTTTAAATCGATGACTAATGCGAGTTGGGTCATGGTGGGTTCACTCAAGCAAAAAATCTAACGCGGAGGTGCGAAAATGTTTTATGTTTAAACGGTCAGTTATTGCAGCGTATTCGTTGTAAAAAGGCATATTCGCTATGTTCACAAAAAAACGCTGCGCCCTCTGCGTCTTTGCGCCTCTGCGTTGGATGTTCATTTCTTCCTTCCGATATTGAGTTTGGCAGGTTTTTTACCGGCAAAATAACTCAGCCATGATTTGCGCTTTGCTTCTCCGGGCACAGGCAGCATGGTGTCAAATTGTGGCGAACTCACGGGGTCTTCGTTGGCGTCGGCCTTGTAAATGCGCACTTGTACGTCGTACCAGCCAGCCTGGCCGGTGATGGGGTCAGAATTGGAAATATGTGTGCCCGCGTCATGGGCGGGCAGTTCTTCTGAAATTAAATGATTGAGCAAAAACCCCTTTTGTGATTCGTTGGCTTCCGGGGTGAGATTCCATGCGCCACTGGCCTTACCAATGGCATTCCAGGTCCACACCGTGCCCGGTTCCACGGCTTCGGAAAAACGGCACATGCAACGCACCTTGCCCCATTGTGATTCCACCCACATCCAGTCACCGTCACTGATATCTGCGGCGTGCGCGGTTTTAGGGTTTACGTGTAAATAGTTGTGTGTGTGAATCTGCCGCAGCCAGGCATTTTGCGAATCCCAGCTGTGGTACATGGCCATGGGGCGCTGGGTGATGGCATTGAGCGGATACTTGTGTTTGTCCGACAACTGGCTTTCCAGTGGTTCGTAATAAAAGGGCAGCGGATCAAAGTAGGTTTCGATGCGTTTGCGTAAATGATCCGGCGGCTGTTTGCCCGCGTATTTGCCTTGGGCACTTAAGCGGAATTTCTGTAGCACCTCACTGTAAATGTGAATATTGATGGGGTCCGTGTAACGGGTCAGGCGGTGATATCGCGACCATTCCAGGTATCCCCGATTCCAGTTACGCATGTACTGGTACGATTTGGGGAGCACGTAATGGAACACACAATTGTTTTTTTCGTACATTTCCCATTGTTTGGGATTGGGTTCGCCACTCATGATTTTTTCGCCGCTCTTGCCGCGCCAGCCTGCGAGAAAGCCGATACCGGAGTCGGGCTCGGTTTCGAAATTGGTGATGAAATCTGGATAGTCAGAAAATTTGCGTGAGCCATCCTTGTGAGTGAAGGCGGGAAGGCCAAGGCGTGAGCCCAGCTCAATGAGCACTTCCTGAAACGGTTTGCATTCACCTTTGGGGGGCAGCACCGGGATACGCACAGAGTCCGCCGGGCCATCGAACTCGGAAATGGGCCGGTCGAGCATGGACATCACATCATGACGTTCCAGGTATGTGGTGTCCGGCAATACCAGATCAGCGAAGGCGATCATTTCAGACTGGAAAGCATCGCAAACGATGAGAAAGGGGATTTTGTATTCGCCGCTTTCATCTTTGTCATTGAGCATCTTGCGGACTTCCACGGTATTCATGGTGGAATTCCAGGCCATGTTGGCCATGAAAATCATCAGCGTGTCGATTTTGTACGGGTCGCCCCGATGGGCGTTGGTGATGGCGTTGTGCATCATGCCGTGTACCGAGAGCGGAAACTCCCAGGAAAAAGCCTTGTCCAGGCGTATGGGGCTACCGTCATCGTTCACAAACAAATCGTTGGGATCGGCGGGCCAGCCCAGCGGCATACCGCCCAGTGGCGTGTTGGGTTTCACCCCGTGTGGACCATTGGGGGTTTTCGGGCAAGGCGGAATGGGGCGCGGGAAGGGCGCCTTGTGACGGAAACCGCCGGGACGATCAATGGTGCCGAGCAGTGACATCAGGATTGATAATGCGCGAATGGTTTGAAAACCATTGGAATGTGCCGCGAGGCCGCGCATGGCGTGAAATGACACCGGATTGCCAGTGACCGATTCATGTTCCTTGCCCCAGGCATCGGTCCAGGCGATGGGTAATTCGATCTTTTTATCACGGGCGGTAATACCCATTTCATGGGCCAGGCGGCGGATGGTATCCACGGGAATGCCGGTGATGTCGGCGGCCCATTCCGGGGTGTAATCTTTGACTCGCTCCACCAGCAACTGGAAACCGGTTTTTACCGGGGTGCCGTCGGCCAGGGTAAATTCGCCCAACAGCACCGGATCAGCGCCTTCTGTGTGTGTTTGCACGGCGTTGTCAGTATTGCGATCCCACCACATTTCATCGTGGGGGTAGGCTTTGCCTTCGTCGTAATCGTCGCCGCGCATCAGCAAACCGAAATCGTCACTGTCTGTGTCGATGTTGATGAGCTGGGCGCTGTTGGAATATTGGATCAGGAAGTCACGGTCATAAAGGCCGGTTTTGATAATCTCGTGAATCAATGCCAACAGCAGCGCACCGTCGGTGCCGGGTTTGATGGGTACCCATTCATCGGCAATGGCGGAATAACCCGTGCGTACCGGGTTGATGGAGATAAAACGTCCACCATTGCGTTTGAATTTGGACAGCTCGATTTTCATCGGATTGGAATGGTGATCTTCGGCGGTACCGAACATCAGGAATAATTTGGAACGCTCCAGGTCCGGGCCACCGAATTCCCAAAAGGAACCACCAATGGTGTAAATCATGCCTGCGGCCATGTTTACCGAGCAAAAGCCACCGTGGGCCGCGTAGTTAGGTGTGCCGAAGTTTTTTGCGAACAGACCGGTTAAGGCCTGCATCTGATCACGACCGGTAAACAGGGCAAATTTTTTCGGATCGGTCGCACGCAAGTGACGCAGACGGGTCTCCATCATCTCGAAGGCCTCATCCCAGGAAATGACCTCAAAATCGGATGCACCACGTTCCGCGCCTTCGCGGCGTTTCAGGGGTTTGGTGAGTCGCGCCGGGGAATACTGCTTCATGATGCCGGAACTGCCCTTGGCGCAGATCACTCCCTTGTTGAGCGGGTGGTCCGGGTTGCCCTGAATGTAACGGACTTCGCCGTCACGCAGGGTGATACGAATGCCACAGCGACAGGCACACATGTAGCAGGTGGTGTTTTTGACCTCTACGCCTTTTTCGAGAGCAACCTCCTGCCCATTGGCAGTATTTGTTGTTGGCATAAAAATTGGGCCTTTATCCGTTGGCGATGGGTTGACGGGTGCCGCGTGTTATTCAAAAACGGTCACAGAGTATATGTCAGCATATTTTGATATAGCCAATTACTGTGTTTGAAGTGGCAATAAGTAAATTGAATTACCTCGTGCTCGATCTACTTGATAACAGAGTGTGCCGTTGTGCATTACCGTAACATTGGAAAATAGCGGCAGTTTGCTGACCAGACTTAATCAGATTCAGCCGGGTAGGGTGGAACAAGCGTAGCGGTTCCACCAAACGGGAAAGGGACATATTCAAGACTTGATCAGTTATCGCTGTTTACCGGTGAGTCGTTGTTGCAGGGTTCTTTTGTCAGCGGTCGTGAGCACAGTGGCGATTTGTTGTTCTTTAATAGCCTGCTGGTGGAACCGCTGCGCTTGTTCCACCCTACAGTTTCACTCCGTATTGAATAGAGTAAAAAAAATCGATAACACCCCAGCTCTATCCTCTTTCTGAGTAGGGTTTAGCCTGACGGCTATGGTGTTAACACCTCTAGCCAGACTTAATCAGATGCCGTTGGTTTTGGCTTGCGGGGAGCGGGTTTCTTGCAGATACGAAAAGCGTGCTTACTCTTGTCTTGATGATGAGTATGTCTTGCGGGGTTAATTTATGCGTTTAGCAGTTGAGCACGAATGGTTTGAATGACCGGGGCTGTGTCCGGCCGCACACCACGCCAGTGAAAAAATGATTCTGCGGCTTGTTCCACCAGCATGCCCAATCCATCCACGGATTTTTCCGCATCGTGCTGCTCAGCCCAGCGCATGAAAGGAGTGGGTTCGGCACTGTACATCATGTCGTAACACCAGGTGTTTGCAGTGCAGGTTTCGTCAGGCAAGGGAGGGACTTCTCCTTGCAGGCTGGCAGCAGTGGCGTTGATGATGAGGTCGAAATGTTGTGTCGCCAAATCATCAAAACCACTACCTGTAATCAGGGTTGTCTTGTTATCCAGGATGTTGAAATCAGCAGCCAGTTCATGTGCCCGGCTGGCGGTACGGTTCACTATTAACAGTTGGACGGGCGCTTCGGCCAACAGTGGTTGCACTACTCCGCGTGCTGCGCCACCCGCACCCACCAGGAGGATTTTTTTCCCGGCAATACTGCCACCGTGGTTGTGCAGGATGTCACGTACCAGTCCTATACCATCAGTGTTGCGCCCGACTAATATGCCTTTGGCATTCATTAACAGGGTGTTTACAGCGCCAGCCCGCTCGGCTTCCGGTCCCAGTTCACCGGCCAGTCTCCATGCCTCGGTTTTGAAGGGTACGGTGATGTTCAGCCCTTTACCGCCGTTGGCAAAAAAATTACCCACCGCCTGTTCAAAACCACCGGGGTCCACCTGGGTTGCGGTGTACACGATGCGCTGCCCGGTTTGTTGCGCGAAGGCAGCATGAATCTGTGGCGACCGGGAATGGCTGATGGGGTTGCCCATCACCGCGTAGGCATCGGCAGGTTTGTCGAAATCAAACAGGGAAGACATATTTTATGTGTTTGCCGGTATTCAGGAGAAAATAGCTTTCAGAGCAAAGAAGAAAATAATCGACAAAATGGCACCGGCTGGCAGGGTGATCACCCACGACATAAAGATGGTACGCACCACGTTGAGGTTCAGCGCTGCGATACCGCGTGCCAGGCCAACACCGAGCACAGCTCCCACTAATGTGTGCGTGGTGGAAATGGGTAATCCGCTGCCTGAAGCGATGACGACGGTAGTTGCGGCGGCCAGGGTCGCGGCGAATCCACGGCTCGGTGTCAGTTCGGTGATGCCAGTGCCAATAGTGGCCATGACTTTGTGACCGTAGGTGACCAGACCGATGACGATGCCACTGGCGCCCAGCAATAATACCCAGACAGGCAGCGGCGATTTTTGTGCCAGCTCGCCACCGCTGCCAACGATACTGATGACGGCGGCTACTGGGCCGATGGCGTTGGCCACATCGTTGGAGCCGTGAGCAAAGGCCATGGCGCAGGCGGTAATTATCATCAATACGCCAAAGATTTTTTCGACGTTAGTGAAATGGAAGTCTTTGTCAGCTGCGGGATCAAACGTCAATTTGCTGATGAAATATTTACCGATGAACATCACAACCGCACCACTCAGTAATGCGATTATGATGTTTTCACTGGTTTCAAGGTGGATGCCGACATGTTTCAGCCCCTTCATCAACGTCACCAGCGCGATAATGAAACCCACCAGAAAAATGTAATAGGGCACGTAGCGTTTCGCATTTTTGAGAGGATCAGTGGTTCCCAGGATCAATTTTTGCACACTGAAAAACAACGCATAGGCGATACTGCCGGCCAACACCGGAGAGACCACCCAGCTACTGACGATAGTGCCGATTTTCCCCCATTTCACGGCATCTACACCGATGCCAACCATGGCAAAACCGACAATGGCACCAACGATGGTGTGCGTGGTGGAAACGGGCCAACCTAAACGTGACGCTACCAACAGCCAGATACCGGCTGCCAGCAGAGAGGCCAACATACCGTAAACCAGTATCTCGGGTGAGCTTGCAACACTGCTGGTTTCGATGATGCCTTTGCGGATTGTGGCGGTAACCTGCCCGCCAGCCAAAAAGGCTCCGGCAAACTCGAAGAAAACGGCAATGATGATTGCCTGCTTGACGGTGATTGCCTTTGACCCCACCGAAGTGCCCATGGCGTTGGCGACATCATTGGCACCCACGCCCCAGGCCATGAAAAAACCGAACACGCAGGCCAGTACGATGAAAATCATTCCATATTCCATGATCATCTTCCCACTACCTGGCCAGCATTAATTCAAGACGACTGCCGACTCGTTGCGCCAGGTCTCCGAGGTCACCAATCCAGTCGATGATGCGATACAGAAACATCACCTCCACCGGATTGAGTTCGGTTTCGATAGCAAACAGTGTGGAGCGGATTTTGACCTGGATGGTATCGGTGTCGCTCTCGATCTCATCGAGTTTATGGATCATGGCTTCAACAAGTTGTACCTCGTTGCCACGGAAGCCGGTTTCCACCAATTCATCGAGTTCATTGATCGCCTTTTGCGCCTGTGCCGAGGCGTCAATGGAACGCGCAATGAAATCCTTGAGCAGCGGGCCAAAATCAGCCGGGAAACGCATTTCACGGCCAGTGATCAACCCGGCGATATCTTTGGACTTGTTGGCGATTTTGTCCTGCATGGTGAGCACTTCCAGCAGATCACGACGGGACATGGCCATGAACAGGCTGCTGGGCATGTTGAGGCGCAGTGCGCGTTTTAAATCGTCAGCGGCATTTTCCAGGCGAGAGATTTCAGCCTGTTGTTTACGTGCCTCCTCCCAGTCTCCGGCCAGTACGGCATCAAAAAAAGGCATGAGCTGCGAAATGCAGGTCTGCACACTTTCCATGTGTTTTTGCAAAGGGCGAACCGGTGAAGCGCCGAACATGTTAGAAATAGTGGTGAAGGCCACGATGACTCCTTTGGATGCAGTGTTGTTGCGTTTTATTATATTTTTGTGACAAGTGCCGCTGACTTTTTGTGTCTGTCGGGTTTGCGCTTGTGACTAGGTCGCTATGATAGCGCGCCCCACCGGTTTCGGGAACCGAACTGAGCCTTCAATAGTAAATGTCATAAAACGGTAACATTGTCCCGGTTTAATGCCATCATGCGACAGGCAGGGGGGCGAAGATGAGTGACAGCACAATACTGGTGGTGGAAGACGAGGTCGCGATTCGCGACATGATCGGCATGAGTCTGGAACGTGCCGGTTTCCGCTGGCTGGCGGCGGGCAGCGTGGAAGAGGCACGTACCTTGCTGGCCGATAGCGCGCCGGATTTGTTGTTGCTGGACTGGATGTTGCCAGGCACCAGCGGTCTGGACTTTGCGCGTCAGCTGCGGCGCGATGCCAGTAACTGCGACCTGCCGGTGATCATGCTCACTGCACGGGACGCAGAAGAAGATATGGTGCGTGGCCTGGAAGGCGGTGTGGATGATTATCTCACCAAACCTTTTTCCACCCGGGAACTGATAGCACGTATCAAAGCAGTATTACGGCGTGCCGGAGGGGGAGACGAAACCCCCATCACCCTCGGCCTGCTGACCTTGGAGCCCTCCAGCCACCGGGTACGGGTTGGTAAGGAAAAAGTTGTGCTTGGGCCAACGGAATATCGTTTGTTACGATTTTTTATGCAGCACCCAGAGCGGGTGTTTGCCCGTGAGCAATTGCTGGACCGGGTGTGGGGGCGCACTGTCTATATTGATGACAGAACGGTTGATGTGCATATTCGTCGTCTGCGCAAGGCACTGGAGCCCCACAAGGCAGCAGGGCTGATTCAGACCGTGCGTGGTGCAGGTTATCGTTTTTCTGTGCAGGCATAGGCAACATTTTCCGGCATGTCTAACCCCTGGCTCCGTGAACTGTGGCGCATGGTGGCGTTGTTTGGTGGCGCGCTGTTTGTAGGCTGGCTGCTGGGTGTGCCGCATGGCATGTTTACCTTGGCCCTGGCAGGTTATCTCGGTTGGCATCTCTATAACCTCCACCGACTGGAACGTTGGTACCGCCGACGCAAAAAAACCGAGCCACCTACGGCTTCCGGTATCTGGGGTGAAGTCTTCGAGCATATTTATCAATGGCAGCGCAGTGATCGTCAGCGTAAAAAAAAGCTGGCAACGATCCTTTCGCGCTTCAAGGAAAGTACCGCAGCGATGCCGGACGCCACGATAATACTCACCGAAGATGATTACATCGAATGGTTCAACAAAGCAGCCAAACGTTATCTGGGGCTGCAAAGCAAACAGGATATAGGACAGCGTATCGACAACCTGATTCGCCATTCACGCTTTAGCGAGTTTCTCGCACGGGGTGATTTTTCAGAACCCCTGGAAATGGTTTCTCCACTGGATGAACAGCGTTATTTTGCCTTTCGTGTCGTGCCCTATGGTAAGCAACACAAATTGCTGGTGGTGCGGGATATCAGTCGTATCAAACGCCTGGAACGTATGCGCAGTGACTTTGTTGCCAATGTGTCACACGAACTGCGCACACCGTTAACCGTGGTTTCCGGTTATTTGGAAAACATGGCGGCGGACGACAGCGAACAGAGCAATCAATGGAGCAAGTGCCTGCACCAAATGCAAGGACAAACGCAACGCATGACCCGGCTGGTGGAAGACCTGCTGATGCTGTCACGCCTGGAAAACGAAGATAAAACCGCCGTGCGTGACCCCGTGGCAGTCTCAGCATTGCTGACATCACTGGTGGACGACGCGCGTGTGCTCAGTGGAGAAAACCAGCATCGCATCAGCCTGGAAAGCGATGACAATCTCTGGTTACGTGGCAGCGAAAAAGAACTCACCAGTGCTTTCTCCAATCTGTTATTCAACGCCGTGCAATACACACCGGACAACGGTCATATCATCGTACGCTGGTATCGTGATGGTGATAACGCCTGCTTTGAAGTGCAAGACGACGGCATCGGCATTGCCATTCAGCACGTACACCGGCTGACGGAACGATTTTATCGCGTCGATGCCGGACGGTCGCGCGAACATGGTGGCACGGGACTGGGGCTGGCCATCGTCAAACATGTGCTCGACCGGCATGAAGCGTGGCTGGGTATCGAAAGCCAGCCGGGCAAAGGCAGCGTGTTTCGTTGCACCTTTGCGCCAAAAATGTTGATGCAACGCGATGCATCAACAGAAAACCGCTGAGCAAACAGCAATGGTCATGTGACGGACATATCAGTGTCACACTATTGTCATTTTTGCGCGCGATACTGAATGCACACAAACGGCATAATTTTAATTTCCGGAGTCAAAGAGCAAATGAATACAACACGTTTTTGTATGAAAACAACAATGGGCAAAACAGTGATTGGCGTAATTGCAGCCAGTACATTATTTACCGGTGTTGTTTCAGCGGGAGCCAAACTGGATGAAGGTTTGGCAGACTATCAGCGTGCCAGTGGTGTATCCGGCAACCTGTCCAGCGTGGGTTCAGATACGTTAGCCAACCTGATGACATTATGGGCTGAAGAATTCAAGCGTGAATACCCCAATGTTAATATTCAAATTCAGGCCGCCGGTTCATCCACAGCCCCCCCCGCGCTGACCGAATCAACAGCAGCCCTTGGCCCCATGAGCCGAAAAATGAAAAGCAAGGAAATTGCCGCGTTTGAAAAACGATTTGGTTACAAACCCATGGCCATTCCCGTTGCGATTGATGCACTGGCTGTTTATGTACACAAAGACAACCCCATCAAAGGCATGACCATTGCCGATGTTGATGCCATTTTTTCCTCCACCCGCAAATGCCGTGGCAAACAGGATATGAGCAAATGGGGTGACCTGGGTTTGACCGGTGCCTGGGCCAATCGCAAGATTCAGATGTATGGTCGTAACTCCGTGTCCGGTACTTATGGTTATTTCAAGAAAAAAGCGCTATGCAAGGGTGATTTCAAAAACAACGTGAATGAGCAGCCGGGTTCAGCCTCGGTCGTGCAGTCGGTATCCAGCTCGCTCAACGGCATTGGTTATTCCGGCATCGGTTACAAAACCTCGGGAGTGAAATCGGTACCGCTGGCGAAAAAACCCGGCAAGCCTTTTGTCGCCGCCACCTCGGAAAATGCCGTCAGCA
The DNA here is from genome assembly GCA_021647705.1 of Gammaproteobacteria bacterium. Taxonomy (GTDB): domain Bacteria; phylum Pseudomonadota; class Gammaproteobacteria; order SZUA-152; family SZUA-152; genus SZUA-152. The sequence continues at coordinate 8,085 of JAKIUF010000028.1, read as the reverse complement.
AAAAATACCCGCTATCACGTTTTCTGTATGTGTACGTGAACAAACACCCCAACAAACCACTGGCTCCACTGGAACGCGAATTCATCAAGCTGGTATTGTCGAAAGTGGGACAGGAAGTGGTGATAAAGGATGGTTACATTCCCCTGCCTGCCAAAGTAGCCGCAAAAACACTGGCTCGAATTCAATAGACCTGCGTACAAAATGCGAGCAAAAAGCCCTGCTTCGGCAGGGCTTTTTTGTGGGAGATAGAAAAATTATGGCCAGTTTTGGTAAAAATGGGTATAAATTGAAATTAAATTAGATATATATTGATGTTCTATACTATTTATTGTCTGTAATTGTCAAAAATGACGAATACAACACCTTATTCGTGCAAAACACCCAAGCTGTGTCATTTCTTATAAAAACAATGAAAACCCAAGAATGCGTGATAATACAAAATGTCATATTTACAGTTATGGAAATATGACAGTCACTGAATAAAATGGTTGATATGAAGCTTATTACGACGACAATTATTTTTCGTTGGGTGCTCCTGATTACATGTAGTTTCAGTCTTGCTGTAACCTATGCGGATATTTCAAAAGACACTGAACTTAATTTCCCGCTAAGCAGTGAATGGAGTGAGCCCGTATTTAAGAAGTACACATCTCAATCTATCAATAAAGCCAATGAATGGCGGTGGCGGTGGCAATACACACGAGAAAATGCGACTTTAATTGTAACGCGGTCTGAGTGTGAAGAATGTAAACCCGTTACACAACAGGCTGTGGATGAGTACAACAGTCCAGAGGCTCAAGTTTCAGGAAGAAGCAGTGCCTTGCTGCTTGATTTTAAAGGTGATCCGGCTATATTAAGGCTTTCTACTAACCGCAAAAATGTGAATTTTCGTGTATTTCAAATTTACGCTAATGGTTTTTATTACAAAATACAACTGGGTGTAAATAAGTTGGCTACCCATGAATTCAGTTTTCAGTTGGAGAATGAATTTATAGAAATGATTAACGGGTTTGTGCCATAAGCTCAATGAGGAGGCGTTGTTTGATCTTGTATAAAAAAGGCAATGAATAATTATGCAATATTCAGCAATGATCTCTTTATCGATAACCTTCAACCGGGGTGCAGTTAAATAAAGGGTAGCGTCCCCTTTATCTTTGTTGCCATCTCGCACTGTTAAAGAGCCATGGTCTAAATCGATATCCTGAACACGTAAACGAAGGCATTCGGATATTCGTAATCCACTGCCATACATAAGCTGAACTGCCAGTTTGTTACGTCCCTCCAGCTGATCAAGAATACACTGTACCTCGGTCGGTTTGAGTACATCCGGTAAACGACGAGGTCGATGAGCCAAAGTAAAGCCCAGGTCTCCTAACTTTCGGCTAAGAATTTCTTGATATAAAAATACCAATGCATTTAACGCGACTTTTTGTGTATTAATTGCAACATTACGTTCATTTGCTAACCAACTTAGAAATTCCTTAACTTCTTTTGCACCTACTTCCTTCGGGTGTCGTTTATCAACGAAGTCAATAAATTGCTTTATCCAGATAAGGTACGTTTTTTCTGTTCGAATGCTGTGCCGACGAAGACGCATTTCCGTACGAATGGACTCAATAAAAGGACTTTTCACAACCTTCTCCATGGTTAGTAATACTGTTTATTTATGGCTATGTTTGCGTTAACTGTTGATGCTGGTATTATATCCAGCAAATCATCTAGTTGCGAGGCAAACATATGTTGCGTAAAGATTTCAAAAGCTTATTGTCCAGTCTAGAATTACTCACTCATCTCCAAAAACAAAAATTGCTGGCTCAGATCAGGGGTAACTCTGGAAATTCCAGCGTAAAACTTATCGAATCACACACTCAAGATACCAATTTATGCCCTCATTGTGGGGGTGTTCATCTTTCTCGGTGGGGGAAATCTCACGGGCTTCAGCGATATCGATGCAAAGAATGTAAAAAAAGATTTAACGCATTAACGGGGTCTTCATTGTCCCGTTTACGGCATAAAGAGCTATGGCTGCCATATTCCCAATGCCTACAGGAAGGTATTAGCGTAAGGAAGTCAGCTGCATCATGTGGGATAAGCAAAAGCACATCTTTTAGATGGAGGCACCGTTTTTTATCTGGGCCCACTCAAGACAAGGCCACGAAAATGGTTGGCATTGTTGAGGCGGATGAAACCTTCTTTACTGAGTCCTGCAAGGGTAATAAGTGTTTAACGCACCGAAAGCCCAGAAAAAGAGGGAGGTCTTCAAAAAGGTCAAAGAGTGAACGTGTGCCCGTTTTAATTGTACGAGACCGGTCAGGAACAGTGGCCGATTTTGTGTTTAGCGATATTGATAAGGAAGAAATACACAATGCGCTTAAACCGTTAATGAGTAATGAAGTCGTTTTATGCAGTGACGGGAATAGCATCTATCAAACCTTCGCAAAAGCAGAAAACATCCCCCACAAACGTATTATCGCTATCGACAAGACATTTGTTGTTGATAAGATTTTCCATATTCAAAATCTTAATTCGTACATTAGTCGATTGAAGTCCTGGATGGCAAGATTTCATGGTGTGGCGACAAAATATCTTACTCATTATTTGGGCTGGCGGAGGGTTTTGGAAAAAAATAAAGATAATATTTCGGGAGAGTTTTTTCTGCTTCAAGCTTTGCGAAAAATTGACCAACAGTTAACGCAAACATAGCCTTATTTATTCAGTTTATCTTTGATGTGTCAAATATTTCGCTCACTTTGCAGTGCCTGGTGGCTCGCTTTTTCACCATGTGGCTGAGTAAAGCTTAATGAATACAATGGGTTGAGTAAATTTAATGGTGGATATTGAGCCCCGTCTATAGAAATAGGGTGCATGCTCACTTTGCAATGGCATGAATTTAAGGTATGTTAGTTAAAGTTTATAAAATCATAGGCTTACGGTGCTGCTCAAAAAATAACTGGAGCCGCAAAGTGAGCGTGCTCGATATACAAATGTTAGCTGCAAAATGAGTTATAGAGGTATCTAGGAGTAAAATGGAATTACCAATATCTGATTTAATAATCGTGGCTGTATCTAAGCTTATTGATGACTCTCAAGTAGAGCCAAAAAGGGAACCTACTCATTATGATCTTGAGGTTCAAATCAAAAAATCGGGATTAATCGATGCAGATCCAAAATCTCAAGGTCAGACAGTTGGTAAAGCTAAACGCATTCGAGCCACCCTCAATTGGGCAATAGAAAATGACGCTTTGGCTGGAAGCAAACTTATTGAGCTAATTCTATCTCAAGTAAGAGGCGTTGGAGGATTTCGAGAAACGTCCCCAAACTTTGTTGGAAAAGAACAAATTCTAAACGCTATTTCAGCATTCGATTCTGAGAATTATTCTCTTTCCGAGGCTGGTGATATTCGCCCAAAAATTTTAGATACTCTTAAAGGAAAAAATTTAACCAATGCTTTGAAAGCTTATGCCCAACGAGCAAAGAAGGGATCAGAAGATGCTGCATTGCTTTCGGGAACTGGTAAAGATTTATTAGAAGCTACGGCCAAGCATATAATTCAAACAAAATTTGGAAACCATCCAGCTAATGCAAATTTCCCCACTTTATTTGGACAGGCCTATGCTGCGCTAGAAATGGCTACACCAGAAACTCCAAAGGCCCCTAATGAACCTGCGATTAAGGATTATGAACGAGCGCTCTTTCAAATGGCAACATCGATAAATAGAGTTAGAAACAAAGAAGGTACTGGTCATGGTAAATTGTGCATAAGTTCATTAAGCATTGATGAGTCGCATAGCATAATTGAATCTGTGGGGGTTATTGCAGAGTTTTTGTTAAATAGGCTTAGCGAAAGCAGCTAACAAGGTGAATCCAGCGGATTGCCCAAAGCGTCACTTTTTTTGCTTTCGCAAAAACGTGCCCCTTTGGGCAACCGCTGATTCACGACGTTAGGGCAATAATTAAGAGGAACATAAAAATGAGAGAAACAAGCAATATATATAGTGCTGTTCATACAGGAGTAAGGGAGCTAAATTTTTGTGGTAGTGATTTCAATCCAAATATAAGCTCACTTGCATGGGAGCTTATGATTTCAAAGCGATATGGCGGAACAATCAAGTGCAAGCAACATTTTATCCGGATAATAAAGCAAAACTTCTGACACCATGGGTTTTGACACCAAGAATGGTTTCTGCTCCAAGCATTATGTCTTCTTCCTGCTTACCTGTGAGTGAGTGTGGAAAATATGTGCTTGGAGGATTTGAAGATGTAAACACAAATCTTAATATCCAAAGCAGATTACCTATTGAATATAGTGAAAAATTCAAAGGCGTCATTTCTATGCAATCTAAAGACAGGATCAAGACACCTTAAGGTTAACATACGAGTCGCATAACCAGTAAATTCAGCGGACGCAAAAAGCCGCGCCGCTGATTAAATCGTTATACGTTATTGAGGTTAATAGATGTCAGATGTAATTGAGAAATTAAAAGGCTGGTTGAATTTAGGAGTTATCCCACTATTGGGGATACTCTTGTTTACAAGTTTTTTTATTTTTTTACCTTTGGAGTCCCTAACAAAACTCGGTCTTGTGGATTTAAAAGCGAAATACAATACCTACTTTGGATTAGGGTTTGTATTTTCATTGACATTTCTAATTGCAGCGGCAATAAATGGTTTCTGGAAAGTATATTTAGGTCGTCAATTGAAAAAGATGGCAGCAGTACATTTCTACAAAAAAGAAGCTCATGACCTTACTAATGAAGAAAAGGAAATTCTCAATATATTTATAAAAGGTAAAACTCGTTCAACGAGTCTATCTATGAAAAATGGAGTGGTTCTTGGGCTTGAGAAAAGAATGTTTATTATCAGGGTTGGACAATTAGGCAATGATCCAGTTAATTGGTCATTTCCATTTAATATTCAGCCATGGGCGTGGGAGTATCTAAATAAAAAACCTCATTTGTTAAAACCAGAGAATTAACGTATAACAAGTCCAATAAACAGGGACATTTTAAAGCTTGGTTTGGTTTGTGTCATTACGCTACGCTTCATTTTGCACAAACCAAACCAAGCATTTAAAATGCCCGTTATTGGCGACGTTAGTAATTAAGGGGTCAAGCCTATTGTATAATGACATTAGCTACCCATACCCCTCCCAACAAAAATTGAGTACGAAAATATTTTTTGATATTATACAATAAGCTTGACCCCTATTTGGCCCTGCCACTGAGCTTGGCGTTATGCAAAATGTAGCTTTGGGAGCATATTTTTGTGCAGAATCCTAATGATCTCAACAATATCTTTGTTGCCAACTCTGTAAAAAATTAGATGGCTGCCCTGTGGGAATTGTTGGTAACCTGCCTTAATATGATTACAGGTTGTACCCATAGTTGAGTTATCAGCGAGTTGATGAAAGCACTGATCAAATTGTAAAAGGTAGGCATTTCGTTGAATGCGTCCCCATCGCTTTTCTGTAAATATGGCAATCTTTTTTAAATCAATTTTAGCCTTTGCGCTGAGTTTAAAAGAAGGCATTAATGGGCTTCATCATCAAGTTCGGAAATAAGCTCATCGTAAGAATACTCAACAAAACCACTATTCTCTCCCTCAGTTAGTAGTTGGCGAAGAGTTTCCATTTTGGTCACATTATCTTCAAGCAACCGAAGACCAGCTCTAATAATTTCGCTAGCAGAACTGTATCGGCCAGTGGTAAGTTGAGTGGTAATAAAATCATCAAAGTGAGTTCCAAGGGTCATGCTGGTGTTTTTGCTCATTATTCATGCTCTCCGCATTGTACCTAATATTGGTATATTGTGGTATAAAACGCATAACAAGGCAAATCCAGCCGATCCACTAGGTCAGCGTTTGAGTTTAACTTTATGTTTTTATTGAAGTTTATCTGTTATGCAAGCTCAGCAGCTTTAAACCGTGGGCGGCTGATTTGCAACGTTAGAGCGCCAAGCGAAGCTTGGTGCATCTTGCAGGGTGCAAGTCCCTGTCGGGAAAGGGTTAACCACCCACCCGTATCGAGTGTTGCGCCCACGGCGGAGCCGTAGATATGTTTTTTTTATAAGAAGATAACTACCAAAGGCGAACAAAGTGGGTGAAGCGTACACAGAGAATTGTGCAGGCCGTAGGGAGTTCGCAGCTCCTGAAAGTTGGAACAGCTTCGAAATGCCAATTGAGATCGGCGAGGGTTTTAACGTACACCGAAGCCAACACAGAAGCATCCGTAATGGTAAGGATGTGAAGGATCTCCGGAGTCATCAGGCTGTGGCATGTACAAAGAGATGCATACAAGAACTTGGGAGACCCATTGAGGCCCTGATTGGAAACGAGGAAGAGAACTGAAATGCGAGAGACACGAAGCACTGTGGAGACGGGGCTGCGCTGGATTTCAGAACTTGTTTCAGACAATCAGGAAAGTCGAGAGAGCCGGTAAAATGGATATCGACCGAAGGTTCAATGGGAGTCGGATCAAGCATAGTACTCTGCGCGTGGGAAAGCCACGTACATGGGGAAGGACTTGACGGAAGTACGTAGCCCGCAAAGGAAACTCATGCCCGACATAGCAGATTGGGAACGACATGAGCTCACCTCACTACGGGGAGTAGCCTACAAGGCAAAGACGAAACCGGATTACCGGTTTAGAGACCTGTCACGCAGCATCGACGAGACGCTACTGGGATACTGTTTTCGCAAGTTAAACAAGAAAGCAGCCTCAGGCGTTGATCGAGTGACCTATAGCGGCTACAAAGAGAATTACACAGCCAACATAGGAAACTTAATGGGTCGGCTCAAGGGTGGTGGGTATCGAGCAAAGCTGGTGAAACGGAAACATATCCCAAAAGGGGCAGGGAAGACGAGACCACTGGGTATCCCCGTGATCGAAGACAAACTGCTCCAGACAGCCACGTCAGAGATACTGAGTGCGATATACGAACAAGAGTTCCACCCGTTCAGCTATGGTTATCGTCCTAGACGAAGCGCCAGGCAAGCAGCGGATGATCTTGTCGTAAGAATGCAATTTGGCCGTTTTGGCTATGTAGTGGAGGCCGATATAAAAGGTTTCTTCAACCATATAGATCATGACAAGTTGCTGGAGATGCTAGCACAAAGAATCGATGACAAACGCTTCCTGCAGCTCATCAACAAATGGCTGAAGGCAGGTATCTTAGAAGAAGATAAAAGCATAAGCTATCCGGAAGAAGGCACACCGCAAGGTGGCAGCGTCTCGCCGATACTTGCCAATATCTACCTGCACAATGTTATCGATGAGTGGTTCGAGGAAGTCGTCAAGCCTCACTGTGAAGGTGATGCGATCATCTGCAGGTTCGCCGATGATTTTGTTTGCGCATTTCAGTATGCCAGAGATGCAGAGCGGTTTTATAAAGCGCTACCCAAACGACTGGAAAAATTCAATCTACAGGTCGCCGAGGATAAAACACACATCCTACGCTTTAGTCGCTTTCAACCCAGCCCGAAGAACAGGTTCTGTTTTCTGAGCTTTGAATTCTATTGGGATTCAGACACCAAAGGAAAGCCGCGCCTGTTCCGCCGAACGGGTAGAAAGAGACTGCAAACAGCGAAACGTAACCTAACCGAGTATATCAGGGAGAACCGGCACATGAAGACCTCATTATTGCTGGCCTCCTTGACGAGAAAGTTACGTGGGCATTACAACTACTTTGGAGTGATAGGCAACCTGGCAGGGCTTCATGCCGTCAAACAACACGTAATGGAGCTGCTGTATAAGTGGTTAAATCGACGCAGTGGACGGCGAAGCTTTACCTGGGAACGGCTTAAGCACTACCTTAACTTCAATCCTTTGCCAACACCTGTGTGCAGAGCAAAGGCAGCGACAACGAAGGTTTGGTGGTAGGGTCGATGATGTCTTTGCTGACTGCGAAAGCGAGTACAACCGAGGAGCCCCGTGAGGGAAAACTTCATGCGGGGATCTGTGCGCTTTCTATTACCCATAAGTTTACGTGACTAAATTAATTCCGGCCACCTTTCTTGAATATTCTGATGTTAATATTGAAAATAGTTTCTGTAATATCTCGATATTTTCTATAGTTTAAAATCAATTTT
>JAKIUF010000078.1 GCA_021647705.1 Gammaproteobacteria bacterium | reverse complement strand
GACGGTCATCCTTTCCTTGTGCATTATATCGATAGCTGCTCCAGCGGTAATGGCCAGGTGATTTGACCATATTGGCTCTGATGGGGTTGAGTTCAATGTATCGCATGCAAATGAACAGGTATTGGTCATCACTGATCAAAGAGGCTTTGTATCGCCCTTCCCAGAGACTGCCACTACTGCCGTAAGTATGATTGATATAGGGCACGTATCGCCTACCGACATATTGCATCATTCGGCTGATTCCCTGTTTATCGTGAGGTGTAGCCAAGATGTGGATGTGATTAGTCATCAACACATAGGCGTGGATGTCACAGTGATATCGTTCAGCAGCCTCTTCTAACCAGCCGAGGTAAGCCTGATAAGCACCGACCTCAAAAAACACCGGCTCACGGCTGTGGCCTCGTTGTACTATGTGGACCGGTACATCTGGTAAGAGAAACCGTGGTTTGCGTGGCATGTTCTCTGCTCTGTCGTGATTACAGTCTAGGTTGCCAGCAATTTAGATTTCATTAAATAGCTCTACCCCCTTTACTCTCTGCGGAAATCTAAACATCTGCTTGCTGACGTGTTCGCCATACGGCAGGCGAAACACCGATATGTTTCTTGAATGCTCGACTGAATGCGGCTTGATTTTCGTAACCAACATCTGATGCGATCTGCTCGACCCTTTGTTGTGTGTTTGTCAGTGCGTGGCTCGCCAGGTTCATGCGCCATTTGCTGATGTACGCCATCGGGCTGTCTCCCAAAGTCGCAGCAAAACGCGCGGCAAAACGAGAAGGTGACATCGCGACTTCATTGGCAAGCCGCTGCACAGACCACGCTATGCCAGGTTGTTTATGAAATAGCGCAATGGCACGCCCAATAGTCGGGTCTTTTATTCCCTGAAACCAGCTGACCTCCTGACGAGGTAATGCTTCTATATAAGCACGAATGACCTCTGCACAGAGTATTTCGAGCAATCGCTCAATAACATATCCACCCCCCAGTGTTTTGCGATCAATCTCTTCAGCCAACAGGCGGGCAACGCCAGAAAGGTTGTGCATTTCACCGGGGCGAGACAACGAGGCATGCACCACAGGAGGCAAAGCAGTAAAGAGAGGATTAAATGACGTATGGTGCAACATAAAAACGCCACACAGTAGCGAGGTATCTTCTACACCTGCCGTGCTGTGTGGACTCTGAATGTTTGGGCCACCAACCAATAGCTGTTCGATGGGCTGGTCTTTTGAATTTTTCCCCTGGGATAGTCGGTGTGCATCTCCACCGAAGCAGATGAGCATTTCACCTGCTTTTAGGCGAACCTCTTCTCCACCTTCAGCTTTAACTGTGCAGTGGCCAAACTCAACCAGGTGAAAAGCAACAACACAAACATTGGTGTTTATTTCTAACAGTTTTGCCAGTTGTTTTGTCGTAGGTATGGCAATAGACCAGGGTGAAGCGTAGGTCTCACGCAACAACAAGCTGCCGTTGATGCGCAAAGCGCTTAATGTGGCATCAACAAGACTGGACAAGGACTCGTTGATAGTTGTTTCTGCATTATTTTTAGTTGTTTTAAGCATAGATACAATCACCCCAGGAATCTAAACTGTATTGGTCAATAGTACAGATTAAGGGGTTTTTTGCAATGCTGAATATTTCACCAACAGGGGTCATGATAGGCCTGGATGTCATGATGATCGTTTACACCTTATGGGTTTTGTCACTCAACAAACCGGCAGGAAAACAAACGTTTATTATTGGTGGTGTAATGCTCGCCTGGTTGGCAGTATTGCATTTAGGCTTATCAAATAAGCTGTTGTTTCCTCAAGAGATTTCCGGTATTGCTTTTCTGATGATTATTTTCGCAGCAGTCGGTGTTGTGGGAGCGGTGTTGTTGTTTATCGCTCCCGTGAGACGTTTGATGCTGGGTCTTGAACAGCGGCAGTTGTTGCTTCTGCAAGGGATTCGCGTTTTCTTTGGCGCCACCTTCTTAATGTTTGCAAGTACAGGTGTGCTGCCCCAGGCATTCGGCATTCTTGATGGCTACACTCATATCGGTGCGGGATTTTTTGGTTTAATCGCGGCCTTTTCCGTGGCCGCTGCCGTACAAGGGACACGCCGTGCCTGGTTCGCTAACCTCTTTGGTTTGGTCGATATCCTGGTCGTCGCGACTACGCTAGCACTTATTCTGCTTCCTCAGATTGGGCCACATCACAGCATGATGTACGCGGTCTTTTTTCCTGCTCCGTTATGGCTCTGGTTTCATCTGATCTCTATTTGGAAATTACGCCATGCTGAAGACACCCGGGTCAGGAGCGTATCGTGAAAAAATTAATTGTTATATTGATGGCTGCTACAGCCATTACTTCTATCGTCGGTTGCAATGCCTTTGTTCTCAAGACAGTAGACCCTTACTTTCATGGCCCCGGTATTGATGGGACAAAGTTTGAAAAGATAAACGAGACGGTTTATACCTACCGGTGGAACTGGTATCGCAATGTGATTATCGTTACAGAAGAGGGCTTGGTTGTTATCGACCCGATGAATGCCGAGATGTCCGCAGGCTTGAAGAAGGCGCTTGATCAACATTTTCCTGGTCAGAAGGTACACACGCTCATCTATTCACACTACCATCTTGATCATACTCGGGGTGGCTCAGTGCTGGCACCCACACATGTTATTGCCCATGAAAAAAGTCCAACCTATTGGAATGCGGTGAATCACGATGGCGTTCTTGAGCCGACGCGTTATATCGCTGGAGATACGACGCTAAACATTGGAGGTGTCGAAATAAGAGCGCTATACCTTGGTCTGTCGCATACCGATACACTCTATGCATTTCATATCCCCTCTGAACGACTGGTGTTCACGGCTGATCTTGGGTTGGTAAAAGCGGTAGCACCCAACGGCGTACCTGATCGTTACGCACCGGGTTATCTTGCCGCGATGAATCGAATCATCGAAATCGATTTCGATACCTTTGTGCCTTCACATTTTGCTTATGGAACAAAGAAGGATTTAATTGATTGGCGAAACATGATGGAAGAGAGTCGGCGGCTAGCCTATGCCATTGTGCAAAAATCCGGTACACCGGGTGTGCGCACTGATCAGATGGGTGAGTACTTTGATGCTGTTTATTACTCCATGCGGGAGAAGTATGGTGACTGGCACGGCTTCAACAATATGTTTGTGCTTAATCTCGTGCGCGATGTTGTTGGTGAGTCATTAGGTTATTGAGTGAATATGCCCATAGCCAACGATATGTTTCTGATGCTATGGGCATATACCCGTTACAGTAATAGTTGTATGAAGGCCTTTTCAGCACTGTTTTGTGGCCGCGCCTTTTTTCGGAGCAACGCATATTCACACGTCATTTTTAGCGATTTTTGTATCAGTGTTTTACACTTATTTGCCTGTAACAACGATTGAGGCAACAGAGTAATGCCAATACCCGCGGCGACACTGGCGATAATTGATTCGATGGAAGCAATTTTTAGCGTTGCACGACGATGCTCAAAATAGTCGCTGAGGGTTTGTCCAAAAAAACAATCATCGCCTAAAATAAGCAGTGGTTGCTCACCAGTGTTTTTGTCTCTAGAGAGCAGGATGAGCTTTTCTTTACGAGAAAACACGGTTTCATAGGCCTCAAACTGTTGACCACCCACCACACCAATAAGATCCGCACGGCTCTCCTCCAGCAAAGCAAACAATTCAGGGTTGAAACCTGTTTGTAACGTCAGTTTTACTTGCGGGTAAAGCTGAACAAATTCGGGGATGACTTTACCCAGGAAAAGCCGGATAAAGGTATCTAAACAAGCGATAGAGAGACTGCCAGATGGCTCGACATCACTACCCATCAGTTTATAAATATCAGCCTGAATCTGCAAAATATGTTTCGCTTGCCCAAGCAATAAATTGCCTCGTTCAGTCAGGAACATGCCTTTTTTTGAGCGCTCAAAGAGTGAATGACCTAATTCATGCTCCAGCTTTTTGATTTTAGTTGTGACGTTGGATTGCACCGTATGTAGCTTTTTTGCCGCCCGCGTCAGATTACTCGTTTCTGCCACGGTAATAAAATACTTAAGCTGTTGAAGGTCCATATCGTTCTCTTTTTGAGATCATATCATTCGATAACATTCATTATATTTTATTATCAAATCAGCCGATAATCAACCAAACGTTTGAGAGTACATCATGACATTAGCCATTCACCATTTAGGTTTAACCGTCGCTTCTTTATCAGAGGCAAAACATTTTTTTATTGATTTATTGGGTTGGCGGATCACACGTGAAGATGAAGGTTATCCCTGCCTATTTGTGAGCAACGAACATGTCATGCTAACGCTTTGGCAAGCAAAAACAGATTCACCTGCCCCATTTAACAGATATTTCAATATTGGCTTGCACCACTTTGCCATTCAGGTTATTTCAGAAAAAGAACTCACCTCATTGCATACAACATTAAATAACTCAGCATTTGAAATAGAGTTTTCCCCAGAACCGCTTAGGGGCGGTCCCAGTTCACATTTTATTGTGCATGGACCCAGCGATATTCGTATTGAGTTTATTTATATACCGGATATAGAGGAATAATATCGATGCCATACATCAATATAAAATTAACCCCTGACGGTCTGACCGAAAAAATTAAAGCCGAGTTGATTACCGAGTTTACGAAAATTTTATCAAAGAAACTAGACAAAAATCCAGATACGACAATTGTTATTATTGAAGAAATCGCTACAGATAACTGGGGCATAGCGGGTGAGACAGTAACGAAACGACGCGCAACAGGCACATGAAATGAAATATCTACTTTATATGGGACTCAGCTTAATATTGTCATTTTTTGGGGAACCGTCGTCCTATGCAGATAGCCACCAACATACTCAGGAGAAAAACATGATTAAATTGGTTTTTAGTTTAAAAGTAACTGATTCAGACGGCTATGCTGAATATAGATCAATGATCAAACCCTTGATGGACTCAATGGGCATTACAGTTTTAAAAGAGTATAAAATCACTAAATCGATACACTCGGATGACCCCAAACAAGACGTTAATCTATTGGCCGTGTTTGGTTTTCCAAGTGAGACCGTAAAAAACAGTTTCTTTGCCAGCGAAGTTTATCAACAGGCCAAGCCTTTGTTTTTACGATCAACCACCAACTTTGAAAAATTGGTGGAATAGAATAAATCAGCTCAACCGAGTGCCTTTGTTTCTTTAAGTTTTTTACCAACAGCAACAATAGACTCAATAAAATATATGGGGTTAGACTCGATTGATTTTTGACAATTTTTAAATTCTCTCCTCCTCACGTTTTCGACACTACTTAAAGACTAGCCATTATTCAATCAATCGAGTCTGACTCCATCGATTTATATCAGTCGACAAACCAGAGCAACCACTGTCGATACGTGCGCCTGGCCTTATCGTGGTTATTTATTTGCGCTGGCAACTGTCCTCATGCTCGGGCTGATGATGGATTTTAAACAAATCCAGCAATTTTACGGTATTGTGGGTGCCGCATTTTTACCATTATTGGCTGTTGCATTATTAATTATGAACAGCAGTCGTGCATGCCTGGGACAATACCGTAATAATTGGCCCAGTCAGATCTTGCTCAGTACCACCGTGGTCTTTTTTCTGGGAATGGCATGGATGAAATGGAGCGCCTGACAACCCACCGGATTTAATCAGCAACAACCTGAACCATTTGCAGATCATCGTAGTTCCTGTCCGGCTCTGGATGATAACCGCTAATCCTTTTATGTAAAACTGTTTTCCTGATCGCATCAAACATGGCAATATTAACTATAGCGCCTGATTTTGAGCAACAAGCTTGCGGATTTGTAGATATTGAACTACAAAACCAGGGCACAAGCATAAAACATTCGCGTACAAAAACAGGATAACAGCATGGATCGCACGATTTTCCTGGTCATTTCAGGCTTGTTTTTAATTACAGCATGTAGCGAAAATGGAGGTGATAGCATCAATGCTCTGCTAGCCGGTCAATATGATGCCTCTCTCAAAGGGCCGGATGGCGATACTGCACTGGTTGGCGAATCAATTGGATTGATCCTTGAAACACCAGAATCCGGGATCAGCCAAATATCATGGCAACAAACCAGTGGTCCTTCTGTCACTTTTACCGGTGCCAACAGAAAGGTGATCGGATTTGATGTGCCTGCAACCGGTACTTACGGCTTCAATGTTAATTTCAAGGATTCTTCAGGTGGTGCACGCTCTGTAAATTATTCCTTTACCACTATGAATGATTCCCCCGTCTATCTTAATGCGCGCCTCGATCATGAAGCGAACTCTGAAGCGAAGATAACACTTTACGCCTATGACAACTTTCCAGGAATACTAACCAATGTAAACTGGACCCAAATAACCGGCCCAGCAGCCACAATTCCTGATAACAATAAAAAAGTCATACATTTTATCGCGCCATTCGTAACTGAAGACACACTTTTACAATTCCGGGTTGAAGCCAGTGATGACCAGGGTAATTCTGCGAATGATATTGTCAATATACTACTGGAACCCGAGCCGGTTAACCCCGACAGTTTTTTTGAGTCTGGTCGTTTTGCCAATATTTCGTTAGCTGACACCTACCCTTACAATGCTGATAGTGTTTATGCAGACAACCTGCAGGAATGTATTTATTCCAATACTACGACCACTTACTGCAACCTGGAAAAACTGCCTTTTATCGGCACTCAAAATGCTACACCTTCGGTTAATGACATTATGGACCGCCTCCTGGTTTCTCATGACTGGATGGGAGCTCGTTTCAAATATTTTATTGAACAGATTGATATCAATAACGATATAAAAAACCTGTTCGGTGCAACAAGAAGTATCGTCATATCGTATGACATCAAACCATCATTCTTTTGGGCCGGAACCGGTGCTATTTATATAGATGCCAAGTATTTTTGGGTGACACCCCAGGAAAGAGATACGCTGAACGCAGCCCCAGACTTCAGGCAAGATTTCAGCACTGAGCTTAAGTTTCGGGACCCGTTGCGAATGATAAAAGATAATAATTATGCCTACACGATGCCATCTCTCGCTTCGAGGGCAACGAGAACAGTACAGGAATCCCGGTTTTATACCTTAAGAGTCCTTTATCATGAACTTGCCCATGCGAATGATTTTTTCCCGCCGAGGGCCTGGGATTCAGCCACTCCATCAAATTTCTCCTGGAGTTATTCAGTTCTCAACCAGCCGGATTCGAAAAAACTGGCGGCGGCATACACGTTGAACCCGGAGGAAATGCATCGATTGGGCGGCGTCATGTTTCGGGGAAATATAGCAACCCAGACACAAAAAAATTATACACCGTCCCTGGTGAGTGATTTTTTCTTTCCCTTTTCTGCCACCAGTTCTTATAACTACAGTACCATCGCTGAAGATTATGCAATGTTGGCAGAAGAGTATTTAATGGGATACCGCCATGATATTCAGTATGACCAGGGCATTACCGGCCTTGCTCCGGACTATATTATCAGTACCGCAGAAAGAGGACGGATAGGCCACGACAGGATTAAGCCACGGGCTGAGTTTGTTGTTTCACGCATTCTTCCGTCAATTGATGTGCAGGCAGCATCTGCAACACTGGCGACGCCAATATCACTGGACTCCGGGGTTAGCTGGTGGGATTCCCTGGTACCTTCCAGCCAGAAAAAATTGGGGGTGGCCAACAAAGTTAATCGGTCTGAACACCCAATATTGTTCGGTAAAGATTTCCACCCGGCAGGAGAACTGGAGATTAAAAAAATACCGTAATTATAAGAAAAGTGCTAAAGCATGGACTGATCAGTAATAACCTGAACCGTTCGCAAACCATCGTAGCTTCCGTCCGGCCCAAGGTGATAACCGCTAATCCTCTTGCGTGAAACAAACACATGATCTTCGTACCACAGTGGCACATAAGGCAGGGTTTCCAGTAGCTGTTGTTGCAGCTCACGATAGGCTGTGCCCTGCGATGTCAGGGTCGTTGCCTTGCCCGCCACCGCGACTAAACGATCCACGGTATCATCCTGAAAACGTCCCCGGTTTGCACCATTGGGGGGTACGGAGTCACTGTGAAAAATATACCGAAAAACATCCGGTGTTTTGATGTCTACCCATGACAGACTGAACATCTGAAAATTACCGGCCTTGATGTCGCCGTAAAATGTCCCCCAGTCGTAGCTACGCAGGTCCACGTTAATCCCCACCGCCTTGAACTGACTTTGCAACACAGTGGCCAGACGCACACGGAAGGCATCGGTAAAAGTCTTGTAGGTAATGTTTAACGGGTGTTCCGGGCTATATCCGTATTTTGCCAAAAGAGATCGCGCTGCATCAGGATTATATTTAATTTTCGGCCCAGTGACCAGGGGGCAATAACGTGCTGGCCGGGCGTGCTGCGCCACCCATCACATAACGAATGATTTTTTCCCGATCAATAGCCAGAGCAATGGCCTAGCGTACATCCCGTTGACCCGTGATGTCGTCATCCAGATTAAATCCCAGATAGGTAAAGCTGGAACCACGCACACAGATGACATTAATATTTTTTTTGTCAGGCTCTGACTCCTTTACTCAATTTAAACCTTCGTTTGACAGTATAATTTTATTATTGTAGCTTGAGAGAATTTAGATTGAAAAAATTCAAGGAATGAAAGTGATGCCAGATTTTGTGACTGGAAGGACAGACCCAGCCTTAAAACATGACCTCGGCGCAGGACTCTGGAATAGTGAGAAACCTGAAGCCAAAATGATCGCGTTAAAAGTCGCAATAATGAATTATATGGTGCATGCAACTATTTTAGTGGGTGATGATGCCGCCAAGCACATGTTACATTACTTATTGAACTCGGGAGAAGAATACGAATTTGATTTGCAGGGAATGGTGGATGATATCCCGAGAGCTATGGGTCTTTTTGAGCAAGAGGTGGATCAAGCAAAAATTTTTGCGGAAACTTTATCACCAGGAACCCACAATATTATTGCATCCACATTAACTCCAGGCTACAACACAAAAATTGAAAGTAAAAATTGGTATTTTGCTGTCGGCGGATACTCAATATGGGGTAAAGCTAAAGTTATTGTAGAAAAAGACAGCGCAGAAAATAAAGCATATAAAATGGATTTTATATTGAATTGTGCAGATCGATACAATTGGGATAAAGGTAAGTCCGTCGAAATTTTTAATGTTGAAATTACCGATGAATTTATGGGAGCGTTCCATCGACAGGGCTTAGCGAAAGAATTTAACTTGCGAGGTCAAATTAAAAGTCAGCTTAAATGGGGTAATAAAACCGTTTTAGCCAAAATGGAGTCCTTACCTGGTGATAGATAGCACAATAAAATGGGCGTTATTGTTCTTGCTAAGCTTGACCTTAATGTCTTGTCAACAAAACGAAGTTGACTTAGTATCGTTTAACGATCTCAAACAAATCGATGAACTAAATCAACTGTCATTGCCAGACGATGCTAAAATACTATACAGCGCAGAAAGTGATAGAGCGGGCAATAATACATTTATCCGTCGAATTATATTTTCAAAAAATAGACTGGATAACAACAGATATAAAACCAGAACTATTTACTCTAATACTGCCTACGAAAGTCTACGTACACCGCTTAAAAATATAGAGATTGGACTTCCATCCAACTCTTATAGCTATAGTCGCTGGACCAATCGGAATGGTGAATGGCGTGGAATTTGGGTTAAAACCTCCAACGGGTTCTATTTGGATTTAGAGCAAATTATTACTGACGACAATTTATAATTCGCCTCTTCCACTAAAAGGGGGTAGAGTCCTCCAAGAGGGCCATCCAGCCTCCCGCGCCGACTCTGACCAACCTTTGTTTTGAGTTTCCGCTCGATCTTCTCCCTGAAATAATCATTCCCCAATGGTGTTCCCGTTTGCCAGGCTGCACGTATCGATTTCAGGTCGTCAGAATCAAGATGTGTCCTGAACAAATCTTTGTAGGCCACAAGGCGGGCATCTTTTGTCTTTCTCAGGCCTGTGTACAAACTGTGTTCAGTGACAAGACGGTCATCCTTTCCTTGTGCATTATATCGATAGCTGCTC
>JAKIUF010000027.1 GCA_021647705.1 Gammaproteobacteria bacterium | reverse complement strand
GTACCGCAACAACGAGCAATGGGACTTAGTGAACATAACAGACATCAGTGAGCCGCAGCGTATTTTTCTGCCGCCAGATGAAAATTAAAGAAACTACTCCACCCGTGCCATTACCACCCCACCCTTGCGATAAAGAATTTCCGGGTTATTCAGCTGTGACAGATATTTGCTCTTGGTCAATACAATTTCACCCGGGCGGGGTTTACGGGTTTCCGTAACGCGTTGCGTATAAACACTGAAACTGGGCGTATTGAGTCGCCAGCGCACCACAGTAAGATTATCACGCACGGCAATAGCAGCGGCTTCCTTGACCGGCCCCTGATGCAAACCACCGATAACCGGTAATAAAAACATGGATAACGAAAATACGACCACGACACCACTGGCGAGCAATTTCTCCGAAGGAAGGAAACGTCGTTCACCCATGCAAAAAATGGTAAACATGATCGCAGCCACAAAAAACAGCCGGTAGATTAACGAAAACTGAGCCTCGTATTCATCAAGCATTTCACGCATGTACATATCTTTTATAGCAGGCAATGAGCCAGCAATAATTTCCGGTAACAACAGTAAAAAAACGAACAAAATGAGCTGCGGCATAAACAACCACAGTTGTGAACTCAGCGTGCCTGCTCCAGACTCATCCTGCCTGCGCATCCATAACGCCATAATAATGAAAGTACCGGTAAGCCCGTACAACACATAATGCGGCAGTTTGGTGCCGGAAAGAGAAAAGAACATCAGCACAAAAACAAACCACAACAGAGCGAAGCGGGTGAATTCGTCACGCCACAGCTGTTTGATATTCAGCAGTGACTTGATCAGCACGGTGGTAAACGGCAGCACTGCCACCAGAACCACGGGAATATAATATAAAATTCCGCCACCATGCTGTTCCATGGGACTGCTGAAGCGGTCAATATTGTGTTTGAAGAAAAACCCCTGGATAAAGGCATCACCTTCTTTGAGGTACTGCGCCACGTACCAGGGCATGGCGATAATCAGAAAAATACCAATACCCAACGGATTGAACACCACTTTGAACCAGGTCTTCAGCTCCTTGCTGGCGGCAAAAAATAGGAAACTCACCGCCACCGGCACCAGCACCGATACCGGCCCTTTGGTCAAAAAGCCCAGTCCAATGAGTGCAAAGGTGGACAACAACCAACGACGCTCGCGCTCTTTCCAGTAGAGGTAGATACAAAATAGGGAACCTGCAATAAACAGGTTTAGCAATGCATCTGCCGTGGCCGCCTTGGCCATCACCGATACCTCAAAAGCGGTGGCCGTAATAATGGCAGCCATCAGTCCGGTGCGTTCATCACGTATCCGACGCACAAAAACAAACACTGCCAACACCCACAAAGTGGCGGCAATAGCCGAAGGTAGACGGAAAGCGAATTCATTAATACCGAAAACAAACACGCTGGCAGCCTGAAACCAGTAAATCAGAATGGGTTTGTCGTAACGCGGCTTGCCATCAAGATAAGTGGAAATAAAATCACCACGTTCAAACATCTCGCGGGTGGCTTCGCTGAAGGCTCCCTCATCGAGATCAAACAGCGGCACAGCATAAATATTCAGGTAAAAACTTACCGCGACGGCGAACAGCGCCAGTAGACGTAAAGCAAAGTTACTGGCAGGTTGGGGGCTAATTACAGGCATTGGGCCTCTTTGCAAAATATAAATAACAAATTGTGAATGAAAACGGTCTCAGTACTCAGGTTTATTCAGTGGCCTGTTTGATCCGAATATACCCATAGCGTTTGGGATTTAGGTCTGAATGTGCATCATATTGATTTCATGGCACCAAAAATCGGCGCTCTTAGGCGAGTCAAAATGACAAGGAACAGTCATTCTATCGCAAGACATTTTAATGCCGCCATGGGATCAATAAGACATGCAGGTCAGGCCTAAATCTCAATCGCTATGGGTATAGATGGTATAACATAGACACTCTCTCACAAACGACGCATAGCACTTGGCAAATCATCCTATAAAAAATCCAGTCAGCAACTCGATGCCAAAATGGCAAAAACCCGGCTTGCGCTATGTGGCTGGAACAGTGCTGCTGCTGGGGCTGATTCTCGCCGTAGAGACCTGGATCGGCTGGTCAACATTGCTCCGTCCCTGGTTAAACCTCGCCCCTGAATATCTGGCCGCTGGCATTATACTGATATTTTTGACTTACGGCCTGCGCGCGCTACGCGTCTACGACTATTTCCTCGCCGACACCCGTGGCCAGTTTGCTGTGTGCCTGCGCCTCTCCCTGCAACACAACCTGCTGAATAACCTGCTGCCCATGCGCTCTGGCGAACTGGCCTTTCCTGTACTGATGTCACGCTGTTTTTCTGTGCCCATCATGCGTTCCGTGCCGGGCCTGCTGTGGTTCCGGTTTCTGGATTTACACACCCTCATTGCCTTCGCTCTGGTCGTCATCAGCGAGCCCTTTGTCGGCCAAACACTGGGAGCTGTTTTAGGATTACTTTGGATGAGTGTGCCCTGGCTGGCTTTTAGGCTCACCGCCTTCTGGCAGGCGCGCTTGTCTCACCACCCTGGCCGGGTAAGCAATTTCGTGCAACGTATACTGGAAAGCCTGCCGCAACAACCGCGCCTGTTTTGGCGGTCCTGGTTATGGACGCTGCTCAACTGGTCTATCAAACTCGCGGTATTTGCCTGGATACTCACTCTGTTTTCCGATATTCCTCTGGGCACAGCATGGATTGGAGCCACGCTCGGCGACTTCACCAGCGTATTACCTATTCATGGCGTAGCTGGCGCGGGTACTTATGAGGCCGGCGTCGTAGCCGGACTGGCACCGTTTGGCATCGCCCCGGCAGAAGCGCTGCAAGCGGCGGTAAACCTGCACTTGTTTGTACTGGGCTGCACTCTGCTTTCCGGCGTGCTAAGTTTGCTGTTACCCGCGCTGCCTACACCGACCACGGTAGAGACCACTCATGATTAATCATTCCCTCCGTCTACTTGCACTGCTTGGCACGCTGCTGGCAATAAACCCAAGCTACGCAACACCATTACCCCAGCAGTTTACCGCCGTGTATGCCGTAAAAACATCCGGCATGACCATCGGTGAAACCAAGCGTGTACTCAGTCACGATGGCAAACACTATCAGTTTGAGTCCATCACCCGCCCTAAAGGCGTCGCCCGCCTGCTAACCAGTGGACAAGTCGTCGAACGCAGTCTGTGGACATTTTTCCACGGCCAGCCCCGACCTGAGCACTACACTTTTTTTAACAGTGGCAGCAAAAAAAACCGCAACGTACAACTGGATTTTGACTGGGATAAAAACCGGGTAATCAACACCATCAACGGCGAACCCTGGTCCATGCCGCTGGAACATGGCACTCAGGACAAACTGCTTTACCAGCTACGCATCATGCAAGACTTACCCACCAGCAAAACCACGCTGCGCTACCCCGTTGCCGACGGTGGTAAATTAAAATATTACGATATTGAAATCATCGGCAAGGAACGCATTCGCACAAAACTAGGCACCTTCGACACAATACGTTTGCGCCGCACCAAAGGCAGCCGAAAAACCACGTTATGGTGTGCCGAGCAGCTGGGTTATTTACCGGTGCGCATCGAACAGCAAAAAAATAATGACAGCCCAGTGATAGCAACATTGACATCGATATCAGGCATCACCCCAGGCAATAAAAACCTGTCAGCCGCCCGATAACCGGAAAGGAGCATAACGATGAAAAGCGATATAATGAAAATGATGATGCAGGGACTTGCAATAGCCGCTTTGCTCATCAGTACCCATATCGGTGCGGCAGACCACGCCTGCTCCGACTGTCATGCCACCGCCACTCCCAGCGCCAATGATCTCATTCAGCCCCTATCCGGTCTTTGTGCTGACTGCCATATTGACCGCATCACCGCCGGAGAACATGTGGTCGGCATTCCCGTCACTACGCCCGAGAACACTCTGCCGCTACACGACGGTGTAATGAGTTGCGCCACCTGCCATGACCCGCACCAGTCCTTCGCGGCACTGCGCATGAAAGACCCGGAGCTTTGTCGGCAATGTCACCTGAAATAAAATACACAATTTTTCGCGATATTGAAGAACTGGTGTGATGTATAAAAATAATCAACGAACAACAAGGGGGGATTAAAGGTAGAAAAAAACGTCACTTGATATTTTTTAATAAAAAAGGAGTAAAAAAGAAGAAAAAGGGCTCATTGCCTGATATCGCATAATATGCATTACCTCTTGTGCAACATCAAACCATTTCAAGTAACCCGAACTTTTTTGCAGCCCTTATGCCACCTGTTTACGAAACTCAATATTATATGTCTATAATATTTTTTCCAGAGGTATTCCAACCGCTTTCTCAACTTCTTTATACTCCTCTTTTATGAACTCAAAAAATTGAGACAATTGGAGAAGATGCTCTTCGTCATCAGACCGATCACGTAATGCTTCACCTTTAAGGAGATTTTCCTGATATAAAATAGCATCTCTAACCGCTGAAACCAGCAACGGAGCCCATGTATTTGGTATATCCATCAGACTACTTCCTTAATAAATATGTTAGTGAAATATTGTAATTTTTTTAAACGAAGACAACTGCCTATCAAAAGCTGGAGCGATAATATAATGAACAGCATTCAACTCATCTTCAATTATTGCTAAGCTTTCAGGAAGAGTAGCACCCTTTAGGGCTTTAACATATTTTCAATTCTTTCCTTTAGATAACTCATTCACCCGTTTTAGCATATCAACGGCTTTCCGCGTTTAGGCCTCCACTGTGCATGATATCAAATATGAATTAAGGGCTAAATCGTTCTGTTCGCACTTTTCACATTACTGAAAACACCGTCATTCCGGCATGTTTTTAGCCGGAATCCAGAGATGTAAGCCCGCGGGTAATCGTTCCAAAGCATTAGGAGGTTATGCTGTAATGGTACTGGCAAGTGATGTGTTATAAACGCAGAGATCGCAAAGGACGCAGAGAAAAAACACTAAAAATTTTGCATCCTCTGCATTTTTTCGCTCTCCGTGCTAAATACCCAGTGATTTTTTGAGACAGGTGTTTTCAGCACTTAATTCACATTTAATTTTCATTCCTAAGGCTTTTTATATCTCTTCATCGCCTCATCCTCCTCCCTGAGCAACTTCTGAAACTGCGCTGGAGTCAGGCTCGACTTTCGCAACCATATTTTAGACGCATGAATCTGCACCATGCCCGGCTCTTGTCGAGTACGGTCAAGTATTTCAGTCAATACCGAATCACCCTGCGTGAAATCATCAAACAATTTCTCCCGCACATATTTGTTCGCAAGAAAACGCAAAGAAACATCGACAACCGTACACTTCGTCACCTCCCTCTTATCCAGCATTATCAACTCACGTAACTCCCTGCTGTCAGCAGGGCCAACCCTGTGCAGCGATAAACTCTCTCCCTCCTGATAAAGCACCATCTGCTTAACAGAAAACTCCTCCAGCTTTTCTTTCAGTCTCGCAACCGTAAACGGCTTCACCAAAAATTCATCTGCGCCCACAGCCAAACAACGCGCCTTGTAATCCGGGTTTGCACTACACGCAATAATGGGCAAATAATGAGCTTCCTGTCTGATAGCCCTGATAGCCCTGATAGCCTCAATACCATTCATCACCGGCATGCTCACATCTGTCAAACAAAGGTCATAACCCACACCTTTTTTCCGGGCATAATCCACCGCCTCTTCACCATTAACTGCCAGATCAAAATCATAACCCCAGGCCATCAACTGCTCCTTATGGATCATGCTGGTAACGGGATCATCTTCGGCGATGAGAATCTTCATTTTTTTGCTCCTGTTGTTTTTTGACAGGCTTTTTATTCCCTGATGTCCGCATTGTTCCATCTATGGCCTGTTTTGTAAATATCAAAAGTGCCATTAATGGACTTTATTTAAAAGGGAAAAATACTCGTGAGAGGAATCGATTCAGAGAGCGCTTATCATGCCGAATTTCAGCGCTTCACCAAAAAGCTTAAAAAAAGAATTTATGAATTACGCAAGGAAAACGGCTATACACAAGAAGACATGGAACAATTTGAGTTGTCTTATCGCCAATTCAAACGAATTGAAAGTGGCGAAACAATAAACATGACGCTGTCAAATTTATTCAAAATAGCAAAAGCGTTTAAGCTGAAACCGCATGAACTGCTCGATTTATAAATACGGAAAGAAAGGGTTCGGAGTGATTTATTTTTATGCCGCAGTCGTTAAATCTTCGTAAACAAATGGGGGCGCTTGATATTGCGCACACTCCCTTTAGCTGTAGCACTTTAGTAAATGAAAACCTTATTCTGCTACCTTTTCGGCAAAGCTGATTTTTTGCTCAAAACACTTTCGACTAACAAAAAAAGTTATCCCGGCGTATTATATAACATAAAGCATTAAGACTCTTTTCGTGTCAGGAGATCAAGTAAAACATCTTCGATATTTCGCCGCGAATCAATAACCGATAATACATAAACCTGAAATTCTGATATGCGATAAATGACTCGCCAGGGAGGAATTATCAACTCCCGATACTGAAGAATTCCGTGCCTCTTAAGCTCGGGCACAATGCGCCCCCGTTGCGGGAGGGAATTAAGGCTTGAAGTCTTTCTTTTTATTTTTTTAAGGCTGTCTTTTGCTGCTGACGGACTATCCGTATAAATATACCCAATAATCGCTTTCAGATCTTCCTCTGCAACCTCAGCCCAGTAAACCGTATATTTTTTTGTCATCCTTTACGAATCCACCAGTTTTTCCAGGCTTGAAAATACCTCATCTTGTATCTTCGATTTTCCCTTAAGGTTATCTTCCTCACCCAACGATATAAGTTTTAATAACCCTATCGCATTACGCATATTTTCATAACTTTCAGGGTCTTGAAGTACCGCTCTTGGCTCACCATTTTGAGTAATAATGATTGGCCTGTGAGTTTCATTCACCTGCTTTAACATATCAGCGGCTTTGGACTTCAGAAATGAGACAGGCTTGATATCAGTAGAAATTTTCATAACAGTCACCTCCAGTCTTTTTATAGTACCTCATTAAGACTGGATGTCAATGCGTGTGGACATTGTGACGTTTCCCTTTTGACATTACACAATGTTCATTGACCTCCCTTCTACGGGCAATATCAGCCCCCTCCCCCCTTAAACCCGCAATTAAGATAAGCGCCAAATTAAGCGCATGCTTGCAATTTAAGTATTGTGTTTCCTTATTCAAATTCTTTGAAGCAAGCACTCGCTTTCTTAATTACTAATAAAAAGATAATTAGTAATTGTCTTGTTTGCGTGCTATATACTAATTATCTAAAAGTTAGTAAAGGCTAAAGTGTTGAAAATACCTGAACCCCCACCAAACAGATCAAAAACACTCAATAACCTTATAAAACAACAGGATAGTAAAAAACTTGCACGTATTTTAGGGGCTAATATTGGCCCTTGCGACCCTAAAGGCAGGTACTTGCACTGGGAGAAACTCAAACATTTACCGCCACCGGAAGGCTTAACCAGTGAAGACTATTGGTTCGCTACGAAAACAGCCCGGCAAAATGTGTCAAAAAAAGTACCGCTCACAGATAAAAAAGGGCGGCCTTTCTATTTCTGCGTGCCTGACACACTTCAAAAAGAACTTCATTGGCTTGATCAACATGCTGCTGGAAGTATTACGATGAATCAGCCCATAACGAACCCCCATACCCGTGACACCTATCTGGTAAGTTCATTAATTGAGGAGTCCATTAGCTCAAGCCAGCTTGAGGGAGCATCAACAACGAAAAATGTTGCCAAGGAAATGTTGCGACAAGGCAGGAGGCCCAAAGACCATAGCGAAAAAATGATATTTAATAATTATAAAGCGATGGGAGTCATTAGAGAATTTAAGGATGATGATTTAACCCCATCACTGATATTGCACCTTCACAAAATTCTAACAAATGGGACTCTCGATGACCCTGCCAAAGCAGGAAAACTTAGAGAAGCTTCAGACGACATACATGTCGTAGATGCCAGTGAGTCTTCGGTACTTCATACTCCTCCTGATGCTGATGAACTTCCTGAGCGGCTAAACATGATATGCGAATTTGCTAATAACTCAGCGGAAAGTGAATTTATTCATCCTGTTATTAAGGCCATAACATTACACTTTATGATTGGTTATGATCATCCCTTCGTTGATGGAAATGGTAGAACTGCCAGAGCCTTGTTTTATTGGGCTATGGCTAGGCACGGATATTGGTTAATGGAGTTTGTATCTATTTCCAGCATTATCAAACAAGCTCCGGCCAAATATGGTAAAGCCTATCTACATACGGAAACAGATGAAAATGACCTGACATACTTTTTGATTCACCAGATTGAGGTAATAAAAGAAGGCATTACTTCACTGCATGAATATTTAGGTAGAAAAGCGGAAGAATTTGAAGACGCTGAAAAACTTCTTGATCATTCAAAGGCAAAAGGGAAGTTGAACCATAGGCAGCTTTCTTTACTTAAACATGCACTCAAGCATCCTGATGCAATATACAAAATACAAGAACATCAATCATCCCATGCTATTAGTTACCAAACAGCCAGGACGGATCTGTTAAAAATGTCAGATGAATTGAATCTTCTAAGAAAAAGAAAATATGGTAATTCTTTTGTTTTTGTTTCTCCTCCAGATTTGAGAAAAAAACTAAGCGATAAGAAACTTTAACGCGGGTAAAAATTAAGGAAATACAATATTTAATCTTTGGCATCAGGTTCGATTGATAATGCATGCTGCTATTTTTCGCGTTATATGGCACATGGAACAACTAGAAGAAAAAATAAAGCCTAAAGCGGGTGAGGTAGCAATTTTCCAGCATAAAATCCGTCATGAAGGGTGCAAGGTTATTCAAGGTACAAAATATGCTCTTAGAACTGATGTCATTTACAAAAAAGATCATCAAGCAATAAAATAAAACATGTAGGGTGGGCATGTTTTTTTGCCCACGCGGATGTGAGCCCCCTATAAGCAGGCTGGAAAATAAAAACAGCGCTAAAGAGCAAAAAAGGTAACGCATTCTGTTCCGGTTCCAAGAGGGTGGACATTACAAATCCACCATCTGACAAAGGACAAGGAACAGGATGCAATAGCTGAAATGATGTAATATGCCCATCCAAAACATCACCACTAAATATCATGCCTATCCCCAAGCTCCCCATCGTCATCCTCATTTCCGGCAGCGGCAGCAATCTGCAAGCCATTATCGATGCTGCTGAGAAAAACGAGCTGCCCGTGGAGATTCGTGCGGTGATCAGTAACCGTCCTGATGCAAAAGGCTTGCAACGGGCTAACCGTGCTGGTCTGCGCACTGATGTTATCGACCACACGCAATTCGACAACCGTGAAGCCTTTGATGAAGCATTAAAACGCTGCATCGATAACTTCGAGCCACGATTGGTGGTGCTGGCTGGTTTCATGCGTCTGCTCACCGATGATTTTGTTAAACATCATCTCGGACGCATAATCAACATCCATCCCTCGCTGCTGCCTGCCTTCAAGGGGCTCAATACTCATACCCGGGCACTGGCTGCTTTCAAGGAAGGCAAGGTAAAAGAACATGGGGCCAGCGTACACTTTGTCACCGCAGAACTGGATGGCGGCCCGGTGATTGTTCAAGCCCGTGTGCCCATTGCAGCGGACGATACCCCGGAGACTCTAGCCACCCGCGTATTGAAATGTGAGCATCAGATTTACCCCTTGGCTATCCGCTGGTTCGCCGAAGGCCGGTTGCGTTTGCAGGGCAATCAGGTGTGGCTGGATGAGCAGGCGCTGGATACGCCTGTTGTTCTTGATGCCGATAGTTGATGGGAAGCGTTCACACTCACAATTTCCCGCCAATTGACAGCCACCCACCCGCCCCGTTAGCGTGGCCCCAATGACAACACCGCATTTCACACAACATTATTCACCACACACACACATTTCGTCGCCTTGGGTCTGGCTCGTTCCTGTGTTCACTCTGGTCAGCGCGGCGGTCATTGTTTTATTCGACGTGAACCAAAGTCTCTTTTTCTGGTTAAACCAGTGGGGGCTCAATGAGCCGGGCACCACATTTTGGGCCAACGCTACCCTCTTCGGTGACACGCTCATTGCCTTCAGCTTGCTCGGCCTGTTTGCACGCAAGCGCCCTGATATCGTCTGGGCATTATTTCTTGCTGTGCTGTTCGCTACCGCCTGGGTACACTTTCTCAAGCCTTTGTTCGACATCCCTCGACCACTGGCCGCACTGGGAGCTGATATGGTCAACGTCATTGGCGTTGAACTGCGCCGCAATGCCTTCCCTTCCGGGCATACCACCACGGCTTTCACGCTTGCCGCTGTTATCTGCCTGCGTGGCGTGCATCCTGCGCTGGCTGTCACTGCTTTGTTGCTCGCGACACTCGCGGGTATCTCCCGCGCTGTGGTGGGTGCTCACTGGCCTTTGGATATTCTTGCGGGTGCTTTTGGTGGCTGGGTTGCAGCAGCGCTTGGCGTCGCTTTAGGGACTAAGTGGGCTGTGCCCATGGGCCGTTTGAGCCAGACTATTATCGGGCTGGTTTTACTGGCGTGTGGTTTAGCGTTATTGTTTTGGCATGACGTGCAATATCCCACTATTGCCTTACAAGTGGGAGTTGCGATTGTTTCGATATTAAGTGTTGGAGGATATCTGGTTTGGTTGTATCGACGCTGAAAAACTTTATCTTTCCCAGTAAATTGATCAAGAAATTTGCTTTCATCATTCTTGTGATTTTTTCTCAAAGTGCCGTCAGTAGCAGCTTTGAGAATGCGCTTGTCAATGCCGCCGTTGAGCGCACAAAACATGATGTGCGTTACGATGGTGCTTATCTTTCCATTCCTTATCCAAATGGTGATGTGCCTTCTGACATTGGTGTATGCACCGATGTCATTATCCGTGCGTACCGTGCCATAGGGGCTGATTTACAACGTTTGGTCCATGAAGACATGGCCAGCCATTTCAGTGCCTATCCTTCCACGCGCATCTGGGGACTAAAAACCACAGACCGTAATATCGACCACCGGCGTGTCCCGAACCTGCAAGTGTTTTTCACAAGACACGGCACACAATTACCGGTCACTAATAATGCCCAGGATTATAAACCGGGTGATATTGTCAGCTGGATGCTGCCGGGCAACCTGCCACATATCGGTATAGTGACTGATCGAACGTCATCAAGCAGCGGTCACCCTCTCATTGCTCATAACATCGGTGCAGGTCCCAAACTTGAGGACATGTTGTTTGACTATAAAATAACCGGGCATTACAAATATGTACCTGAAAAATATAACTCTGGTACACCTCCCGGGCTGTTTTGACGATGTGCCGACCGGTATTAACACTTGGGAAATATTGAAGAAAACGGCTTTTGGGTCGCCATTTTCAGTGATAATTGCAACTTTGCAGAGACTCTCGGGTCTGCGCAATAATGCCTCTGCAAAAGGTTTTGCCACGCACTATGATTATCAAACATGACAAACAATAAAAACCGACATGACCAGGTGGTTATAACGTGATAAATCCATTTGGCTGGATTGGCAGCCAGATTGTCCGCTGGTTAACTGACGAACGTCCTCTGGCGGGAACACCACAATGCAATTTTGACCGTCTCAGCTTCGAGATGCGTCCTTGCGATGTGTTGCTGGTGGAAGGCCGCTCGCGGGTCAGCGATGTGATCAAAACGATCACTCAAAGCCAGTGGACACATGCTGCACTGTACATTGGTCGTTTGCATGATATCGAAGATGAAACCACCCGTGAACACGTCAGTTGGCTGTACGATGGTGATCCCAACGACCAGTTGATTATCGAACCCATGCTGGGCAAAGGGACTATTGTCAGTCCGCTCAACCATTATGCGAAGGACCATGTGCGCATTTGTCGGCCCACGGGGTTGTCACGCGGTGACGCTCGGCGGGTGGTGGGCTTTGCCGCCAAACACCTGGGGCGCGACTATGATGTACGGCAAATCCTGGATCTTGGCCGTTTTTTACTCCCTTACAGTTTTTTGCCTCGGCGCTGGCGTTCCAGCTTGTTTGAACACAACATCGGGCCATCCACCCGTACCGTGTGTTCCACGATGATTGCCTCTGCCTTCAGCTCAGTGCAGTTTCCCATTATGCCGGTGGTGCATCGTTCGGAAGATGGCAAGGTCAAACTCTACAAACGCAACACGCGGTTATATGTACCGCGCGATTTTGATACATCCCCCTATTTTGAAATTATCAAATACCCGATACTGGGTCTGGATGATCTGGCTGTGTATCGCCGATTGCCGTGGGACACCGAGGGCGTAATCTGCAATGATGAAAATGAATGTTTTATTCCGGGAGAGAATGGTGCCGCACCGGTAATGGTGACTGACCCGGCGGGCAAGCCGGAACAGCACGATGCTACCGACGAACCCGATCCCCTTAAAAGCAAACCGGCAACGCCGGGAGGACTGTAATGTGCATTGTCTGGAGTAGTCTGTTTATTGCCGTGTTATGGGCAGTATTTTATCTGCGTCTGCCATTAATTGCCGGTACTGCGGTGATTGCCGCAGTATTGCTGGCCACCAGCACCTGGAGTGGAGCAAGTGGCTTGGTGCAGACGCTGTACTGGGCGGTATTTTTGCTGGTTGCCGTGCCACTGAATCTGCCCGTGCTGCGCCGCACCCTGATCAGTGATCGTGTACTGGTCATGTTCCGCAAGGTGATGCCTTCCATGTCCGACACCGAACGCGAGGCACTGGAAGCAGGCAGCGTGTGGTGGGATGGTGAACTGTTTTCCGGCAAGCCGGACTGGTCAAAATTACTGGAAACACCTGCGCCCAGACTCAGCCCGGAAGAGCGCGCCTTTCTCGACGGCCCCACCAACACCCTGTGCCAGATGATCGATGACTGGCACATCACCCAGGAAGACCGCGACCTGCCCCCCGAAGTCTGGGCCTATATCAAGGACAACGGTTTTTTCAGCATGATCATTCCCAAACAGTACGGTGGCCTGGAATTTTCCGCGCTGGCGCATTCCTCGGTGGTAATGAAGATTTCCAGCCGTTCCATTACCGCCGCAGTCACCATCATGGTGCCCAACTCTCTAGGCCCGGCGGAACTGCTGCTGCGTTACGGCACTGATGAGCAAAAAAACCACTACCTGCCACGACTGGCCACGGGCGAAGAAGTCCCCTGCTTTGCACTGACCTCGCCCGAAGCTGGCTCCGATGCTGCCGCGATGACCGACAGTGGCGTCATTTGCAAAGGTGACTTTAACGGTGAAAAAGACGTGCTCGGCATCCGTCTGAACTGGGAAAAGCGTTATATCACATTAGGCCCGGTGGCCACTGTATTGGGGCTGGCCTTCAAACTGTATGACCCCGCACATTTGCTGGGTGACAAGGAAGAGCTGGGCATTACCTGCGCACTGATTCCCACGGACACACCGGGGGTGGAAATCGGCAGCCGTCATTTCCCACTGAACCAGGCCTTTATGAACGGGCCGAATCGTGGCAAGGATGTGTTTATTCCACTGGACTGGATTATCGGTGGTGAAAAATGCGCCGGACAGGGTTGGCGCATGCTGATGGAATGTCTTGCCGCCGGTCGTTCCATCTCGTTACCCGCGTTGTCTACCGGTGCCGGAAAACTGGTATCCCGTGCCACAGGTGCCTATGCACGGGTACGCAAACAATTCAAAACACCCATTGGTCGTTTTGAAGGCGTAGAAGAAGTGCTGGCACGGATAGCAGGTTTGACCTACATGATGGACGCGGCACGTACGCTGACGGCTGCGGCTGTGGACTTGGGCGAAAGTCCCTCGGTGGTTTCCGCCGTGGTCAAATATCATCTAACAGAAAATATGCGCACTGTGGTGAATGATGCCATGGACATTCACGGTGGCAGTGGCATTTGTATGGGACCGAAAAACCTGATGGGCCGGGTGTACCAGTCCATACCCATTGGCATCACCGTGGAAGGCGCAAATATTCTGACTCGCAGCCTGATTATTTTTGGTCAGGGTGCGATTCGCTGTCATCCGTATGTGTTTCGTGAAATGCAGGCGGTGGCGGAAAATGACGCCGCTGAGTTTGATCGTGCCTTTAGCGGGCATGTGGGTTTCGCCATCAGCAACGCAGCCCGCAGCTTGTGGTTAGGTTTAAGTGGCGCACGACTGGCTCCTTCGCCAGTGCGTGGCCCGTCACGACGCTGCTATCAACAACTGACACGTATGAGCGCCGTATTTGCACTGGTCTCGGATATCTCTCTGCTGGTGCTGGGCGGCAGTCTCAAACGTCGGGAAAAATTATCGGGCCGTCTGGCAGACGTGCTAAGTTACCTGTATCTGGCATCTGCGGCACTAAAACGGTTTGAGGACCAAAATCGCCCCGCCGAGGATTTACCACTATTACATTGGGTGTGCGAACACGCACTTTATGAAATGCAACACAGCCTTGATGGCCTGCTGAAAAATTTCCCTAATCGCCCGGTGGCATGGCTGCTGCGTGCTCTGGTATTCCCCTTGGGCAAACCGTTTTCTGGGCCCACAGATCAGCTAGGCCACCAATGTGCGGATTTGTTATTGTCACCTTCGGATGCGCGCGACCGGCTCACCCGTGGGCTGTATATACCCACGGAACCGGGTCAGGCACTGGCTAATCTCGAACATGCCCTTGAGTTGCAAATCGCCTTGGTGCCACTGGAAAAGAAAGTGCGTGTTGCCGTGAAAAATGGGGAATTATCGCCTGCACCAGAGGCTGAACTGTGGCAGCAGGCCGCCAATAAAAAAGTTATCAACGACGAAGAATTTACACAGTGGCAGGCCGCCGATGCAGCCCGGTTAGAGGCAATCTCGGTGGATGAATTTGATAAAGCGGCACTGGCCTGTCACGGCAAACTGACCTGACTCACCCAATAATCATTACGCAGCATAATATACATTCCTCCATCCTTCGCTTTGATGAAAGTTTTAACAGAAGGAAAGGAACCGTAAAAAAAGGGAGCCATTCATGAGTGAGAAAAAACGACCCGGTCCAGTGAAAAAAATGATACGTCCTGTTTATGTGGTTGATGGCGCGCGTACCCCTTTTTTAAAAGCCCGGGGCAAACCGGGAATGTTCAATGCCGCCAATCTGGCCATGGGTGCAGGTCGCCCGTTAATGGCACGGCAAGCCTTTGAACCAGGTGATATCGATGAAGTGATTATGGGCTGTGTGATGCCGGGGCCGGATGAGGCCAATATCGCCCGTCTGCTGGCACTGCGCCTGGGGTGCGATAAACACACCCCCGCCTGGACCGTGCAACGCAACTGCGCCTCCGGCATGCAGGCACTGGATTGTGCAACACAAAGCATTGCTTACGGGCACGCCAATCTGGTATTGGCAGGCGGTGTGGAATCCATGAGTCATGCTCCTGTGTTACTGGCAGAAAAAATGGTGGCATGGCTAGGTGGCTGGGCGCGTGCGCGCACAACCGGTGCCAAACTACAGGCGTTGCGTCAATTACGCCCCGCGTATTTCAAACCCATCATCGCCCTGTTGCGTGGTCTCAGTGATCCACTGGTCGGTCTTTCCATGGGGCAGACCGCAGAAATCCTCGCTCACCGCTTCGATATTTCACGGAAAAAAATGGATGCTTACGCGGTGCGTTCGCACCAGCGTCTGACCGCAGCACAGGAAGCGGGTCATATGGATGAAATCGAAACGCTGTACGATACCCGTGGCCATTTTTACGATGCCGATGATGGTGTGCGTGCAGACTCCTCGGTAGAAAAACTGGGTACCCTGAAGCCGGTATTCGACCGCCCCTTTGGTAAAGTGACGGCAGGTAACAGTGCACAAGTGACCGATGGTGCAGCGCTGTTATTACTGGCTTCCGAAAATGCCGTGAACAAATGGGATTTGCCCGTACTGGGACGCATTGTGGACAGTGAATGGGCGGGTTTGGACCCGGCACAGATGGGGCTGGGTCCGGTGCATGCCATGACCCCCATCATGAAACGTCACAAATTCACGTTAGACGATATTGATTACTGGGAAATCAACGAGGCCTTTGCCACACAGGTACAGGCCTGTCTTGCCGCCTGGAATGAACCAAAATACTGCCGGGAAGAATTGCATATGCGAGGAGTCATGGGTGAACTGGACGAATCCAGACTCAATGTAGACGGCGGCGGCGTCAGCCTTGGTCACCCGGTGGGTGCCAGTGGTGCGCGTATCGTATTGCACTTGTTACAGGTATTGGAACGCAATAAAGCACAGCGTGGCATGGCCAGTTTGTGTATCGGCGGTGGACAGGGCGGTGCTATGCTGCTGGAGAGGGTTTGATCATGACACAAAAAAACTATAAACATTTCCAGTTAGAAACCGATGCTGACAATATCGCCTGGTTGAGTATCGACAAAGCCAATGCCAATGCCAATACGCTGAATCGCGAACTGGTAGACGAGCTGGACAGCATACTGGACGAACTGGAAACCGAACGCCCCAGAGGCTTGGTCATTCTTTCCGCCAAGACCGGCAGTTTTATTGTCGGCGCAGACATTAACGAATTTACCACCATTAAAAATACAGAGCAGGCGCGCGAGCTGATTCGTCGTGGCCAGAGTGTGATTAATCGCATCGAAGGTCTGCGTTTTACCACAGTGGCGCTGATCCATGGTCACTGTCTGGGCGGCGGACTGGAGCTGGTGTTGGGTTGTGATTACCGCATCGCAGAAGATGGTGTGAAAACCCGGCTGGGACTGCCCGAGGTACGTCTGGGCATTCACCCGGGATTTGGTGGTGCGGCACGTTTGCCACAATTGATTGGCGCACCGGCAGCCATGGACCTGATGTTATCCGGGAGAGCTATTAGTGCCCGTGCCGCAAAACGTCTTGGCATCATAGATTTCGCCGTGCCGGACCGGCAACTGAAAGATGCCGCCCGCAGCGTGGTACAAAAACCACCGCATAAAAAACCGTTACCCTTCTGGAAGTCCGCCACCAACCATGGACTGGTACGCCCACTGTTGGCAAAAATATTACGCAAAAAAGTCGCTGCCAAGGCACCCAAAAATCATTATCCCGCTCCTTATGCACTTATCGATTTATGGGCTCGACATGGCGGCAATAAACAGGCCATGCTACAGGGCGAAGAATTATCGGTCGCAAAACTGGTATTGGGCGATACGGCACAAAACCTGATCCGAGTTTTTTTCCTGCAGGAAAAACTCAAATCCCTGACCAAAAACCCTTTCAAGGCAAAGCGGGTGCATATCATCGGTGGCGGTGTGATGGGCGGCGACATTGCAGCCTGGTGTGCGCTACGAGGTATGCAGGTCACCGTGCAGGACCGGCAGGAAGCGACCCTGGCAAAAGTCATTCAACGAGCCGCCAAGCTGTATAAAAAGAAACTGAAAAAACCACGTCTGGTAGAAGAAGTGCTGGATCGCCTGACACCGGATAAAGACGGGCTGGGTATTGCACAGGCTGATGTGGTCATCGAAGCCATTTTTGAAAATATTGAAGCCAAGCAAAACCTCTATCGGGAAGTAGAGCCTCAAATGAAACCCGGTGCCCTGCTGGCCACCAATACCTCCAGCATTCCTCTGGATGTGCTCAGTGATTGTCTGTCCGACCCTGCACGGCTGGTGGGCATTCACTTTTTTAATCCCGTGGCCATGATGCAGCTGGTAGAAATTGTCAGCGCCAAAAATACCGACCCTGAAGTGATTGCCAAAGCCACTGCCTTTACGCGGCAGATTGACCGCTTGCCCCTGCCGGTGACGTCTACACCGGGTTTTCTGGTCAATCGGGTATTAATGCCCTATCTGCTGGAAGCCGTGGTGCTAGAATCCGAAGGCGTGAGCCCGCAGGTTATCGACAAGGCAGCACTGGACTTTGGCATGCCCATGGGCCCCATTGCACTGGCCGATACCGTAGGACTGGATATTTGTCTGGCCGTGGCAGAAACACTGTCACAATCCATGAATGTAGACGTACCGGATCGTCTGCGCAATCTGGTGGAAAATGGCAAGCTGGGTAAAAAATCCGGGCAGGGGTTTTATCGTTATCCCGCGAAGAAAAAAGGTAAACCGGAAATCGAAAAGCCAGGCAAAGGTGATTATTTTCCCCCCGATATTCAGGACCGCCTGATGTTGCGCATGTTGAACGAAGCGCAGGCATGCTTGCGTGAAGGTGTGGTCAGCGATAAAGATATGCTGGATGTCGGCATTATTTTTGGTACCGGTTTTGCGCCATTCCTTGGTGGCCCCCTACATTATATTGAAAGCCAGAACACCGAAGCCCTGCTGGAAAAAATGCGTCATATGCACGAAAGTCACGGTGAACGCTTTACGCCCGATGCAAGTTGGACGAGTGTTGCTTAGTATTAATATCACCTGATATCCGTCAACAGGAAATTTTTACAGGAAACTTTAACAATGACTAACAAAACTCTGGATGTTATTTCCATCGAAGATGCAGGCAACCTGCCCGGTCTTTTTCAGCAGCGCGTCAAACGTACACCGGAAGCGATAGCCTATCGCCACTTTGATAGCACGCAATCCCGCTGGGTGGATTTTACCTGGGCGGAATCCGCACGACAGATTGCAGCAATACAGGTAGCACTGGAAAAAGAAGACCTGGAAACAGGTGACCGCGTGGCGCTTATGTTGCGTAATTGTCCGCAATGGATCTTCTTTGAACAGGCGGCACTGGCCATGGGGCTGGTGGTGGTGCCCCTGTACACTGACGACCGCGCTGAAAATGTGTCGTACGTTTTACAGGATGCGGGAGTCAAACTGTTATTGGTGGAAGGTGATGCCACACTGCTGAAGCTAGCCTCCATTCGTGCGCAATTGCAGGGTTTGCTGCGCGTTGTTTCCGTACAAACCTGTGAGCCCTCAACAGACTTTTCACGACTGACCCCACTGGCAGACTGGCAGATTTTCGATGAAACACCTTCGGTAGCCACGACACCGGACATCGATGCGCTGGCGACATTGGTGTATACCTCAGGTACCACCGGGCGTCCAAAGGGTGTGATGCTCAGCCACAGGAACATCCTGTTTAATACTGATGCCGCCGTACAACAGTACCCGATTTATTGCGAAGACCTGCTACTGTCATTTTTACCGCTATCACACATGTTCGAGCGCACCCTGGGTTGTTACATCCCGATGATGACAGGAAGTACCGTCGCCTTTGCACGCTCAGTACAGGATCTGGCGGAAGACCTGATCAGCCAACAGCCTACCATTTTGATTTCTGTACCTCGCATTTACGAACGTGTTTACAACAAGATTCAGGCACAAGTCGCGAACAAATCCCCCTTTGCACAATCACTGTTCCACAGCGCCGTGGAAACCGGCTGGCAACGCTTCCAAAATGGCGGCAGTGGCGGTGGTTTGCGCTGGCCGATTTTAAACGCGCTGGTGGCAAAAAAAATCATGAACAAACTGGGTGGGCGTCTGCGTCTGGCGATTTGTGGTGGTGCGCCGTTATCCGGGGAAGTCGCAAAAACATTTATTGGCCTGGGACTGAACCTGATTCAAGGCTATGGTCTGACCGAAACCAGTCCCGTCATTAGCGGCAACCCGGAAAATGACAATGACCCTGCCAGCGTGGGCGTACCACTGCCGGGGGTCGAAATCAAAGTGGGTGCGAATGATGAGTTACTGACCCGTAGCCCGTCCGTTATGCAAGGCTACTGGAATAATCCCGAAGCCACACAGGCAATGATTGATAAAGATGGCTGGTTGCATACCGGCGATAAAGTACGCATCGAAAATAATCACATTTATATCACCGGGCGACTCAAGGAAATTATCGTCCTGTCTAACGGTGAAAAGATACCGCCAGCCGATATGGAAATGGCCATAACCCTGGATCCCATGGTAGAGCAGGCGCTGGTCATTGGCGAAGGCAAACCTTATTTGTCGGTCATTGTCGTACTGGAATCAGAGACCTGGAAGGTAGAGGCCGAGACACAAGGTTTTGATGTCAGCGACCCCTCTGTACTCAACAGTAAACCGGTATGCAAGTGGATACTGGAACGCATTGCCCCACAACTGAAAGATTTCCCGGGTTACGCCAAGGTGCGCGCAGTTACCCTGCTCGACACACCCTGGAACATTGATGACGGCACCATGACACCCACAATGAAATTGCGGCGCACCATCATCATGGAAAAAAACAAACATGACATTGAAAAAATGTACAAAGGGCATTAAGCGCAGTGAGCAACACAAAAAGTGAGGCCGCGAGCAAAACGACACAAATATTGCCCACAACCATGCCAACGACCCGGGTGCTCGCCATGCCCACCGACACCAATGCCACAGGTGATATTTTTGGTGGCTGGATCATGTCGCAAGTGGATATCG
The DNA here is from genome assembly GCA_021647705.1 of Gammaproteobacteria bacterium. Lineage (GTDB taxonomy): Bacteria > Pseudomonadota > Gammaproteobacteria > SZUA-152 > SZUA-152 > SZUA-152. Next base: position 39,239 of record JAKIUF010000027.1, on the reverse strand, counting down.
CTGCATCCATTGCAGCCCACCGATACGCAGGCACCCGCGCAGTTACCGTGGCGGTCAATGCATTCCAGTTCAAAAAACCCGTTTATGTTGGAGACCTCATCAGCTGTTATGCCGCCGTCAAAAAAGTGGGCAACACGTCCATCACGGTATTTGTCGAAGTATATGCAGAACGTGACCGTCAACAGATCGAAGTGGTAAAAGTCACCGAAGCAACACTCACCTTTGTGGCTATTGATGAAAATGGTAAACCGCAAACAGTACGGGCACTGGACTAAGCAAACAGATAAACAGGTAAGCAAATGTGACAAAAGAAAATATAAAACCCGTCATTAAAAGCAGAAATGAACCCTTTGTTGATCGTGTTGCCACGCGGATATGGCAGGAGATACCCTCTGCCCATAACCCCTATATCGCTGAATCCTGCCAATGCCACGGTTATGATGCTTTGGAACTTGCTGAAAAACGCAGCTTTTCCGATGTTATTTTCCTCCTTCATGCAGGTGAACTCCCCTCTGCACAACAGTCCCGATTGTTTGAAACCCTGCTGGTTGCATTAAGCAACCCCGGCCCGAGGCATCCGGCAACCCGGGCCGCCATGAATGCGGGGGTGGGAAAAACCAACCCGGCCCACATTTTGCCAATATCCCAGTCAGTCATGAGTGGAGACCACCTTGGTGGTGGAGAGGTTAGCGCCGCAATGACATTTCTGCGAAAAAACCGAAAAAATACCCCCGAACAAATTGCCCATGAACTGATCACTCAAAATGAACGGCCTGAAACAGGAGACTGGCACATTGCCCCGGGGTTTGGGTCTCGCTTTGGTGATATTGATATTATCTCTGAACGTATTGCTACATTGCTGATGACACTTCCCGGAAAAGGTCCGGCACTGGATTGGGCTAATGAATTTGTAAAACCATTACACGAACACAATATGGGCTGGTTAAGCACGGGTCTTGCAGCAGCAGTTTTCCTCGACTTGGGTTTTCACCCACGGGCTGGCGCGGGGCTGTTTCAAATCACATCTTCCCCAGGACTTTTGGCGCACGGATTAGAGCTTGCCAACAAACCTCGTACCGCATTACCATTTCCTGATGATGATCATTATTTTTATGAACCTGAAAATAATGAGCGCTAGAAATTATGAGGTTCCCGCTTTTATAGTTACCCCCTAACACAGCAACATAACATTTTTAATTACACCCCCCGAAACCAGCCTGGATCACAGAAAGTAAAATATATGTCTACACATACAACGCCTACTCTTGTAAACCAACGTCAATCTGGCGCTGTCAGTAAAATTTTTATTATCGGCCTGTTCATCATATCTGGCTTCGCGATTTTGGCATGGAAACTACTGCCTTCTGCATTCAGCACTGACCTGGATCGTGTTGGTCAGGGAAAACCTGCCATCGTACTGATATACGATATGGAAAATGGAAGCAGCCTTAATTTGATGAAAGGATATAATGCAATTCGCCATGATTATGAACATTGGGTTGACTTCTTTGTAGCAGATGTCGAAAGCCCCAAAGGTGATGCGTTTATCCGCACTCACAAGGCCACGCCGGGTAGCGCTATCTATTATTCTGCTGATGGCGAAAAACTTATGGTGCTGTACGGCTCACAAGATGAGGACGTTCTAGTTAACTCAATAAAAAATACATTTGAGCTTAATATGAATCAAGCGCCATAAAACCCAACGCGAAAACGCAGAAAACGCAGAAAACGCAAAGGATTATGGGGATAAAGAATAAAAGGCAATAAAGAATGTCAATGCTGTGAACCTCTGCGCTCTCTGCGTCTTCGCACCTTTGCACCTTTGCGTTGAATTTTCATTATTCAGGGTTAACCAACAGCGCCCCTCATCACAGGGTTATGCAGGCTAGCAAATTCTTTTTATAGAATGACGCTACAACACAATGAGACATTGATCATGAAATGCCCCAGAACTCACCAAAAGCTGAAAGCAATAACCATCAATAATATCGAAATCAACCTTTCAACCGGCTGCGGAGGTGTATGGTTTGACCGGTTTGAATTAGAAAAATTTGATGAAATACACGAAGAAGCGGGCACGCTGCTCATTGAACATATGAAAAATTTTCATCAATTACTCCCTGACACCAGTGCCAGACTTAAATGCCCGAAAGATCCCGATGTCGTTATGATGCGTCGTTATTACAGTTCAAAACACCAAATTGAAATTGATGAATGCCCACAGTGTGGAGGAATCTGGCTGGATGCGGAAGAACTCGCCGGAATAAGGGCACTTTTCCCCACTCAAAATGACCTGAAAAAGGACAAAAAGGAATTTGTGGAAAAAATCATGGCCAGTAAAGAAGTGCAGGCATACGAACAAAAGTCGCATGAGTTACCCAATACGTTGGATAATATTTCAAACTTATTGTGGTCAATGCTGCGTTTTGGCCGGTAAAAAATAAACTGACATGAAAATATGGGTAGATGCAGATGCTTGCCCCGTGGTGATCAAAGAAATTTTGTTCAAAGCGGCAAACCGTACCGGCGTGGAAACAACGCTGGTGGCTAATCAGTCAGTGCGTATTCCACCATCACCACACATTACAATGTTGCAAGTAAAATCAGGTTTTGATGTGGCAGACGATGAAATCGTCAAACGGGTAAATGCAGGGGATCTGGTGATTACTGCCGACATCCCACTCGCCGCAGAGGTCATTGAAAAAGGGGGGCTTGCACTGAATCCTCGCGGTGAGATGTACACCACCGATGACATTAAAGCCAAACTGAACATGCGTGATTTTATGGATACGATGCGAGCAAGTGGTGTCAATTCCGGTGGTCCACCCCCATTAAGTCAGAACGACCGACAGGCATTTGCGAATCATCTGGACCGATGGTTAACCCGGCAAGTGAAACAGCAACAAGGTAAAACAGAATAATTTCGGTGGCCCACGCAATGTGATACAGAAGCCCCGGATCACTTTGTATCTTTCAGCGATCCGAGGCTATTTTTCCCGGTGTTATTTTACTGTCTGATAGCCAGAATCATACCCAAATCCTGCGATACTGAAAAATCGACCACATCCTAACAATGGTAGCGGATGACGGGTCAATGCAAACGCAAATATTGTCTTGCACAATAACCTAAAAACCTGACGAATTAGCAAGCTTACATGCTGCCATATGCTTCTCAATTCGAGCGAAAATGTCATTTGGCAAAGGATAAGCTGAGCGGTTCTTTCCCCATGCATCATTCACAAGCTCTACGGTTTCCTTTACTGCATTCAAAACCAGATATTCTGGCACTTGCGCTTTTTTTACCAGCTTTTCAAAATGCGCTAGGGATATGGCAGACATATCTTTTGTTCCCGACAAGCTAAGAGCTAATTTATCATTCGGGATGTACGGCACAGTTGATACAAAATCATAGGCTGGGGCAAGCTGCGGTGTTCTGCCATCGGGATAAATAAACGACCAGTTTTTGAGATGCATATCACCGTTGCCAATGATGATATTGAAAGTTAGCCTGCGCACAAAATCAACCAGCCCGACTTCTCCGCTCAACGTCCAAACCATATTCGCGATATTGGCATAACTAACCTTGCTGTATTTAGCGTCGGGAAATAAGCCATACACTTGCGCAAAATCTTCAATGTGAATGTGCGCGCGCCCTTCCCCTCGATCAAAGCGCTTTATCGCCAGCGCTTGATTGCCACCAAGAGCACCAAGGTCAGGCAAGCCAACCACATCGCTTAAATCAACCAGACGTGTTTCTGGCACTTCTATGCCGATTTCACGCGCCAATTCCAGCATCGACCATTCATTCTCTGGAACGGAGTTAAAGTTTTGTGCCGGTAACTTGATAATCCAGTCGCCGCCGACACCGCTGGCAGGAATGGTTAAGCCGCCTGTGCTTTCAGCCAATGCAGAGAATTTCAACTGCACCCCAGCCAAAGAAAACCTATACGGAGCGCTCGCCTGCTCTGCCCCCTCCTCGTCTCTTTCTTTCAGATCAGCCAAGGCATCAAGGGGCTTAATAATGACTGCGCCAGATAAATCTTCTCCTAGCAATTCGATGAGTTTGAATTCTCTAGCTGGCTTAATGCCACCACGCGCGGCTAGATAATCTCGCAAATGACCTTCGGGGAGTAAGTTCGAGAAAAACGGGGGTAGCTTTGTTTGAACCGTTTTGCTTATCAGAATTAAATCCCCGCTACGCGCAAAAAATGACTGGCTAAGAATTGGTCGCTCTGGTGCGTTCAAATAAGACTCTTCAAAAGCAAAGAAACTGCGATCACCCGTGACAAGGGTGAGCTTCCCGACCAATACATCACCAAGGCGCACTTCAAGGCGATCTGTCATTGCTCATCCTCTTCATCAAGAGACCACATTGGCTTGTGAGCATCGCCGCCACTTATGAGGGATTTAATGACTGGCAACATCTCTCTTGGCACCAACATTAGCTCTTGATCCAGCAAGCGCGCCATATCTGTCACAGTCGATAGCCGTGGATCAGTCGCGCCCTGCTCGATTTTCGAGATATGACTCTGGGGCAACCCCAGCTTACCTCCAAGCTCTGATTGCTTGAGTTTTAGCTCAAGCCTGCGCGCCTTTAATGATTTAAGCACCTCATTCATATATATATACTATTGCATATAATAAGCACTGTAAATATGTTATTACATATATTTCTATATTCGAGTGACTGATCTTAATTTCCAATTAAGATGCAGCACAATAAGCGATTTATGGGACAGTTGTTCCCTTTTCTGAGTTTCTAGCGGGGTTAGTTGACACATAGTCAAATAATAAGGGCTGCAAAATGCCGACTGCATGCCATTAACCGATTTGAAAAATGACCTGATTTCGTTGCTCAACATTGCTCTGACGCAACAACCACGCAACAGAAAAGCATGTGCGAAATTTTGGCAAAATACAACGGGCACTACATCCATCGTCCGCTGTTTGCCAATGAATGTCTGGCGATTCCCGATGACCTGGAGCAACGACTCAGGCGCACTATATCCGGGATAAATGGCACGCATCCCTGGTTTATCTCACAAGAAACCCATGTATTGAGTCAACTGCTGCAACGCTACAGGGGCGAAAACAAACAGGCCGTTTCTACAAATCATGATCACCGACACGCTTCGAGCGTGATTCGTTCTGTTATTAAAACTTCTTTCTGAGTGGGAATAAATACAAATTGATATGGGTTTGTAAGCGCACTGGTGACAAGACAGTTCTGCCCGGGTTTCACTAAGTTTACCTGTGCAACCACATAATTTTCGCTGATATCAACGGATGTAACTTTTATAGAATACCCGCCTGTATTTCGCTGCCCCATATCAACCAACAACACTTTACCTGTTACGAAATCAATGCTTTCGGGGCTGGCACTGGTGTAAACCAATAGCTCTTTATCGTAATCCTCTTGACTCACAATAACTTTGGATTGTTTTTGGGTATCATTGTCCGCATAAAGTCCGCTTTGCAATTCGGAGAACTCTGACTCTGGAAGCGGGTCTTCAGCAGTGGCTTCGTCAGCACAGCCTGACAGGGAAAGAGTAACGCCTAACAGCAGTGGTAAAAATATAATTCTCATAACCGCTCCATTTTTGCGATGACATTTAAATGTGAATTAAGAGCTAAAACACCCTCTTCCAAAAAAACAATAATATTTAACGCAAAGGCGCAAAGAGCGCAAAGTTTTTCGTGTTTTTCTCTGCGTCCTTTGCGTCTCTGCGACCTCTGCGTTTATAACACGTCACTTGTCAGTACCACGACAACATAACCTCCCAATACACTGGAATAATTGTTCGCAGATTTAAGCCTCTGGATTCCGACTAAAAACAGACGAAATAACGGTGTTTTCAGTTCTCCGCGTGGGCACAAAAAACGTGCCCACCCTACTCAGTCAATTCATTAAGCGCTGAATTTTCCGATGTTCCAACACCGGGAAATTCCGTCGCACCGATTGCTGGTGCGCCGAATCCGTCTCTGCAATCACAAATCCAGAACCACTTGGAAGACGATCCATCACTGCACCCCATGGGTCAACAATCATACTGTTGCCGTAGGTTTCCCTACCATTCACATGATAGCCACCCTGTGCAGCGGCAATGACATAACATAAATTTTCTATCGCCCGGGCACGCACCAATACTTCCCAGTGCGCTTTGCCGGTAATCGCCGTAAAAGCCGATGGCAGAGCGATGATTTCCACACCTTCGTCCAGCATGCGGCGAAAAATACCGGGGAAACGCAGGTCGTAACACACACCCAGCCCCAGGCGACCAAACGGGGTGTCAGCAACAATGACATGTTCTCCGCGTTCTATGGTTTCCGATTCCACATAATTTTCATCGTTATCCGGTAAATGTACATCAAACAAATGCACTTTGTCGTAACGAACAACCCGCTGCCCCTGGTCGTTATATAACAGGCAGGCGCTGCGCACTTTATTGGGGCTGTCCGCAGCCAAAGGAATAGTGCCGCCCACGAGCCATAGCCCGTGTTTCTTGGCCTGTTCGGTGAGAAACCCCTGAATGGGGCCTTGGCCATCCGTTTCACGCACATCGACTTTGTCGGTTTCCGTCATACCCATAATGGCAAAATTCTCGGGTAATACGACAAGTTCGGCTCCGGCTCCGGCCGCCATGGCGATCAAGCGCTCGGCTTCAATAAGGTTTGCATTCACATTGGGCCCGGAAGCCATTTGCACTGCTGCGATTTTTGCCATGTGATTCCTTGCTGTTGCTTTCTTGTTTGAGTTATTTTTGGGAAATAATAACACTACAACCTATTCTCCAACAGATGACCCATTCACTAGAGCTCATCTTCATCAGCACTATCAGTTGCCACCTCGGGGGATTTGAATTTTTTGATCACTGGCTCGTTCCAGCTGCCAGTGATGGTGTACTGGTTTTTAGTCGCGTCATCAATTTGTGGTTGAAACAGTTTTTGAAATGCCAAAATGGCGGCTCCTACCTGTGGGGTTGCCGCCAAAATACCCAATACGGGCAAGCTGTCTGTCACATGAGGTGTAACCGTCACTAATTGGTCATAATCCTGGTCAGCAAGACCAGTACGCCCGGCGATTTCGACGCGGGCAGCTGGGCCTTCCATATACAGATTATTGGTATAAGCATCACCATCTTCAATGGTAAAGCTGCCTCTGATGCGGTCAAAACCAAACCCTTTTCTGAACACATCAGAAAAGTCCAGCAGTAAACGCCTGGGCAAAGCCTGGATACTAAGCATGCCAAACATACGGCCTGCCCCAGGGTCAATATCCAGCAGATAACCATCCTTTAGTGACAGGCTCATCCTGCCTTGAATCTCGTTGGCATCCACATCAGCAAAAGAGCTTGGCCATTTCAATTCGAGGTCCACGCTTCCTTTGCCTTTGTTGATGCCCCCCACATAGTCCAACGCCTTGAGCGTATGTCCAATATTGCGGCTCTCGACATGCATTTGCACGTTGGAATACTGCTGTTTGCCACGGACATACCAGCCTCCACGGGCTGTAATCGTGGTGGAACGCGGCTTCAGCACTAATTGCTCGATACGCATACCATCCGCCACACGGGCCGTTTCCAGTCGCATCTCACCAAATTTACGATTTTTATACCGAAAATCAGCAATATGAAAATCCAGTTCGGGAAGAGTCCGCGGGTCCATTACACCACCACTTTCACTCATTTCAGTAAGATAACAATAGTCCAGGTTTGCACGAATGGGGATATCCTTCGCCTTGTGTGGCAGCAAAATACGGCCCTTTAATTCTTTGCTATCGATGTCTGCCTGCAAACCGTCTTTCACCTGTGCCAGTTTAAATCGCACATTCTGTAGTTGTTGGCCATAGAGTTCCAACTTGCGTACAGCGATATCCGCAGAATTGAACAATGATCCATCGGTATCATGAGTCGTTGTGGTCAGCTGCAAATTACGCCAGTCATCCAGTGACACGGTATCCATCCAACCTGTCAGACGTAACCCCGGAGCTGTGGGCATTTCGGCAGCACCGCCATTGAGACGCACTTCACCCCGAAAACTGTTTTCAACAATGGCTTTGTCCGACAGGGCTGTGTCGGGTGACATATCACCTAACGCGAAAATACCATCCACAAAACCTTCATAGTTAACACGTAACACAGGCAATTTTTTCGGTGGAAAGTCCACGCGCAATTCCAGACTGCCCGCTTCCTGGGCCGTCTTGTCAAAGGGTGGGGGGAGACGCGCCTCGACACCTTTGAGATTGGTGCGCACCTGTAAAACTGCGGCACGCGAAATATCGGCATCTTCTCCGCCAAGCGGAATATCAAAAGAGATATTCCAGTTTCCTTCTCCTGCCAATAACTCTTTGACAGGCGGCAAATAACGCGCGGCTAAATCCGGTGCATCAAACCTACCTTGCGCACGAATGCGTACTTTAGGATTAAGCTTGGTTTCATCGGTTGTGATATTTATTTGTGTTGCTTGCCCGAATAATTCAGCTTGTATATTTTTGGCGCGCAAACCTGCTTGAAAAAATTCCACCCGGCCGCTGATATCGCTTAACATCTGACCCAACGGTGGAATCGACAAAGTGTTTTTTTCCATCGTCAACCAGCCATTTACCTGCACGGGTTCTTCACCACCAATCGGCAATAACAAATCCAGGTTCAATAAACTGTTGCCGTCAGCATTCACACCTTCCAGGTGTTGTGCAAAGGCGGCATAAAGCGGCGGACTGGTGACCAGATAGTCCAGTTTTTCCTGGGTTTTTCCTTGCACTTCGCCTTCGATTTTCAACAGCATTGGCGTTGCCGTCATATCGGCAATGCTGACCTTTGCCCATTGAATATCATTGGAAAATATTTTGCCTTTTTGTGCTTCAACCAACATGCCCCGGCCTAAGAAGCGTACGTTTGCCGTGATATCCGTAATCGGCGGCCAATCTTCTGCATAATTCAAACTGGCATTTTTTGTCGCAAAACTCACTTCGAACCGCCCATTTCCTTGATCAAAAGGAAACTCATCCAGACGACCGTGAAACAGTGCGCCACCCGAAATAATATGCGCATCCACGATAGCTTCATCCAGCCAATCAATCGCATTCGGGGACATAATGCTTGTTGGTAAATATCGCGCCACCTGACTGCCGTCACCATTACGGGCATTAACCAACAAGGACATAAAGGGTGATTTGTTAACATCATCCTGCACAATATCCAGGGTTGCGGAAGCGGTAATGTCTTTATTACCAGCTTCCAGCTCGCGACCGATAACGCGCCAATTTTCCCCGTCCTGCTGCCAGGCAACATTGCCACGCAATTCATCCACCGTGAATGGCTCCCGAAACAAATCGGGGAAATCCAGTGTCACCGCCGCATGCTGTAATACAACCTGCCCTCCCTCAGAATCCAGCCATAGCTCACCCTCAATTTTTTGTGCTTCAGGAACGGCTCTCCAGGCATTGACGGAAGTATTTCGTAGTCGGGCATAAGCTTGATAGCGGGAAGCATCACCGGCCTGCCAGACAATTTCGGCATCATGAATTTCGCCACGTGGTCTGATCACGAACAACGGTTTTTGCACCGCTTCGCCACCGACGGAAAAGAGTGATAATAAGTGGGCAACATCTTCCAGCTGTAAAAAACTGGCGTAAGCATTCAGTGCTACGCCAGTTTCTGCTGTTTCCATAAACTTTAATGAAACACGCGAGGGTTGCCATTGACGGGATTGCCGTGCAAGCAGCAATTCATTGGCTTCAAACTGCCAGCCATTCTCCACTTTCCGCCAATCAAAATCAGCGGCAACCCGGTCAAGCAACAATGTCTTTTGGTTCTGTGCAGGTTTTGCAGGTATCAATGCCACCCCGCCTGCATCGGCATTGCCTTTTATCTGTTGAAGCTGCCCCTCTTTCCATCCTGCCCACACCTGAAAGCTGGCACTTTTTGTGGTAACACCCACGCCTGCCAGCGACTGCACTTCAAACAATTCTGTCAAATGCACATGTTCACCAGCCAGATACAGTTGTGTGCGTCGGCCATCTGTCCGTAAAGGATTGCCGTGCATATCGACCCGCAACACCAGCGATTTGCCAAATTTACGGGGTAAATCAAGCGAGGCATTTAGCTGATGTCGCTCATCATCATTACGCAAACGAATATTCACCGCGGAAAAATGCAGTTGCCGGCCTGCGCCCATTTCATCACGCCAAGTGATATTGCTGTTTTCCAAAGCAATCTGCCCCTGGGAAAGCAACCACGCCATCATCCGTTCCGTATCTTCCGGTTTTTGCCCAACTTCACTATTTCCGGTGGATACCCCCTCCACGGAAAATTCACCCAGTTTGCTGCGCGTCAGCACCAAATCAACACCCACCAATGTGATGTGGGAAAATATCGGCTGCCACTGACGCAGCGAATCAAGCAGATCAAAACCCAGACGGATTTTTTCCAACTGTAATACCGGGTGTTCGCCCATGGCATCCAGCAGCGCGGCATCACGCAGTACCAGTGATGGCCCCCAGCCATCCCATTCTGCATCCAGGGCGCGCACCAACACGGGTTGCTCAAGATAACTGCTGAGACGCTCGCTTATTTCAACACTGTATTGATCCGCATAAGGTAACAAAAGACGGGCAGCGGCAAACAACGTCGCCACCAGTACCACAACAGCAGCAAACGCATACCAGGCACTCACCCAAACGAATCGATAAATCGCACGTCCCTTATTTGCCAAAGTATTTGCCAAAAGTTTCAGCCTGTAACACAGGTATGCAAATATTGGCGAAGAAGAGTCACATTAACACCACGTCAAACTGTTCCTGGGTGTAAAGGCTTTCTACCTGAAAACGAATTGGCCGACCAATAAACTCTTCCAGCTCCGCCACACCCGCTGATTCTTCATCTAACATTAAATCGACGACCTCTTGTGAAGCCAAGACCAAAAACTGCTCGGTTTCATACTGGCGTGATTCACGAATCAATTCACGAAACACTTCGTAACATACCGTTTCTGCTGTGCGCACTGACCCCCGACCTTCACAACAGGGACAGGGTTCGCACAACACATGTTCAAGACTTTCGCGGGTCCGCTTGCGGGTCATTTCCACCAGCCCCAGACCGGACACTTCACAAATATGACTCTTGGCTTTGTCTCGTTCCAGGTTTTTTTCCAGTGCCCGCATCACCTGTTCACGATGACTGGCATCGGTCATATCAATAAAATCAAGGATGATAATGCCGCCCAGGTTGCGTAGCCGCAGCTGCCGGGCAATGGCCAGTGTCGCTTCCAGATTGGTTTTGAAAATGGTTTCTTCGAGATTACGGTGGCCTACAAAAGCGCCAGTATTCACATCAATAGTGGTCAACGCTTCGGTTTGATCCACAATGAGATACCCACCTGACTTCAATTGCACTTTACGGCTCAAGGCTTTTTGTATTTCATCTTCGATACCGTAAAGATCAAAAATGGGGCGTTCCCCCGGGTAGTATTCAATACGATCTGCCATGGCCGGGATAAATTTACTGGCAAACTTTTTCGCTCGCTCATAGTTTTCACGTGAATCGATACGCACTTTTTCAATATCAATATCTACCTGATCACGCATGGTGCGCATCACCAGAGATAAATCACCGTGTACCAGCATACCGGGGCCACAGGTTTTTTCACGCTCCTGAATTTCTTCCCACAGTTTATGCAAAAACTCCACATCGGCGCGCAATTCCTGTTCACTGACACCATCCGCCACGGTGCGCACAATATAACCTCCCGTGCCCAGCTCTTCAGACAGGGCCACCAACAAATCACGCAGACGTTGTCGTTCAGCCTCATCTTCAATTTTTTGCGAAACACCAATATGATCTTCGCCCGGCATGTACACCAAAAAACGCGCGGCAACAGAAAGATGTGTCGTCAATCGCGCACCTTTACTGCCCAGAGGGTCTTTCACCACCTGCACCAGCAATTCCTGGCCCTGATGCAAAAGATCAACAATATTATCGGGGGACTTGCCATTTTCCGTATTGCCGTCACCCGAGCCATTACCATTTTTTGTGCGGCCTATAATGTCAGAGGCATGCAAAAATGCCGTACGCTCACGACCAATATCAATGAAAGCTGCCTGCATGCCCGGCAGTACCCGTACTACCTTGCCACGATAAATATTGCCCACCAGACCACGGCGACTGGTGCGTTCAATAAACAACTCTTGCAGCACGCCGTTTTCCACCATCGCCACCCGGGTTTCGCGGGGGGTCACATTAATCAGAATCTCTTCATTCATGGTGTTATTTATTGATCCTTGTCATTATTTGCGTAACACTTTGATGCCAAACCGGTACAAGAGTTCGCTGGTTTCAAATAGCGGTAATCCCATCACCCCCGAATAACTGCCTTCAAGATGCTCGATAAATACCGCACCCAAGCCCTGAATACCATAGGCACCAGCCTTGTCTGCCGGTTCACCGGTGTGCCAGTAAGCCAGGCATTCCTGTTCATCAATGCGCCGAAAGCGTACCCGGCTCTGACTGAGACATGTCTCGACCCTATCTTGCCCGAGATTGTCTTTCCCCACCACGGCTACGGCTGACAAAACCCGATGTGTACGTCCTGACAACTGCTTCAGCATCGCCAGTGCCGCCGCTTCGCTTGCGGGTTTACCCAGAATGCAATCATCCATCACGACAGCCGTATCCGCCCCCAACACGGGACATTGCCGATGTATATCAGGCACCCGCAATCCTGCTTGTGCCTTTTCCAGGGCCAAACGCTGCACATAATCTTCAGGAGACTCATTGTCGAGCAGGTGCTCCGTCACTGATTGTGAAACAACGTCAACTCTTAAACCGATTTGTGCCAGCAATTCACGGCGACGAGGGGAAGCAGAAGCAAGATATAGATCGGGCAGGCGCATGGGGCGTTATTTCAGGTAGGTCATCATAAGCAGATAAGCATCATTATTGACGGATGTTACGCAGGCCTTAAATATGAATTAGGTGCTTAACACATCAGTTTTAAAAATCACCGGGTATTTAATGCGCTACTTGTCAGTAGCACGACAACACAACCTCCCAATACACTGGAACGATTGTCTGAGAGCTTCTGGTATCGCGCAGGTTTCAGTCATTGATTCGTTATTCGAGCGCGTCACATCCGTTATTTATATTACCCGCACTTTTCAGCGATGATAAGGATGGTTCTGTAAAATGCTCCAAGCCCGATAGAGCTGCTCGGCCACCACAACCCGCACCAGCGGGTGTGGCAAAGTAAGATTAGAGAGTGACCAGCGCTGCCCGGCCTGCGCGACACATTCCTTCGCCAAGCCTTCGGGACCACCCACTAACAATGCCACATCACGACCATCGTGCAGCCAGTTATCCAGCTCATTCGATAAATTTTCGGTACTCCAGGCCCGGCCAGTGACTTCCAGGGTAACGATGTGCGCACCTTTGGGCACAGCAGACAACATTTTTTCACCTTCCTGCCGGGTAATACGGGCAATGTCTGCGCCTTTACCCCGTTTGCCTGCGGGAATTTCCACTAACTGTAACGAGCAATCCGCAGGTAATCTGCGTGCGTATTCCTGATAACCCTGCTCCACCCAGGAGGGCATTTTATGACCAACAGCAATCAACACAATACGCATGAGTCAGGCAACCGTAAAACAGACTACTAGCCGTTAGATGATTCAGGTTGGCTCACAGGTTCCGTGTCCCATAACTTTTCCAACTGATAAAAGTCACGGGTTTCTGCCTGCAATACATGCACGACTACGTCGCCCAAATCCACCAACACCCATTCACCGGTTTCTTCGCCTTCGATACCTATGGGCGTTTCACCGCTCTGTTTGGCTTTAACAATCACATTGTCTGCCAATGATTTTACATGCCGGGCCGATGTGCCGGTGGCAATCACCATCACATCCGTAACGTTGGTTTTTTCACGCACATCCAGCACTCGTACATCCACCGCTTTCAAATCATCCAGTGCATCAAAAGCGAGTTGAGTTAATTCATCTACCTTCATTTGTTTATCCTAAGAGTTCTGTTTCTGTTTTTGCCAGGTTTGGCTTTTACCCTTGTTTTTGACAGATTATTCGTCGCCGCAAACCCATACAAACCGTGCATGCGAATCAGATTCCACACCTTATCGGGCAATAAATAACGAGGGCTCTTACCCGCTGCCACCAGAGCACGAATCTGCGTTGCAGAAATTTCCAGTGATGTCACCGCCTGCAAAATGATCCTGCCTGCCGGACGGGCAGCCAATGCAGCACTGTCTGTCACCTGTCGTTCACGCCACAATGCCTGTAGTTCCGGGCTTGCCGCATTCATGTCCAGTTGCCAGCCAGGACGATGGGTCACCACAATATGCACCAACTCGGGGATCTCCCGCCAACGATGCCACTCATCTAACTTTAAAAAGGCATCCACCCCCAATACCAGACACACCGGTTCGTCACCGGACTCATCGCGCAGGCAGGTCAAGGTGTCCACCATAAAGGACTCCCCCTCACGCAGCATTTCACAATTGTCGATCTGTAAATCCGGCTCGTCACCCACAGCTGCGCGTAACATGGTCAGGCGTTGCCCGGGGTTGGCCACAGGCTGTATCCGATGCGGTGGTTTAAAGGAGGGAATCATGCGCATCTCATCCAATCCCAACGCCTGCTTCACATCCAGCGCCGGACGCAGGTGGCCGAAATGCACGGGATCGAAGGTGCCACCGAAGATACCGATCATGAACAGTACCGGATGACAGAGAGGGAATAGCTAAATTTCAAGATGCCACATTCTGTTTCAATTAACCTCTGATGTGCCCATCGCCCAACACAATATATTTTTGCGACGTGAGCCCTTCGAGCCCCACCGGCCCGCGGACATGAATCTTGTCGGTGCTGATACCGATTTCGGCACCCAGCCCATATTCAAACCCATCGGCAAAACGTGTGGAAGCATTAACCATCACCGATGAAGAATCCACTTCCGCAAGAAAACGCCGCGCACGGGTGTAGTTTTCAGTGACAATGGATTCGGTATGCCCGGAACTGTGTTGGTGTATGTGAGAAACAGCACCATCCAGACCATCCACCACACGAATCGATAAAACCGGTGCAAGATATTCCTCGTCCCAGTCTTCGTCGCTCGCAGCATTGATGCCGGATAAAATATCCCGTGTACGTGCGCAACCGCGCAGTTCAACATTTTCCTTCGCATACTCGGTGGCCAGACGCGGTAATACTTCGGCAGCCACCGATGCGTCCACCAATAACGTTTCCATCGCATTGCACACGCCATAACGATGACATTTGGCATTAAAGGCAATCGCCACAGCCTTGTCGAGATCGGCTTCACCATCGATGTATACATGACACACACCGTGCAAATGTTTGATCACCGGCACTCTGGCTTCAGCACTGATGCGCTCAATAAGCCCCTTGCCACCACGCGGCACGATAACATCTACAAACTGTGGCATGGTGATCAACTCACCTACCGCAGCACGGTCCGTGGTGGCAATGACCTGCACGGCATCCTGTGGTAACCCGGCTTTTTCCAGCCCGGCGTGAATCACTGTGGCAATGGCCTGATTGGAATGTCTGGCTTCGGAACCGCCGCGTAAAATCGCCGCATTACCCGACTTCAGACACAATGCCGCCGCATCCGCTGTTACGTTGGGACGTGATTCGTAAATGATCCCAATGACACCCAATGGCACGCGCATCTTGCCTACCTGAATCCCGGAAGGGCGGTAATTGAGATCACTGATTTCACCCACGGGATCTGGCAATGCGGCAATCTGGCGCAACCCCTCCGCCATACCCGCAATGCGTTCGGCATTAAGTTCCAGCCGGTCCAGCAACGCGGCATCAAGCCCGTCCTGTTTACCCTGTTCCAGATCCCGGGCATTCTCCGCAATAAGCACCGCCTGCGCAGTCATAATCGCATCGGCAATATGCAGCAACGCGGCATTCTTTGCCCCCGTGTCAGCACGCGCCATGGCGCGCGAAGCGTGACGGGCCTTTTCACCCAGCCCGGTCATGTAATGCTTGATATCCATTGTTATAGACTCTTCTTTATTCGTAGGGTGGGCACTGCTCACCTTATAGCTCGTTCAATCAACCGGCCGCCCGAAATAACCGCACTCCGGCCATCAATAACGTCAATTGTAACAACTCATCCCAGGCATTGCCCGATGCTGCGCCTTTTATTACACGATCCAACCGTGCAGCACGACGCAACATCTGCTGCCAGCGTACACGATTATGGCGTTGCAACCCGACCTTCACCGGCCCTTTGCGCTTGCCCCAGACACGGGCTAACACGCTATCCATGCCTTTGCCGCTTTCAATTTGAGCGGCCATATCGGCAAGGTTGCGCAGCTCGCGAGTCAACGCCCACAGCACTAATATGGGCTCCACACCTTCGCCACGCAAACCATCCAGCATGCGTGTCAGTCGTGGTGTATCCCCCATCAAAGCGGCATCCACCAGCCCGAAAACGTCAAAACGGGCACTATCGGCCACCGCCACTTCCACCTGTTCGGCAGACAGCGGACCTGCACCGTTGAGCAGCACCAGTTTGTCCACTTCCTGTGCAGCGGCCAATAAATTACCTTCCATCCGTTCAGCAATAATACGCACCGCATCCCGCTCCGGCTGCATGCCACGGGAACGCAGACGCTGATCCAGCCAGCGTGGCATCTCCGCTGCGTCCACTGGCCACACCTGTAATGTCGCCCCCACCTTGTCCAGGGCTTTGTACCATTTCGCTGATTGCGAGCGTTTGTCCACCTTGCCACTGCTGATCAGCAACACTGTGTCTTCCGGCGGGCGCTCCGCATATTCCACCAGTGCTGCACCACCGTCCTTGCCCGGTTTGCCCGAAGGCAGGCGCAAATCAATCACTCGTTTTTCAGCGAACAGCGACAAGGCATTGCTGGCCATTAGCAGTTCATTCCAGTCGAAACCTTTTTCGACATGCATGACTTCCCGCTCGGTAAAATCCTGCTCACGGGCATGGCGGCGCACCGCATCGGCAGCTTCGTTCAGTTGCAACGGTTCGTCACCACTGAAAAAATAAATAGGCAGCAGGGTGTTTTTTAACTGTGCTTCGAGTTTATCCGGGAAAATTTTCATTTTGGCTCCGGCGCGGGTGTATGCCTTTTGGCTTTCTGTAAACGACGCAGAATCTGTAATACAGCATCACGGCGCATTTCTGTTTTTAGTAATGTCTCTTCACTGGCGGTACCCAGCACGGCATTGGCATCAAAACGCAGATCGCGGGACTCGGTGACGGTCTGCTCCGTCAACCACACCGCGTCGTTTTCACCCAACATGGCCTCTCTTTTTAACAAAAAACGTACCGTATAGCTCAGGCCATATTCCTGTGCGCGACCGGATGAATCCACTGACAGCACCCGCTTGCCGTATTGCTCTGACTTTAGTTGCAATACCAGTGGTGCGGTCTCGCTAAGGCGGATATTTTCATTTTTCAACGCACGCCGCAGCTCAGGCAGGATATCCGTTGCCGGACTTCCGTCCTGTAAGGCCATTTCAGCCAGCTCCGGGGGCAACTGCACTGAACCACGCAGGTGGAAACCGCAGGCAGTGAGTGATATCAAGAGGATGAGTGTCAGTAAATAACGCATCTGTGGATTGTACGTGGTTCGGGCCACAGAGGGGAGGGTGACAAAAATGCCGGGGCGATAATTTTTCGGTATTTCCTGAAAAACAGAAACCGAAAAAGAAAGGCTGCCGAAAAGCAACGCTTTTCAGCAGCCTGTTAGCGGTTAACGCACCACCGTCGTATTCAACACAGTAAATGAACATCAAAGATATTAAGCATATCCGAGCCTGGTTCACCTTCACTGTCTGTTACTGTTAATTCGACGCTGTAGGTCACCACGTTGCAAACACTGTAAAGTTTGGCTGTCAGGCTGTTTCCTGTACCACTGGCAACAAGCGCCCCGCCGCTGTCACGTACGATCCATTGCAGACTTGTACCAGAAAGTATTCCGTCTTCAGCGTCATCCCCGGTCCCGGTAAAGGTCACCATTTTGTACCATCCACCGGCATCGAAAGTATCCGCGTATACCGAAGCCGGATCGCTGTGGCTAGTAATTTGCGCGGATGGCGGCGTGTTTACGCCCACAACAACGGCATCAATAATGATATTGATGTGGGTGGATACCGTACTGACACCATCTGTCCCGTCAAAGCGAACCTGATGGGAACCGGGACTGAGACGACCCGCCGGAATACTGCTGGAATGACCATTCCTAAAAAAGATACCGTCCAGATACCAGCTGACCTGATCGTCCTCAAGACTGCCCACACCGGGATCAAAACTCTCCCCTTCAAGCACAATGTCCACAGCCTCGCTGAATCTGTCCCCAGCGCCCGGGGATACAATTTCAACTGTGGGTGCCAGATCATCAACGGTGACCTGTCGGAAATTATCCCATGTTGTGCGCGCTGCATCGGCATAGACACGCATCTCGTAAACACCCGCCGGCACACCGGGCGATACCCGTGCGGTAATTTCACCACACCGCCACGACTGCACATCCATCGGGTAAAAATCTGTTCCGTCAGTCGTCAGGCCCACCGTACGAATACCAAAGTCTTCCACACCAAGCACTCCGCTGATGGAAACCAGGCCACCATGAACGGCAGTAACACCCGACAAACCTTCCTCCACTCTGGGAACAAGCGCCCCGCCGGTTGCCCATTCAACCTCAAATATACTGTTAGACAAGGGTTGGGGGCTAACACCAAAATAGACGTTGGTGGGTGAATTATCCATGGTCCAGTTAAGGGTGAAAATCCCGTCACTATTATTCCAGAGTTGTCGGCTCGCCCCGCTTCCACGAGTGCCATCCGGCGAAAATAACAGGAAGTTGGTCGCATCATCACAGCAGCCACCAATACCGGGAGTTATTCGTTGCAATGAATGGTCATCGTTGGTTTTTACATACCAGATGCCAAGTCCCTTGCTAGGGACATCGGCGTCATAACCTCCCATGTCCGGGTTACGGTAATCAAGCATCAGGTACTCGTTGGTACCGCGCACCACGTCATAAAGAATTATCGGATTGAGCGAACCTGTTCCTCCCAGATAAGCCTGAGCAGGGGCAATCGAGGTACACGAACCAAACCGTCCTTCATTACCGGCTGTCGGCTGAATCAGAGTGGAAACCCTTGGCTGCATCCAGCCAAGGCGCATCTTGAAATGCGGGTCCAGATGAAAAACCTGCCGGTCATCATCGCCGCCAAAAATAGTTGCCCCCATCAGGGTGTAATTCTGACTCAGGCTCGCTGAGCCGTATAACTCGTCCATCCCCCAACCAACCGAATGGGCCAGCTCATGACCGATGGTGGCAATACCCACATGCTCACCCAATAAAATAACGCCAACACACACCTCAAGGTCAGGCTGCCCTGCCCTCGTCTGAGTCGGGCAGGTTAGCCCACCGCGTAACGACCCGCCCGGACTGTCATCGTTAACCACCCGGGCGACGACCAGCTCGCGCTGCCATATCACGTTATCGCCGTTAGTATCGTAAGGTGAAAAATCAAAGCCCGAGTCAATGGCCGCCTGAATAATCCGTGTGACATTTTTGCGGTCGCCCCTGGCCCGTATCGCCGCCTGAGCATCCTCGTCATTATCAACAAATTCCAGATCCGCAATGATATCGGCAGGCATCGTGTAATTGATGGGCCCGATCACCCCTGCCCGGCTCCAGGTGAATATGCCATTGGACATTTCGCTGAAATAACCCACCAGCGTTTTGTCCCCGGAACCAAAAAAGAGGCTATCAAAATAACTGGCATCGTGGCTGGACGGTGCAAAACGGGAATCATTTTCCAGCATCACCAATACCGGGCGAGTTCCCTCGGCAAGTTGGCCATCCATCTGTATTTCACCAAAACCAAAAGCATCTTCCTCGCTGTCGGTGATGGGGTCAGGATCGCTGGCATTACCTCCTCCACAACCCGATATCAGCAACAAGCCGAAGAGCAGAATAACAAAACTATACATTTTGATTTTCATTGTTTACCCCTTTTTTCACAGCATATTTTGTGAATGTTATGAATCCGGCAAGTCTCAGAAATACCAACAACCTCAAGGTTAAGTCTGCTGCGAGGCGTTAACACTTCTGACGATACTGAATAACAAGTAACACTGGCAGTCTGCCAAATACCAGTAACACGGCAGTAACACAGGCAAGGTAATTTTCACTTTCTGATCGCAGCAATGACATTACTGCGCCTCCGCCATGCGGCTACGGGCCGAGGTAATCGCTCAACAACATGAAAAGAAAAAACAAAGACTAATCGGAGAGAGACTCAAACAGCGCAGTTGTCTGTAAAGAAGGGGCAACACCTAATTCGGCCTGTAATTTTTGCTGGCACTCCCGGTATACTCTGGTGGCTTCGCCGGTTTCTCCTAATTTTTGGTGCGCACGTATCAACCCTCGATAACAAGCTTCATGGAGATTATCCACCAGCAAACCACGGTGATACCAGACGATAGCCTCCTGCCACTGGTCATTGTCGGCCAGTGATTCAGTCAGCTTTTCGAGCTGCTGCAAATACTTGCGGCGCAAACGTTCACGCATGGGCAACAACCACAGCGAATCACCTTCACTGTGTAAAAAGGCACCCTGATAAAATGACAAGGTTTGTGCAAGCTGCACGGGGTTATCCGTTTTCAGGCCTCGTTCAAAAGCCCAGGCATCAACCCGGCAATAGCGTGTATCCAGGGTAAGTTTGCCATCGCTGTACTGAACTGCCTCAGCAATACCTAATAAACGTCGCAGCCGTTGCAGATTTGTAATCAGCGCACGATGTGCAGCATCACCCTCTGCTCCGGGCCATAAAGCTTCTTCAAGCCTGCTGTCGTTTACGTCACGCCCTCCAAAAGCAATCAGAGCACAGAGTAATTCACAGGGTTTATTGTACGCATTGTTACGTCGAACCACTGCCATATCGTTTACCAACAAACTGAAACGGCCCAGTGTATAAACCCGCACAGGCACAGGCCAGTCTGGCAAATGAAGCGCACCTGTCGGCATTGCCAATGCGTTCTTGCGGATAAACGTACGCACATAACTCCGCTCAATGTTATTTTCCAGGGCAAGAACACATAACGGAGCCAGCATGGCAGGCACATGCCAGGGCATACCGATCAGTTCCACTTTACGGGCATAAGCAAATGCACTGCGCAAATGTGGTAACGCGCGTTCCGGCTGTTGTTGCTTACAAGCCATCCACGCTTCCAGCATGCCCAGATAAAATACCCCCATGCTGTCACTCTTCAGGTCTGCTGCCAGTTGTCTGTTTTTTTCAATCTGTTGTCTGGCTTCATCGAAGCGTGTCATTTCAATCAGCACAAAACTGTAAGCACAGTGGCTTATCAGCTCAAGATAGGGCGTGTGCAATTCAACAATGTTTTGACACGCAGTGCGGCTGTGTTCATAAGCCAGCTCCAGATCCCCTTTCAGGCAAGCCAGCCAACCCGCCAGATAGTGATAATGAATGTGTTCGCCACGATGAGTCTGGTGAACAAACTGCTGGAGCTGATCAAGAAATTTTTCTGCGGCGGAAATGTTTTGCCGGGCTAGATAATGCATCACAATGGCCGACAATAACCATAACTGTGTGACATATACACCGCTGTCTTTACTCACTTTCAGAGCCGCATTGATCACCGATTCTGTTTCAACGGTCTCACCGGACATCCAGCCTCTGTTGATCTCCACCCAGTACGCCAGAATACGCGCAATGGGCATAACCTTGTCGGACCCTGCCGGCCCGATCAATGATTTTGCCAACACCTTGAGCTTTGTTATCTGGCCATAAAACGTGTAATACATCGCCAGTTGCGAGCCCGTCAAACAACGAATAGAGGCATTGGGGATAAAGCGCTGCATACGCTCGGCTTTTTGTCGCCAGACATCAAATGAGTCACGCTGAGGGCACCCCATCAGCTGTATAATAAACGCCGTAAAAGTCACTCTTCCCTTGATTTCCAGGCTTGGGTAGCGCGCATGCTTCTTTCTGACAACTTCCAGCTCATCAATCCACTTCGGCACATCTGCACAGGAATCATGAGCATAAAACAGACTGTCCATGACACCCAGCCAGCTTAAATAAGTGCCACGCGCATCATTTGCGGCTTTAAACAGATAATAGGATTTTTCAAAATGCACTTTTGCAACAAGTGGCTCAAACATCACATTGATACTGCCACGCCAGTATGTCGTCCAGACATTTTGCTGCGATACCGGAAACTGATCAATCCAGTCCCGCAATACCTGGAAGCGACCCTGCTCACAAAGCATTGCTGCGTGAGCATGGATTATTTGTTCCAGTGCCGACCAGTTTTGTGTCTGAGCAAATAGCCTGGCAGCCTCTTCGATTTCTTTCTCATCGACAAGTAATTCTGCTGCCCTGTTTTTAAGTGCATCCAACTCCTGTCGGGAAAAACGTGCTTGTGCTTGCGTTTTCAAAAAATCATTAAACAAGGGATGAAAGGTATAAACCGGTTTAAAAACCCCGCGCCGCACCGTAAATATCTGTCTGCGCTCCAGGTCTGCCAATATGTTTTTTGCGGCATGAACACCGGAAAGCTTTCGAGCTGCGCTGACTCTGACAGGGGACAACCAGGTTATTTTTAATAAAAATATTTGTGTTTTTTCCGGCAGGCGACTGAATATTTCATGGGTAAAATAATCAAAAAAAGCCTGTTGTGCGCAACCATCGTCTGTTTTATCCGACACCATCTGGCTTATGTCATGAGGTTCATTTGATGAGCAAAACTGATTCAACAACACCAGACCGGACACCCAGCCCTGTGCTGTCTTGTGTAACAGGTCCGCCATTTCATTGGAGCAGACATACCCTGCATGCAGCTGGCTGATCACACCGGCGCTTTCCTTTTCCGTCAGCTGCAATTCTTCCCAGCCTATTTTTACCAGTTGTTTTTTGGCAAGCATCCCGGCGTACTGCGCCGGAGGCGATGCCCGACCGGTAACAATGACTTGGCAACCAGGTGGTATTTCTTCCAGACCCTGTTGCAGGATCTGATTAAACACCACATCATCATTAACCCATTCGAAATTATCCAGCACCAAAATGCCAGGTGCTTTCATTTTTTCAAACAGCGCCCTGAAGAAATTACGGGAAAAGACTGGCAGACCAAATTGATTGTCGGATGTTAATAACGGCAAACCTCGTTTGCGCGACCGACTCAGTTGTTTAAGCCCCTCACCCAGATAATAAAAAAAGGAGGCAATGTCGCTGTCACCCTGATCAATCTGATACCAAAGGGGAGTGATATTTTTTGCCCGCAGATAGCTGGCCACCAACGTGGTTTTACCGGCACCGCCTGGTGCAGCAATCCACACAACAGGAAACTGACGAAGGTCATCAAGTTTTTTAAACAGGCGAGTACGCAGAAAAACCCTTGTAAGCCCAGGCAACGTCAGCTTGGCGGGTTTGATTGACACAATGAGCTCCTGAAAAAGCTGGAACGGATGTACCTGAAAATACCAGTATGTTGCGTGCGCGTAAATCAATACCTAAATTTTGCAAATGATTGTGCTAGCGCAGCGCTCCAACAGTGAGTGATTTAGATGAGATATTGATTCATAGAGCGAATGACAATGTTAAGTCCAATCTATTGTGATGGATCAAGCATCTGCACCAGGAAAGTGCAAACACTTGTCGTGTTTTAGGTAATAACAACACGTTCGGAACACATTGCTTGCGAATTTCAGGCTCCAGCTAAAGGGGTTTGTGAACGCATACCTAGATCCAAAACCCACGGCTTCCGCGCGGTGAAATTTGCCAATGGCGAAATCACCTGCATTTTGTATTTCACATCGCACCTGAAACGTCTACTAGCCCATGCTGTGCTTTCTATCGCGACTCAATCGTGCAGCACTGGCAACACTGTTGCCAGTACACGCAATTATGGCATTGCCGCCCACAAACATCGATTATCGTGGCTGCCGGAAACAACGCAAACCTTCTATAGGCATTTGCTCAAACTCAGAAAGCTGGCTTTTTCGGTGCGGTGTTATAGCGCTCCACCGAGGCCATGATTTCCGCTTTGGCTTCATCCAGACCAACCCAGTCTTCGATTTTCACCCACTTGCCACTTTCAAGATCTTTGTAATGCTCGAAAAAGTGGGCAATCTGCTCCAACAACAGTGGAGGCATATCGTCCAGCGTTTTTACATTGCGGTATTGCACGGCAAGTTTGTCTACGGGTACAGCAAGAATTTTGGCATCAATACCGGACTCATCGGTCATTTGCAGCATGCCGATGGGACGACAACGAATCACCGAGCCACTGATCAGCGGTGTTGGTGTCACCACAAGCACGTCGGTTGCATCACCATCTTCGGACAGAGTGTTCGGGATGTAGCCATAATTACAGGGATAAAACATCGCGGTATTCATGAAACGATCCACAAACATGGCACCCGTTTCTTTATCTACTTCGTATTTTACCGGATCACTGTGTGAAGGGATTTCAATTATGACGTTGATATCGTCAGGGACACCGACTCCCGAATTAACTCGCTCAAGATTCATGTTTTTGCTCCTTGTAGTTACTATAAAATCATTATTCAAAGCCGCCTGATAATTACCCTACTCTGGTAACAACGTTATGCAGCATCTGGAAAGAACGCACGAGGGGCCGACATGTCGGCCCCTCAAAAAACGGACACACAACCGCCCCGCGTATTGCGTGTTATGACGCGATTATACCGTAATTAAGATGGACGAGAAACCAGGGTATTCCTGAGGGATGTAACCACTTTCGCCTTGCGCGACGAAATCAATAAACTGATTGGAAATGATGTATTGTCTAATTTGGCGCTAACAAAAGGCACAGTTACGCGCACGGTATTTCGCTTTGACGTGCCCCTGCTCAGCGGCAGCTTTGTACCATTTTTGTGCTGTTTCTTTATTTTTCTTAACACCTCGCCCCTTGTTATACAATTCACCCAGGTTATATTGCGCATCGGCATGCCCTTGCTCAGCCGCCTTGCTAAACCATTCTGCGGCTTGCTTGTAGTCACGATCAACACCGCCCCTGCCTTTAAGGAAATTGAATCCTGTGTCGAAAGCAGCTTGTGCATTCGAGGAAACGTTACTTTCATCCCCACTGGAAAGCCCGGCCAAAACTTGTTTGGCCATTTTATGACCTTGGCCCGCAGCCAGATTAAGCCACCTCAGAGCCGTTTGCTGATTTTCAGCAAGCCCCGATTCACCGGTTTGATACATCATTCCCAGTAAATATTGAGAGGGCGCATATCCTTTTTGGGCAGCCTTGACGATGTATTTAACAGCAACCTCAGGGTCGGTCTCTACCACATCATCACTCAAATAAATTTTACCCAAGCGATGCAAAGCCAGGTAATAATCCTGGTCTGCGGATTTTTTCAGCCAAAATAATGCCAGCTTCTCATTTTCAGCAACGTCGCGGCCTTGCAAATACATCAATCCCAGCGTGTACTGGGCGCGTGGGGATTCTTCATACTTGACCTCTTCGAAAACATCATCGGTCAAATCATGGTCTGCTACGACGAAAAATGGGAGCAGGAGTATCAACACGCCCAATAATATCTTTTTCATCATAGATTGAAGCCCTGTCATGTAAAATCTCGTATGTTCAAGGGATACTGTTACGATACCTGACATATGTAAAACAAGCACCGTCTGTTTTCATTGCTACAAAAAAATACGCCCGTTTCAGGCCGTCGGGAAAATAACTGGGGCCTTAAGGAGTGGTACTCCTAACGAATAAGGTTGTACTACCGGTCAGATTGTCAAAATGACTGCCCCCCTGAGCATCAACTCCCATTTTTCTTTAGCGCTCTCTACCGACATATCACCAGCACCAATAAAGTCACATACCACAAAAACCAGATAAAACAGCAACGGTTCCTCGTGCGAGTAAAACATATACATTCTGCCTGTCCGTTTAAAACCTGCGACATTCATCACCATTAATATCGGCAACCAATGGTGTTTACTTGTATCATAATTTTCTTGGCCAACAGAAGAGCATACTGCGCGCGTCTGACTCCACCCCCCTCCTGCACTTGCCCAGTATGACGCAGCACGCCCAAATTACTTAACCTTAAATGCTTTATCCAATTTCTTTTTCACAGCAACGTTTTTCAATGTCACATACTGGGGTAAACCATTTTTGAAGGGCGGGTAATCCTCCCCCTGAATCAGTGGGTACAAATAACGGCGGCACCTCGGGGTAATATGGAAGCCATCTTTGCTGATGTAATCGCGCGGCATCATCTTTTCTACGTTAGCCACCCGCGCCAGCCTGGCTTCACTGATTTTCCATTTGTACGGCGTGTTGGAAATGCGTTTTATGGCGGGCATTACTGCATTTTTACCCTTAAGCGCCATTTCAACGGCAGCTTTGCCTACCGCATAAGCCTGTTCGACATCGGTTTTGGAAGCAATATGTCGTGCTGCACGTTGCAGGTAGTCGGCAACGGCCCAGTGATATTTGTAGCCATGCTTGTCCTGAATCATCTGCGCCACCACCGGGGCAACCCCACCCAACTGGCTATGACCAAAGACATCACGCATACCAGACTCGGCGAGGAAGGTGCCGTCTTTATAGCGCACACCCTCGGAAACGACAATGGCACAGTAACCACGATCATCCACCACCTGTTTTACCCGTGCCATGAACTTGCGTTCATTAAAAGCCACTTCCGGGAACAAAATAATCTGCGGTGCATCACCCGCATTTTCTGCAGCAAGGCCACCAGCGGCAGCAATCCAGCCAGCATGACGCCCCATAACCTCCATCACAAATATTTTGGTTGAGGTTTTAGCCATAGAGGCCACATCAAAAGCAGCTTCACGAATGGAAACAGCCACATATTTGGCCACCGAACCAAAGCCGGGGCAGTTATCGGTGATGGGCAGATCATTATCGACGGTTTTGGGTATGTGAATCGCCTGAATGGGATAACCCAGAGCTTTGGAAATTTGTGAAACCTTTAAACAAGTATCAGCAGAGTCACCACCCCCATTGTAAAAGAAATAACCAATATTATGCGCAGCAAATACGTCAATCAGACGTTCATATTCAACACGATTATCATCCAAGCCCTTAAGCTTGTATCGACAGGAGCCAAACGCACCGGATGGTGTGTGGCGAAGTGCGGCAATGGCACGCGCGGAGTCCTTGCTGGTATCGATCAGGTCTTCAGTCAAAGCTCCAATGATGCCATTACGACCAGCATAAATCTTACCGATTTTGTCTTTATGTGTACGTGCGGTTTCAATCACACCACACGCACTTGCATTAATTACTGCTGTCACACCACCTGATTGCGCATAAAAGGCATTTTTTTTTGTCATGTCATTTATCTCCCAAAGTGCATTAACCCTCTCATCAACACATAAAATAACAGTCCGGATATTGTCATAAATCAAAGCCAGTATATCCATCATGTTTGTTTTCAGACTATAAATACAGTATCAAAACCATCACCTCTCATTTTCATAGACTGAGCACAGCACAGCGATGAAGACCCATCAGTATTGCTTACCTTGAAAAATACACCGATAACATACTGCATTAACAGTAAAATTCATTGCACAAACTATTGACTTACCCAATAGCTTAAGAGTAGGTTTAGCGCGAACGTGAATGAATGTACTATTGTCGTTCGTATTCTGTCGCATTTTGATAACGAGCTGCAAAGGATGGTTTGCTGTAATTTTGCTTAACATGCCGTCCATAGTAGGAGCGTGCATTGAAGTCACTATTAACAAATACAGCCAGCTTATATAATAGAGGGAGGCTGCCGAGTTGAGGATCGTACTGATCGGCGCACCTGGGTCCGGAAAGGGCACACAAGCAAAAAAATTAGTTGCCAAGTACGGGGTTCCGCAGATTTCCACCGGTGATCTGCTACGTGCTGCGGTCGCTGCACAAACACCACTTGGATTAGAGGCCAAAGCCGCAATGGACGCAGGCCAGCTGGTATCTGATCCAATCGTACTGGGCATGATGGAAGAGCGATTAAACGACAACGACACACAAAAAGGCTTCATTCTTGACGGGTTCCCACGAAACTTACCTCAGGCAGCGGCGCTCGATACCATTTTGAATCGCATGGGTCGTCCGTTACAATCCGCCATCCTGATTAACGTGGACTTTGACCTGCTGATACAACGTATTGCAGGACGACGTACCTGTAAATCCTGCGGACAGATGTACAACATTTATACATCTCCGCCAAAAATGGACGGCCACTGTGATTTATGCGGTGGCACGCTGCATCATCGTGCAGACGATAATGAAGACACCATCAGCAACCGTTTGCGTGTGTTTGAAATGCAAACCGAGCCCATGGTCAGGCATTATCAGATACAGGGAAAATTGACGAGCATAGATGGAAGCGATGAAATTGATAGAATCTTTGCCCGTTTATGCAAAGCAATAGAGCAATCAACATTAAGTAACCTGGAAATAGTGAGACTGAAAAAAACACCTAAATCTCCACCCTCAAAGGTAGAAACTTTTGAAAAAACAACTAAATTAGAGCAAAAAGCTAAAGAACTATTGAACACAACCGAAACAAACCCAGAAGTACCACCATTACAATCAAGCAGCGGTGCCATTAAGGAGGCAACAACCATGGCGGTGAAAAAGAAAGCTCGAAAGAATGCGGCCAAAAAGAAGGTCGTTAAAAAGAAAACCACAGCTAAGAAAAAGGCCGTGAGAAAAAAATCAGCTAAGAAAAAGGCTGTAAAGAAAAAAGCGTCAAAGAAAAAGGTCGCTAAGAAAAAAGTCGTCAAAAAGAAGGGTAGAAAGAAAAAATCAGTCAAGAAAAAGGCTGTGAAGAAGAAAGCATCAAAGAAAAAAGCAACCAAGAAAAAGGTCGCTAAGAAAAAAACAGGCAAAAAGAAGGCCAGGAAGAAAAAAGCAAAGGCTAAATAAACGACGTTAGTCGGCTAATGATCCTTTAGCACCAAAAGCTCCCTTTGGCTTGTTTCCAGCAGAGGGCGCTATTACAATCGGGCACACAAGGTTTCTTGTGTGCCCGTTTTGTTTTCAGCCGCAACAGGTAAGCATTACTCGACGATTGTTCCTGCGTCACCTAACGCACCTATTGTTGCTGCCAATCATAAAACTCAACGCACCCGACAAGCCATCAACTGTGAATTTAGTACATCACTATCAAGCTGGGAGCTACATCATGAGTAAACTTGAAACGGCAAAAAGTCGCTACCCCATGGCTCGCATGCGGCGTATGCGGCGCGATGACTTCAGCCGCCGTCTGATGCGTGAATCCCGCTTGTCGGTAGATGACCTGATTTACCCAATGTTTGTGCTCGAAGGCAAAAATCAACGTGAAACCATACCTTCCATGCCTGGCGTGGAGCGCGTCAGCATTGATGAGCTACTCAAAGAAGCCGCTGAACTGGTTGCTCTGGGCGTTCCTGCGGTGGCTCTGTTTCCAGTTACCCCCACAGAAGCCAAGTCACTGGATGCGCGTGAAGCCTTTAACCCGGAAGGACTGGCACAACGTGCGGTGCGTGCATTAAAGACGGCGCATCCTGAGCTGGGAGTGATTACCGATGTCGCATTAGACCCGTTCACTACACACGGACAGGATGGTCTCATCAATGACGCCGGTTATGTCATGAATGATGAAACCGTTGAAGTCCTGGTCAAGCAGGCAATTTCACATGCTGAAGCCGGTGCTGATGTTGTGGCACCTTCGGACATGATGGATGGCCGCATCGGTGCAATTAGGGAAGCACTGGAAGCCAACGGCCATATTCATACCCGTATTCTTGCCTATGCTGCCAAGTATGCGTCAAGTTTTTACGGCCCGTTTCGGGATGCAGTAGGTTCTGCCGCCAATCTGGGTACAGGCAACAAATACACCTATCAAATGGATCCCGCCAACAGCGATGAAGCCCTTTGGGAGGTCGGTATGGACTTGGACGAAGGTGCCGATATGGTGATGATTAAACCCGGCATGCCTTATCTTGACATCGTACGCCGCGTCAAAGATGAGTTTGGTGCGCCCACTTATGTTTATCAGGTCAGTGGTGAATACGCCATGTTAATGGCCGCTGCACAAAACGGCTGGCTGGATGAGAAGGCCGTCATCATGGAGTCATTATTGGGCTTTAAACGTGCAGGTGCCGACGGAGTACTGACGTACTTTGCCAAACGTGTGGCGCAATGGTTGAAAGAGGCAGATTAAACACTTTCAGCCATAACGTGCGGTACATTTTTCCGGACTATAAAATTTAACGCAAAAGCACAAGAATGTGGGGGTTTACACCCTCGGACAATCATTCCAGTACATTGGGAACTTATATTGTCGTGGTGCTGACAAGTGGCGTGTTACAAACGCAGAGGTCGCAAAAAACGCAGAGAAAAACACTAAAAACTCTGTGCCCTCTGCGTCTCTGCGACCTCTGTGTTAAATACCCGGTATTTTTTTAAAAAAAGTATTTTCAGCGCTTAATTCACATTTTAGTCTTTTGTTGCACTTTTTTTCCGGGGGCTTTTTTTGTCTTTGCCTTTTGGTTTGGCTTTTAACTTACTGCGCTTTTCTGATTTTTTATCAACTGCCACAGGCTTACCGTCTGCATCTATCCGGGAAATTTTTAATGCCTGCCCCGCCACTCGGGTTTTAATCAAATCCTGAAAGACTTCTTTGGGCATGCCCTCGGGCAGGTCCACATAGCTGAAGTCATCATGGATTTTGATGTGACCGATATGTTTGCCATCAAGCCCGGCTTCATTGGCAATGGCTCCAACGATGTTGCCCGGTTGCACATCGTGGCTGTGACCAACTTCAATGCGAAAACGTTCCAGGCCTTCAGCCGGAGGCATTTCTTTTTTCGGTGCGCGCTCTTTGCGTGGGCGAATTTTGGCTTCGCCGCTGTCTCTGTTGTTGTCACGTTTACTATCACGTTTGTTGCCGCGCTTGTCTCCACGCTTATTGGATGTAGGACGATCATCTCTGTCCCAACTATCGCGGGACTGACGTTGCGGTTTGTTTTGTAGCAATAATGGTGTCTCACCTTGCAACAGATGCGCCAGTGCGGCGGCAATTTCCAATGCGGGCACGTTGTGCTCTTGCTGATATTGTTCGATGAGCTGATAAAAAATGCCCATTTCTTCTGTCGCCAAAGTATCGGTGATGCGTTGTTTGAATTTGTCGATACGTTTGTCGTTAATGATTTCCGTAGACGGCAATTCCATGCGTTCGATTTTTTTCCGGGTGGCCTGCTCAATGGAGTACAACAGGCGTTTTTCACGCGGGGCAACAAACAGGATGGCATCTCCCTTACGACCAGCACGACCGGTACGACCGATGCGATGCACATAGGCTTCGGTATCGTAGGGAATGTCGTAATTAACCACATGGCTGATACGCTCCACGTCCAGCCCGCGGGCAGCAACGTCGGTGGCAACCAGAATATCCAGTTTGCCTTTTTTCAGATTATTAATGCTGCGTTCACGCAAGTTTTGCTGAATATCACCATTGATAGCAGCAGCGGCATAACCACGGGCCAACAGTTTTTCAGCCAGTTCAACAGTGGCCGTTTTGGTGCGCACAAAAACTATCATTGCATCGAAAGGTTCGGCTTCGCAGATGCGCGTCAATGCATCGAGTTTATGCATACCACTCACCGGCCAAAAACGCTGCCGAATAGTGTCAACCGTTGCTGCTTTGGCTTTGATGGTAATTTGTGCCGGGTTGCTCAAATAGCGTGTAGCAATACGCCGGATTTGTGTTGGCATGGTGGCAGAGAACAAGGCGATTTGTCGTTTTTCCGGCGTCTGCTCCAGTATCCATTCCACGTCTTCAACAAAACCCATGCGCAGCATTTCGTCGGCTTCGTCCAACACCATGGCGCTAAGCTGGTCCAATTTGAGCGTGCCGCGACGCATGTGATCCATCACCCGGCCCGGCGTACCAACCACCACATGTACGCCACGCTGCAAGGCACGAATCTGGCCACGGTAATCCTGACCGCCATAAACTGGTAATACGTGAAAACCTTTCAGATGTTTGGCGTATTTCTGAAAAGCTTCGGCCACCTGAATAGCCAGTTCACGCGTAGGTGCCAGCACCAGTACCTGCGGATTTTTTTGCTTGAGATCAAGGTTGGAAAGCAGAGGTAGAGCAAACGCAGCGGTTTTACCTGTGCCGGTTTGTGCCTGACCCAATACGTCCCTGCCTTCCAGCAACAAGGGGATGGTTTCTGCCTGAATGGGCGAGGGACTTTCGTAGCCCACTTCGTCCAAAGCCTTAAGAATGGATTTGTTTAGCGCCAGTTGATCGAACGCCGTTACCGTGTCGGTAGTCATGTTATTGTGCCTATACTTGAATGATTGAACGCGAGGAAAGCTCGCTTTTCATCATAAAAAGTAAGAGCCAGATTTCGCGGGAATACCTGTCGTCTCCACCCATGGATACTGCTGGGCGAAACCGGGAAGGGCGCGTAGTGTACAGGCTTACGCTTCGCCATGCACACTTTTTGTGCATAAATTATGCATTGGCAATCAGTCAGGGGAAAAGGAATGATTCAGTCTGCGCTAACTTGCCCATCACGATGTTTGTCAACTTCGATCTGGCGCTCATAGGCCATCTCTTCTCGACGTAACTGCTCCCTGACATCGACCTCACTTTGCAACAAAAAGACAATCGGTGCGCGCTGGAAAATCAGTCGCTCATCCATGCGCAAGCGCATGATGCGCAGACCGTTTTTATCAGCCATCGCTTTAACGCGAGGGATGTTATCAATGTCGCCAATCTGGTAATAAATCCGTCCATTAGGTTTGAGGTGCTGCCGGACTTGTGCAAAAAAACGTTCGTGTACTTCCCACCAGAATTGCGTGTACTGGTTGGACGGATAGTCAATGTTAAACAGAATGACATCAAAACGCTCACCGGGTTTGATGGGAGCAAACAGATCGCCAGGAGGACGTACATCAATTTTATCCTGCAAGCCAAAGCGCTGAACGTTGAGCTTAGCCGTTTCCACTGCCTTGACAGAGATATCGGTAGCAACAATATGGTCACTGATTTCAGCCGCAAAAATCGACTGCACACCGGAGCCGGTACCTATATCGAGCACGCTTTCGCCCGGTTTGATTTCCCAATGCGATAAAAGATACACGCTCTGTATGGAAGGACGGGGAACACCTTCGGGCACCAGAAAGGCATGATCATTGACCATGAGTGTGCCGTATTCGGGATTTTCCAGTGTCGGCTCAAAATACGCCAGCGTATAAGGGGTTTCGGTGGGCGGTGCTTTGAGTCCACTTTTGGCTTTTGGGATACCCGCTTGTTGTGTGGACTGTTGCGCGGACGGCTGACTTTTTTGGGGCGGAGGCTCACAACCACCGACCAACAACACCATAACTACGGTGCCGGGCAACAGCACTTTGTGGAAAATATTGTCAAAAAACATCGCAAACCCCTTACCGAATTCGACATAAAAAACGCGCTGTTCAGCGCGTTTTTACCGTCAGGAAACGTTCAGTTTGTCGCGCCTGGCGGTTTGAATCCGTCCGGCAGACTGCCCATTTCACCTTCGTTAAAGAAAAAGCCCCGCATATGTTTTTCAATAATTTCGATACTGGCAGAGTCTGCGGTGGACAGGCCATTTTCATTGATAATCAGGGTCAGGCGTTCCAGCCACTGAGTCCACCCCTCTTTCGACACATTTTCAAAAATGCGCTGCCCCAATTCACCAGGATGCGGCACAGCATCGAGCCCTTCGCCTTGCTGATTTGTGACTACACATTGCACTATTCTCGCCATGGTTCTTTCCCCGGTCTGTATTTTCTGCCATTAATTAAAAGTGATGCCAATTATACCCGAGTGCAATGCTAGGTTGGCGCTTTTGTCGGCAAGACAAATTGATGTGATCACGTCTATTTGTCATTTCCAGGTTTTGTTTGCTCGTTACCCTGTGCATCTTCAGCGGCATTCTGTTCATCGGGCATGGCCTCTTCGGCATTTTCTTCCGCTTCCAGGCGATCCAGCTCGGCGTCCAATTCAGCCTCGGTTGGCGGTTCATATTCGCCATGACCGGAGTCATTGGCATCGTCATGATCAGCACCGTCACCATAACCGGTATCGCCCGATCTGGCCTCCGATTGCTTTAGTGGATCGGCAGCAGGTTCTGCGTGGCTTCCTGCTGTAGCTGTAGCCGGAGTTGCGGTAGCTGCGGCCTCCTTCGCGGTCGGCGGGGACACTGGAGCGGTATCTCCCCCAATACTGTTTTCCTCTTCTTCCGGTTTGGCGTAAAAACGTGAAAAAACCAAACCCAGTTCAAACAAAATCCACATCGGAATGGCTAACAGTGTTTGCGAAATCACATCCGGTGGCGTCAGCAACATGGCGAACACAAAAGCACCCACGATGACATAAGGACGTTTGGCAGCTAATTTTTCAGCAGTACTGATACCACTCCACACCACCAGGATAGTGGCAATAGGCACTTCAAATGCCAGGCCAAAAGCAAAAAACATTTTGATGGCAAAATCGAGGTAATAAGTAATATCCGGCGTTACTGCCACACCTTCCGGAGCAATGCCGGTGAGAAAACCAAACACCAGCGGGAATACAACGTAATAGGCAAAGGCCATACCGGCATAAAACAAAATAGTGCTGGACAATAACAGAGGATAGACCAGTTTCTTTTCGTGCCGGTACAGCCCCGGTGCCATAAACCCCCATGCCTGATAAAGAATAAAAGGCACAGCAATAAAGATCGCCATCACCAGCGCCAGCTTAAAGGGGGTTAAAAAAGGTGATACCACTTGCGTGGCAATCATGCTGGTGCCATCCACCATGTGCCGCAATAGCGGCTCCGCAAGATACGTGTACAGGTCATTGGCAAAGGCAAACAAGCCGAGAAACAATACGATGATGACCAGCACGATACGCATCAAACGATCACGCAACTCCAGCAGATGTTGCACTAATGGCTGTTCGTTAGGTGGGGGATATTGCTTTGGGTCAGTCATGTTTGTTGTTTGAAGGGCTGCCTGCGGCAGTGTTGTTATTGTCGGCTGTCGGCGCGTCGTTGTTGATCGCCGTCACCGTATGCTCTTGCTTCTGCACTGGCAATGTTTCTTGTGGCTCGCTTACGGACGAAGACTGTTTAGAGGGCGCTGCCCGTGGCACCGGTTTGCGGTCATCCGGTTCTGTGGGGGTTTGTTCCAGAATGTCGTGCAGAGATTGAATTTTGGTTTGCTCTTCCAGCAGACGCTTCAACTCATCGGCCTTGTTCACTTCCAGGTTGATGTCGGTCTGAACTGAACTCACAAAACGCCGTGCGCTGCCAATCCATTGACCTACGGTTCTCGCGACACCGGGCAACCGTTCAGGGCCGATGACCACCAGGGCGATCACACCGATCAGTGCCATTTCCATGAAGCTTATATCAAACATGACGACGTTATCCGCGAAACAAAAACATCACCCAACGTGAAGACGCAAGGAACGCAAAGTTTTTTATGGGCTTTCACTGCGTTCTTTGCGCCTTCGCGTCGTTGCGTTAGATCACAAGCATTCATACCATCAGGAACTCGTTACGAATGACATATCGCCAAAGATTTTTCGAATCCCTGCAACCTGATATTCACTATTCAAGTCAGGTCTTATCCTTTTCTTTTTCTTTTTCTTTTGCTTTGCTGGCAACTTCACCTTCAATAACATCACCTGCATCCTGGTTTAATTGTGTCGGCTCATCGGTTTTTTTTTCTTCCTCGCTCATCGCTGATTTGAAACCTTTGATAGCCGAGCCCAGATCACCACCCACATTACGCAGACGTTTAGCGCCAAACAACAGCAACACAATCACCAGAATAATGACCAACTGCCAGATACTGATACCCATTTTTTTCTCCGTTTTACCCAGGTGACGCTTTATCTTTCAAGCATTAAACAATGCGCCAGAATTAATGTTAACCAAATCCAGGAAGTCGCCCGCCACCCAGAATATGAATGTGTAAATGAAAAATTTCCTGTCCGCCACCCGGACCGGTATTAATAATCGTCCGAAAACCATCATCCAGTCCATGCTCTTTCGCCAGTTTTGGCAACAGCCGCATCATGTGAGCCAACAACGTATCATGCGCAGCATCCACTTCGTCCAGGCTGGCAATATGTGTACGCGGCACCATTAACAAATGTACGTCGGCTTTTGGATAGAGATCCTTGAATACAACGATTTGTTCGTCTTCATACACGGTATCAGAGGGAAGCTCTCCCGCTGCAATTTTACAAAACAGACAATCACTCATTTTTGTTTCCCCTGGCGGCTTTTTCATCCAGACCAGACAAACCAAAACGCCGTGAAAGCTCGTCCAGTACTTGCTGCGGGCTCAGTCCCTGTTGGGCCAGTAGCACCAAGGTATGAAACCACAAATCTGCAACTTCATACACAATCTTGTCTGCGTCACCATCCTTGGCAGCCATCACTGTTTCTGTGGCTTCTTCACCGACTTTTTTCAGAATGGCGTCGAGCCCCTTGCTGTAAAGGCTTGCCACGTAAGAGCTATCCGGCTCTGCACCTTTGCGCGCCTCCAGCACATCTGCCAATTGTTGCAAAATCTCACTCACACATTTTTGCCTCTGAACAATACTTAAACCAAAATCATTCTGACCTGCAGGGTGGGCAGTGCCCACCAGCAACCGTTCGAACAGAGTGCAATTGGTGGGCAATGCCCACCCTACGACTCATAAATTTCATCAGGGTCTTTGATTACCGTGTCCGTTTCAACCCACCGGCCATCCTGATACTGCCGATAAAAACAACGCTCACGACCGGTATGACAAGCGATACCACCCAACTGTTCTACGGATAACAACAGCACATCTGCATCACAGTCGAGGCGCAAGCTTTTCAGTTTTTGTACATGACCGGATTCTTCGCCCTTGCGCCATAATTTCTGGCGTGAGCGCGACCAGTAAATGGCGCGACCTTCATCTACGGTCAGCTGTAGTGACTCACGGTTCATCCACGCCATCATTAATACTTTGCCAGTTTGTGCGTCCTGTGCAATGGCGGGCACCAGACCGTTGGTGTCCCATTTTATTTCGTTTAGCCAATCCATTATGGAGTTACCCATGAAATATAATCCAACGCAAAGGCGCAAAGGCGCGAAGACGCAAAGAACGCAGAGAAAAAAATAAAAACTTTGCGTCTTTGCGTCTCTGCGCTAGGTCGTCATTATTCACAACCGCACCTCTACACCAGCCGCCGCCATTGCACGCTTGGCTTCTTCGATACTGTGCTCACCAAAGTGAAAAATGCTCGCGGCCAATACCGCATCGGCACGGCCTTCAGTCACGCCTTCGGCAAGGTGTTTCAGTTCACCTACTCCACCGGAGGCGATTACCGGCACGGTCACGGCATCACTGACCGCGCGTGTCAGTTCCAGATCAAAACCGATTTTGGTGCCATCGCGGTCCATGCTGGTCAGCAGGATTTCGCCAGCGCCGTAATCCACCATTTTTTTCGCCCATTCGATGGCGTCAATGCCTGTGGGTTTACGACCACCGTGGGTAAAAATTTCCCAGCGCTTGTCTTCACCTTCGCCGCTCACGCACTTGGCGTCAATGGCCACCACAATACATTGCGAACCAAACCTGTCTGCCGCTTCGCGTACAAACTCAGGATTAAACACCGCTGCGGTATTGATACCGACTTTATCTGCACCCGCGTTTAACATGCGCCGGATATCTTCCACAGTACGAATACCACCACCGACGGTTAAAGGAATAAACACCTGGCCGGCCACTTCTTCCACCACATGCACCATGGTTTCCCGGTTATCAGAACTGGCGGTAATATCCAGAAAGGTGATTTCGTCTGCACCCTGCTCATCGTAGCGTTTGGCGACTTCCACCGGATCACCGGCGTCGCGAATATCGACAAATTGCACACCCTTAACCACGCGGCCATTGTCCACATCAAGACAGGGAATAATACGTTTTGCCAGTCCCATTATCTGACCTCTATTTTCCGCTAGCCAAGTCGTCAGCCAACTTCTGGCCTTCCACAAAATCCAGCGTACCTTCGTAAATAGCCCGCCCGGTAATAGCGCCCACGATGCCTTCGTCGGCGACCTTACTCAATGCATGAATGTCGTCGAGATTGGTAATACCACCGGAGGCAATCACCGGAATGTTAATGGCTTGCGCCAGCTTGACGGTGGATTCCACGTTAACGCCATTCATCATGCCGTCACGCGAGATATCCGTGTAAATAATGGCTTCAACACCGTCCTGTTCAAAGTGTTTGGCCATGTCGATAACATCGTGCTGCGATAGTTTGGACCAGCCATCAATGGCCACTTTGCCGTCTTTGGCATCCAGCCCGATGATGATGTGACCGGGGAAGCTCAGGCAAATATCGGATACAAAATGCGGCGCATTCACGGCTTTGGTACCAATAATGACATATTGCACACCGGCATCCAGATACGTCTGAATGGTGTCTTCGTCACGAATGCCACCGCCAATCTGTACCGGTACATCCGGGAAAGCTTCGACGATATCATGCACGATACTGGCATTCATGGGTTTGCCCTCGAAGGCACCATTCAAATCCACCAGATGCAACCGTCGCGCACCGGCTTCTACCCAGCGGCGCGCCATGGCTACGGGATCATCAGAAAACACGGTGTCGTCTTCCATGCGGCCTTGCTTGAGGCGCACACATTTGCCATCTTTAAGATCGATTGCTGGAATCAGTAACATTGTTATTTCTCGTTAAATATTTTGTGGAATCGGGGCATTATAAAATAATGCCGGTAGCTTATAACTGCCCATCCCAGGCGACAAAATTAGCATACAACTGCAAGCCTGCCTGCGCGCTTTTTTCCGGGTGAAACTGCACGGCAAAAATATTTTCTTTGGCAATGGCAGCCACAAACGGAAAACCATACACCACTGAACCCGCCACCGGCTCCGGCCCCGCTGGTTGCACATAATAACTGTGTACAAAGTAGAAGCGTGTGTCCGGCAGGATGTCCTTCCACATGGGGTGCGGCATGGTCTGGTCCACCTGGTTCCAACCCATGTGTGGCACTTTAAGATGCTGGCCATTGAGAGGATCACGCAGATCAGTGCCAAAAGGCTCCACCGTTCCGGGGAAAAGCCCCAGACATTCAACAACGTCATTTTCTGCACTGCGGTCCAGC
>JAKIUF010000026.1 GCA_021647705.1 Gammaproteobacteria bacterium | reverse complement strand
GGGTGCTCACGATCTCCGGCGGCCCCTCCGGATAGATGGCCACCCCGCCCACGCGCACCTCGCGCCCGACGATCTCGAAGTCGAGGGTGTCGGCCGTGGTCGCGTAGACCAGCACCTCGCCCGGCGGCAGGCCGTGGCGCATCAAAAGCGGCCCGAAGCGGTTCGTGCCGGCGCGGGTGCAGGCGCGCCCCCTTTCCGACCGGACCACCGCCACGTAACGCGCCCGCCGCGGCCCGCCCTCGGTTACCAGCCGCTTCACCTCGCCCAGGTCGACGACGAGCAGGTTGCCCGTCGCCCGCAGACTTCCGCGCATGCGCACACCTCCTAAGGCCAGCGCGGCAGCACCGCCACGCCCTCCGGGGTCACGAAGACCCGCACGTCGCCGGCGTAGACCCGCGCGAAGGCCGCGCCGGTCACCACCTCCACCGCGCCGCCCACGGCGGCCACCCGGCCGCGGTCGAGGAGCAGCGCCTGGCCCGCCGCCAGCGCGTGGTTGGGGTCGTGAAAAACGCTGATGACGCCGATGCCCTCTTCCGCCAGCCGACCCAAAAGCCGCAGCAGCTCCGCCTGGTGGTGCAGGTCGAGGTGGTTGGTGGGCTCGTCCAGCAGGAACAGGCATGGGTTTTGGGTGAGCAGGGTGGCCAGTGCCAGACGGCGGCGTTCGCCGCCGGAGAGGGTGTTGACCTGGCGTTGTTCGAAACCCTCCAGCCCTACGTCACTGAGTGCGGCCAGTGCCAGCATCCGGTCATTTTCGCCTTCCCATTGCCATTGTCCCAGCCAGGGGTGGCGACCGCTGAGCACAGTCTCCATTACCGTACCGGGAAAGGCGTCGTTATCGGCCTGTAGTAACACGCCGATTTTTTGCGCGATAGTGCGGCGTGGCAGCGTGCCGAGCAATTCATCGTCCAGTCTGATTTCTCCCTGAGCGGGTGTGCGCAGTCCTGCCAGAGTGTGCAACAGTGTGGTTTTGCCTATGCCATTGATGCCCAGTAAACCCCAGTGTTGACCGATGCTGATTGTCATATCGAGTTGTCGGCACACGGTTTTGCCGCCAATTTCCACAGTCAGTGCTTTTGTTTGCAAAAGGGGGCGTAATGAGAGAAGGCTCATAAATGGTTTCCCCGTCGATGCAATAAATACAGGAATACCGGCACGCCCAGCAGGGCGGTGATTACGCCCACCGGCAATTGTTGCGGAGCCAGTGCACTGCGCGCCACGGTGTCGGCCAGTACCAGCAGGCAGCCACCGGCCAGCATGGCAGCAGGTAACAGGCGGCGGTGGTCGCTAAGTCCCAGCAGGCGTAATAAGTGAGGAATCACCAGACCCACAAACCCCACACTGCCAGCGATGGTGACTGCTGTGGCAGTAAGCAGGCTGGCCACCACATAAAGCATCAGACGCAGACGCTGCACGGAAACCCCCAGAGCAGCAGCAGTCAATTCGCCGCGCGCCAGCACGTTGAGGTCGCGGGCAAAGGGCAGGCAGAACAGCAGGCCTGCGCCGGTGATGATCAACCCCCACAGTGGCGGCGGGGCGTGACTAAGATCACCCATGAGCCAGAACAGCATGCCGTGCAGGCCGCGTTCCGGAGAAATAGCGAGAATGAAACTGATGACAGCCCCCCAGCCCGCAGCGACCACCACCCCGGTGAGCAGCAGGCGCATGGCACTCCAGTTGCCTCGGCTGTGGGCCAGACTGAATACCAGCAACATGGATAACAGCGCTCCCACGAAGGCGTTGCCCGTGGTCCAGCCCACACCGAGTCCCAGTAACATGGAGAGCAGAGCACCCACTGCTGCGCCGCCGGAAATACCGAGGATGTATGGATCGGCCAGCGGATTGCGTAACAAGACCTGCATCAATGTACCCGCCAGTGCCAGCAGACCACCCACGGCAAAGGCAGAGAGGGCGCGGGGCAGGCGCAGTTCCAGAATCAGACTGCGACCGAGTGCATCGCTATCGTTGATGAGTGCGCTCAGTTTCACAGGCACGCTGCCGATGGACAGTGCCAGCAGCAGGCTCAGCGGGGTGAGCAGGATCAGCAAAGGGAGAATGAACCTGGGGTTCATGTTATTGCGTAGGCTGGGGTTCGTGCCTCACCCCAGCCTACGGAGCGCATGTTTCAATGGGCGCAGGAACCTCACCTCGCAAGCTGATAATCGGCCAGCCTTTGGCGCTGGCGTGATCCGCCAGTGTCTCATCCGGGTCTACGGCGACGGGATGGATGACCTGTTCCAGCAGTGGCAAATCATTATGTGAGTCACTGTAAAACCAGCTATCGGCCAGGTTTTGCTGGTTGTCGCGTAACCAGGTTTTCAGCCGCTCCACCTTGCCTG
This sequence comes from Gammaproteobacteria bacterium, assembly GCA_021647705.1. Lineage (GTDB taxonomy): Bacteria > Pseudomonadota > Gammaproteobacteria > SZUA-152 > SZUA-152 > SZUA-152. The sequence goes on along the minus strand of JAKIUF010000026.1, from coordinate 57,609 downwards.
TCTGAAAACAGGGGGTGCCGCTGACTCGTCCGGTGTAGCGGCCATTAACAATCTCCGGTTTTGTGGCCAGCAGGTTTTCCACGCCCAGTGCGGTGGCGATGGGGGCGGTGATGAAACTGTTGGTGGCGGTGATAATCAGCAGAATATCATTCTGGGCACGATGTTTTTCCAACAGTAAACGGGCGGCGGGTAACATCACCGGGGTGATGATTTCCTGCATAAACTGCCGGTGCAGAGCATCGAGCTTTTCACGAGGATGCTCGCTGAGCGGTTTCAGGCTGAAAGCCAGAAATTCGAGAATGTCGAGTCTGCCGGTTTGATAGTCTTTATAAAAGCGCTGGTTTTCACGGGTGTAAAATTCACCGTCCACCAGTCCCTGTTGTACCAGAAACTGGCCCCACAGGTAATCGCTGTCATCCCCCAGCAGGGTATTGTCCAGATCAAAAATGGCCAGGCTCATGGTGTAACTCTCCCGGATTGAGTGCGTATAGTGTAATGGGACGCCATAATAACGAATGTGTGTCACGGCGGGAAACTCACACCGCTTGCACGGTAAGCAGGGGATGTGGAACAATCGGATTTATGTGAGCTTAAGTTATTGATTGACCAATGATTGATTCTGAAGGATACCGGGCAAATGTGGGCATTATCCTGTGCAATGCGCAGGGACGTTTGCTGTGGGCGCGCCGCATAGGACAGGATGCCTGGCAGTTTCCGCAGGGAGGCATCAAAGCCAACGAAACGCGCAAGGAGGCATTGTTCCGTGAATTGCGTGAAGAAGTGGGGTTGACATCAGACCATGTTGAGCTGGTGGGCTCGACCCGGAGCTGGTTGCGATACGATTTGCCAAAACGGTTTTTACGTCATGGCAGCAAGCCACTGTGCATCGGTCAAAAACAAATATGGTATCTGCTGCAACTCATCGGCAAGGATGACGACGTACGTCTGGATGTCAGCGAACAGCCGGAGTTTGACGGCTGGCGCTGGGTGGATTACTGGTTTCCACTGGAAGAAGTGGTGTCATTTAAACGGGATGTTTACCGTAGGGCATTGAAAGAACTTGAGCCCTTTCTCTTGTCCTTAAAACAAAATACAGCACAACAAACATTAAAAAAATACCCGGGGCGGCGGAGCATTAAGTAGTCATGCATTACTACTTAATATATCTGTGGAAGATTTCTGCGGGTATCGCCCCTCTGTGCAAACCGCCCCACTCATTTTGTTTAACCTGATTGTTTAATCTGAAATAGTGCCCCTCAGGAGCTATGCATGCTGAATACGTTACGGCGTATTATCCAGGAAGTCACCGTTGCCAAAGACCTGAATCAGGCACTGGAAGTGATTGTGTTGCGCGTCAAAAATGCCATGGCGGTTGATGTGTGTTCAGTGTACATGACAGACAAAGTGCAGAATGAAAATGTCCTGATGGCCAGCGATGGTTTGAATGATGAAGCAGTGGGCATGGTGCGCCTGAAAAGAAACCAGGGGCTTATTGGCCTGGTGGGTGAGCGGGCAGAACTTGTGAATCTCGATGACGCCCCCATGCACCCACGTTATCAATATTTTCCCGAATCCGGTGAAGAGCGTTATCACGCCTTTTTGGGCGTGCCGATTATTCATCATCGTAAGTTACAGGGTGTGCTCGTGGTGCAACGTCACGGCAAAAAACATTTCAGTGAAGACGAAGTGACTTTCCTGGTGACCATTGCAGCACAACTGGCAGGAGCCATTGCTCACGCTGAAGCCAGTGGTGGCATTGACGGCTTGCGCTCCCGCTCACAAAGTGCCGCTCCTCTGCAAGGGCAACCGGGAGCACCCGGTGTCGCCATTGGCACAGCCGTCGTCAACTTTACATCGACAAACCTGGAAGTCATCCCCGACCGTGTTGCAGATGATGTGAAAGCCGAAGTCAGTCTGTTTAAAAAAGCCGTCAAAGACGTGCGCAAAGACATCCAGTCCATGTTAAAGCGCATGACCGAAGTATTACCCGCCGAAGAGCGTGTATTGTTTGATGCTTATTTATTGATGCTGGAAGGCCCCGGCATTTCCGACGAAGTGATCCAACGTATTAAACAGGGTAACTGGGCTGCTGGTGCTCTGCGTGACACCATCGCCGAGCATATGCGTGCCTTTGATGCCATGGAAGACGATTACCTGCGCGAACGTGCAGAAGATGTGCGCGACCTGGGCCGTCGTATCCTTGAAAAACTGCGCTCTCAGGAACCGCCAAAACCGAAAAAGTTTCCGATTCGTACCGTCTTGGTGGGGGATGAAATTACCGCATCCATGTTGGCCGAAGTACCGGTTAAACGACTGGCAGGCGTGGTATCCCGGCGTGGCTCACAAACGTCGCATGTCGCCATATTAGCGCGAGCCATGGGTGTATCGGCCGTCATGGGTGTGAATGAATTGCCGGTGAACCATATCGATGGGCGCAGCATTATTGTGGACGGTTACACCGGACGTATTTTTATCAATCCATCATCTACGGTGCGGGGCGAATTCAAACACCTGCTGCGCGAAGAAGCAGAACTGTCAAAAGAACTGCTCGAATTGCGCGACAAGCCTGCGATCACTCCTGACAATGTGGGTATTCCACTGTACATCAACAGTGGCCTCTTGGCAGATGTGAAACCCTCATTAAAAAGCGGTGCAGAAGGCATAGGGCTGTACCGTACTGAATTTCCTTTTATGATCCGCGACTGTTTTCCCGGTGAAGATGAGCAATGCAAAATTTACCGGCAAGTGCTGAAAGCCTTTTCACCCGCGCCAGTGACACTGCGTACTCTGGATATTGGCGGCGATAAAATGCTGCCCTATTTCCCCATCGAAGAAGACAATCCGTTTCTGGGCTGGCGAGGTATCCGCATCAGTCTTGATCACCCGGAAATTTTTCTGGTGCAATTGCGCGCGATGCTGCGCGCCAGTGTCGGCTTGAGTAACATGAACTTGTTATTCCCGATGATCAACAGCGTTGCCGAAGTAGATGACGCCCTGCGCCTGCTGCGTCGTGCCCATCAAGAACTGATTGATGTAGGCGTCAATATCAACATGCCCCATGTTGGTGTAATGATTGAAGTGCCATCAGCAGTGTATCAAGTGCGAGAACTGGCGAGACGGGTTAATTTTATTTCCGTAGGTACCAATGACCTCACTCAATACCTGTTAGCTGTGGATCGTAATAATGCCCGTGTGGCTAATTTATACGACTCGCTGCACCCTGCTGTGCTACGCGCCTTACAACAAATTGTAGAAGGCGCAAAAGATGAAAAAACCCCAGTGAGTGTTTGTGGTGAAATGGCCGGTGATCCCGCAGCCGTTATTTTATTGTTAGGTATGGGAGTCAATAACCTCAGCATGAGTGCCGCCAACTTACCGCGTGTTAAATGGGTAATTCGTACGTTTACCCGGCGTAAAGCACGCATGTTATTGAAAGAAGCGCTGACTTTTGAGTATGCGCATTTAGTGCGTCATTTTCTCAACACTGCGCTAGAGGATGCAGGGCTGGGTGGGTTGGTGCGGGCAGGGCGGTAGTGTGTTTTTGCGGTTGTTTTATTCCTGAGAGGGAGCGGGGAATTCTAACTCTCAAAGTTTTTATAATTCAACGCGTCGTGTCCGTATTTTGTCTAACGGTAACTGTGACTTCTTCTTGGTTTTGATAAGACGCTATCGAAGTAAATTGAGCATGTTGATTTTGGAGAAGGCCGCCGGAGTCTGATAAATAAATTGAAGTCGATGATGAGCAATATCGATGGTCACAACACCATTCTGAATGGTTGCACTGAATGCATTTTTATCAATGATCTAAAAATGTTCAAAGATAGCCGTATCTTCTGACATATATTTTAAATATGTCTCTTTCCCATTTGGTGGAACCGCTGCGCTTGTTCCACCCTACCCAGATAGAAGATGGAATCCCGGATCAATGGTGCGTTGAGGTTCCATTGGTTTTTTGTTCCTCTTTATTCAATACAAGGTAAAATTGTAGGGTGGAACAAGCGCAGCGGTTCCACCAACAGGCTATTAAAGAACAACAAATCGCCTCTGTGCTCACGACCACTGACAAAAAAATCAAAACCCTGCAACAACAACTCAAGGTGAACGTCCATAGCGGATCGAACCTGGAATATATCCCTTTCCCGTTTGGTGGAACCGCTACGCTTGTTCCACCCTACGGTTTTACTGGTTATACCCTGGTGTCAGAAATATCCAGGGACTCACAACCGATCACCTTAAGTACCTGTATGAGGAAAATAGCGCTGTAGGTGCCCCGGTTTATTTTGTTTTTCAGGTTGTGCGGCGTGGCATCCGGTATTCCTTCTTTGGTCAATAGTACCGAAAGCTGTTCATAGGAAATATCCCGGCGCAGGAGTTCTATTTTCAGTAGATTCCTGACACATCTCGCCCAGTGTTCTTTTCGATATTTCTTCGCCACGCGGCAAATAAACCACAGATATTGTGCAACAGCCATCCATCTTATTAAAAAGACTCATATTTAATTCGTAAGACATATATTAATGTCCAAAATGTTGTGGCATAATCAAGAAAGACACAAAAGACTCATTGTTTTTTAGCCATGAAAAGACAAAAACCTGGTTCTCGTATCGAGTGAAATTTTTGGAGCTCATGCGAGCAAACGGGTTATTTTCGCTCACCTACAACACGGAGGTTGAAAAATGAAAGTGCTCATCGTTGAAGATGATCCCGCCATCCGCAGACTCCATCAAAGGCAACTGACTCGCTGGGGATACGGGGTTGACCTTGCCATTAACGGCAGGGAAGCGGTTGAGCGTGTCCGCAAAAGCGGGGAGAAGGGGGAGATGAATTATGACCTTTGTCTGATGGATGTAAATATGCCCGTTATGAACGGCATCGACGCCATTCAGGTAATCCGTAAAAATACGACCTATCTCCCGATTGTTGCCCACAGCGTAAACCCGGATAACAAGATACCTTGCCTCGAATCGGGTGCTGATGAGTTTTTGCTAAAGCCCCGTCCCGCTGCGGAACTGAAAAGAACGCTGGAAGAATGTTCCGTAAAACAAATGATGCTTTATCTGGACGGTGAAAGTCTGTCGGTGCGTCGGGTTGGCCCCGCTGATCGTGAAGAGTTAACAGAACTAAGAATGCTGGACAAAAAAGGAATAACAAAGTTTACCGCTGTTGATATTTCTTTCCGTTTTCTGGCGCACAAAAATGTGCAGGATAAACTGCTTGATGATTTTGGTGAGGATAATTTCCGGTTTACCGAAATACTGGATCGTACTTGTCAGGAGCACAATGTCATACAAGTTCACGCTTCACAGATATGGCTGAAAAAAATAAGCCTCACCCCGGAGCAGTTTCAGAAACGAGTCAGGGAAGAGGATGCGTTGTTGAAAAAATACAAAAAAATCTAAAGAGTCTTGCAGGGTGTGTTTTTGTACCAAAAGATATCCTCTTTCGTTCCCGCGCTTTGCGTGGGAATGCATATGCTCTTGCATGCCCATATAAAATTGCAAATACCACAAAGCCTAGTGCGGATTCCCACGGAGAACCGTGGGAACCAGAAAATTTACTCCAGATCAAGGCCATAGTGATTTTTAGCTGACATTTTTATTGAGTTTAATAATCCCTCGATATCCTGAAGTTTTTCATCATAAATCAGCTCCTGGTCTTCATCGGTAGTCATGGACGATAATTTTTCCAGGTGTTTTTCATAGTGTTTTAGTGCTTCATTTATAATGTGATATTCACTGATAATAAGATTTAACCCTTTAGCCGACATTTGCTTTCCCCATCTGTGCTACTAAACTCACTTTTGACCTGTCCAGACCCAACTCTTCAAGAAAACCCAGATACTTTCTAAGAGGCATATCTTCTGCCGGGGCAATCATATAGTGACCTTTGTTAGCAGGTCTCATGTCTTTTACTATTTTTAATTCAGAAGGAAGTTCTGCTCCCTTTTTGATTTTCCATATTTTTTTCCCCGGCTTTTTCATTATCTTTGTCAGGTGGTCAAAAGCAGAAAAATCATTACCATTAGCAATTACTATTTCAATTCCATCGTGAATCGAGAGCTAAAAATATCCAGACGAATAAAATCAATAATTTTCACCACAAAGGAAAACAACCCTCCTGTCTTCGCGTTCCTTCGTGCCCTTTGCGGTTAACTGTGAATCAGGTTCTAACAGGGTGATTTAGCCCCCAGTTCGCATTTTAGCAAACATCAGAACACTCCCATCACCAAAATGGTATTATTTGGCTAAAAATAGAGATACCACCGTACATCTTTTATCGATTAACATCGAGGATATGGATATTCAAAACACCCACCTTGCATTGTTTCTTGCCGGACTACTTTTTGTCATTGGCCTGATCGGCCTGTTTATTCTGAGCCGATCAAATAAACGTACAGTTTGCGTAAAAAATAGTCAGGGTGCTTTTATCGCTGGTGACGGGAACAGCGATGTTTCTGTCCATATTACGCAGCCACAAAATGATATGACAAACACACCGGCATGGCGAAAAATAGCGGCTGTTGTCGCTTGGCTGGCCACACTGGCCGGGCCGCTGATTGCAGCACTGGCTTACTGGTTTCCACGAGCAGGTGTTTGATATGTTTAGTTTTGGGCGTTCGGTAAAAGCGAAGCAATGCAACGGTATTATCATCTCGGGTGATCACAACCAAAATATATCAATACACTACGGCCCGACCGAAGCAAGCCTGAGCATCCCCTTCAAGCCCGACAGCCTGACTGACAGCATCGATTCACTGCTCATCTGGCAGAGTCAGCTTACGCCTTTGATCGGTCGTAATGAAACGGTGGATGAATTGATGCAGTGGGCAAAAACAGGGCCACGTATCAGTCTCAAACTGATCCATGGTGCAGGGGGAGTGGGTAAAACCCGCCTTGCCTTTGAAGTGGCCAGCAAACTGCGTGATCAGAAATGGGAAGCTGGGCAGCTTGCCAGTCTGGATAACGGTAGCACCTTTCGCCTCGGTACCAGTGGCACATTGCTGATTATTGATTACCCCGAACAGCAACCTGAGCGTGTTCAACGGTTATTGCAGGCTATCAAGGAAGTCGAAGAACCCGCCACACCCTTGCGCATACTGCTGTTGAGTCGCCGTTCACAATTGCTTGACCAGCTCGGCGAACCACTCGGTTTTCTCGCAACGAAGCCACTGTCACTGACGGCTCTTGATAAAACAGAGGCTGCATGGTCACTGCTTGAGTCCGCATGGCCCCGGCTCTGTGAACGGCGCAAGAAAGGCAATACTCCGCTACCGGTTCAGCGAGATGTATTTAACCGCTGGTTAGCGCAACATGAAAGTCATGCCCAGCCTCTTTATATTCTCGCGTTCGCTATCAATTTAATGGAGCAGCCACAAACGACAACCCTGAGTGGCGGGGAAATCATCCAACGTTTGGTAAAACGGGAAGTTGTGCGGCTGGAAAAAGAAGGAGAAGCGAAAAATCTCCACAGGCTGGCACTGCCACTACTGAAAGGTTTGGCCGCTGTTAGCGGTAGTATTACCGCCCAACAGCTCAAAACCCTTGCCAATCACAACGCACTGACAGCGCTCTTGCCCGATTATGAACGGCTGCGCGACTGCAGCATTTGGCAGGAGAAAAAAAAGGAAAGTGCAGGGCAGGTTGTGGCACTTCAGCCTGATTTGTTGGCTGCCGCTCTGCTATCACAGTTGCTGTGGCGTGACGACGAGCAACCAGGGGAGTGGCTCTATGCGGTGCTGGATGTCAGTAATGAGATTGAACGTGCCACCTCCCGCCTGGGGCGACTGATGCATGATGCCATTGAAGTGCTTGACCTTTCCTGGCCACAAGAGGCTTTGCTTGAGACCGTGAAGAGTGATTTAAAGCGCTGCCAACGACTTTATGAGGGGTTGAATCGAACTCATCTCGAATGGCCGCTACGACCTTTGGCGCTTGGTGTGACGCAGGCACTGGTTGGGATTACAAAAGAGCCTATAGGGCAGGCTCTTCTGTTCAATAATCTGGCGATTTGCTTGGCGAATAACGGTGACCTTGCTGGTGGGTTGGAGGAAATCCAGCGAGCGGTTGATATTCATGAAAAGCTGTCAATGGATAACTTCAGTGCCTTCGGTTCTGATTTAGCGCTGAGTCTTAATAATCTATCGAATATTTTGGCAGATAGCGGTGACTGGGAGAATGGGTTGAAAACGATTCGGCGATCAGTGACTATTTATGAGAAGTTGTCGAAGGATAACTTCGTCGCTTACGGCCCCAAATTGGCGATGAGTCTCAATAACCTGTCGAATCGTTTGGCGGATAGTGGTGACTCGGTGGGTGGGTTAGAAGTGATCCGTCGAACAGTTGATATTTATGAGAAGCTGTCGGTGGATAATTTCTCTGCTTATGGCCCTGATTTAGCAATGAGCCTCAACAACTTGGCGATTCGTTTAGTATATAGCGGTGAACGGTCGGGTGGATTAGAAGTGATTATGCGAGCGGTTGATGTTTATGAAAAATTAGCAGTGGATAACTCTGCTGCTTATGGTGCCGGTTTGGCTATCAGTCTAGCGATTTTGGCTGATTTTTATGCTAACGATAATAACTACAATGATGCCATTAACACGGTGCGGCGCGCTATTGAATTAATCAGCCTTGAAGCCATTAATGGTACTACCTATGATGATCGACTGGAAGCGATGAAAAATGACTTGATTCGTTATCAAGCTAGCTTGAGTAATGACAAGTAATGGCTTCCGGGGAATATCCTCCTTTTTAAACGTCAGCAATAAACATACTATGCATTATGAATAAACTTTTATATAAGTCATTTTATTGGTTTTTTATCCAGACAGAGTTCGTCCATGCGGGCTCAGTTGAAAATATATGGATTGAATGCAGGTTATGTGAAATTGTTGCCACGAAGAGTGAAATCAATAAGGTGTGGCAAGTGGTAAACAGGGTGGTGATTAATCACAGGAATGATTTATTATTTCACGCCAATAAACCATTTTGGTTTGATGCGCCCAAAATCCGTGCGTACATTTTGCTTAAGCGCTTTTTTTGAATCCAGTACGTATTCACCATCGGCATCGCGTACAAACACCGCCCAGTGCCAATAAGGTGTGTCTTTTTCCAAATGCCATTTAATAGCCAGCAAGGCGCGATCCGGCAGGCTTTGCCAGTCGGTGAAAGGGGTTTCGTGTTTATCCGCTTTAATCCGGTAGTGGCGCAGTAGTTGGCGGATAGGTGCGGTGTCCGACCACAGGGTTGGGTCAGCAGCGGTGATGCCTAAATTTTTGGCGGCTTTTTTTGCTGCGGTATAGCTGACACTTGCGAGTGCTGCGGTACTGGCGATGGCGCAGCCAGCGATTTCCTGTTGGATGACGGGTTTCATTACTAAAGTCCAAAATGTAAATTAAGCAGGGTGGGCACATACTACGTGCCCACTCTAGGGTTTTGTGTCTCTGCGACCTTTGCGTTTATAACACATCACTTGTCAGTACCACTTACAACCTACGCCCCCCCAATACACTGGAACGATTGTCTGGGCGTTTAAATTTCTGGATTCCGGCTAACAACATGCCGGAATGACGGCGTTTTCAGTACAGACTGTTTAGCCCTTAATTCACATTAAAGCAGAGGCACATGCGCTTCAATATAAACCTGTTCTTCACCACCAAAGTCAAAACCTTTGGCGTAGCCGAAGCGAAGATTCATGGGCAGCCAGTAACCGAGTACCAGTTCGGTGGTGATTTCGATACCGGCACCACGGCGCAGGGCGGGTACATTGCTGTCTTGATCCCAGCTTTCTCCCCAGTTGTAAATCAGCTTGCCGTGGATTTGATGCAGGCCAATGGGAGGGGCCATAAAGCCGCGTTCGATCAGTGTAATGGGGAAACGCCATTCGGCTTCGATCAGCGCCATGCGTCGGCCACGTAAATCGGCGCGGCCTTGTTGATAACCGTGCAGGGGATAACGTCGCTGGCCGAAAATATTTTGTGTCAGGGCAAGTGCTGTTGCCTGCGGGGCAGGGGGTACGCTGGTTTCCAGGGTGCCGCCAAGGCGGAAATCACGGGGGTTGTCTGTGCCCCAGCCGAGCACTGCACGAGTGGCGATGACGTGTTGCCCTGGCAGGTCAATGAATTCCCGCCAGTCGAGGGTGTAGGTCTGGCCGCTGAAGTCGCTATTCAGAATATCGTTGTCTTCGGCAATCATACGGAATTGTCGCCCGTAGGCGGGGCTGATGGATCGTGCATAGGTGCGTGCGGAATTGTAACTGACGGCGAGCCCTGCAATGCGATCATCAAGACTGTTGACACCACCAACGTTAGAAAGAATTTTTTTATCGGATTCTGATTCACTGACCACGCCAGCATGTAACAACCATTGTTGTTCATAATGAAAAAAGGGCCAGATGGCTTCTGCGGAAACAATGTCGGAGTTGCGGTAGCGTTCTACTTTGCCGGTATTGTCTATAAATGCCAGTACCTGTCGATTGAGGCTGAGTTTTAACGTGGGATTCCAGCGGTCATAAATATAATTGAACTGGCCTACCAGCCATTGGTTGTCGGTATCGTATCCCAGCAGGGCACCATAAGCATGCCGTCGTAACGGGTCTGCGCCGGCAGTGGTAAAGCCGATTTCGCTGTGCACATCATCAAACTGGAAGTAGGGGAACCACGCGGTGGGTATGATGCGGGGGAGTGCATTATAGGGTTCGATACTTGTGTTCTGGATGGGCGCATATAGAGGTGATGGACGATAGTCGACTGTATTGCTGGCTGTGTCTATATTTGTCGGCAGGGCGATGGGGCTGGTTTCTCTGAGCTGGAACAAGTCGTAGCCAGTAGCCCCCAGGTTGATGTAAACGAGTTGTTCTCCGTTGGCGGTGTGATGCAGGGCGGGCGTGCTTGCTTCGCCGGTGACGTTGGTGAGTTTTTCCAGTTTACCGTTGGCTAACGTTAACTGGTAAATGTTAAACACGCCGTCGTAGTCGGCACTGAATACAATGGATTGACCATTGTGGTTGAAACGCGGACTGTTTTCGATATGGGTGTCGTGGGTTAACAAGGTCCATTGACGTGTTTGAAAGTTGAAGTGTTCAAGGTTCCACAGGGTGTCGGGTCGCCATACGGCCATCACCAGATGGTCGCCATCGGGCGATCCGTTAACAGAACTGATAATGGTGTTGTCTTCGCCTTGCCAGAGCGTATCGATTTTATTGCCGTGTTTGTCCAGCAGGTGTAAGGCGTGTTGGCCCAGTTGATTGTGTATGGCGATAATGTTTTTTCCGTCAGGGCTCCAGGTGGCCTGGAGGTAACGTTTTCCGTACGTTAGACGGTTTTTGTTTCCGCTGTTCGGGTCAAGGTGATACAGGTCCGAAAAGAGGTTAGTGGTGTTGATCGTATCGATCTCTGCGACGATGATTCCTGCGGTGGGGTGCAGATCAAAACGGTTGCCACGGACATCGGCAATGACTTCAGGTTTTGTGGTTCCCTGTCGGATCACCATCAGTCGGGGTTCAGTTTGTAGATCATCCTCCAGGTAATAAATGTCTCCGTTGCTGGATACTTGTGGTGAACGGGTGAAATAACCGGTGTGGGTGATTTGTGTGCCTGTTATTTCTCCGGCTTGTTGAATGTTTTTAATTTCACTGGAAAAAGTGTCTTGCAGGTATTCGCTGAATTCATCCCACAAGACGGTCATGTTTTTGCCCAGTACACGTCGGCTGTTGTTGTTGATGGAAAAGGGCAACAGGTTGTTGCTGTATTCTGCCACCAGTTCAGTGATTTTTTCTGCACCATAACGTTCTGCGACAAACTGATAAAAATATACGCCATAGAGGTAACGCACGGTGTTCAATGGCCAACTGTTCAGTGGTTGGTTGATTTGACGAATGGGTTTGATACCGTTGATGATTTCCTGTCGCATCAGACCACGAAACATTGTGCTCTGGCCGCGACCGATGCCGCGTGTTTTGTCCGTTTCTTCATAAGTGGCTAAGCCCTCAATAAGCCAGGGTGGTTGCAACATGTTGGGAAACAGAAACGTGTTGCGCCCGAACAGCTTGCGCAGAGTGGCAGGAAAGCCGCTGACTTTCTCGAGTTGCAGAATGTGGGTGTATTCATGAATGATAAGCAGCTCCAGCCAGTTGTCGTGATCCGAAACTGCGCTGTTGCCAGAGGGGGGCGTTACCAGCAGACGCATTTCGTTGCGGGGTATGGGTGTAGCTGAGCCATTGGCAAAATCAAAACGATCACTCAGTATGACTTGTGTGCGCGCACGGGGCGTCCAGTTAAATTTCCGAGTGAGTTCGGTATGCACGGATTCGGCGATGCTGCCCACTTTTCGGGCCAGCGGTCCTTCACCATCATGAAAATGAATTTCAAAATGTTTGGTGTAGAGTGTGTGCCAGTTTAGGGAGGGGTCTTGCGTGAGGGCGGCCAAGACAATATTGGGGGATGTGCCGGCAACAATGAGAAACAGGCAGACAGTGAATTTTTTTATCATATTTTTATCACGCTTTATTCATGCTGTGTCGGATTATCCAGGATTTGGAGCAGATAGTTTACCAGCCTGTTTCTTGTTTCAGGCTGGTTCAGTGCTGCAATATGCCTACCTTTGGGCATTAGCCATAATTCTTTTGGTGGTGTTGCGCGGGCAAAAAGTTGCGTTGCGTGATGTGCAGGTATGATGGCATCATTTTTGTTGTGGATAACAAGTATAGGGGTGGGGCTGTATTGACCGATAGCTTCTGTGGGCGAATATTTGCCAGTGACCAGCCAGGACAAGGGATATTGCAGTGGCCATGTAAGCCAAAAATCGGCAAGTTTTTCACGGACAATTTGCTGATAATCACTGAAGACGCTATCCAGAATTAGCGCACGGATTATTTGTGACTGGCCCGTGTTTGCAAAAACATAGGTGCCCATGGCACCGCCAAGGCTTTGACCGAGGACGACGATGCGTGTCGGGTCGATGTCAGGTTTTTTTTGTAGCCATAGCAATGCAGCTTCGATATCCTGAAATGCACCTTGTAAATCAGGATTTCCCGCAGACTGTCCGTAACCGCGGTAATCAAACAAAAATACATTAAAACCGCGAGGTGGAAGCCAGTATACGCTGCCAATATGGGTGCTGATATTTTCAGCATTGCCATGCAATAGCAGTATAGTACCATGTGCTTTACCTTCTGCAGGTAAAAACCAGCCATGCAGGTTTGTGCCATCCTGACTGATAAAATGAATGTCTTGATAGTTGAGGTTGATGTCGCCCGGTGTGCGCACCAATGGCTTCATGGGTTGGAAAAAAACCCCCGTGCAACCATTCAGGCTGATGCTGAGGAAAATAATAAAAAGTAACGGGAGGCGTGTGCCGGTCATAAATACCAGCGCCACGAGAGTGTCCAATTTTCCAGCCTGCGGCCAAAAGCGCGTTGCTGTGACCATTCCAGGCCAAGGGCTTGTTGTGGTGCAAAAACAAAACGCTGGGCAATTTTAAACGTGTTGTAGGTGTGGGGTTTACCCGTGCGGAAATTCATGTGTTGTGCGTGTAGTTGCCATTTCCACTGCGGGGTGGCTTGTATGATGACGCCTGCTTCTGCGCCAACACCAGCTGTGTAATTATTTTTTAGTTGTGAGTGGGCATCTATTCCTGCGTTTAAAAGGCCGAACGCCAGGATGTTTCGGGTCGGTCGTATTGCCAGACCACCACCACCATCGGCACGAAATGCGAGCTTGGATGGTGATTGCGTATCGGGCAATATGCGGCGTTGCCATGCTGTGCGTATGCGCCAGGAAACGGGTTGAAAAAAACGGGAGCGTGGTGATAGCGAAATAATATCAACCAGCGTGAATTCATCAAGTTCCAGTTTTGGCTCGTCCATGCGGTATCGCAGAGCGATATTTAAAAAATCGATTTGTGCGCCGGGTACGTACCCGTCATCATTGTCCAGCTGGTCGTGATAGGCGGGGCGTAAGCGTAGCTGTAAAAAACTGTCATTGTTTTCATTGATTATGCCGAGTTGTAACATGCCTGTGGCGTGGCCTTGTTCGGGAGACACACGAAGTGTAGGGACAGGGCTTGGCGGATGTGCAGAGACGATTGCGCTACGTGCGCGTAATAACTCCCGTGAAAGACGGGATGATGTTGTTTTTTCCCGGCGCTGGGCAAGAAATTCATAACGCACAAAATCGTGTGCCAGAAGCAAAATGTCAGCCTTTTCCTGTTCGGAGTTTTGGTTTGTGCTTTTTTCGGCCAGAAATTCTGCCAGGTTTTTTTGCTGATTGGCCAGTGCCAGTGCATCAAGCCGGGCAGCGTCAGAGATCGAATCAGACAGGTGCATCAGTTTGGTGCCAGCAGCGGGGCGATATACGGTTTTTTTGATGAGGCCGGGTTTCTCGGCGACCAGTCGTAGAGTGTCCGAGGGGATTACCCAGCCGCCAAGTTGATGGCTGAGGCCAAGGCTGGGGCGGGCGACATCAAGCAGGAGGAGTATCAGGTATGAACAATTTTCATCAAAAAAATAATAATCGAATTTTATGCCTCGTAATTCCCACACATGCGCCATCAGGCGGCGAATTTCAGTATCGGAAAATTCGAGTTGATATTCCCAGATGTCCCGGCTTTCAAAGTCTGAATATTCTTTGACTTTTTTATAATAAGGGCCAATACCTATGGTGCCATAATAACCGCCAAAAATACCTTTGACGGCGAAGGCAATGCCATTGTCATTGTTTGTTTGGGCACCATAGTTGATGGCATACGAAAGTAGTCGCGTGTTTTCATTTTGTCCAGGAGTGTCTACTCTCAGCAAAGTATGTCCAAACATGGACGAGGGATTATTCAAATAGGCAGACGGAAAGATCAGGGTGAGGCTGCCAGGGTTAATGCCTGCATACCACCTGTCAAATTCTTCACAGGCTTGGGGTGGTAATTTTTCGGGGTCAAAATGTAGCTGGCTATTCAGCCATTCATAACGGGCAACAAAGGCACACTGAGCCGTTTCCGGTTTTTTCCCCCAGTGTTTTGTTGAGAAAAACTGCGTGAGTGTGGCGGTGAGTTCTGCTTGTGAATTGTATTTTCCATTGGCGGCTGTGAAAAAAGTGGGGTCATCTGCTTCACTTTCCAGTTGGCCGAGCAGGCTTTTTCGATAATGCAGAAGGTAGTGCCACTGCGGTGTTTCTGCCAGGCGTAATTTTTGCGCTTGTGCAATAAGCTGGTTGAGGTACGGGGTGTTCGAGACGGAGGACGATGCGAATAATGCAGGGCTGAAAATCAGCATTGCAATTAATGTACAGACATAAAATAGCGTGTGCCAGCTGTGGATGAACGTAGCCCGGCAGGGTGTCCACATAAAAAAACGTGCCGACCTTGCATGATTGAAACTGAATGGATGAAACATATACATATATCCGTAGCGATTGAGATTTCGGTTTTATTACATGCTCTCTTCATTCCATGGCTGCGTTGTTGTCCTCGCAATAGTCTGGCTATTACTCGTCATTTCGCCTTGCTATGAAATGGATATGACACATATTAAAGGCCTAAACCTCAAACACCACGGGTACATACAAAAAATGCCCCCGCCGAGTTGGCCGGGGGCATTCTTTCATTCCTGGAGGTCAGGAGTGAATATCGTTAACCGCGAGCGTATTGCGCCAGCGCTTTTTGCTCTGCCATAACCAGATACAGGTTTTCCAGCATTTTTCCGGCGGTGATGTCATCTGCGGAAAAGATTTTTCCGTAGTTTGCTCGGGCAGCTGTAAAGAACACAGACTTGTCCGCAGCATTGATGCCCATCAGGCTGGCCAATGATTCGAGCGACTCACCTTGTCCCACGGACATATCACGGGACAGGGAATCCAGGTTGTTGCCAGCAAACATGTTGACGGCAGCGGAGGCTGTCACAACGCCACCTTCTTCACAGCCCAGAGTACCAGAGGTAATACCGAAGGTCTGGTTGCCAGAGGTGCCGTTAGTCGTGACGGCGAGTATCTGTGGGAGAGTGCCACTTTGTCCGTCAAACAGTGTTGAGCCCAGACCACAGCCGGCGTTATTGGGGGCAGCCATGGCTGTCGATATGCCCGCAGCCATTGGGGTGATCAATAAAGCAGCAATTAACGTTTTTTTCATCGTGTACTCCCTAGTCAGGTTTGAAATGTGATGCTTGATTAACAGTCAACCTTTAGTATGCGGAATATGATATTTTTGTCAAACGGTGCGCTCTGTAACCAAATAAAGGGGGCGTCGTCAATGTTTTTCGCTGCGAGATGGTTATTTTAAGCCTGAATCCTATGAGTGAGATTTCCGCATAAACGTACGATACAGCAAGGGTATAACAAAAAGTGTCAGCACGGTGGAAAAGGCCAGCCCCCACACAATGGCCGAGGCCACTGGCCCCCAGATCAGGGATTCACCGGCGAGCCCAACAGCCAGTGAAAACAGTCCGGCAATCGTGGTCAGCGAGGTAATGATGACAGGCACTACGCGGCGACGTGC
The DNA here is from genome assembly GCA_021647705.1 of Gammaproteobacteria bacterium. Taxonomy (GTDB): domain Bacteria; phylum Pseudomonadota; class Gammaproteobacteria; order SZUA-152; family SZUA-152; genus SZUA-152. The sequence continues at coordinate 41,131 of JAKIUF010000026.1, read as the reverse complement.
CGCATAAATGGTCGCATGCAATACGCTCATGCCAGCTTCCAGTCGTTGGTTGGCGGCGTGAATCATCACTATGGCGGCATTCACTGCAATGCCGACCAGCGCTATTACGCCATACATCGTGAACATGCTTAACGGATTGCCGGTGGTTAGCAGGCCGAAGGTGACGCCAGTGAAAGCTAATGGCACGGTGGCGAGAATCATGAATGGCTGCCAGTAGCTTTTAAACTGGGTGCCAATGATCAGATAAATCAGCCCGAGACCAAACAAAAACAATACCAGCATGGAGTCCAGGCTCTCCTGGATGTCAGCCAGTTCACCGGAATAATCCAGATCAACATTGGGATGTTGCAGGCGGATTTTTTCCCAGCCTTCCATCACCAAATTGTTTGCCTGAATCGTGTTGATTTTTTGTTTGTCGATATCCGCTTCCACAGTGATGGAACGGCGGAAGTTATAGTGACGGATGTTGCTGCGGCTGAGTCCGGTTTCTGCGACTACCAGTTGGCCTAACGGTATTTCACCACCTTTTGGCAGGGTCAGCGGTATTTCCAGTAATTGATCAATACTGTGCAGGCTGGTGCGTTTTGCCTGTACGCGCACTTCCACACGCTCTGATTCGTATTGCATGGAAGCCACTACCTCACCATCAAACAGCAGACGTATGGCATTGCTGACATCCGCCGGGTTGAGTCCGCTACGGCGCACGGCATCGCTGTCCAGTTGCAGTTTGAGTTCGTGTTTGCCGGGGCTGTCGTTGTCGGTGATGTCCATCACTTCAGGAATATCCGTGAGGATACCTCGCAAGGCATCAGTGGCTGCACGTAATTCCACAAAATTATCACCGCGTACTTTGACGCTGATCGCCTTGGTGACCGGCGGCCCTTTGGTGAGTTTGAAAAAGGTGATCAGACGCGCATCTGCCGTGGCCATCACATCGGTACGCATGGATTCAATGATGTCACTGACGCTGCGCATATCATCGGTTTTTGGGTTCAGGCTGACAAAAACCTGCCCGTAGTTATCACCAAAAAACGGGGCGACTTCGGTAAACATTTGCCCGGCGGTGGCACTGATGCTGCGTGTTTCATCGTCGTTCAGGTGCGCACGCGCCTTGTTGGCAATGGCATCCACCGTATCAAGCGTGTTTTGCAGGGTGCTGCCGGGTGGCATTTCCACGTTGATGTAAAAGGTACGCATAGGGTCGAAGGCAAAAAATTCGACGCGCACCATACCACTGCCAATGGCGCTTATTGCCGCCAGAAACAGGGCCAGCACGACGGCCAGAGAACGTTTGGGTTTGCGCAATACCCGCACCAGCAGTTTGCCGTACTTGAGGCGCAGCTTGTGCAGGAAGCGTGTACGCCAGCGTTGCAGTTTACCCGGTGATGACATGTCAAGGCGGCTCATGGAAATATGCACGGGCAACATCCAGTACGCTTGAATCAGGCTGATGAGCAATGCCACAGACACGACAAAGGGCACGGTGAACATGAATTTTCCGACGATGCCCGGCATCAACATTAATGGCAGAAAGGCTGCCATGGTGGTGGCCACTGAGGCGGTTACCGGGGTAAAGACTTCTTTCAGGGCATCAATGGCCGCCTGCATACTTTGCGCACCGCGTTGAATGCGATAATAAATGGCTTCCACCACCACTACCGCATCGTCTACCAGCATGCCCAGCACAATGACGACACCGAGCAGGATATTCTGGTTCAGTGTTTGTCCGGTGGCACTGAGTAACCAAAAGGTACCGGCCAGGGTGAAAGGAATACCGATGCCGATAAAAAAAGCAATATGTGCGCCAAGGAATATCCAGGTGATTAATGCCACCAGCAGCAGGCCGAGCAAGGCATTGCCTTGCATAATGCTGATGGCTTCACGGGTACTTTCCGTCTGGTCATCCAGTAACGTGAGTTTTAAACCCGTTGCGGCCAGTACGGTGTTTTTTTGCTCAAGGTACTGGTTGATCTGTGCAACCAGATCAAGAATATTGGCCGTGGCCTGTTTGGTTACCGCAAAAGTGACACCGGGCTGATTGTTATAGCGTGACAATTTGTTGAATTTGTCGTGGCTCCAGCTGACCTCTGCCACGTCACCGATAATAATGTTTTGTTCGGTGTCGATAATGGGCAGGCTCTCCAGATAACCGGGGTCAGCATCGGTACCGACGACACGCACGACCCATGATTGTTGGCCGATCTGCATATCACCTGCGACCACGTCACGAAAATAACGGCGCACCGTGTTAGCAAGTTGTGTGGGAGAAATGCCTCTTTCACGCAAGGCAGACGGATCAAAGGCGACTTTTAGCTCGGGGTCGGTTAATCCGGCTTCAATGACACTGTTGACACCATTAATACGTTCCAGATCCTTGCGCACATTAAACGCGGTTTTGCGTAACAACTCGTCGTTGGCTTCGCCGGTGAGAATGAGTGTGGCGGTGGGGAAATTATTGGACGTGGTAATTTCCAGTATCACCGGGTCTATGGCCTCGTCCGGCAACTCGGCATTGGCTTTGTTTTGAATCTCGCGGCGCAAATCATTAATGCGTTTGTCGAACAGGCGTTCGCTGATGTCTTCAAAGCGCACCAGAATATCGGCAATGCCTTCGCGGCTGGTGCTGGACACAAACTTGATGTCCTGTACTTTACGAATGGCGTCTTCTAATGGATCCGTGATCAGTTTTTCCACATCTTCTGTTGAGGCACCCGGCAACAGGGTGATGATGCTGATCCAGTTGAAATTGACTTCCGGGTCTTGCGCGCGGGGTAACTGAAGATAACTGAGCGTGCCAATTAATAACACCACCACAAACGTGGTGTTTGCTAATACATGGTTGCTCAGAAAGGATTTAAGCCACATTGTTTGTTTTGCCCGTTTATTTTCCACTCTGCCGGGTTCCGGTTATTCACGGGAACCCGTTGCTGAATTCGAAAAGTCAATAAAAATGCTGGAGATAATAACTTGTGTGTTCGGGTAAAACTATAGAATTACTGGCAAAATGACCAAAGTGATTTCTGATACCACCAAAAGCAGGCATTATTTTGTTGATATACCCATAGCGCTTGGGATTTAGGTCTGAATCTTAATCGTTATGGGTATAGATGGTTTGGTTGTGTGAAATGCTCCCTGCCTGATTTTTATGGTGATTATCCCAATACCATTAAGTTAAGCCAAACTTCCGGCCTGTTGTAGGTTGGTGGTGAGCTTGTGAACCCCAACGGAATCGACGATGTTGGGGTTCGCAAGCTCACCACCAACCTACGGTACGCCGCTTGTTGTTAACTTAATGACATTGGCGATTATCTGGTTAGTGCTCTATCGCGGCATCTTGCTGGTGAATCGAATCGTTTACTTGCTTGCAGGAAAATTGTTGACGTTGCCCGTTATAACCGATCGATTCAGGAGGTGTTGACCGGAACGAACAAAATAGTAAGTTAACCCGAGCAAAATCGCCGCACCGCTCCACATACCCAGGTCAATCCAGGTGGGATGTGTTTCTGCTACGGGTAACATAATGATTTCACGTACCACGACAACCAATGCGACTTCGATAAATATAGCCACATCAATGGCACTTCCTCGTAAGTGATCAAGTTCCGTATTGATCAGTTCTACCATTGTCCAAAGCAGCAACAGAATGCCAAGAGCATGTAAAAACCCTTTTATCAACGAGTGGCTTTTAATGGCCAGATAGATATCGTAAAAGAAGAGCACAGCAAGCAAAGCCGTGGCACTGACGAGCGCCAGACTGATCACGATATGCGTCAGGTGATTCGTCCAGGTCAATAATTTTGTGGTGTGATCAGTTATTTTTTTCATGAGTGGAAAAGTTGGCTGATGCATGAGTACATAGAGTGTGGTCTGTAAGATGAGTTCCTTATTTTTTGTGTAGCAGCTGATCAAGCTCTTCACTCATCTTGCTCCTCAGGGTTTCTTTCTCCTTTTTTAGCAATGCCAGTTCACGCTGAATAAAACCACGTTTGGTGATGCCACGATAAACCAGTTCCACCAACACACTGCCACCCAACACGATACAAGTACCATAAAAACTGTTCCGGTCAGTATGCCATTGATAATTCAGGAGCAGCAAAAATACCGCAGCGACCACCAGAAAACCCGTTGCAATAATCAGTGGGTTGCCTCCGTACCGGTCTTTTAATTTCCAATGGGAATAAAGAACAAAAAGATAGATGACCATGAACACACCGCTGGTGATCGAGGCAATACCATTCAGGTTAAATGTGAGCGCAAAAACAATACCCAGGGCCGCGGTTAAATAAAGCCCTTCACCGGAACCAAACCATAGCTTGCGATTGAACTCCTGCGGCAGCTCACCATCCCTTGCCAGTGCATAGGCCACATTAGCACCACCAAATAACGTCGCGTTAAGCGCCGAAGCGATAGAGAACAAGGCACCCAGTGAAATCAGTAAAAACCCGGTTTGCCCGAGGAAGGGTTCAGCGGCAACGGCCAGTGCATTGTCTTGCGCCTTTATCAGGTCAGGCAACGTCAAATTTCCTACTGCTACCAGTGATACCAGGATGTAGACAGTGCTAACGATAAATATACTTAAATAAATAGCACGGGGAACATTTTTTTCCGGATTTTGCATATGTTCAGAAGCATTGGTGACCAATCCAAACCCCATGTAGGAAAGGAAGAAAATAGCAATCGCATTGACACTTCCCGTTACCGCTGAAGATGTAAACGAAGGTGTCACAAGAGAAGTCTTGATGCTCCATATACCCAGCACAACAAACAAGGCTAAGATAGAAAGCTTAATGACGACGATAATCAACTCAGCCTTGCCCACCGCGGCAGAACCAAACATTCCCAGCGCCAGGAAGGCAAGCACAACGCCCGTTTCAGTGATGTCACTGCTCAGTGTCGATGGCTGGATGTGCAACAATGGCAACAAATAACTGGCAAACCCCTTGGCAAACAAGGCGATAGAAACAACGTAGGTCAGCCAGAACAGGAAACTCAGAGCCCCGGTCAGTAAGCTGTCACCCATGCCCCTGAGAATAAATTCGATAGGTCCGGCATCAGAGATGATACGGCTGCCAAGCCTGGCATAGGAGTAGGCAACCAGCAGGGCTACAATGCCTGACAGTACAAAAACCAGTGGCAGGTTTGGTCCAGCTAGACGTGCGCCCAACCCAAAAATAGAGAAGATGCTGGCACCCACCATGGTACCCACTGCCAGTGCGACCACCTGCCACAAACCCATCTTTTTATTTTTTTCAGGACTTGTCGTCACGGCATTATTTTTATTGGCAGACATTTTTATCTCTGTGTTGAGTGTATCTTTATGTGCAAGTTCGGGATGTCACCGGATTATGTTTTGCTGTTGTCCAGAACATAGGCTAGTGCTGTGCGCAAGGAATCAATGAGTTTGTCAAAGTCTTTTGTTGCTACGGGTTTATGCTGGCGGATTTGTGACAATAATTTAATCTGCTCCTTGATGGCAGCTTGTACGGGGATATCCAGATCATCACAGACCAGGAAATGGCGGGCCTTTCCGAGTTGATCCAGAGGGTCGGCATTTTGGTCGCCTTGTAATATTTCTTCGGCACGTCCGATGGCGTCATCAGCGGCACTTCTGGCAGCATCGTATGGCAAGGTAAGCAAGGCGCTGTGCAACAACGGAAACCACGTCAGCAATTGTGTGTTATTTTCTTTCGCACGAGATAAAATAACGCTGTTTATCAGTAGCGCGGTGCGCGCACCGGCACCACGACTGGTTGCCTGTTTCAGCGTAATGCCTGAGGCATCAAGCATGGCCCGCATTTCGATCTGGTCCCCCCTGGTTTGCGCGGCGCGTGATTGCATCACGAAGTCCAGACTGGAAGACAAGTCCTCGGCAATGATCAGCAGAATATTTGTGTCCGGACAGTAGCTGCCAGGAAGTGAGTGGGTTGTTGTTGTCTTTGCAGTTACCATTGTGGAAATGCCCATCATCAGAATGAACAGGGCACAAAAATAGAAAGCTTTTGTTCGGAGTGAATGCGACATGATGTGTCTCCTGTAGGGTAATTAATGACTGGCTCATTAGCATAAGCGGGATGTGAACTTGCAAGGCTACAAATTTACTGTGGATCAAGGTTTTCAGAATGAGCGAATAACGTGGGTGATGTGCCACGCACGAGCCGTATGAATAGCGGCGTATTTTTATATGAGTCACTGACATCACCCAGCTCAAAATCAAGACCTCATGCATAGCAAACAAAGCCCTTAACCGGAAATGAACTTCAGTAACTTCCCTTGGCTGCATTGGGAGAGTAGTCCTGGCCGATACAGGTACCAGAATAATCCTCTGGTTGCCTAGTGTATTTCCAAAGCCGATTTTATGCTTTTATATTGTTAGCCGTCTGCCACCCAGGTTACACATTATCCGGTACAAGACCATGTTTTTATTACAGCCATCTTTATTAAATACTAGGCTTGGTAGGCATTTTGTGTCAGGGCGTCGGCCTGTTGAGTTTGTTGTTTAGAGTTCAATGTTACTGGTACAACTGTAATCGAAGTGACTGACTTTGGCCGGTGGAGCATTCATTCAGGTTTATGATTTTTTCACAGCAATGATTTCAGCTCATTGCAATACTTCGGCAACTACACGCCATTGTGGAATGAGCAGTGTAGGGTGGGCACGTAGTTTGTGCCCACGCGGTGATTCCGTATCCGCGTGGGCAAAAAAGCATGCCCACCCTACGATTGTATGAAACATACAGGTTCCTGAAGCATAAAATTTACCCTCGCAGCTTTCGGTGCTGTTTTTATAAGTGTTCCCGGATTAAACCGGAAAAGGACTGGAACAGACGAGATAAAAAAAGCAAAAGGCATATGACACCAGAACAATGGAAATAACAAATGCTCTACTGTAATGACACATGGACTTTTGATGATAATCTTGGCCTGGGGCGGACAGAACACCATGGCGCATAGTAGTCAGGCTAAGCTTTACCCGGGAAGATGGTGGAGTTAGGGTGTTTATGGACTTTTTTGTTCAGCTCTATTCAATACAGAGTAAAACTGTAGGGTGGAACAAGCGCAGCGGTTCCACCAATAAGTTATAAGGAACCACAATAAATCACCTCTACGCCCACGACCACTGACAAAAAAATCAAAAACCTGCAACAAAAAACCGATTGCTTGAAATAGGAGCCCCCCCTCATGCAACAATGACTCACTGAAAAACGGTGAGCCAAGGTGGATGTCGATAGCTAATCGAACCTTGGATATATCCCTTTCCCGTTTGGTGGAACCGCTAAGCTTGTTCCACCCTACCTGGATAAAGTGGGGGTCGATATTAATTGCAGTCCATCATTTAAAACAGGTAAAAATAAAGATGATGTCTCTATGTGTTGGGATGCTTGTCCAGAAGGGAAGGAAGCCCCTGGATTCCGGCTAGAAGCATGCCGGAATGACGCTGTTTTCAGTAACTGAAGTGCTAACAAAACGGTTTAACGCTTAATTTTCAGTGAAGATGATAACGTGTGTGTGTGGGTAAAATTATATTTGTAGCTTGCTGTGAATGCCGTCATTCTGGCGTAGGCCAGAATCCAGAGGTTGAAACCCCGGGACATCGGCTTTTGCCGATGTAATGTTAATACTTTGTCAACTTGCTGTGAGGCCGTTTATCAGGATTTATGGTTTTTCCGCAGCAATAATTTCAGTTCATTCATATCCTGCTTTAAATCTCTGATTTCTTCGCTTAGCTGCTGGTGTTCAGTATGTACCACTTCTTCGATAGCTTTTTTATCCTGTTTAGTTTTTTTTGCCTGTACACTTTGCATTGCATCAACAATGATGGCGATAAACAGATTCAGCATCGTGAAAGTGGCGATCAGGATAAAAGGAATAAAAAATACCCACGCATAGGGGTGAGTTTCCATTACCGGTCTGACAATGCCCATGGACCAGCTCTCCAGAGTCATTATCTGAAACAGGGTGTACATGGAACCCCCCAATGAACCAAACCATTGAGGGTGATCACTGCCAAACAGCTCTGTCGCCATTACCGAAAACACATAAAAAATAATGGACAATAAACCTGCCACTGAGGCAATGCCAGGAATCGCTCCCAACAATGCTTCGGCAACCACACGCAGTTGTGGAATGAGCGAAATAAGACGCAACACACGTAAAATGCGCAACACACGTAGCACTTCAAGTGGTCCACTGGTGGGTACCAGGGCAATAGCGACAATCAAGAAGTCAAATATATTCCATGCGCTGCTGAAAAACCGTCCTCTGAAGGCGAAAAGTTTCGTGGCTATTTCAATGACAAACACCACCAGCACTGCGTTGTCAAAAAGATTCAGCCAATAGCCATATTTTGCCTCAAGCGCATCAGAAGTTGCCATTCCCAGGCTGATGGCATTCAACACAATCAAGCCAATAATCAGATGCTGAACCGGTTTGGATTCAATCCATATGCCAGCGTGGGTGCGTAAAGATATTTCGGGTTTCATAGTGGCCTTATTATCACAGAATATTCACGGTTATTTCAGAATGCTCAAATGCCAATAACAGCAGATAGGGCGAGTCCATGGATGAGGGAGGATGGGCAATACCGGAGCAATTGTCGAGAGTGACACAGGATACCGCCAAGTAGGTGTGATGGTGTTAATACACTATTTTTCTGGCTGGCTCATGATCCCGCATAGATCTGAGTTTATATCGATGTTCTAAAACTCACATAAATCAGATAAGCTCTTTACATGCCCCATTTTATGTACGCCAACCTCTACAAGTGAGGCAATGATCTGCTGCATTGGTTGGTCAATATTGTTGTCGTGGATGAACTGATTGATCATAACCTCATATACATGGGCGTGGTCACCAAAGAGAACGCTTTTATTTAGCTCTTGTCCATCGCTATCGGCTACTCCTGCATTTCGCAGGCTGCTATCATCTTTGAGCGCCAACATGATAGCCATGCGCGCCAAAATGTTAGGTGTAAGGCCAGTATTGGACTTCATGTATCGCAATCTGTCAGTTGCGGTTTTGGAAAATTTTACGCGGTTAGGTAACATGGATTAACTCGCATTGGCCTTTTGTTCACGCCAAAAATAGGCTTCCGTTGCCCTGGTGCAACTTTCCGTTGGTTCATAATCAAGCTTGAAGGCGTGAGAGATACTGGGAGAAAGCTCGTGGTAGAAAGCCTCATCCACTTCAGTATCGGTGGAAAGAATGATCATCTGGTGACTAGCGTAGGGGAAGTAGTTATTGATCAGCTTTGATCTATGCACAGAATCTAATCGGCCGAGTGGAGTGTCGATAATAATTGGCAGTCGGCGTCCTGATGTGCGTGCTAAAGCTTCAAGGATCGATATTGCATAAATCTGCTTTTCACCTGCAGAGAGTTCATCTTTATTTACCTCACGCCCGTCTTCGCTCAACAGAGAAACAGTAAAGGTTTTAGGGTCAATGGACGCAGTAAGATTGATGTCTTCCTTACGTGACAGCCGGTAGAAGGAGTTCACAAACTCAGTCTCAAGATCTTTCACTTTTCGCTTGGCCAACTCAGTAGAAAAGCCCTTCAGTAACGCTTTGGCTCCAGTGGCGTACTGCAAAGTGCGCACCTGCTCTTCATCTGATGTAATGGCCGATGTTAATTTGTCGAGTTGCCGAGCGACACTGATTGCATCACGAAGATGTCGTTTATGTAGCTCAACCTGCTTTTTCTGTAACGCTATGCACATCGCTCGTTTTTCATGTGTTTTGGAGATTTTGTCGATGATGGGTTTGATTTGAGCCTCTTCAGGTGCCCGGGCAATATTCTTTCCTGCTTTATCTAATTCATCACTTACATCACTTAAACGTTTATGAAGCTCAGTTAAACGTAATTTTTGCTGAGTTAACGCATTGTTTACGGTAGTTTCGATAGTGGTAAATAGCGTATCCGATACATCATGAATGACTTGTAGATTACCAAGACTATCAGTAAACGAGCCTAGCTCATTCTGGATAGCGTTATTGACCCGTTGAAAGTCATCCTGATCTAAAAACCCATGTAGAGATTTTGTCAGAGACTTCATCCGGTCGTTCAATACCTGTGCCGTGTAGGTGTGACGTTTATGGGTATATTCACTGCGTAGCTGTACCAGGGTTTTTTGGGCAAAATTAGCAGCAATAGTGAAAGGGTAGTTGCCACTGAATACTTCACGTAGTGATTCTTCAAGCAGTCGTTGTTCTTCATGTAAGGTAGCCTGTTTTTTAATCGCTATTTCGCGGGTTGCAGCCCAGGCACCGCCACGACTGGAGAGCTGATTTTCGAGTTTTTCACCTTCGCTATCGAGGGCCTTCCTGGTTATAAAAGACTGGTTGAATTGTTCCAGTGCATGGCTGGCCTTAATTTCATGTTGTTCTAATTCTTTCTCAAGGTTGGCAATCTGTCTTTTACGATCTTTAGAAGAGCCCTTTTTGGATTCATTCCGTAGCAGTATGCCCAGATCTGCATCAAGAGTTTCAATTAAATCCAGGCCCAACAGCTTCTTAATGGAATCACCCAAGGCTTCGCCCTTAGTGTCTTCGGCCAGTTCAGAAATTTTCTCTCCGTCAAAGAAAAACAGGTCAGAGACCCCGATGGGAATTAGCTCGTTTAGAAATCCCTGGCACTGCTCGTCACTGAGTTCGCTTAATGGCTCGTCGTTCTCGGCAATCGTAATGTGCTCGGTTACGGTTTGATTCTTACCCTTGACCATCCAGTGGCGCTTGACGGTATAACAATTCTCCACACCCTGGCTGGCGTAAGTGAAAGTCAGTTCAATGCTGGCAGAGTTAGGCTGCGTCGCTGCTTGTGTTTTAGTTCGATGAATGGACTTGGCCAGATAGTCGTCATATTCTTTCTGTGACACTCCCATGCCTAAAGATTGTTTGCCATAAAGGACAAGACGAACTGCTGTTAGTGTGGTGGTCTTGCCTGCGCCATTGAGGCCTCCAAAGAGAATAATGGGGCGCTTCTTGTTATATTTGACACGAGGAATCAGATCGAAGGTGTTTTCGCCCGAAAAGACACGAAAATTATTGATGCTCAGGGTTTCAAGAATCATAGCTCAGGTGCTCTATCGTATTGATCCTGAAGCTCATTGATCTTTTCTCTCCAACCACCTGCAGATATCTTTGGTTGATTTCTGGCATTAATCGATTCCAGACTTTCCCAGTCCTGCTTCAGAATCGATTCCAGTTTTTGCATAATACCTTTCCGTTTTCCCAGGCCACTGACCGACAGCTCAACTTCGATTAGTTTCATAATTAATTCGGCGGGTACTTCATGGTCTACACCAAGCTCCTTGAGGAGCTGGGCGTCCGGTTCGGTGAAGGCCCCCGCGTCGTTTTCAACCCACTCCACATCATCATCGTAAACTTCGGCATAGATGCAAGGTAGAGAATCGGCCCAGTCTGGCTCATTAGGGTCGCGCAGCCACTCCTGGCGGATGGCTTGGAGTTCCTCCTGACGGATGAGCGGGAAGGGATGGCCGGAATCTGTAAGCTGTTTCTCGATCTGTAACAGTTTTTTAAGCCACTTTTTGCGCACATCGAGCCAGTAGGGGCCTGGAATGTGCTTTAATTCCCTGGTTGAATCATCACCAATCTCCCCACGCATATATGTGACCTTACCTGTGCGTCGCTTGTAGTTTCGATATTTGTTCTTTTGTGCAGGATCAGTAGACTTATGAATCTGGTTACGAAAGTTTAGCAGGGGTTTCATCCATGTCTGGCCTGACTGGATCAAACCATGCAATGCACGATCCTTTGTTACCACCGTGCAGGTCCAGCAGCCAAAACGTGAATTCCCACAGGATGGGGTGCTCTTATCAATCACCATCGGGCATTCACCTTGATTAGATCCCCTATAGAGATCGAAAAGTTCTCGATTGTCACCCCCCCAGGGACATGGGGCACTCATGAGATACTCCCATACTTCATCGGCACTCCAATCCTTGATGGGCATGTAGGTGTAGGCATTGGGTAGAGAGGTGTGGCGGCTCAGCGCGGAACCTTTAATGGAGTGATTTGCAATGACCTGCGCACGAGACGCACTCTCTTCGCTACGAGAACCAAGGGCCACAACGACTTCGCCAAATCGCGCTACCTTATCGGTGACAAATTCACTAATTGGGTCGATCTTCATGCGTTCGGTACACCAGCGGAAGGTCTGTTGTGGTGCTGGATAGCCACGGCCAAGCAGGTTAACCCAAAAAGTTTGGTTCCATTTTGGAATGACTGAATGCGCTGTGATGGGCAACTTATCCTTGATAGAGCGCTTATTGATAGTTTTTAGTACTCGATTGATCATTTCCACGACTACCGGTGTCTCTACCAAGGTATCTGAGGAGACCACATAGACATGTTTATGTCGCTCAGATGGCTTAAGTTGTTGGAGGGCACTGTAGATGAGCGACAAAATGGTAGTGGAATCTTTACCTCCACTAAAGCCAATGATCCAGGGGCGTTGGTCGGCCTCATAGATAGTCTTGATTTCTTTGATTAGTTCTGCGACGGGGCGCTGGCCCACTGTCATTTCTTCGAGTAATGCATGATGGCTGTCGAAGATAAAATTATTGGTTTTGCTCATTTGATGAATTTCTTTTCAGTTTCTGCCTCAATGGCATTGAGAGGGAGTCCAATCTGTTGTTTGATATAGTTACCCGTCAAGATAACCTTGGCGCGGGCTTTACTAATCTTGCCATTTTCCATGGAACGGTTTTCCCATGGGCCATTAACCCGCGCCCAATCGATGTTTTTAAGCTTTTTAAGTGAACGCTTCCAGCTGGGCTCTTTTTTAGTGAGTAAATCGGCACCCACATTCCCCATGGCCTGAAGCATGACACCATGGGCATGGATATATTGTTCACGAAGTTCCGAGGTTGTGACCTCTTTATTGAATGCCATCTGCCAGTCCGGCATGTTTGTGGCGACTTCATTCCAAAAGTGTACGGTGATGTCCTTTTCATCCTTGCTAACGGTGTCTTTTGGACCTTTGAGGAGTAGGGCCTTGTTAGCATTTTTGATGCTGCTCAGAGTGAAAAGTTTGGTGCTGCGATTAGAGATGCTCGATCTCTCCATTTCTGTCAGACGGCTAAAGATATGAACATGTTTTTGGGTATGGCGTGCAAGGTCTGAAATCGTGTCGCGATGGTCATACAAAGTGCTGATGGAATCACTAGGCCGAATAGCGTGCTTATTAAGGTCAGCAAACATTTGCTGGCTACGGGTAAGTCCTTCATCTATGAAGAATAAAACTGATATGTTATCGTGCGCAAGTTCAGGATTTTCTTTGATGGCCTCTTCAATTGCTGCCCGGCGGTGTTGGCCGTCATTGATTAATATTTGAACATCCATGGGTATTGAGAGTGTGCCAATATTTTGGCCAAATCCCATGTCTGTCATTGGCTCGAAAGAAACCATGGCATCAACAGAAGCTGTCAAAGAAGAAAGCGTATAACCCAATGGGTTATCGATAAGATAGGAGGCCATCTCAGGGATTCTGCTGCGGTTCAAGGTGCGCTGCGCCCGCAATTCAGGGGGTACCTCTTCCTCGTCGAATTTAAATAGCTTTGGGACGATGCGCATTGGACACATGGCAATGTAGCAGGGGCGTCCTGCTTGTATGCCACGTATTGCAGGGAATGTATGGCAGTAGCCGTTATCGGTCATCAGGGCCAGCTATTGAATGGAAGTTAATCTAATTATCTATGGAAGTTATTCCCGTGTCAATAATGACTTCCACTTGGGTAAAGGGGGACAGGTTTGTTGGGACTTAGAGACGCTCTATCAGTATTGGATAAATCATCACCGCACTCTGTTTCAACTGACTTTGAATCAAATGATTTAGAGTTAAATGAAATAAAATCACATTTATATATAGAAACAGAAATCGAGAGAGCATTTGGATCAAAACTTTCTCAGCTACGTAAGAATGATTTTTTGTTTTTATGTGGAAGTAGTGGGGATGGTAAATCAGAGATACTTACACGCTATAAGAGTAAGTATAACGAAGCAATCGACTTTCATCTTGATGCCACGCATAGTTTCGAGCCACAGAGCACTGCTATAGAGACCCTGGATAAGTTGTTTTCGAGGCAGAAGGAAACTGAACGTCCATTAGTTGTAGGTATTAATATTGGAATGTTAGGTAATTATGGGGAAGAGGGAGCTTCGAACCATGATGGCATCAAAAACACAATTAGGGCGTTCTTAAATACAAAGGTAGCCGATCAAAAGCAGTGTTATTTTTTAGATTTCGAAGCCTTTCCAAAATTTGATTTGGCAAGCGACCCGCGCACCTCAGAATTCGTACAACAATTGTTAACAAAAATAACAGAGAATTCTGATAGCAACCCTCTTTATAAATTGTATGAAAAAGAGCTTGGCAGCGAGGGTTCTATGTTGTGTGCTAATTACCAACTTTTATCAATTCCATCAGTGCAGAGTATTATCATTGGCCTTTTGCTGAAAGCACGCTTAGTTAAAGATCAGTTTATTACTGCCAGATCACTATTAGATTTTGTACATCATCTGCTGACCTCTCCTCACTATATATTTGATAACTTATTTAGTAAGAATGATGGTGAATTAGGAGGGAAGGTCGCAACATTTGATCCGTGTGCGATTCGTAAAAGGAGCTTAGATATGTTTATCCTTGAGCGCGAGCTAGGTTTGCCTGTGGCGGAGTTTGATGTGTTTGTTCATGACCTGACTGACTTGGGGATTGAATATCGAAATGGATTGATAGATCAATACTCGCTAATACGTCTGTTTTTTTTATTAAAAGATGAGCAATTTTCAAATAATTACCATTTTAAATACAAAGCTGATTTTGATGATGAATTAATAGATCAATATGCCAGGATATGGTGTGCTCACTCAGATTATGATGGAAATTACAATCAGAGAGCAGAATTAAAGAGGTTTTATAAAGACATCGTTTTAACTGCGATTAATCATTACGCCAATCGTAATGCATGTGAACTTGGTAAGGAGGAATTCTTTGTTTCTGCGCATGATAATTGGAATCTCGCTGTAGAGCTTGAATTGGCCGTTAACTACAACGCTATCAAAGAAGAAAGTGATAACCGAATCAGTTTTTTTCTTGCGTATATTAAAGTAGCAGAACAATCGCTTCGTCCTGTTCCTATTAGTATCAATTTGTTGAGTTTGATGTCGAGAATTGTTCAAGGATATAGGCCAAATAAGCACGATAAGAATACCATCGTTTTGTTAGATGAGATTGTTGAGCAGATCGTGAAAGTAGCTAATTCATCTAATGTTTTATATTTGCATACTGGGTCAAAAAAAATAAAAATTAAAAAAGTAGATGATGAAGACATTGAAGTGAGTGGGATGTAATCATGTCATTAATAAGAAAAGACCTTCCATCGCCTGGTGGAAAAGCCGTTGGTGATAATAAATTAAATAGTTATTTCCCAGTAAGAACCAATGATCGTCGAGGGGATTTTGATTGGGGTGCAGTAATTGGGTTTGTGATAAAGCTTATTTACCGAGAAGAGATTGCACTCCAAGATGTTGATGAATTCAGGGAAAAGTGTAGGGCTGATTTTACTGGTAAATTAGATGATTCTGGTTTTTGGGAATATTTGGAGAAAATGTACTTCGATAATGATGGGATATATAAAATTATTCCAGAATTTCTCCTATTCAAGGTAAATAAGGAAAAAGGAAATAAGCCTAATACACGGTTGGGTAAAATGTACGCAAGTTTATTGCAGGGGGAGCATATTGACGAGGCTCCTAAGGCGAAGTTAAATTTTATTGAACAAAATTTGGTTAATGTTTTAAATGAAAATATCAATGAAATTGATGGTAAGGATGCCTCTATAAATATAAATGAACATGCGTACTTGCCCTTTCTTTCTCGCGTTTTAAGTAGAGATTTAAAATTACTAAGTGAGCATCCAAAGTACTTTCTAGGTGTTTTAAGTCAATTTGTACGTCTATACGCGTATTTATACACCGCACAACTAGCACTCAATATTGGTGGATGGCGAGAGGGGGAGCCTTCCCCAAAGCCTGTATATTTCATTTTAGACTCTGAAACGGCGAGTGCCGAACGTACTCATATCCGTGATGATGGTCATCAACGGGTTCATTCTGCCCTTTATAAAATATTTCCATACCTATCGATGTCAGAGAGTCTTCAGGAAAGCAAGGGATATAAGTATCCACTTTGGTATTTAGCAAAAAATATTGATGATACTTCGTATGAACAACTAAAAAATTACGCTAAGGCGTTTAAGCAAGAGCGGAAGCTTGAGTATGAAGTTCGAGATTCTGGAAATATCCATGACGTTCTGGATGATTTGTTGAAAATAGGGGAGTCCCAATTTTATAAAGGGCAATCACGGCATGGTATCAATAACCGCTATGTTGAGGTTATAGAGTCTGAACTTTGTAATCATTTTATTAAATCTCGAGGCCGTGGAGGAAAGGTGCTGGTAATTAACCAGGATTATCTATTGTTACTGACAAATCTATCTATTGGGGTAAATAAAAAACTTAGATTTCACGAATTACTTTCAGAATTTAAAAAGCGTGGAGTTTTTTTTGACAAAAAATCACAGCAGGCGTTAATCCAGTTCTATGAGCGAATTGGCAATGTGGAGCGTATGAGTGATACAGGGGATGCGGTGTATGTCTGTAGAACGATTTGAAGAGTTTTTAGCGACTCAGTTTGTTGATTGGGCTATTGATAATGCTCAGCCAGGTTTTAGATATCAATTTAGGTCGCCTAATTCAGAAAATGGCCGGAGACTACATGCCTCGATCATAAAAAACAGCACGGCTACAGTTACCGTTGGGGAGATCAGTATTCCGTACATTAAGTGTAGAGATGCGAAGCTTCTGGCAGTGCTTCATTCTGAGAACAATTTTGGAACCACGGGGTACACCGAAAATTACATATCTTTTCTTCGTGATAAGGTGGCTGCCCAACAAGGTGAATTTAACGGCTGTGCAATGTTGATTGTACATAATAGCTTACTAGATACACTTGTAAATAGCGCAGAAGATATGGCTCAGTTAGGTTCAGTCTGGCATCCATTAGAAATTAAAATAGCCTTAAAAGGGTTGATTGATACACGAGATAATGGAAGAGAAGTTTCTGAGGGGCTATTAGATAACCAATTCAATATTATTGTAGAAGATGATTCCACCATGTTTGGATTCGAGGCCCTTTATGATGCAGTAAATGATGGAGATATTTTATTCAGTGAATTAGGTATGTTTGATGATCCAATGCTCTTTGAAATGAACGACAAGCCAGAGCAAATTCGGCGTCACCTCGACGAAAATAAAAAGTTGTATGATCGTATATCTAGTGTTGTAGAAAACTATCCAGAAGAGTTAGTTGAAAAACTTCCAGATTTAAGTGAGAAATTTGTAAAGCAGTACTTTTTGAGTGAGGAAAAGAATGCATGGAAATATGTTAAATATGCAGATATCCGAAGGGAACAGGACAGAAATCGTGAACAGAAATTAGAACTTGAGTTTGAAAGCTCTATTCAGGGCGAAATGATTGCACGGGCTAAGTCTGATACAAAAGCAGGGCAGCGTAACAGGCATCATTTAATTGTTGTTGATGAGGGTTCAACCGAGTTTGATATTGAAGTGACGTTCGTTGGTGGGGCGATTGATAATAATGAAATAAGAATAACACCCGATAAAGGCCAAGGATGTTTTCCTGTTGCACATCTAACACGTGGTCCAAAGCGCAGTAAAATTATTATTACTGGCGACATTGTAAATACGCCTTTATTTTTTCGTTTTGATATAAACAGAGAGAAAACTTCAGAAAAATATCAGTTCCACTGCTTAGTGATACGAGAAGGGAAGTTTTGCATCGACTCGTTTCGAAATAATTTTTTGATTGATGTTCGGCATAAGCGGGTAGTCTTGCAGACAGAAGAAAGTGAGCTTATGTTGAATCCAGAGTTGTCTACTAAGTATTCATTAGCAGAATCTGGGCAAGTAGTTGAATTGTCAGAAATTGGCCTGCTTGATTTTTCACGAATGATGAATGAATCGGATGAAGTAAGGTTCTCGCTTAAAAATACAGATGTTATTTTAGATTTTCTGGTTGAAGGTTGCGTAGCAAGCGAGGCACTTTTTTTGCCCTTGTTGCTAGACAAAGAACGGTCTATTCATTTGTTTAGTGATGACTACTTTGGTGTGTTCAATCGCGCTAAAAGTAAGGTCATTATAGATAACAAAGAAGTGTCACCAAAAGGACGTCGTTTAACGTTACTCCAGCGTGAATACGATTTGGTGGCTGGACATTTTTTATATTTGACAGATGATGGTGAATCTATTCGTGTTGGTGACTTGAAGTCTTCAGCTTCTTCTCTTGATGAAGCTTATCAGAGATTATTTTCTAGCTTGGGGGAAGCGCGTACGCTCGTTTCGTTAGTGTCCTGGGGTAGCGAGTTTATTAAGATAGTCACAGACCTGATTGATGCTTATGAAGCGGCGCTTAGATCTATCCCAAAAAATGAGTTGCTTCATAATGATCACAAAAAATTGCTTAAAATAGGTTTGTGGGAGCAAGGTGGGAGTCGCTGGATTAGTCCAATACACCCTATAATACTGTCGTATTACCTATACCTTGCTAAACAAATAAAAGAAAATGGTCAAGAAACTTTTTCAACGTTACCTGATGTAACTATTCGCCGCCTCAATCCTCAAGGTTTAATACCATTTTTATATCATTCTCGTTACGATTTTACTTTTTCTTCAACGGAGAGAGATAATTGTTTGTGGATTCAACTTGTACCACAGGACGAAACTAGTTACGACTTTGTTAGGAAATTAGTAAAAGATAAAGTTTCAGAATTTAGGGGATCTTTCTCCTCCCTATTTGAGGGTAACAGTCAGTCTCCGTTAATCATTAACTCCATTAACAATGGTGGAAATAATGAATTATTTTTCGGGTTGGTGGATTTCATTCAAAGTCAGGAGGATAAAAGCCCCAGTATCCATGTGAATTTGTATGATAATGAATTGGGGTATTGTGAATTTGACTACTTTTCAGAGACCTTAAGTTATGACGAAATAAAATCTCATTACGGGCTGGATAAGGGGAAATCCCGTGAGAATGCTGACTCAGTTATTGACCTGTTAAGAACTCGATTGACCTATAGTAAATTTACTACGAGTGAGGTATCGCAGGCATATGCGCATTTGAGCTTTTTCAGGAACAATGAAAAAGTAGAAATAATGCAGGTTGACGTTGATGAAGAAGAGTCGGGTATTGTGTGCCATGGGCTAATAAGTGGTGAGGCTTCTTATGCAAAACAACAGAGTTATGTTACTGGGTTTGGGTTAAAGGGTGTTGGTTATTGTGACAAAAAACACTTAGTTATTGCGAAATTATTTAGCACTTTGTTCCATCCCGCACAAAGATCCAATACTCCATATCGTGAATCAAGTGCAATTTCGTTGGCTGTAAATGACAGTTTTAAGGGGCTGTTAGAACGTTCCTACGACAGTTCGATTTGGACAACTATCATAGACCCTAAGGTGACACTTGATTTTTTCGAGACATGCAAAGATGTAGTGTTAATTCATTATTCTGATCAGTACACTAACTCTGCTAGTTATGATGCCATTACAGTTAGTCGACAAACCGACTTGTATCGTAAGGTTTTGGAAAAAGATGAAGGTGGGATTGTTGGTGAATTAAATGCTTTCAATGGTGAGTGGTTGCTTAAAATGATCACTTCTAATCCAAAAATTCGTAAAGAGCGCAAGGGGATACTAGGGGCCTATAAATTTGTCAGCTGTATGCTAAAGGATTCAGGTATTACGTGGATTCCATTATCCATTGGCGAAATAATTAGGGTGTCTGGGAATATTGGCTTAAAAATTACTGATAGTGATTTTTCTCGTCAAACTCATGGGTATAAATCAGGAGCAATTTCTGATGATGTACTGTTTGTAGGGTTTAAGGGTAAACAAATATTCTTATTACCGTTAGAGGTGAAAACAGGTCGTAGACCAGATTATCGAAAAGCGGTTTCCCAATCTAAAGAGCTAAAGCGTTATCTTACTGAGGATATTTTAGGTGGTGATGGCTTAGCTAACCACTTGTATCGTGGATTATTTATTCGTCAAATTTTAATACAAATTGACAAATATCAGCTCTATGATGTGTATAGAGAAGATTATTTTAAACGTCTGTTGGAGAATAAAGAGTGGTGGTTGCAGGGGGATTACAGTATTTCAGAACTGTCCAATTACCCAAAAGGATTAGTTCTGGCTCATGTGGAAAATGCCAGTTGTTTTGAACCCAGTTTTAAGGAAGAGGATAGCATATTAAAAATTGAGCTCCCGCTCAGCTTGCTAGCAAATTTGGTATCCACACCTCTGCAATCTTTAATGACGGACAAACCACCAGAAGCGTTACGTTTTTCACCATTAGAATATATTTTAAAAATGGAGTCAGCTAAGGGGTGCATAGAGGCTGCTATCAGTCCTTCTATAACGATATTTAACGAAGAGAAAGGCTCGGATGAGAAAAATACGCTAGTTGATGAAGATGAGGTGGTTGTAAGTTTTGGAGGTGATGCTACTGAGTCCCTCAAAGTTTTAGTGGGCCATGATGTATTAAAGCAACAGGCTATCTATTGGGAGCCAACCAATACAAAAAAATATATGAACCCCAATGCAGGCATTATTGGAACCATGGGGACGGGAAAAACTCAATGTACGAAAGCTATCGTCTCTCAGATTAGTAAGAATCAGCATAAAAATGTAGAAGGTAAACCCATTGGCATTCTGATTTTTGATTACAAATCTGATTATGTTGATGAAGAATTTTGTAAGACGACTAATGCTAAGAAATACCAGCTATATAAGCTCCCCTACAATCCATTAAGTTTATACGGTGATACGCCTGTATTGCCTGTCCACACTGCACGCGGTTTTGCTGAGACGATGTCTAAGGCTTTTGGGCTTGGGCAGAAACAGCAATTAAGATTACGGAAGCTTATTGGCGAAGCTTATGAACTTGCCGGTATACGCAAGAGTGATTCGTCAACATGGACAAAAACAGCACCAACTATTTCTGATATTTGGCACCTATTTTTAGATCAGGAAAAGGTTGAAGAGGATTCTTTATATGCAGCACTAGAGAGTTTATATGAAATGGAAGTCTTTGAGGATAAAGCTGATGAGGTTACTAGTTTATATGAGTTGATGGATGGTGTTACTGTTATCGAATTGGCGGGCTACCCTAGAGAGATCCAGAATTTAATTGTTGCGTTGACCCTTGATCTCTTTTATTCCCAGATGCAAAAGCATGGTAAGCCTAAAGTTTATGGCGACTTCAGACAACTGACAAAATTGGTGCTTGTGGATGAGGCTGATAATTTTATGTCTCAAAACTTTTCTTCATTGAGAAAAATATTGAAGGAGGGCAGGGAATACGGTGTTGGTGTCATTTTGTCTACACAGGATATTACTCATTTTAAAACTGGAGAGAATGATTATTCTGCGTACATACTAAGCTGGGTAGTCCATCGTGTATCGCAACTTAAGAACCAAGATATTAAAGCGCTATTTAATGTCGATGATCGACGTGAACAAGAGGTTTTGATGAATACGATTCGAGGTCTTGAGAAGCATCACTCATTATACGTGGATGGGGATAAGGTGGTGGCAAAAATTAAGGATAAAGCATTTTGGGAGCTTCAAAGAGATAGCTAACAACAATGAGGGTGTATGGTTGTATTGCTATTTTCTCTGACTAACAATGTATACTTAATGAGAGCGACGATTGACAGAAATGGAAAGTCAAGTCCATTCAATCAGGATTGTCTGGCCAGCGTATTAATGGGAGTGTCATTGTGGTTCAGTTTTTCTTACTGCTATGGTATCGGTGGTGAGTGTGGTGCTAGGTAAGAGGATTGCTCTACGGACTTATATGCATGTAAGTGCAATCTATGAGGCTAGCGAGGAATACCAACACGCGTTGACCGAGGCCGAAATATTTAGTGGGCTTTTGCGAAAAGTTGATTTCAACGTGATTCGATTTGAGCTTGCGTTGAACCGAATAGCTCTACTTAACTACCCAACGTTCTTTGATGAAGCATTTCCTGCGTTACAAGAGAGCTGGAACATTGACCTGAACGCCAGTGAGCATTCTCGGCGAACGTATACCGATTCTCTTAACCCCCCGATTCTCCATCGCAAAGAATTACTCCTTTCTGTAAGTCATCCTCATAGAGCGGAATTCGAAGCTTTGACTCGATCAGCTGAGGATATCGGTCTGTTTGATGACTCATCCCGAATTGGGTATCAACGACAGTGGCAACACTTGGTTCGGGAAAGCGGTTATCAAGTTGTTGATCACCAGCTTATTCCCTATGGGAACGATGAGTGTGGCGAAGAAGATACTCAGTTACTCCATGAGGGTTGGCAGGCTTCACGGCAACTTACTGCGTTGGTACGTTATGGTTTTTCAGCACCTTTTCAGACTTTGGCTCGCCATGGTTTTTTGGATGGGCGTTATAAGGTTTTCGACTATGGTTGTGGGCGTGGTGATGATTTACGTGGCTTGCTTGAAAATGGTTTGGAGGTGGGGGGCTGGGACCCTTTTTATGCCGCTGATAACAGCATTCACTCAGCAGATTTAGTTAACCTTGGTTTTGTCATAAATGTCATCGAAGATTTTGATGAGCGTGTAGAGGCCTTGGCAAGGGCTTTTTCGCTAGCTGAACGGCTTTTGGTTGTTTCGGTTATGTTAAGGAATAACAATAGTAGTGCTGGCAAGATGTTTTCTGATGGAGTGATGACAAAGCGGGGTACTTTTCAAAAGTACTATACGCAAGGTGAGATCAAGGATTTTATCGGGGCAGTGACGGATGAAGAGCCTATACCTGTAGCTCCAGGTGTGTTCTATTTGTTTCGAGATAAGAACCTTGAGCAGCGTTTTCTGGTGGGCCGATACCGGAGGAGGCGAAATCGGCTTCGTGATCCTTCGGTTCACCAGAAGGAGCTAGAAGACAGACGAAGTGGTCGGGCTGCGGAAAAGTATGAAAAGTTTCGTGAACCTTTGGAGATGCTTTGGACAACGTGGCTAACTCTCGGTAGAAAGCCGCATGAGACTGAAGTAGAGAACATCTCACCGTTGCTTGATGGCTTTGGTTCGCTAGCTCGTGCCCTTCGTTTCTTAAGGGACCAGAACGGGGCTGACCTGCTTGAATCTGCTCAAGCATCACGTATTGAAGATCTTGAGGTCTATTTAGCATTAAACCTGTTTGAACGTCGTAAGCCCTATAAGCATATGGAGAAATCACTACAGCGGGACATTAAGTTTTTTTTCGGTACCATAACGCAAGCTCAAGAAGTCGCGCGAGAGCTGCTATTTCAGATTGCCGATGTGCAAACCATTGAAGCTGCCTGTATTACAGCTGTAGAGCGAGGGCTTGGGTTCTATCTGCCTGGCGAATCTCTTAAACTTCATTCCAGTCTGATAGATCAACTCCCATCAATCTTGCGAGTTTACGTGGGATGCGCGGTGGTACTTTATGGTGACTATCGTAATGCCGATTTGGTCAAAATCCATGTGACATCAGGCAAGGTGAGCCTTATGCGCTACGATGATTTCGAGGGCAAGGCACTGCCGAGGATGGTCGAGCGAACCAAAATCAAACTTCGGGAGCAGGATATTGATTACTTCGCTTACGGGGAAGAGTTTGAGCCGCCATTTTTGTACCAAAAATCACGTTATATCAACGAGGAGTTTTCTAACTACCCGGAGCAAGTTGTGTTTGAAGAGACGTTAGAAAGTTTGGGGATATTTGATTTGTCCGGCTATGGGCCAGCTCCGGCTGAGTTTCAAGACATGCTGACAAAACATCGCTGGGCAGTTGAGGGGTTTAAGTTGGTGCGTTCCTCTATGATTCCTGATCCCGGTTCTCGTTGTGGTCAATATCTTGATTTTCGTCAGCTAATTGCGTGTGGAGAAACTCGGGCGAAGATTGGTTTTGCCAACCTTCCAAAGCAACCCGAGAGCTATAATGCGCTTTTTGATCTCGCTACGAACGTACTCGACCCTGTGATTGACTACTTTGGGATGATTCATCTTACCTATGGATTCTGTTCGTCAGAGCTGGCAAAGGAAATTCTTGGGCGCATTAATCCTGGACGAGATCAGCATGCCGCACATGAGTTAAACCAGAGAGGAAAACCCATTTGTGAACGGCTTGGAGCTGCGGTGGATTTTCTGGTCGAAGATGAGTGCATGCTGGAAGTGGCTCAGTGGATAGCTGTCAATACGCCTTTTGACAGGCTTTATTTCTATGGTGCTGACAAACCGGTCCATGTGAGCTTCGGACCGAATCACGATAAGCAAATTGTCCGCATGATTCTTTCGAAGTCAGGTAGGCTGATGCCACGGGTTATATCTTCAGAGGCTTTTTTGAAGCTATCGTGAGTACGAATGATGCCCGAGAATATTTTTCCCAGATATACCAGTATGATCTCTAAGGAACATGCACGTAATAATTTTCCTGTTTTGCATCTCAGCTTTAGCCCATCTTTGCCCAAAGCACCTGGTTTTGGTACCCGTTCTTCACAATCACAAAATCTCGATGTCCGTATATAGCACTGTTCTGCCGGAGGAAAATATTCCAATGGAATTTGGCTGGGGCATATACAGCCTCATGCCCAAAGCGCACCAAATCGGAACAGCGAAGAGTTGAAATATTATTACCGTCCAATTGGTGGTTGTGGTGATCAGAGAATATTGGAGTCCAGCATCATTTTAGTGTCGGGGGGGGGGGGATTTAACCTCCAGTAGACATTGACCAGCGCCTTTTTGGATGTTCTGGTTAATATTAACAAGTCAGCATGTTTGCCAAATGCTTTACGAGCATACCATTCGGTTTTAATCAGTAAATCTTCGATGCCATCATGGGTAAAATCACCTCGGGCAAGCAGGGTGACATAAATTTCATCTTCGCTATTGATGATTTTTGCCATGTTATCCATTTCAATCGAAATGTTTGTTTCAATGATGTAGTTGCCAAGTGTTTTTTTGCCAAGTTGACTGGGCTCGTTTTTGTGTAAAAGTGGTTTAACAATGGCGGGCAGTTCAGCATAAAATGACATATCTGGTTTTTCAGGAAACCAGGTAATTTTGGCATCCGTTGCTTTTGCAAATTGTTGAATGGCAATACATGAAATCACTAATTGTTTAAACCGAAAATATTCAAAATCGGCCACTATAGATGAATTGGTGTTTATGGCTTGATTGCAGTTTTCCAGTTTTATTGTTTTGCCTTCAATGGCCTGATATTCATAACCGGTGAGTGTGGCACTCGTTTTGTTTTTGTTAATTTCAAAACCAGGAAATGCCTGTACATTCAAGGTGCTTTTTATCGAGTGGCGTGTATCGGTATAGGCAGGTGAACTGGCAGTCAGAAAAAAAATGATAAGGATCAGAAGTAAATCATGTCGCTTTTTCATGTTAATACTCTCGGCTGTTTTTTCACAGAAAATTCATATAATCGCCATGAAAGGTTCATGTTATATCCCCAAAATCGATTGCGTCACTACAACCGAAAGAGGAATTAATAATGACTTTTTTTATCAGGGAATGGCCTAATAAAACGGCAACGTTAATGGCGGATAATGGCACGGTGTTATGGACGTTTCCCAGTGTTGAGGAGGCACAGCAGGTGTGTCGGGACTGGTACCTTGTGCAGATTCAGGGAAGCGAGTCGGCCGATTACGTGGATTGTCGTGATCCGATGGTACGGGTTGCATAATGGGTCAAACCGGATGGTATTTAGGGTGTATTGGTCAGGGATATCGCATCACCATCCCGTAAACGATAATGGCCTTTGGTGATGATGAGAGTATCCGGTTTGAGTCCGCTGATTATTGTGGGCTGACCGGTTTTGGCCTGGGGCAGCGCCATAAAACGGGCTTTGTTGTCTGCCTGAATAAACACGCCGAGTTTGCCGTCACGTTGGCTGATGAGGTCTGCTGGCAGGCTGGCTTGCTGCGGCGACCAGACCAATTGGCCCGTGGTACCGGGCAGGGGCTTTTTACCGGTGAAACGCAGGCGCGCTTCCCGGGTGCGAGCACGGGTATCTATCACCGGGGTGATGGTGCGTAATGTGAGTGCATAACGCTGTCCCGAGCTGACGAATTCTGCTGTGCGGGTATTTTCTGTTGCGAATGAATGTTCCAGGTCACGGGTTTGCTGGGCGCTTAATCTGGCCATCAGTTCAAGGTTGTCAGTGTCGATGATGCGCAGCAGGGCGGTGCCGGGGTTGGCAAGTTCGCCTGTCTGGGCAAGACGTTCGACAATGACGGCATTAAAGGGTGCGCGGATTTGGGTTTTATCGATCTGTCGTTGTGCCTGGGCGTAAGCGGCTTGCTGTCCTTGTTCTTCGGCCAGCAGGGCGTCGCGCTCGGTTTCCCGTTGTTTGAGCAGTTGTTCGGATACCGCTTGTTTCTTTGATAATGACCGGGCTCGTTTGAGTTCGTATTCTGCCAGTTCCAACTTTGCTTTTAATGCCGTTAGCGCGGCTTTTTCGCGTGTCAGCGCTAGCTTGAAATCCTCTTGTTCGAGGCGTAGCAACAATGCACCTTGTTTGACACGGTCGCCTGTGCGCACGGGAATATCGAGAATGCGGGCACTGATTTCAGCACTGATACGGCTGTGGTTGTCACTGACCACGGTGGCCGGGGCGCTACGTTGTGGGTAAATGGCCAAGGTGGAGAAGGGCTTGCTGACGACCGGGATAGGGTCGGCTAGCACCGGGTGGCCGATGAGCGAGATGGCCAGCAGCAGCGCCAGATGTACCGGCATCCATGTTGATGCCGGTTTTTTTCGCGCCAGGATAGCCATTATAAAGTGGCGAACACTTTTTCTGCCGCGTCCAGCGTGGCAGTGATTTGCGCTTCGCCGTGGGCGGCGGAGACAAACCCGGTTTCGTAGGCTGATGGTGCCAGATACACGCCTTCGTCCAGCATGCCGTGGAAGAATTTCTGGAAGCGCTCGATATCGCAGGCGGAAACCTGTGCGAAATTAGTGACGGTTTCTTCTTCGCTAAAAAAGAAACCGAACATGCCGCCGACCTGATTGGTGGTGAGCGGAATCCCAGCGGCTTTGGCGCGTGCTTTCAGTCCTTCACAAAGCTGGGTTGCAGCGTTGCTGAGCCCGTCGTGAAAACCGGGTGCGGAAATCAGCTCCAGGGTTTTGAGTCCGGCGGCCATGGATACGGGGTTGCCGGATAAAGTACCGGCCTGATACACCGGGCCCAGTGGTGCGATGTGTTCCATGATGGCGCGCTTGCCACCGAATGCCCCCACTGGTAGGCCGCCGCCGATGACTTTACCGAGCGTGGTGAGGTCGGGTGTGATGCCGTAGTGCTGTTGTGCGCCGCCTAGGGAAACACGGAAGCCAGTCATTACCTCGTCGAAAATCAGCACACTGCCGTATTCGTCGCAGATTTCACGCAGGCCTTCGAGGAAGCCGGGCACGGGCGGGATGCAGTTCATGTTGCCTGCCACCGGCTCAACAATGATGCAGGCCACATCTTTACCCACTTCGGCGAAAGCGGTTTTTACCGAGTCGATGTCGTTATAGGTAAGGGTAATGGTTTCTGAAGCCAGTGCTGCGGGCACACCCGGTGAGGTAGGTACGCCAAGAGTCAGCGCTCCAGAGCCTGCTTTCACCAGCAGCGAATCGGCATGGCCGTGATAGCAGCCTTCAAATTTGACGATTTTGTCACGACCGGTGAAACCGCGTGCCAGACGAATGGCGCTCATGGTGGCTTCAGTGCCAGAGCTGACCATGCGCACCATGTCCATGGAAGGCACCAGCTCGCACACTCGGTCGGCCATGACGGTTTCGATGGCCGTCGGGGCACCAAAACCCAGGCCATTGGCCACTACGTCCTGCACGGCCTTGATCACTTCGGGATGGGAATGGCCAACAATCATTGGCCCCCAGGAGCCCACATAGTCCACGTAGCGTTTATCGTCTTCATCGGTGATGTAAGCACCTTCGCTGGATTTGAAAAACACCGGATCGCCGCCTACACCACGGAAGGCGCGCACGGGTGAATTAACGCCGCCAGGGATGTGGGTTTGGGCTGCAACGAAGAGGTCGTGAGAACGTGTCATGAGGTTACCTGTGTTATTTTGGGCCGGTTTTATAATGGAATTTGTCCAAACAGGGCGATATTCTGGCGGGTTTTGAGGGTGCTGGCAACTGGTAGAGTATGAGGGAAATACTAGGGGGTGTTAACAATCATTTTGACAATCCTGTTGTGTCTGAAAAATCGTCAGGCAAGGCGAGCGGAGAGACGTTTGGCTATTCCAAATGAGCGCCGGCAGGATTTAAAATGATTGTTAACACTCCCCCAGGTAAAGAGAGATAACCGCTTCTTGTCTGGATTACGGTTTATGCCACTTATTATCCCTCTTTCTCTTTTAAAAGGGCTGTGATGCCGGGAAGTTCTTTGTCTTGAGCAAAATCCAGCGCGGTTTTGCCATTTGTGTCTCGGAGATTGATGTCAGCCCCTTGATCCAGTAAATACTCAACAGTATCCTGTTGATTGTACATCGCCGCAATCATGAGTGGAGTCTGTTGTTTTTCTATCGTCAACGTATTTATATCCACTTTTTGTTGAAGCATAAATTTCAGATAATCTAAATCCATTGCGGCAGCATAATGTATCGCATGTCCTCCACCTTCATCTAATCGATGAATATCCGCGCCAGACTGAATCAGCTTTTCTAATACGGCGACTTCTGTTTCTTGAACTCTTAATGCAGTTAAAAATGGTGACTGACCATAATTACCCGCTAAATTGATATCAGCGCCATGGCTTAACAACAGGTCAATGATTTCGATTCTTTTGTCGAGGAAGTTTTTCGATAACAACAGTTTAATTAGTGGTGTTTCATCTTCATTGTTTTTTGAATTGACATCAATGTGTTTCATGAAAAAACACGTCATTTCATAATTTGGAACATAAACGATGGCATGATGAAGTAATGTGTTCTGGTTTTCATCGACATCCTGAAACGAACCGGATTTGTTTTTGATAAATAATTCTACCATTTCAGGGCTGTCAGCATAAAATATTGCGGTATAACCCAGAAATGTTCTGGCTGCTGGGTCCAGTTCTAAGTCGAGTAATGATTGAACGATGGAAAATATATTGGATGCTGCTGCAATATGAAGGTAGGTAAAACCAAAGTTAGAGACATAGCGAGTGTCGATACCTTGTTCAATTAAATACTGGATGATTTCTTCGTGGTCCTGGAAAAAATGCTCTTTTTCGAGAGCTGTTTCCAGTATATTTTTGCCCATTGATTTTTGAATTTCGGGTGGCATGCTGTCAGAAAGCAAGTTTTTAATCGCTAAAATATCGTTGCAGTTGATAGACTCTAACAATTTTTCCTCAAGGTCTTGAGTGTTCATTATTGATTTAGCCACTTTTTATTTTCGTAGAAGTGTATAAAGTTGAGTAGAGTACATTATACACATAGTTTTTTTGATCATTATCGAAAATTTGATGTGTTGCTTATGTTTGGGGAGGCGATGCTGGGAATCATGAATTCTTGACGTTAAGCACTCCATTTCATCCACGCCATCCCGAAGAAAAAAATCACTGTAGCACTGAGTAAAGTCTGGCTGGGCCAATTATTGCTGTACTTCCCCAGTCGCGTACGATTGCTATTCATGATCAGTAGTGCAATGGCCAATAAAGGTAAAAAAGCAGCACCCACAATGCCGTAAAATTGCTGAATGTGTTTAAAGTCCATCATCAGTCCCAGCATGGGGACAATGGCCAGGGCAAATAAATAGCCCCGATAAGGCCAGCCCTGAGTATCGACGGTGGTTGCTCCAGTCTGCCGGTCAATGAACAGCCGATAAATGTCGGCAAACAGATAAGGTACCGCCTGCCATACGCCAAACAAGCTGCTGAACACTGCGCCAAATGCGCCAATGAGAAATAACCAGCGCCCAGTTTCCCCCAGTGATTGCTCCAGAGTATTGGCCAGCGTAACCATTAACCCGGCACCTTTGCCGGTTAAATCCAGTTGGCTGCCAATAATCACCATGGCGATGCCAAACACCGCCGTGAGTAAATAGCCGGTTGCCAGATCAATACGGCAGATACGGATATGCTCAACAGAGTCCCGGTTTTTTTCCCGTATCCAGTAACCGTAACAAAGGATTGTCAGCGTACCGCCCACACCACCAATCAATGCAACGGTCCACGCAACACCTTTGCCATTTGCATCAGGGATGCCGGGCACCAGAAGTCCCTGTATTACTCCATCAATTCCCGGCCATAACAGGGCAGCGGTGACGAGTACTACAGCAAACATAACCGCGATACTGAATGCCATAATTTTTTCAAATAATTTGAAACCGCCCAGCAAAACCAGCCCCAGTCCTGCCAGACTACTCATAATACCGAACACGATTTTGGCTTGCGCACTATCTTCAAACAGAGGAAACAGGGCATGCAACGTTACGCCGCATGCACTCATCAGCGCTGAGCCGACAAAGAATGACCACAATAATAAATAAGGCAGAAACAGCCAGGCGAAAACCGGTCCCAGGCTTTGTGCCAGCCCTTCTAACAGCGATTGTCCGGTGACGAGCTGCCAGCGAGCCAAACCTTCGGTGAGTACGAGTTTAAAAACAGAACCGATAACCACTGCCCACAAAATGGCCAGCCCCAATTGGCTTCCTGCAAAACTGGCGGTTGCCAGGTCACCAGCTCCGACTCCTGTGGCGGCAATAAGAATCCCAGGGAGAATAATCGCGAACAGGCTGGGCCGGCTATTTTTAATTGTGATTTGTGACATATTTTATTTCCGAAATCGAAAAACAAACCATTTATGTTGCCGGTTAGCATAACAGGAACACACATGTGCTATTTCTCCGGTTTTATATGCCATCTTATTTCGTCACAATTAACCACAGGTAGCCAAGGCTGAACAGTGTCATAATGGTTATCCCAAAACGACTCCATAAAGTCATCAAACCATTGGGCCTGTCAGCTTCCTGGATAGTATTGCCGTGCATCACCCTGAAATTGATATAGGCAATAACGGGTGCTGACACAAAAGAAACAACGGTGGCAATGGTAACGATCAGGCCCATGGCACCTGACACGTTTTTGATGATTAGAAATACGCTGATGGTGCCAACCACCGCTGCCAGCAATATGGTGCGATACACTGTTTTTGAGGTGCTTCTCCGAGGCTTGGGGTCACCTTTGTTTTTCCAGATGCAGTAACTTTCCTGCAATGTTCGAGGATAAGCGTCCAGGCACGTCAGCGTGGTACTGAACATCGTCGCCAAGGCGGCTATGCCGATCAATGGATATGCCCAGCTACCCAACGAGTCCGTATACATAGTGATAAGCTGGCCCGCAAAAACAGATCCGATTGCCGACGGTGGTTCGTCGCTGCCAAACATGACCAATGCACCTAACAATAAAAAGGCCATGGCCAAAAGGGCGGTGCCAAAGAATCCCACCCGGAAGTCCAGCATTGCTTTCCGCAGAGATGCACGGGTTCCATTGTTTCGGTTAGCTTCTTCAGACCAAACTGAATGCCAAACACTAACGTCCATGGGGGCAGGCATCCAGCCGAGAAAAGCTGCCAGGAAAATAATATCCGCGTATTCATAAAAACTGAAGATTGGTGATGCATCAGGGTGAATACCGCCGGGGGCCATTAACAAAACCGTGGTCAGTGCGATAATAGTGGTCAGAGTTAAAATAATGATGACCACTTTCATCACTTTATCCAATACGCTGTACTGGCCAATATATAAAATGATCGCTGCGGCAAGGAGAATCATGATCGCAGGAATATGGGGCATATATTCTGCGGGCACTTGAAGCCCAAAAAAATGAATGGCGATTGAACTGGTAACAATGGTCACCGCAGCCTGAATCAGGCACATGGATAACACGGTCATGATGACATAAATTGCCAGTGCCCATTTTCCAAGATCATAATATCCATGCAAAATATTACGTCCGGTCAGGGCGGTATATTGAGGACCGAATTTATAGAACGGATATTTGATGAGATGAATCAGAGGGATCAGCAGAAGAAAAACATACTGATAGCTTGCTCCTGCTTTGGTGGACATAACCAGATGTGATACGCCAACCGCAGCGCCGGCATAAAGCAACCCGGGGCCCAGAGTGGATAAAATTTTTGTCAAATGAGTAATCATGTGTCCTCCTATTCACAAATAGAATTTCCAGCTAAAGTTTCAGCCGGTTTACACAGAGATTATCTGGAGGAGTGGAAAATCACAGCCTCTATCTGGCCAGTGGTGGTATGTTGGTATGAACGGTGATTATTTGGAGATGAACGGGGTTAGACGACAAAAAGTCGGCAATAGGTGATGTTTTAAATACCCATTTTTTGGCGAAGGCGTAGGGTGGGTATGCTTTTTTATCCGCGCGGATGCTATGCGTTTTCATGCCCGGAACAAACCTCCAGGCGGTTAATTTTATTACTCCAAAAGCACCACAGGTGTATTAGGCAATAGCAGGAAACTTATCCATAAAGTTCCGGCTAACCGGTATGGTATGGTTGCCATAGGTAGATATCTGACCCAGGCCATTTTCCAGTTTTTCGATAAACTTTATGTAGTCAGGGTTGATCATATGCTGTCGGTGACAGCGTTTTAACTGACTGTTGTCATCAAACACCTTTAATGGAAGGTTGGTCTGAAACTCCTGGTCGCTATCACCCGTCACAAGATGTACCCCTGTCATTGGGTTGGAATATGCGTGGATGATTTCTTTAACATTAATCAGGTAATATCGGCTTCCCTGATAACAAGGGACGAATGTCAATTCGGTGGAGAGTGCTTCGGTAACGACAGGCTGTGGTTGATGGTTTTCTTTCAGGCGTGCCAGCGTAATATGCAGGCGATCATCTTTTACCGGTTTGAGTAAAAAATCAATGGCATTTTTTTTGAATGCTTCTATTGCATACTCACCATGGGCCGTCACAAAAACAATACGAGGCATATTGTCCTTGTCCAACATGCTGAGCATTTCTACACCGGATATTCTGGGCATTTGTATATCAAGAAAAACCACATCAGGGTGCTTGTTGTTTATATCTTTTATGGCTTCAAATGCATTTGCTGAGGTGCCGATGACATCGAACTCAGGGTCTGCTTTGATTTTTTTCTCCAGATCTTCGCGGGCATTGGGCTCATCATCAACAATGATTGTGCGAATCATGCTTGTTCCTTGTTTTTTGGCAGGTGAATGTTGACCTTTGTCCATTGCTCAGGTTCACACCGTATATTAATGCCATAGTTATTGCCGTAGCGCATTTTGATGCGCTCATTTATTTTCAGGCCAATGCCGCTGGTATTACTGTTTTTATATAAACCGGCATTATCTTCGACCGTCAGGGTAAAACTGTTATTGTGCTCGATACAGGTCATTTTAATTATGCCGGTGCCCAGTAATTCACTGGTGCCGTGTTTGATCGAGTTTTCAACAATGGGCTGTAATGTGAAAACCGGTACGGTTTGTGTCAGTAAATGTTCAGGAATATCTATCTGAACCTGCAATCGATCTTCAAACCGGGCCTTCTCTATTTCCAGGTAAGATTCCACATGTTCAAGTTCGTAGCCCAAAGTGGTCGTATCATCTGATATTTTCAGGTTTTTCCTGAAATAATCAGATAAGTAATGCAATAAGTTACGGGCTCTGTCGGGCTGTTTTCCGGTGATATGACCAATAGTCGTCAGTGCATTATAAAGGAAATGCGGATTAATCTGCGCCATTAATATTTTATACTGATCTTGAATACGAAGCTCCCGTTGTAGCTCATAATGACCTGCCAGGATTCTACCGGATAACAAATGCGCAAGATTTTCTCCCAGCTTTCGGTTGATGTTGCGGAATAGTTTATTTTTGGGTTCATACAGTTTAATGGTGCCGACTACCTCGTTATTGGCATCATCTCTTAGCGGAATAATCAGTGCGGAGCCCAGCTCACAAGATTTTTTCAGTCGGCATTGATAGGATTTGCGGATTCCGTCGGCAAATAAAACCTTGTTTTCCCTGATAACTTTCAGTGTGTCTGTAGAGGAAATCGGTGAGCCGGGCAGATGGTGATCTTCACCCAGCCCGGCAAATGCGAGCAGCCTGTTTCTGTCCGTAATGGCAACAGCACCCACCCGGGTTTCGTGTTGAATGATTTTAGCAATTTTTCGGCTGGATTCCTGATTAAACTGTCCATAAATAATACTGGCGGTTTTATCTGCAATTCGCCATGCCGCTGTACTACTGCTGAGTTCATCGCAGGCCCGTTTTTGTTCCCTGATCATATACATGATCAGGGCAGCACCGACAGAGTTGGCAATCAGCATGGGCACGGCAATTTCTTTTTCCAGGCTCCAGGCCGCTGCGCCTTCGCCCACAGACACGCCAAATAGCAGAATAATGGCTACGTGCCCCAATCCGACAACGAATGCGACCAGCCAGACAAAACGAGGGGAAAACAGCGTTTCGATTTTACCCTTGCGAGACAGGTAATGATGCACACACCCTGCAAACAGCCCTTCAAATGTTGTGGCAGCGGCGCAGGCTATGTCAATGTAATTAATCGGGTCGCTGATGGATGACATGCTGAAAACACGATGAATCCCCCCCGTAATCCCCACTAAAAAACCAACAACAGGACCGCCTAATAATCCACCCAGAACAGCCCCGATTGCTCGTGTA
This sequence comes from Gammaproteobacteria bacterium, assembly GCA_021647705.1. Lineage (GTDB taxonomy): Bacteria > Pseudomonadota > Gammaproteobacteria > SZUA-152 > SZUA-152 > SZUA-152. The sequence goes on along the minus strand of JAKIUF010000026.1, from coordinate 6,341 downwards.
TTGGCGATGGCATCCTCGGTTTGCATTGATGGCTCGCTAAAGGATGTTCCCAGTATGCAAAAACCGGAAAAAACCAGATAGATGATTGCCTTGTCCGGTAATGAGAGTGAATTGTTCACCAGCGCGGTAAATACCGGTGTTTTGGTGAACAGATAGGCCAGCCCCAGAAATACCAGCATGTGTTGTAGCAAAGGAATCATGTGCTCCAAAAATAAAATATTTTGCATTCAACGGATTCTCTGTAGTTGACGTTATGCGAAAAGTTTGCATTATGCCGAAATAGGATATTATGACCTAAATTGATAGTTGTGTGGTGTACCGCTTAATTGCTACAACAACAATTTAATCCTTATAGTCACTGTTCGGTTGATCTCGGCTTTACGAGAAGTATTGAATTATTATTGTATTTTTCAGGGCTGTTTTGATCAGTGATGTCGGGTGGTTATTGCAACATTCTGTTTAATAAACGACAAGTGGTTTTCCATATAATATTTTTTCAAGGAAAGATATTATATGGTCAATATTCAGTGATGTAATTTATACTACCAGTGCTTTTAGTCTCTTTTTCGGAAATAAATAAAGTTTTACACATGTGCATTTGGGTAATTATCTCCATCATAATATTTTCTCAAAAAAACATGGCCCCGGAGATTTTTTTGTTTGCCTGTACTGTTTTCCATTGATTTTATACCCATAGCGATTGTGATTTGGATTTAATTCAATTTAGGTAAACCACCGCCTCTGGCAGTGAGACTCGAAAAGGTTTTGCCGTTTCCAACGAGCAGACCGCCTGAGGTGGGACGACCTGGCTGATGTTGCGGTGTTGGCTGAATTGTCTAACAATGGGAGTGACTTCACGGGTAGCAACTCAATGTCATTAAGTTCAGCCAAAATTCCTGTTGGTTGGTGGTGAGTGTGCGAACTTCGACGGAGCCACTGATGTTGGGGTTCGCAAGCTCACCACCAACCTACGAATTTATTAACTTAATGATATTCGGTAGCAATTTCAGTAACAGAACATCAGGGGCGGACTTGATTTCAGATGATGGTGGTGGTGTCAGTGTATGTTGCTGTTGGCTCTTTTTGCTCATAAAATATAATTTTTGTTTGCGGTCTGGGGTTAGGAGTGCGTGCATGTTTCTTACTACTGAACTGTGCTAACAAAAAATACACCAAGAGCACATTAGTGGGTGTTTTCCTTCCGGTTTGAAGGCAAAACTCGGGTGCTTTCCTCATAAAATTGCGTGTGTCCTCGCGTTTCCCTAAAATGCGCGGAGTTTAGCGTGTGTCGGATTCCGGGGGTTGTAGTGAGAGTAAAGTCATTTTGAGTTCATTTTTTGATCGTTTTAGGTGAGTCTTGGACGTATTCAACGAAAAAGGATCGAAAAAGGATCGAAAAAATGGCTGAAATGGATTTCCCGCAGTAGGATTCATCCTGAGGCCGACAGACTCCATATTGGGGGTTTGGTGGTCCAGGGGAGGTCGTACTCAGTGGGTTTGTGTCCGACAGAATGCCGTTGAAGTCTTAAGTGTCGCGTTCATGCGCGTATAATCAGTTTACAAATTTGCGCAGGAAGCGAATATAACATGTCAATAACATCTCTTCGTGTTGCTTCGGCGACCACCGGTTCGGTCCGGGAAATTTTTTATCATCATTTTTTGTCCTCTTTTATGGTGCAGGGCGAGGGCTTGAGCAATGATTAGGAAGCTTAAAAACATCCTTACACGGGCATTTCTTCACAGGGTTGCTACCACTGATCGCAAGGAGTTTGCGCGCCGAGGGCTGGATTTGCGCGGGCTTGCTCCTTCCCACTGGGATTTAAGTGTTAATGATGCGGGCCATCTGGAAGCGCAAGGCTGTGATCTGGTTTCCCTTGCCAGAGAATATGGCGCACCGTTGTATGTGGTGGACAAAGAGAGACTGGCTCGCAACTATCGCGCCTTTTACGATGCGTTTGCTGATCATTATCCCAAGGTTGTGATTGGTACCTCTTATAAGACCAACCCGTTGCCACGGGTCATTAGTGCATTGCATGAATGTGGTGCTTACGCGGAGGTTATTTCCCATTTTGAGCTTTGGTTAGCCCTGAAACTGGGTGTGCCCGGGCCTTCTATTATCGTCAATGGCCCCGGTAAAACCCGCGAGGGACTGGAATTGGCTGTTTCCAATCAGGCCAAAATCATCAATATTGACGGGTTGCACGAAATCGAGTGGATTGCGGATCTGGCGAAGAAGTACGGTCATCGCCAGCGGGTTGGTGTACGGGTGGTGACTTCAGTAGGGTGGTCAGCGCAGTTTGGCTTAGGCATTGGTAATGGTGATGCGTTGAAGGCATTTCAACAATTATGTCAGCACGAACAGCTTGAGCCTTGTGGCATACATGTGCATCTTGGTACTGGGATTCGCAATATAGACATCTATCTGACGGCGATAAAAGAAGTATTGGAATTTGCCAGTGTGCTGAAGCGTGATCTTGGCATTGATATTCGTTATTTTGATTTTGGTGGCGGTTTTGGTGTGCCCACTGTCAGGGAGTTTTCCGGCGTGGATATGATGATGCGGAACAATGACATGCCCGTGCGACCGTTGGACACAGAGGCTTGTCCTAATATCTCGGAGTACGGAAAAGCCATTTCCAGGTTGATGAGTCAGTATTATTCTCTGACTGACCCTGACGTACCCACTCTGATATTTGAACCGGGGCGGGCTGTCACCAGCAGCGCGCAGATTTTATTACTGGAAGTATTGGCCACCAAAGCTGGCGCTAATGGCGTTACCAATATTATCGCCAATGGCGGGAAAAATATCGCTATGCCAACGGGTTACGAATATCACGAGTTGTTTGTGGCCTCAAAAATGAATGCGCCGCGTAGTGGTCGTTGCAGTGTGTTTGGTCCCCTGTGTCACCCTGGCGATATCCTTTTCAAGCTAAAAGAATTGCCTGCGGTTAGCGCGGGAGATATTTTGGCGATCATGGATGCCGGTGCTTATTTTGTGCCGAACCAGATGAATTTTTCCAATCCACGGCCTTCGGCGGTCATGTTGCAGGGAGGCAAGGCGGAATTGATTCGTGAGCGGGAAAGTTTCGAGGACATCATTTCCCTGGATCAGTTACAAACTGAAGCCAGTCATGGTGACTCTGCGGTGGTCAATCAATGATTTGCAGGGCGGCTTGACGTGGAAGACCTGTTATTTCTTACCCATCGTATTCCCTATCCACCCAATAAGGGCGATAAAATTCGTTCGTTTAATCTGCTCAAACAGCTGGTTAAAGATTACCGGGTGCATCTCGGCACGTTTATTGATGACCCGGTTGATTGGAAATATGTGGCTGAACTGGACAAACTTTGCGGGGAGACTTGTTATGAGGGGCTGAATCCTCTTTCTGCCAAGTTGCGCAGTACCCGGGGGTTTCTCACGGGAGAGGCGCTGACGGTGCCTTATTATCAGAATGCGCGCATGCGTAAATGGGTGGACGCTACCCTGCGTGAACATGCCATAAAACGAGTATTGGTTTTTTCTTCGGCTATGTGCCAATACCTGCTACAGGACAGCGCCAGTCATACTCGGCGTGTGGTCGATTTTGTCGATATTGATTCCGATAAATGGCAGCAATACAGTGAGTCGTTAAAATGGCCCATGAGCTGGCTGTACAGGCGTGAAAGTAAAACCCTGCTGACATTTGAACGTCGTGTGGCCAGTCAGTTTGATGCCTCAATCTTTGTATCGCAGGCTGAATCGGACATGTTTAAAAAACTGGCACCGGAAAGTGCCTCCCGGGTGAGTTATATCGAAAACGGCGTTGATGCCGACTATTTTTCTCAAAGCCACAATCTGCAAAACCCATATGCAGCAGAGGAGCGGGTATTGGTGTTTACAGGGGCAATGGATTATTGGGCCAATGCCGATGCTGTTGTGTGGTTTGCACAAACGGTGTTCCCAAAAATTCTTCAGCAGGTGCCTGATGCACGGTTTTATATTGTCGGGGGACGCCCCGGCGAGGGGGTAAAAAAACTGAGTGCGGGAGCGGGTGTTCATGTAACAGGCTCTGTAAAGGATATTCGCCCGTATCTGGCTCACGCACAGTCTGCCGTTGCCCCGTTAAGAATCGCGCGAGGTGTGCAAAACAAGGTGCTGGAGGCAATGGCCATGGAAAAACCCGTGCTGGCAACTTCGGCGGCACTGGACGGTATTGTGGGTTGTCCGGCGCTGGAAACACTGAGAGCTGATACACCAGAAGAAATGGTAAACAAGGCCGTCGAATTATTGACCACAGACAGTGGTGAGGGATTAGGCAAAGCGGGCCGTTCCTGCATTACTGAACATTACGACTGGGCTCGTAACCTCAGCCGAATAGAACAATTGTTGGAAAACTCTGGCGATACCGGTACGGGGGCGGAAAACCAATGAGTGGTACGAATCCTCTGATGCAGGAAGCCACAAAAAATGCCGACGACGATATAGGCTCGACAGAAACGTCTGCTGTAAATACGAATACCCAGTACACCAATTACCATTGGCGACATGCGCTGATATCTTTCGGTTTGCTTTGGCTGGTGGCGCTGGTTTTGTATTGGGAGACTGCGGCTTCTATTGTGGCGATCTGGATACGCTCGGAAACCTATGCCCACGGCTTTCTGATAGTGCCCATCAGTGTTTACCTTGTGTGGCAACGCCGGAAACAGTTGCGTCAGATGGTACCTGTGCCAAATCTGATGGCATTGCCGGTATTGGCGGTTTCTCTCTTGTTATGGTTAGCGGCGTGGGTTGCAGAAGTTCAGCTCATACAGCAACTGGTTTTTGTCAGTCTCATCCCTATTTTGGTCGTGTTGCTGCTTGGCAGTGCTGTGGCAAGGGCAATGATGTTTCCCCTTGGTTATTTGATTTTTGCAGTACCCTTTGGTGAGTTTCTGGTTGCGCCATTACAGGATCAAACCGCATGGTTTGCTGTTCAGGCGCTGATATTGAGTGGGATACCGGTCTATTGGGAAGGGCTTTACCTTACTATTCCCGGTGGGAATTTTGTGGTGGCCGAAGGTTGTAGCGGTATTCGTTATCTGATTGCCTCCATTGCGCTTAGTAGTATTTATGCCTACATGACTTATCGCAGTTACTGGAAACGTACCGGCTTTATTTTATTGGGTATCATCGTTCCTATCGTTGCCAATGGCATACGTGCCTTCAGTATTGTGATGATCGCCTACCTCAGCGATATGCGTATTGCCACCGGAGTGGATCATATCCTCTACGGTTGGGTTTTTTTCGGCATTGTTATGTTATTGCTTTTCTGGTTTGGGTCTTTTTGGCGCGAGGAACCCATAGATGACTCCAGTGTCCTGAAAAAACCACAAGCTGGCACCGTTGTACCATCATCAAAAAATAATTATCAAATGATAATTGCCTCCACTTTCGCTATTATTTTTCTTGCCAGTGGCACTTACGCTAGCAGCTTGTTGAGCGCTTCATCCGCTGTCACGGGGCAGGAAGTGCGTCTGGAGCTGCCAAAATCATCGGGCGTATGGACGGGGCCAACCGCCAGTGACGATGCCTGGCAACCCAGTTATATCGGTGCAGACAAGACTGTTTACCAGCAATACCAAAATCAGGCTGAAACGGTTTATTTTTATGTCGCTTACTACGGAAACCAGGACAATGGCAAGGAACTGGTTGGCTCTCTTAACCGGGTGTATGACCAGGAACAGTGGCGGCGTGTACAGGATAATAGTGTTTCCGTCATCATGCCATCTGGAAAAAATGTTGCTGTCGCAGAAACGGATATTCGCTCTGCGGATAAACGTCGCATAGTCTGGCACTGGTACAATATTAATGGTGCTGTTACGGCTAGTCGTGTGATGGCTAAAATGCTGGAGTCATGGGAGCGCCTGAGAAATCACAAGGTTGATGCTATGTTGGTGGTGGTTGCAAGGGACTACACGATAGACCCACAAGAAGCGCGTAATGACTTAAGGAATTTTCTTGAGAATGTAGGAGCTGATATCGTTGTGGTAAACGAGAATGTAGGCACTGAAGAAGTCAGTATTGTTGCGCCGGATCAACAATGACAAAATCGTTTTCTGTCAACATTGAAGAAGCCAGCGAAGAAATGAAGGCTCAGCATACTTCGGCTGTACGAGTTCCTCTTATTGTGCATATTATTTTTCGTCTGGATGTGGGGGGATTGGAAAATGGTCTTGTCAATCTGATCAACCGGACACCCCCCGGGCGTTATCGGCACGCGGTGATCTGCCTCACCGAATATACTCATTTTAAACAACGTATTCTTAGTGACGATGTGCCGTTTTTTGCGCTGCACAAGCGTGAAGGCATCGATTACAAAATG
>JAKIUF010000005.1 GCA_021647705.1 Gammaproteobacteria bacterium | reverse complement strand
TGCCAAAAATGACGACGGTGTTAGCACCACCTACGTTGTTGACAAAAACCGTGACTATGCGCAGGTGCTTAACGAGTTGGACAGCACAAATAAACCCACCGTCAGCTATGTCTACGGCGATGATCTTATCAAGCAAACCCGAGCGGCCAATGACAGTTACTTTCACTATGATGGATTGGGATCAACAAGGGCACTTTCTGATGTAACAGGAACGATTACCGACACCTATGATTACAGTGCTTACGGCATCGAAATCGACAGCACGGGAGTCACAGAAAATAGTTACCGATATACCGGCGAACAGTTTGATGCGAACCTGAATCAGATTTATTTGCGGGCGCGGTATTACGATCCGGGTGTGGGAAGATTTACCCAGCAAGATACTTGGGCAGGTCGTCAGCGTAACCCCATCACATTAAATAAATATGTTTATGCGAATGCCAATCCAATAAGCAACATTGATCCTTCGGGTCGTTTCTCAATAAGCAGTCAAATGGCCGCTATATCCACAGTCGGTATTTTAGCTGTTTCCTCACAGTACTCTTATCAGATTGGACAAAGTTTAGCGGGCGGTGCAGGCTCCGATGAAGGTTACACGTCCCGCCAGATTGGCTGGATAATTTTGGCAGCAATGTCAGGGGCTGGGTCTAAGCTTTATGATTTGATTAGTGCGAAAGTAAGAGAAAGAAATGATGAAACAGTTGATCTCGCTAGAGCAGTTGGAGATACGGAACTTGCTAGCTTATATGGAACTCAGCAATTTAACTTGAGCCCTAATGGATTTGAGGTGAAGCAGTTTTTCCACACGCAGGGAGAGGCTATGGCATTTGGGGAAATATTTATAAAAGGTACTATGGGTAGATCCTATTACCATACGGTTGAAGTGACGATTTCTCAGTCGCTTTACAATATATTAGATCATGATGCGTATGAGCCAGGAATTGGACCAATAGTTACTGTTCCGATGGGGTTGCTACCAGCATTTAATCTTGAAATGAATGAATTTGGTGGTTTTAGATATACAGGGATTTATTAAGTTATGCACTTGAGTAAGCAGAAAATTGAAGAACTCATGAAACGAGTAAAGCAAAATGAGGAAGCAGAAAAAATTCATATTCCTTATGCAGAAAGTTCTGGACGTCTTCCTGACTTTGAGGTGAGCTATGAAATTCTTCCTAGTATAAATGCTCCTTTTACTCAAGGTGCGCGTTGTGATTTTCTTTATGAGGATGATGACCCTCATAAAGATGGTGTCCATATGATTTGGCCTGAGTTTTTGGACGATGAGGGTAATGTCATTTTAGATAAAACTATCCAGCCAAAAAAGAAAGGCCATGCCACGATGTGGATTGGAATGCACGAGTCAAGAATTAAGTTTCATAGGTCAAGATTAAAAGTAGGTGCTAAAGGATATTGGGTTGTTGGCTCTAAAAAGCTGGCAAAGGTAACGGTGACGAAAATACTTGGCTTGTTTGAAAACGACGGTAAGAGATAGGGGTCAGTAAAGATAGGGGTCAAGTTAATTGTATAATGGTAAAAGAAATTTTCGTATTCAATTTTTGTTGGGAGGGGTAGTTAATATCATTATACAATAGGTTTGACCCCTTGGATCTTGGCTCTGTAAGTGAGGTGGTTAGAGCAGCCCTTAGGTTGCTTGAAAATACTGAGAGCAAACTTGAAACTTTGGGGTATATGCTGGCTGAAGGTGAGCAGAGTGGCATTGCAGATTATAACTACGATGAGTTTATGGCAGAGCTTGATAGCGAAAACGGCAAGTCTCAACAAGCAACATCGCTTCAGAGACCTCACGGTTTGTTAAAAGCTGTTTTTTCCTTAACTTTAAGCAGATGAATTAACTTTGATCAAGATCATGGTGTGCTTCATGGGTTTTCGGATCGGCGCTCGTTAACAATCACCTGCGCGCTATCACCCGTCGCAGTTTCAATCCGGCCAATGACGCTGGCACTTTCACCCTGTTCGGTAAGCAGGCGCAATGTCGATTCTACGTCAGCTTCGGCGACACACAGCACCATGCCTACACCGCAATTAAAGGTGCGATACATTTCCTCGTCGGTGACGTTACCGTTCTCCTGCAACCAGTCGAATACGGGCGGACGTTGCCAGCTGTTGCTGTCGATGATGGCGCAGGTGCCTGCGGGCATGACGCGCGGCAGGTTTTCCAGCAGGCCACCACCCGTGATATGGGCGAGCGCATGTACGTCCACTTTCGCCAGCAGGGCGAGCAGGGCTTTGACGTAGATGCGCGTTGGGGTCAGCAGGGTTTCGCCAAGGGGTTTGCCGTGGAAATCTTTGCTAAGATCTGCACTGCTCACTTCGATGATTTTGCGAATCAGCGAGTAGCCGTTGGAGTGCGGACCACTGGCAGCCAGACCGATGAGTGTGTCTCCGGCAGTGACTTTACTGCCGTCGATGATTTTGGATTTTTCCACTACGCCAACGCAAAACCCGGCCAGATCGTAATCGTCACCTTCGTACATGCCGGGCATTTCGGCGGTTTCTCCCCCTACCAGCGCACAACCGGCCTGCTGGCAGCCTTCACCAATGCCGCTGATAACCGCTTCGGCCATGTTCAGCGATAGTTTGCCGGTGGCATAATAGTCGAGGAAATACAGGGGTTCGGCACCTGCGACAATAAGGTCGTTGACGCACATGGCCACCAGATCGATACCAATGCTGTCGTGTTTGCCGATTTCCATGGCCAGTTTCAGTTTGGTGCCCACGCCGTCGGTGCCGGAAACCAGCACGGGTTTGTCGTAGCGGTCGGTGGGGATTTCAAACAGTGCGCCGAAGCCGCCGATACTGTCCAGTACGCCGGGGCGGCGGGTGGCTTTGGCGATGGGCTTGATGCGCTCGATGAGTTGGTTGCCGACGTCGATGTCAACGCCTGCGTCACGATAGCTTAAAGAAGTGGGTTTGGCGTCGGAATTGCTCACGGGATACCTGAATAAATAGTCGTAAAGAATGTCGGAGCGTATGTTATCAGTTTCTGGTTTCGAGAGGCGAGTTTCGAGGACTTATTCCCGGTTCTTCGGCCTATGTTTATGAAGGCGGTTGTATTGACTTGATCGAGCGGCTCGCATAGCGTGCGCTTCATGTGGAAACAAAGGGTTGCGTTGTGACAACGATGACGAAAATAGGTGGTTTTGGCATTGTGCTGTTGGCCGGATTGTTGATGGTGTTGCCGATAGTGGGTATGGCGGCAGAAGTCAGCGGTTTGTATGAGGCTGAGGCGCAGGTTTTCAGCCAAAAACGCAGTGAGCGGGCGACGGCTATGGCGGCGGCATTGGCTGAGGTGGTGGTCAAGGTCAGTGGCCGACGTGATGCCGCAGAGCTGAAAGGTGTTGCGCAGTCAATACGTCGTCCGGCCAGGTTTTTGCAGCAGTACCGGTATAGTGCGTTGTCGGCGGAGCAGCGTGAGCAGGCCTTGCGGGAGGCCGGATTGAATAATGTGAGCAGGGTAGATCCGCAAATTGTGTTGTTTCATTTTGACAAGGCTGCCGTAGACAAAGTGCTGCGTGACAACGGCTTGCCTGTGTGGGGCGCGACGCGCCCGGCAACGCTGGCCTGGTTGGCCGTGCAGGACGAGGGCAAGCGTTATCTGCTGGGTGCCGATTCGCCGGAGCCTGTGCGTGAATTGCTGGCCCGTGAAGCACAGCGCCGTGGTCTGGCTTTGTTGTTGCCGTTGATGGATTTGCAGGACCAGCAAGCACTGCCTTTTGCCGATGTATGGGGTAATTTTCGCGAGCCGATTATGCAGGCTTCGTTGCGTTATCGTACCGAGTCAGTATTGGTTGGCCGCATGTATCGCACTGTCAGTGGTGAATGGCAGGCGCAGTGGACGCTGCTGGAAGGCGGGCAAACACAATCATGGGCGGCGGCGGGCACGTTACCGGTGGAGGTGATTGATGAGGGTGTTTCCGGTGCCATCAGGGTGTTGGCCTCGCGTTATGCGCCGGTGGCAGGAGAGCAGGCTGATTTGTTGCCGGTGACGATTATTGATGTGCGCACTCTGCGTGATTACGCGCGGGTCACCCGTTATCTGAAGTCCCTGCAACAGGTGGAACATGTACAGGTCGCACAGGTGGATGCCGATCAGGTCACTTTTGAGCTGGATGTGGAAGGTGGTCCTGAGGCTATTGCCCAGACCATTGCATTGGGGCATGTGTTGCAACGTTATCAGCCACCGATGATGGCGAATGGAGAGTTGCTCAGCTGGACAAAAAGAAATACGCAGACTTATCAATTGCTTCCTTAAGAGGAAACTGGTGAAAACTTGACGTCATGGAACTGAGTCAACTGCCCAACGCTATCAGCATCATCCGTATGTTTCTGGTGGTGCCCGTGGTATGGAGTTTGCTGCAACTGGAATTCGGTATCGCGCTGATATGGATTGCAGTGGCGGGTTTTTCTGATGGGCTGGACGGCTTCCTTGCCAAGCATTACGGTTGGCAGAGTCGCCTGGGTTCCATACTCGATCCGCTGGCCGACAAACTGTTGTTGGTGTGTTCATTTATTACTCTGACCTGGCTGGGGTTGGTGCCTTTGTGGCTACTGTTCGCTGTGCTGGTGCGGGATTTGTTGATTGTTATCGGCGGAGTGGTTTTTCATTACACGCTGGGCCGTTTCGAAATGCAGCCCTCGCGCATCAGCAAACTGAACACTGTCATGCAGATTGTCTTCGTGCTGGCAGTGGTGTTTTATCACGGTGACTTTGCTTTCACGCCCTGGGTTATTGAAGCGTTGTCCTATATCGTGCTCGCTACCACGGTGTTGAGTGGTCTGGATTATGTTTTGGTGTGGGGTCAGCGGGCATACAAAGCCATACGGAAAAAAAACTGATGCAAGCCGCATACGTTTAAATTTGTCGTCATTACACAGAGTTTTTATACATGTTAAACGATTCACAAAAGTGGTTATTGCTCGCCGTTATGTTAACGACGGGTTTTTTAATTTATCTGCTGGCCCCTGTATTAACCCCTTTTTTGATGGCGGCGTTATTGGCGTACTTGGGTGATCCGTTGGTGGATCGCATGGAAGCAAAAGGGTTGCCGCGCACGGTGGCGGTAGTGGTGATATTTGTATTGCTGTTATCCGTATTGGCGGGGGCGATGTTACTGTTGATACCTGCGCTGCAACAACAGCTTGCTTCTCTTGCCAAGGCTTTGCCGACGTATATTGATTGGTTGCAAACACACCTGACACCCTGGCTGAAACAAACTTTCGGTGTGGACGCTGCGCTGTTGGATTGGTCAATGCTCAAATCCGCCGCACAGGAAAACTGGTTACAGGTAGGCGGTGCGGCGGGTGGCGTCATGTCCTGGCTGTCCTCATCCGGCATGGCAATGCTGGCCATATTGGCAAATCTTGTATTGATTCCGGTGGTGACATTTTATTTGTTGCGAGATTGGGATCATCTGGTAACACGGGTGCGGGAATTGTTGCCTCGTAAATGGGAAGGCACCGTAGTACAGCTGACCAGGGATTCTGACACCGTGTTGGGTGCTTTTTTACGGGGCCAGTTATTGGTGATGCTGGCATTGGGTGCCGTTTATTCACTGGGGCTGTGGTGGATCGGCCTGGAGCTGGCGCTGATTATTGGTGTGGTAGCGGGAATAGTAAGCTTTGTGCCGTACCTCGGGTTTATTATTGGTATTCTGCTGGCGGGTATTGCGGCGATGATGCAATTCCACGAAATATACTATTTGCTATTAGTGGCATTGGTTTTTGGTGTCGGTCAGGCTTTGGAGGGGATGTTATTAACACCATTGTTGGTGGGCGATAAAATCGGTCTTCATCCGGTAGCGGTTATTTTTGCCGTGATGGCGGGTGGCCAGTTGTTCGGTTTTGTCGGCGTCATGCTGGCACTGCCTGCCGCAGCGGTGATTATGGTGTTATTGCGTTATGCGCATCAGCAATACCAACAAAGTAAACTTTATGCTGACCCGTAAATTTTTAGGGTGAGCAGCGTGCTCACAGAACAAATACCTCTGCGTTTTGCTTGGCGGGATGGTCTGTCATTTGACAATTATTTTTCGGGGGAGGAAAGCGCGGAAATAATACATCATCTGCGAGGTGTTGCGGCAGGCGATACTGCCGCCGAACAGTTCCTGTTTTTATGGGGAGGCAGCAGCGTTGGTAAAAGCCACTTGCTGCAAGCCGCCTGTCAGCTCGCTGCGGAACATCAACGTACCGTGGCTTATTTACCAATGGTGGAACTGGCAGAATTATCCCCCGAAATTTTTGATGGTTTGGAACAAATGTCACTGGTGTGTATTGATGACCTGCAACTCATTGCAGGTAACGCTCAGTGGGATGAGGCTCTGTTTCATTTTTATAACCGTGTACGTGATGTGGGCAGTCGTTTGTTGGTCGCTGCCGATACTGCGCCTTCAGCGTTAAAGACGCAGTTGCCTGATTTACAATCACGTCTGGCTTGGGGGCCGGTGATGCAGTTAGTGGAGCTGGACGATGCGGGAAAAATTTCTGCGTTGCAGTTGCGTGCAAAAGGACGGGGGTTTGATCTGCCGAATGAGGTGGCGCAGTTTTTGATGCGGCGTAGTGCAAGGGATATGGGGTCGTTGTTTACGTTGTTGGATCGCTTGGATGAGGCATCGTTGGTGCAGCAGAGGAAGCTTACGGTTCCGTTTGTGCGTGATTTGATTTAGTTGTGTGTTGCAGGTGCTGGGGGGGATTCCCTTGTCAACTTAAACCGGGTTTCTATTTATTGTAGGTTAGCGGTGAGCTTGCGAACCCTAACGTAGCCAAGGTGTTGGGGTTCGCAAGCTCACCACCAACCGACGATACACAGCTGTTTTAAACGCCATCAAGTTAACTTAACCGCAATCCCGGCCACCCGTTTCCCCAACGCCTTGCACAGCCGTTTCTCCTCATCACTCAGCGGTCGCTTATTATCATCTCCCGCAAAGTGACTCGCGCCATAAGGCGTGCCACCGCTGGTGGTGTGCATCAAGTCCGTCTCGGAATAGGGCAGGCCGGTGATGAGCATACCGTGATGCAGCAAAGGAACCATCATGGTCAACAGGGTGCTTTCCTGTCCTCCGTGCAGGCTGGAGGCGGAGGTGAACACGGCGGCAGGTTTGCCCGCAAGTGCGCCGGAGAGCCAGACATCAGAAGTGGAATCGATGAAATATTTCAGCGGTGCGGCCATGTTGCCGAAGCGGGTAGGGCTGCCGAGAATCAGGCCGCTGCATTCGCGCAGGTCATCGTGGTTGACATAGGGTGGGCCGTTGTCGGGAATGTCATCGGCAGTGGCTTCACAGACAGTGGACACAGGAGGTACGGTGCGCAGCCGTGCTTGCGTGCCGGGTGTTTCTTCAATGCCCCGGGCAATGAGCGTGGCCATTTCGGCGGTGCTGCCTTTGCGGCTGTAATATAAAACGAGGATATCGTTCATGGCAGGATGTCCAGCACAGATTCCGGCGGACGACCGATAGCGGCCTGGCGTTTACCGTTGTGTTCGGTGATGATGATGGGGCGTTCGATAAGTCTGGGGTGTGCCACCATGGCGGCGATGAGTTGCTCGCGACTCAGCGAGGTATCGTCGAGTTTGTTGTCTTTGTATTCGGCTTCGTGTGTACGCATCAACTGGCGGGGTTCGAGGTTGAGTAATTGAAGCACTTCATCGAGAATGGCAGCATCCGGCGGGGTGTCGAGATATTCTACAACACGGACCTCAGTATTGTTATTTTTCAGCAGCTCCAGCGTTTGGCGTGATTTGGAACAGCGTGGATTGTGGTAGATAGTGGTGGACATGCCGGTGTCTCCTGATGATGTCATTAACGGGCGGCAATTGTATCGGTTGCTTGCGAGCGTTGTCGCCTCGAATGTGCTTTTTGACAGGTTGTTGACAGTGTTTGGGGCTGGTGCTAGGTTGATTTCACCGTGATGTCGCGGGTATATATTCTTAATTTAATGGCTCAATGAATACAATCTCACATTTTCTCAAAAAGCATTTCAGAATCTCCTTTTTGGCGCTTGCTCTTGCGTTGTCGGCCTGCGCCACTGTACCGCCGGTACAGGAAATGAGTGATGCTCGTCAAGCACTGGATGCCGCTCGTAAAGCGGGTGCTGAGGTGCGTGCGAGCAAGGACTTGCAGTCAGCCGAGGCCTTGTTGCAGAACGCTGAACATGCTTTGCAGGAAGGTGATTACAAGCAGGCGCGCAAGGATGCTGAGGCAGCGCAGTCCCAAGCTGTGGTGGCACAGGATAAAGCCCTTGGCGAATAGTGTGTCTTTGATCGTTGTGCATTAACGGGTAACAATGTGCGCCTGTTTCGTCTAGCAAAGCAGTGACGCCGATGAAAAAGCGGGAAGAGTGGTTTGAAGGTGCATGGTGAGGCAGCCGTTTTGTGGTGCTATTCGCGGTTATTGCCAGCCTGCCCACTGTGTCGGTGATGTTTTTCACGGCCACTATCGATGCCTGAATCCTGGCATCCCGTCTGTTTGATTGCACCCCGTCAGATTTAGCCACTGAAACACGCTTAGCCAAGGTGATTTTGATGATCCTGATTGCGCGTTACTTTTGAGCACGCAGGTGGGTTTTGAGACGCCCAAGAGTTTGTTGTTGCAGGTAGTTGATATTGTCTTGGTTGGAGTGGTGTTTTTTCTTGTCCAGGAATCAAAAGCCCACACTGCCCATAATGAAAAGATTGGGTCTAAAAAGTGAATGATATAGACAGCCTTGTTTTTAGCTGTGCTCAGACCGTGTTTTTCCGGTCCGGGGGCTCCTTTACATATTTACCGTTTTTGATTATTTCCTTTTGGGTTGTTTTTTAGTCTGGCTTCAGAGATATCCGCCTCTTATCTCTTTTTGTGTAAAACATAACACAAATGATAATAAGTGCTGTTTTGTGTTGTACTTGAGTTTTGCCAATAAAATTTTCGCATTTCGCATTTCGCATTTCGCATTTCGCATTTCGCAAATAAAATGCGTTTATTCTTTAATATTGATCGGGGGCTTGATGAGGTTAAGTTATCGCTTTCAATTTAGCGGTATAAAATACTTCCAAGTGACTTCAGTTTGGTTGTCGCTTGCTGGCATGTGTTCGTCGCCAGAGTTGGCTGCATATATGAATATTATTGATTTTCACTTTTTGAGCTGATTACAGTTTAAGAGGATTGAAATGGAGTCTAATTTATTATCCTGAGCACGTATGTATGAATGGGCAAATGATGGAAAGGTTATTTGCTGCAAAGTGGGTGTGAGTTAGTGGCTTTTGGTTGGGAGGAGCAATGAAATTACGTTGAGACATTGTTCAGTCTGGCTATGTTGAGTTGGGTAATATGCCGACTTTATCGATAAATCTTATAATCAGGTGTCTGGACCTCTTCCAAAGACCTTGGCTTTATGTGATTATTGCCCCCAATGTGATCCATGCCTGTATTAGCATTCCTAATACTAAAATAATAGCTAGCTTTTGTTCACAGTAATTGTGCGGAGGTCGCTTTTTGTAAGGTACAGCTTGCAAGAAGACATTGTTCGTTATTTTAGTGGATCACTAAATTTCTCCCTTTGCGTTTCGTTTAAAACCCCCATTTTTTGATTGTGGGTATGGCGTATTGTGGCGATATAATTACCGTTACAAGCTTTGGAAAGTGATGTGGCGTCTACCAACTGGATGAATATAAAAATGGGCAACATGAAAATAAGTATATTGGGTATGGGATATGTCGGTGCAGTGTGTTCTGCCTGTTTGTCAAAGAATGGTCATGAGGTTATTGGGGTTGATATTGATAAAACCAAAGTTGATATTCTTAATGAGGGTCGCTCTCCCATTATCGAAAAGGATTTGGAGGAAACCATTGCCTCCAGCGTTGACAAAGGCTTGTTGTCAGCGACAACCAATTCCATACAGGCGGTTCAGGAAAGCGCGGTGTCGATCATATGTGTTGGCACTCCAAGCAATGCCAATGGCAGTTTAAACCTTGATTACATAAAGCAAGTATGCAAAGAGATAGGTCTGGCGATAAAAGATAAAAAAGAACGCCATGTTGTCGTGATGAGAAGCACGGTTTTGCCCGGCACAGGCTACGAGCTTGCGATTCCAACCATCGAAAAATATTCAGGAAAAAAGCTGGGTGAAGGTTTTGGTTATGTCTCCAACCCTGAATTTTTGCGTGAAAGTACGGCCATTTATGATTTTTACCATCCCCCGAAGACTATTGTTGGAGAGAGCGATGTTGCTTCAGGTGACCTGGTTGCGGCCTTGTATCAGGATCTCGATGCACCATTGATTCGCACCGAAATTCCGACAGCCGAAATGGTGAAATATGCAGATAACAGCTGGCATGCAACCAAAGTATCTTTTGGAAATGAAATTGGTAATATTGCCAAAGAGCTTGGGATAGATGGTCAAAAAGTGATGGATATTTTTTGTAAGGATATAAAGCTCAATTTATCGCCTTACTATCTGCGCCCCGGTTATGCCTTCGGCGGTTCGTGTTTGCCCAAAGATGTCAGGGCAATTACTTACAAAGCCAAAAGCATGGATATAAATACTCCGCTGCTGAGTTCCCTTCTCGCCAGTAACGAAGAACAAATTCAGCGTGCCTACAATATGATCAAAGAAGCCGGAAGAAAAAAAGTTGGCATTTTAGGGCTGAGCTTTAAAGCGGGAACTGATGATGTTAGAGAAAGCCCTCAGGTTACGCTCGTGGAGCTATTAATTGGCAAGGGATATTCCGTAAAAATTTATGATCGTAATGTTAAAACAGCAACTATTACAGGCGGAAATAAAGAGTATCTGCTGAATCATATTCCCCATGTTTCCAGCTTGTTAACGGATCATCTGGACGAGGTGATTGAACATGCCGATGTTCTTGTTGTCGGCAATAATGACAAGGAATTTATCAGTGTTATCGATGAAATAGGGTCCGATCAAAAAGTGATTGATTTGATTCGTGTTTCGGAGAAATGCAGCACGGACCAATACCGGGGAATTTGTTGGTGAAAAAACATCGGGCCGCAAAATGTTGCAACCGAAAAATGAGGTTGATATACAGCCTCATTTTTTTTGCCTGTTCAGCATGTGCTGTGGGGCCATCAGCGATAACTGCGACTGAGGACTCCTCCGCCAAGGGCCAGTCAATGGTTGCGATAAAGCTGCTTTTTATCAGCCCAGAGGGGGATAATGGTAATGACGGGTTGACGTCACAATATCCGCTAAAGACGATCAATCATGCTCTTCAGCAGGTATGGGCAGGTGATACTGTTTTTTTGTTGCCCGGGATTTATAATCAGGATGTAGAAACGGTGCGAGCTGGTAATGCTTTGCACCCGATCCGTATTACGGGGACTCACGAAGCCATTGTGCGTGGCGCAGGAAAAAACTATGTAATTGACATACATCATAGCCATATTGAGCTGAATAACTTTACGGTAGATGGGAAACATGGGCCAGGCGACAAACTGGAACATTACCGGGATAAGCTGGTTTATATCAAAGGGAAGAAAGCTTTAGGTATCAGCCATGTACGGTTGCTCGGCATGAGGTTGCAGAATGCTTATGGTGAGTGTGTCCGGATCAAATATATGGCAACAAATAACGAAGTCGCTTACAGCCATATTCAAAACTGCGGTCTTAGGGATTATGTTTTTAATCGCGGAAAACACAATGGTGAAGGTGTTTATATTGGTACAGCACCCGAGCAAATCCTCGAAGATGTGAACCCCACAAGAGAGGCGGACCAGTCCAATAACAACTGGATACACCACAATTACATTTCACCTCATGGCAGTGAATGTGTCGATATAAAAGAAAGTTCGAGACAAAATATTGTTGAACACAATATTTGCACTGGGCAAAAAGATAAAAATGTGGGAGGTATTTCCGTTAGAGGGAATAACAACATCATTCGCTACAATACGATTTTTGCCAACGTGGGCGCAGGCGTACGCCTTGGTGGTGACACTGAAGCTGATGGCATAAATAATACGGTCTATGGCAATTACCTGTATGACAATGAGGGTGGAGGATTGAAAATAATCCGTCTTCCCCAGAAAAAAGTCTGTGGTAATACCATTATTGCGCTGCCTGGGCAAAAAATGGTTCGTACGAAAAATACACCGAAAGCTGATTTTTTGAAGGCGTGTGATGAGTAGCGATTTATGATGGCATTTGTTATTACCACACGGGTAAAGTATCAGGCATGACAGGGTATTTCATTTATTTTCTGCTTTTGGTTGCTGCTGCCCTGTCTTTGCCCGCATATTATTTTGACCCAGCGGCGACGCAATTTGTCCTCGCTTTGGGGCTTATTGCTATTTGGCGCTATGGTTGGGCGATAACCCATTTTACTCGCGCGCTCATTTTTCGGAAAATAGTTTTCCCCAAGTGGCGACGCCAGACTATAGAGCTGGGTGCGGCAGCGGACCCGTCTCATGTGTTTTTTTTGCTGACAACGTTTCGTATTGGTACAGATGTTACCACGCAGGTGTATCGCGAAGCGTTCAAGGAGGCAATCCGCTGTAACCTGCCTGTCACCATCGTGGTGTCTATTGTCGAGATGAGTGAAGAAAAGATCATCAAGACTATTTTTCATGCGCACACACCGCCGTCCAGAGTTAAATTAAAAATAGTGCGTATCTCGGGTACCGGTAAGCGTGATGCGTTAGCGGCAGGATTTCGTGCCATTGCCAGTACGCCAGTGGATAAAAGTACGGCGGTAGCTTCTGTCATCGATGGAGACTCCATCCTGGCCCCTGGTTCCACATTGGCTTGTGCGCGCCTTTTTGCCTTGAATCCCAAGCTGGGTGCATTAACGACTGATGAGGTATGTAACCTGCTTGGCGATGATTTTATTACGGGTATTTACCGGCGTTGGTACAGCATGCGCTTTGCCCAGCGTCATGTGTATATGTCTTCCATGGGCTTGTCCCGCCGTGTATTAACGCTGACGGGACGTATGTCCATGTTTCGCGCTAGCTTAATAAGTGATGCAGATTTTATTAGCGGCGTTCAGCATGATCACATTAATCATTGGCGGCTTGGCCGGTTTCGTTTTCTGACAGGGGATGATAAGTCCTCATGGTACCACCTGCTGAAAAATGGCTGGGAAATGTGGTATGTGCCAGATGTACAAGTTATTACCATTGAAGAGCCGCCCCATCCTAATTTTTTTATTGGTGCTAATACGCTTATGCGGCGCTGGTTCGGTAATATGCTGCGCACCAACAGTCGGGCGCTCAAGGTGCCACGTAAAACCATGGGCACCTTTGTTTGGTGGAATTTGCTGGATCAACGTATCTCCATGTGGACATCACTCTTTGGGCTTTGCGCTGCAATCATTGGTGCCAGCAAGTTTGGTATTACACTGTTACTGATGTATGCCTGGTGGATTGCCTTTACACGCTATTCCCAGGCGTTAATGCTGTTGTCATCACGCAAAAAAATCAGTATTACCTGGCCTTTTCTGATCTATTTTAATCAGATTTATGGTTCTCTGGTAAAGATTTATGTGCTGAGTCACTTGAGTAAACAAAAGTGGACGCGACAAAAAACCACGCTAGCACAAGGTGGCAATAAATTTGATCGCTGGTACCAGCAATCAAGTTCTAACGTATCAGTGGTCGCTTATTTAATTCTGTTTGTTACCGGTGTTACCTTTGTCACCGGCGTATTCAGTATCAGTGATATCTATCAGTATTTGCTGGCAGTTGGTGATCAGTTGGATGGATCGATATAAAAACACCTTGAACGACGGGATAGATGACATATTTGGAATTTTTCCGTTAAACACAAATGAAACCAAAGAAAATATATAACCATGCCTACTCAAATAATTCATGAAGCTGAACAATCGCGGCAACATGCACGCTACCAGATTCCCGTCAAGCTTGTTTTGGCAGGGCGGAAATATGCGATAGATAACTGGTCTGTTTCCGGGTTTTCAATCGGGAATCTTCCGGAAACAATTACTTATAAACAAGCTAATAAAGGAAAGTTGCTTTTTGACTTTCTGGATTTTGAAACCAGTGTGGATATCGAGTTTGAGATTGTTTGGCATAATGCGAGTAAATCAGAATCTGGCTGTCGCTTTGTAAATATTTCTCCCAGCCGGTTGTCGCTGCTTTATTACGTGATTAATGCATATTTAACCGGAGAAGCTGTTAGTAACGGTGATCTAATTAATGTATTGCGGCGTGATAATTACACAGAAAAACGTGCTGATAAGATAGAGAGTTTATCAACCGGTAAAATGTTATGGCAGCGGACGCGGCAAATGTTGGGTTATTTTGCGCTATTAGCCACTATTGTTACGCTGCTGTTGTTTATTGCCTATACGCTATATCAGCGAATTTATGTTGTAGAAAGCCTTTCGGCCGTTGTAGACGCTCCCGTGGTGGTTATACGTGCTCCTCAAGCCAGTTATTTTCATGCATTGGTAAATGATGAAAATACCCATGTCAACCGTGGAAAAGTTATCGCACTGGCCAAATTAATAGGAGGCGGAAGTAATAGTATTGAAAGCCCCTGTGATTGCACCGTACTGTCATTTCATGTCCTGGATAAACAATTTATTGATCGGGGTGAACCCATTATGACATTGTTGCCTGGCGATGCTCAGTTATATGTCAATGCAAAAATAAGTTACGAATATGTAAAAAAGATTACGATAAACCAGCCAGCTGAAATTCGTCTTGCCAATGGAAAAATTAAAAAAGGTGTTGTCAAAGATGTTGTGGTCAGTGAGTCCATAGAGAAACAACATGCTGCGCCGCTTGCCAATACACCTACTAGTCCGATTGGGTATGTGGATGTATTAATCGAAACAAATGAGCCGTTGGACATCGGAAGTCTGGGTGCGGCAGCCGCGGTAAGGATTGATACGTTTTCTTCTCCCTTTACTAAATGACAATTGCAATGAAGCCAAAGTGTTTAACAGGAGGCGGCAGCATCAGACTTCTTTCACGCCTTTTGTGTGTGGCCGCTGTATTTTTTTCTGCTAGCGTGGTGTGTGCCCAGCAGGTGGCCCATGCTGACATTTTGAAAACAATGTTGTCAGACTATCAGAATATGGATTGGTCCCGGTATACCGTTGAAGCGGTCAGGCAGCGTATCCCAAAGAAAATGTATGGTTCTGATGTGGAATCATTGTTGTCCGCCCGACTGTATTTTATGAGCAGTCAAAATAAAGGAATGCAATCAGTCTGGCAGGCTAATGGCATTACTCATCCTCGGACTATTGTCGTTGCCAACGGTGTGTACACTGTTGCCGATCTGTATCGTTTGATTGATGACAATAGCATCATTGAAAGAGCAGAGGGTGACACTTATCTTTTTCGTCAACCCATCTATGTTTCCCCCACCGCTAGCTTGGTGATACGCGATATTTCAATACGTTTATCATTACATCACGGTGTATTTCTGCTGACTGATGGTCAGTTATTTGTTGCTGATGCAAGTATTAGCTCATGGGATGAAGATGCGGGTAATGAAGGGGAAAGAGAAAGTGTTCGGGATAATGAACTCTTGCTATACGGTAGCCAGACTCCCAGGCCTTATATCCTCATGAATGCGGGTTCACAGATATACATGGCCAACTCCAGAGTAAGCGGTTTAGGTTATAAAGGACAGCCGGGCACCTTTGGTTTATCCATATCCAAACGGCCTCCTGTTGTCACCCACCAGTTACATGGATATATTCGAGAACGCAGCAAGCCAACTGGTTGGCTTATCGGAAATACTTTTACCAACAATTTTTTTGGCTTTTATAGCAGCCAGGCGGATGATGTTGTGTTGTTGGGCAATGTGTATTACGACAATATCATCTACAATATTGATCCCCATGATTATTCCAATCGTCTGCTGATTGCCAGGAATCTCACGTATAACGCCCAGCAAGCTCACGGGATTATTATTTCGCGCAAAGTAAATAACAGTATCATTGCGGAAAATATCAGCTTCTCTAATTATGGTTCTGGCATCATGCTTGACCGAAATTGTAATACCACTTTGTTATATTCCAATTTGACCATAGGTAATGAAGGCGATGGAATCGCTATATTTGAAAGCGATCATAATCTTGTTTTAGATAACATAACGGCTCGAAATGTACGCAATGGTATTTATGTTCGTAATAGTGACCATATTAATACAAAAAACAATTTCATTTTTCGAAATGGTTATTCTGGAGCAGAAACGGCTGTTGTCGATATTGATAAGCTTGAAACCCGAAACTTCAAATTGGACCCTTACCATAAATCAGCTTCTGTTCTGTATGAGGGGAATCAATTTGACAGCAACCTGAATGCTGCGATGACAGCTAAGAACAAGAGTATTGTGACTATCAGGAATAATAAGTTTCACAATTCTGGCCCTGTATTTTTTGGTGGTGAGCTTGCTCCTTTTGCAGAAAGTTTGTGGCATCAAAATGACAGCACTATGCCAATTTCTGAATCCAGCCTGATGAGCCCGCAGGTGGTGAGCCCATGAGTTGTAGACGATTAATCGTGGTTTTATTGATACTGCTTTACCCCAGTACGTTGTTAGCAGAAAAAACGTTAACGCAATACACAACAGAAGAGCGCGAGCTGGAACAAGCAAAATTTAGAGTTATGGAGGAGCTTGCGGAAGCCGGTGTTAGTAGTGCTTATACCGTGCTTGCAGAAATGGGTGAAGACCGGCCTCTTATAAACCCAGCATCGCTGGATCAGCTTGTTTATTGGTACACGTCTTCTGCACAAAGTGGTAATTCCAATGCGTTGCTGTGGCTGGGCCACTATTTTTTACACGGCAAAGGGGACACTGGAGGCCGTGAGTATGATGCGCTTCTTCTGTTGGCTTCTGCATCAATTCTGGGTAGCTTAAAAGCGGCTAATGATCTCGTGCTTATCCCCAAAATTATTGGCGTCTCTTATCCTCAGCTGGAAGAGGTTTTTCATGATGCGATGCAACGCTTGTCCAAAGGTCAGGTGATTGATTGCCGTTGGATTAAATGCAACCCCAGGCTCTTGCGACAAGCTGATTTGTTCGGTGGCAAGGCATCCCGAAAAGCAGAAATTTTTCGTGATAACTGGAAACGGTCCAATACCACCAGTGCATATCAATACCTCAAGTCATTGGGCACTGAAAAATTATTGGCACAGTCAACCCATGCTGTTTCTCTGAATGAAATAACTAGCATGAAAAATACCAAGACGCTCAAGAAAAATGAACGGCTGGTGAAAGAAAAACGATTAGCTGAAAACCTGGACTGGGAGATGCAGACTTACCTGGATCGATTAAGTAGCCGAAGGTCATCCGCGCAGGATGCTTTGAAGCATTATAAGGATCGAGATTTTGCACGACTCGAAAAAGATACCCGTCGTACTATTGATTTGATTAATTTTCATCGTGACCCTGATGCTCAAATAAACTATGAAGATGTGCTCCAGCAAATGAAAAAAGATCTCTGAATATGTCATTTAACCCACATTACCTGCCCGTTATATTTTTTGTTGTATGTTTATGGATGCCTTTTGGTCATGCCAGCCAGGGCATTGGCGTTGGCAAAAATGAGCGAACTTATTATTTGGACCTCCGCAGTTACCACAATCTGGGTATGCAGGAGGCTGGTGTGGGGCGGCTCGAACAGACCGCAGCTGATATTAAACTCGGTTTGCGTGCTCGATATGAATTAAGCCCTGACTGGTTGTTGCTTTTCGATACGCGCATTGTGGGGTTGGGAAAAAATATATACAAACGAGAAAATTCGAAATTTTCCAGTGAGGCTTACCTGGAGATAAAGCGGCTATATATCAGTACAAACCGGGTTTCTGATTATATCCCATCGCTTTCATTTCATGTGGGGCGGCAAACATTTCGCGACAACAATGCCTGGAATTATGACACTGAGCTGGATGCCATCAAGCTGGAATTTAGTCGTACTCTGTTGCAATGGCAGCTTGCTTATGGTGGTCGGTTTTTCAGTTATCGACTGGGTGATAATGAATTTAATCTCAATATTGAAGACAGTCGTTTTCTGTTGGCAGAATTGAAGTACCAGTGGTATTACAAACATTACGTTGGCATATATGGGTTAAACGAACAAAATAATGTTGCGGAGAATCAAACCGGGCGTAATTTTGCTACAAATGACATTATTCAGCCGCGCAGCCGTTTAAACTGGCTTGGGGTTCAGGCCTATGGTAGACGCGCTTTCGGGAGGGGGGAGTTTAAATACAGTGGTACGCTGGCGGTGTTGTCTGGAGACACACAAAGGCTGAATATTTCTACGTTGCCAAATAATGACAGATATATTGCATCCTACGAAAATCAAACGTTGAAAAATGGTACGGCCATTGATATTAGATTTATCTGGCGAAAGACAATGCAAGGGTTTTCTCTAGGCTTTAACTATGCGGCGGCCAGTGGGGATAACAATGGGGGGACGTTAAGTCAATATAATCAACCGGGTATAGCCAGTAATAAAAAACGTGTGCTGGGAACAAGCCGCTATCGTTATTATGGTGAAGCACTCAACCCGAAATTATCCAACCTGCACATCGTTACGTTAACCGCAGGCTATCCTTTATCACCCTTTTTCTGGTTTGAATCAGCTTACCATTATTATCGTCAGGATAGGGCGTTGCCATATATTGATGCATCCAGCCCAGGTCTGACACCTAATGGACAATCCGGTGAAATTGGTCAGGGGCTGGACTTTGTATTTGGTGGTGTATTACGGAAAAACCAACAAGCACAATTTATTGTTTCCGGGTTTTGGGGTGGGAAGGCTTTTGATGGTGTGACCTCAAAAAAAACCATTTATCGGGCGTTGATAAATTATCGCGTGTTTTTTTAGAAAATGGTCAGTTTGATTGAAAAATTGTTTATGAGGTTCGCATGATGAAATCTCCCGAGAAAAAAAGACTGTTTTATGTGTGGGGGAAAGGCATGCCTTTTACAAAAACAATTTTCCAGCTTGCAATGCTGAGTTTTTTTTTAGTTAGCTGCGCAGATTTGCGTATAGCAAAAACAGAATTTGACAATCAGCATTATCAGTCAGCTCGCTTACACTGGGCTGTTTTGGCTCAAAAAGGTTTCCCGCAAGCAGAAGTCGGTTTAGGGCGATTGCTGGTTATCGGTCAGGAAAATAAAATCTATGATGAACAAGTATACCGGGAAGCGCTGGGTCTGTTTTACTCGGCCTATGAAAAAGGTCATGTTAGCGTAGCTTATGATCTTGGAAAAACCCATTTAAAGCAGGCAAAACAAACAGGGATCACCGAGCAATATCAAGAGGCTTATTTGTGGTTAGGCAAAGCTTCTGCAGCGGGCCGGGTTGGCGCAGATATTCATCTTGCTGATATGGAGCTGGATGGGTTGGGTACAGAGCATGACGTAACGCGTGCGATAACACGCTACAAAAACCTAGCCACTGCGGGGCTTGCTAAGGCGGCGAGTCGGCTAGGTAGGATTTACTTTCAGGGTGTATATGTTACTCGAAATGAGCAACAAGCTTTATATTGGTATCAACAGGCCATAGCGCTGGGTGATGTAGCAGCGGAATTTAAGTTGGCGCAGCTCTATGAGACAGCACAGAGTGATATAAAAGACCTCAAGCGGGCTATGAATTTGTACGAAAAGTTGGCAAAAAATGGCAATGTGGCAGCGGCATACAAGCTTGCCCGATTAATTGAGGACAGTGAATCAACGAATGCCGGGACCCCTGGTCCTTCAGCCTTGCATTGGTATGTTGTCGCAGCAGAGCAGCAGCATGCGTTATCCCTGCTTCGTTTGGCAAGAATCAAACTTGAGAACAGTCAGTCATCCGGGAGTAACCAGGAGGCACTGGCTACCTATCAACAGCTCTCAGAGCAAGGTATTGGTGCAGCAAGCTTCTATCTGGGATTGGCTCATGAAAAGGGATTGGGTACACCGCAAAATGACCAACTGGCATTTAAATGGTATGCAAAGTCATTCGAACAAAATTACAGTCGGGCAGAACTGCGTTTGGCCCGGTTATATGTCAAAGGCAACGGTGTTACACAGGATTTAAAAATAGCTCGGGATATATATCTGCGTTTTGCACAACAAGGTGATGTTAATGCCGCCTACCGGTTGGCGGAGTTGTTGAAAGAGGCGGGTGATTTAGGGCAAGCCCGGCAATGGTATGCTTTTGCTGCGAAAAATGACCATCTGTCTTCCCGATATGCTTTGGGTATTATTTTGAGCCAGTCCAGCAATCAACAGGATGCTGAAGAGGCGCAGCGACAACTCACTGAAGCATCAGCTCAGGGATTCCATCCGGCGACACTCTATCTTGGTGAAAAGATATTTTATGGTTGGAATGAGTCGGAAAATAAAATCAGAGGGCTCTCTCTTGTGCTCAAGGCGGCTCGGCATAACACACCGAAAGCTGTAAATACCGCGTTAATACTCATGGACCAAATGAGTGATGTAAATAGTATTGCGCTGGCGAATACTTGCTCAAAACAAGTGCTCAAAGAAATGTCCCAGTGGTTTCTGTGTACCGATAAAACGTCCAGAAGCCTGTCTGGGCAATAATACTGAGTTTCAGTTTGCCTGTTTGTACTTGCAGCACCCAATAATAAATTATTTTCTTCTCGCCCCATTTTTTCAGTTTGGTTTCAGAATCGGTCTTTATGATCCCTTCCCATGCAAAGCACAAACGGTGATAAGCCGGGGGATTGTTTTGTATTTAATGCAGTTTTAATTTTATTAACTCTATGGAGGGATTTACCATGAGAATTTATTCGCGTTCTATTTTTGTTTCAATGGTTGCATTGGGCCTGCTTGTCAGCAGCATTGCTCAGGCAGACAGCCCGATAGCCATTGGTTCACCAGATCGCCACTCGGTGGAAGTATCGGGTAAGGTCAGCTTGTACC
The DNA here is from genome assembly GCA_021647705.1 of Gammaproteobacteria bacterium. GTDB lineage: Bacteria > Pseudomonadota > Gammaproteobacteria > SZUA-152 > SZUA-152 > SZUA-152. Next base: position 141,378 of record JAKIUF010000005.1, on the reverse strand, counting down.
GTGTACAGGTGGAAGGGATGGATTTTGGCGAGGGTAAAAACAAAACGCATGCTGAGGTATTTGTATCTCTCGATTCCAAGCCCGGTATGGTTTATACCCTGACTCTGCACTCAAGTGACAACAATGAAAGTGTTGTTAATCAGGAAATGGCTAATACTCTGCGCACGGCTTATGTAAACCGTTTGCCGGTGACCTTGTACCGTCAGATTTCTATGAAGCAGGACAACAATTTCAAAATACTGATGGTGCAGTTAAATTAACATCTGTTATTTCTGTGCAGTGCAAGTGATTTCAAATAAAAGGGGGCGTTTTATGACGCCCCCTTCTTGGTTGTTCGATATAGGCGTTATTGCACGGTTTTGATGGGAATGCCCGCGATGCGCGCTTGCCATTCGGCAGGTCCGGTTTGATGTACGGAATTGCCTTGTGTATCCACGGCCACGGTTACGGGCATGTCTTCCACCACAAATTCATGGATTGCTTCCATGCCCAGCTCCGGGAAAGCGACAACCCGGGATGAGCGAATGGCTTTGGAGACCAGATAAGCAGCGCCGCCGGTAGCAATAAGATACACCGCACCGTATTTTTTGATGGATTCAATGGCAGCAGGGCCACGCTCGGCTTTGCCCACCATGCCGATCAGACCGGTTTTTTCCAGAATGGTGTCGGTGAATGTGTCCATGCGTGTGGCAGTAGTGGGGCCAGCGGGGCCAACAGCTTCGTCACGCACTGCATCTACAGGACCGACGTAATAAATAAAGCGGCCGCTGAGGTTAATACCGTCAGGTAATGGCTCATTGTTGTCGAGTAAAGTCACCAGACGCTTGTGCGCAGCATCTCGCCCGGTGAGTAGCTTGCCGGAAAGCAACAGAGTTTCCCCAGTCTGCCATTGAGCGATGTCATTGCGGGTGACGGTGTCCAGATTAACCGGCCGTGCCGTTTCTTTTCCAGCGAGGGCGATTTTTGGCCAGTCTGCCAGTTTGGGGGCGACCAGTTGTACCGGGCCGCTGCCGTCTAACGTGAAATGAATATGCCGGGTGGCTGCACAGTTAGGGATCATTGCCACAGGTTTGGAGGCTGCGTGAGTAGGGTAATCGCTGACCTTGATGTCCAGAACGGTGGTGAGTCCGCCCAGCCCCTGTGCGCCAATACCCAATGCATTCACTTTTTCGAACAGTTCCAGGCGTAATTCTTCGGTGGTGTTTTGCGCGCCGCGCATACGTAATTCCTGAATATTGATGGGGCTCATCATGCCCTCTTTGGCGAGCAGCATGGCTTTTTCCGGGGTGCCGCCGATGCCCAGGCTAAGGATGCCGGGCGGACACCATCCAGCACCGAGTTTGGGTACGGTGTCCAGTACCCAGTCGACGATGGAGTCGCCGGGATTGAGCACGGTGAATTTAGCCTTGTTTTCCGAACCCCCACCTTTTGCGGCAACAATGATGTCGAGTTTGTCTCCGGGCACCAGCTCGGTGTGGACGATAGCAGGTGTGTTATCACCGGTATTTTTGCGGGCGCCGGCCGGGTCACTGACCACGGAGGCACGCAGTGGGTTATCGGTATCGGTGTAGGCGCGGCGCACGCCTTCGTCCACCATTTCCTGCACTGACAATTCGCCTTCCCAGCGCACATTCATACCGACTTTGAGAAATACCACAACGATGCCGGTGTCCTGACAAATAGGTCGATGGCCCTCGGCGCAGAGGCGAGAATTAACCAGGATTTGTGCGATGGCATCCCGAGCAGCTCGCGACTCTTCATGTTCATAAGCGGTATTGAGTGCCTGGATAAAGTCGGGGGAGTGATAGTAAGAGATATATTGGCAGGCGTCGGCAATGCTGGTAATAAGATCGGTTTGGCGAATGGGCGGCATGATTTTGTCCTTGATTAACTGATGTTACGCAGGTCTCAAATGTGAATTAAGCGCTAAAAACATCGGTTTTAAGAATCGTCGGGTATTTAACGCAGAGGCGCAAAGGTCGCAGAGAAAAACACTAAAAACTTTGCGTTCTCTGTGTCTTTAGCGCCCTCTGCGTTTATAACACACCACTTGTCAGTACTACGACAACATAACCTCTCAATGCACTGGAAGGATTGTCCTCGTGCTTCTGTCATTGCGCAAACTTTAATCAAAATGCGCGTTGTAGCTTTGTGTTAGATTTTAGACTCTGCGGCTCTAATATTAGCGACTGAAGAAAACGGTCTGTCCCGTTAAATATAAATCAATGATTTTATTTGTTTGGATATTTTGAGTGCTTAATTCGTATTTTACAGTTTGAGTAACGCGGCGAGGGGCCGCATTATGCGGGTTTTATTTGCATGCATGCCTATTTCTCTCAAGATAAGCCAGCGGGACTGTTGACACAACGCAGTGCATCACGCAAACTTACGCGCTTCTTTTCGGGGAGGGGTTCCCGAGTGGCCAAAGGGATCAGACTGTAAATCTGACGGCTCCGCCTTCGGTGGTTCGAATCCACCCCCCTCCACCAATTAAGTGATTTAGCGCGAGAGCTGGTCACCAAGAAAAGAAGAATAGATAACGTAGTATGCGGGTGTAGTTGCCAGTGGATATTGTTGGAAGCTGGTTCCTCGTAACTGATTTCATGCGGGTGTAGTTCAACGGTAGAACTTCAGCCTTCCAAGCTGACTATGTGGGTTCGATTCCCATCACCCGCTCCAGTTGGCAAGCAGGTAGCAATACCAGCAGATGGCAGGTTCCCAGAGCGGGGCTGCGACAAGCAGGTTTAGAGCGGCTCATGTAGCTCAGGGGTAGAGCACATCCTTGGTAAGGATGAGGTCCCCGGTTCAAATCCGGGCATGAGCTCCAGTTTTTTTGACGATTGTGTTACTACGCAGTTTGTTTGGCGTATTAAGCAAGTAGCAAATAGAATAGATAGTTAAACCTTTTTGGCATAACTTAATTTAGAGGAAGAGGGTCGGCCGATGTCCAAGGAAAAATTTGAACGCAATAAACCGCACGTCAACGTAGGCACCATAGGCCACGTTGATCACGGCAAAACCACGCTGACAGCAGCTTTGACCAAAGTCATGGCCGAAAAACACGGCGGTGAATTCAAAGCCTACGACCAGATTGACGGGGCCCCTGAAGAGCGCGCGCGTGGTATTACCATCGCCACTGCTCATGTGGAATACGAAAGTGAGGCACGTCACTATGCTCACGTTGACTGTCCCGGCCATGCCGATTACGTGAAAAACATGATTACCGGTGCCGCCCAGATGGACGGTGCTATTCTGGTGTGCTCCGCCGCTGATGGCCCTATGCCACAGACCCGTGAGCACATCCTCCTGTCCCGTCAGGTTGGCGTTCCGTACATTGTTGTGTACATGAACAAAGCCGACATGGTGGACGACGACGAACTTATCGAACTGGTCGAAATGGAAATCCGCGAACTGCTGGATACCTATGACTTCCCCGGTGACGACACCCCCATCATTGTGGGTTCTGCCCTCAAGGCATTGGAAGGTGACGAATCAGAGATTGGTGTGCCCTCCATTCTCAAGCTGGTGGAAGCCCTGGATACCTATATTCCGCTGCCTGAGCGTGCGGTTGATGGTGACTTCCTGATGCCTGTGGAGGATGTTTTCTCCATCTCGGGTCGTGGTACCGTAGTGACGGGTTGTATCGAACGCGGTATTGTCAAAGTGGGCGAAGAAATTGAAATCGTCGGCATCAAAGATACCGCCACCACCACCTGTACGGGTGTGGAAATGTTCCGTAAACTGCTTGACGAAGGTCAGGCGGGCGATAACGTCGGCGTCCTATTGCGTGGCACCAAGCGTGAAGAAGTCGAGCGTGGCCAAGTGCTGTGCAAACCCGGCTCCATCAAACCGCATACTGAATTTGAATGTGAAGTCTACATTCTGAGCAAAGACGAAGGTGGTCGTCACACTCCGTTCTTCCAGGGCTATCGCCCGCAGTTCTACTTCCGTACGACGGACATCACGGGTGCTTGTGAATTGCCTGAAGGCACCGAAATGGTCATGCCTGGCGACAACGTCAACATGAAAGTAAAACTGATTGGCCCTATTGCCATGGAAGAAGGCTTACGCTTCGCGATTCGTGAAGGTGGCCGTACCGTGGGTGCGGGTGTAGTCGCGAAGATTATTGAGTAACACCATTTTTTATATAAAAAAGATGACTCATTCATGGGCGTACGGTATGATCGCGCGCCCGTGAACTTTAGTTGCATCTTATATTAATGTAAGAATGTGAACACTTTTTAGGCCAGTAGCTCAATTGGCAGAGCAGCGGTCTCCAAAACCGCAGGTTGGGGGTTCGATTCCCTCCTGGCCTGCCACTATGGTTTGCCGCGGCTTAACGGGCGTGGCGTGCTACGGCTTATAGCTGTGCATACTACTTATTAAGTTTTAAGTGGTACTTGGTAGTGGCAGGTAGGCTGAAAACAAATTTTGTTGTACGCAGTTTGGGACATCGACATTGGATAAGTTTTTATTGACGGTAGCAGTGCTTCCGATAGCTGCGGCAATCGGCGGCTTCTATTACTTTGAGGATTACCCGCAGTGGATGCGAGTTATTGCGTTGTTGGTGGCGGTAGGCATCAGCGGCATGATTGCTTTGCAGACGGCGCTAGGTCAGACGGCCTGGGCGTTTCGGCGTGATGCGATTATCGAAGTGCGCAAGGTGGTTTGGCCGACGCGCAAGGAAACAACGCAGACCACAATGATTGTGCTGGTGGTGGTGATTATCATGTCACTGCTGTTATGGGCGCTCGACAGTATACTGGCTTGGGTGGTTCGTGCCTTAACCAATTGATTGCGACAGGTCAGGGGTAATACTGGCCGGTTAACGAGGAAGACGATAAATGGCAATGCGGTGGTACGTGGTACACGCCTATTCGGGTTTTGAAAAGCAGGTTCAACGTTCCTTGATGGAGCGTATTAATCGTATGGGCATGGAAGACAGCTTTGGTGATGTTTTGGTGCCTACGGAAGAAGTCGTTGAAATGCGTGAGGGCACAAAGCGCCGCAGTGAACGCAAATTTTTCCCCGGGTATGTATTGGTGCAAATGGAACTGAATGATGATTCCTGGCACTTGGTAAAAGACGTACCCAAAGTACTGGGTTTTATTGGTGGTACTGGTGACCGGCCGACCCCGATTACTGATAAAGAAGCTGATTCCATTTTGCAGCGTGTGCAGGAAGGTGTGGAGAAACCACGGCCCAAAGTATTGTTTGAACCGGGCGAGATGGTGCGCATTATTGACGGTCCCTTTAATGACTTTAACGGTGTTGTCGAAGAAGTGGATTATGAAAAGAGCAAGATGCATGTATCGGTTTTGATTTTTGGTCGTTCCACGCCAGTTGAGCTGGAGTTTGGGCAGGTCGAAAAGGGATAAGCTGAAATGCCAAGAGTTTTTACTTAACTCCAGGCATTTAGCACTATTTTTAAACAGGGGAGCCGCAAGGCGCTTGCACCCACTTGGGAGTAATAAGACATGGCAAAGAAGATTGAAGCCTATATCAAGCTGCAGGTCCCTGCAGGCCAAGCCAACCCCAGTCCGCCTGTAGGCCCGGCACTGGGACAGCATGGCGTTAACATCATGGAGTTCTGCAAGGCATTTAATGCACAGACGCAGAGCATGGAACAGGGTTTGCCCATTCCCGTGGTGATTACCGTTTATAGTGATCGTAGTTTTACCTTTATTACCAAGACTCCTCCGGCTTCCGTGCTGTTGAGGAAAGCAGCGGGTATTGCCAAGGGCTCCGGTGTGCCGAATCGCGATAAAGTGGGCAAGATCAATCGTGCTCAGCTAGAAGAAATTGCCACCACCAAGATGCCGGATCTGAATGCGGCTGATATGGATGCCGCTGTGCGCATTATTGCTGGCACTGCCCGTAGTATGGGTTTGGAAACTGAGGGAGTGAAATAATGGCTAAATTATCCAAACGTGCCAAGGCAATCAGCGAAAAGCTGGAAGCTGGAAAAAGTTACGCCATTGATGATGCGTTAGCCTTGCTTAAGGATTTACCCCCCGCAAAGTTTTCAGAGTCCGTTGACGTAAGTGTCAATCTGGGTGTGGATGCCCGCAAGTCTGATCAGGCCGTGCGTAGCGCCACCGTGTTGCCGAATGGTACCGGTAAAACCGTGCGTGTTGCGGTGTTTACTCAGGGACCCAATGCTGATGCTGCCAAAGAGGCGGGTGCTGACATCGTGGGCATGGACGATCTGGCTGCGGAAGTAAAAAAAGGCAATATGGATTTTGATGTGGTCATCGCTTCCCCAGATGCCATGCGCGTGGTGGGCCAGCTCGGCCAGATACTTGGCCCCCGTGGTTTGATGCCAAACCCTAAAGTGGGCACGGTGACGCCTGACGTGGCCACTGCAGTGAAAAATGCGAAGGCGGGTCAAGTGCGTTATCGCATCGACAAAGCCGGTATTATTCATTGTCCCATCGGCAAACTTAGCTTCGAAGTGCCCGCTCTGCGTGAGAATCTTGAAGCCCTGTTGGCAGATTTGCTGAAGGCTAAACCCAGCTCTGCCAAGGGTGTGTATATGAAAAAAGTGACCATATCTAGCACCATGGGTCCGGGTGTAGTGGTGGATAAGTCGTCGTTACCGATCTAGGTTGCCGCGATACAACAAAACAGAATTTGAGGGTGCGGTTTTTTTAGACAACATGTCCTGAAAAACCGTTGCCGTCAAAGACCGTAGGTGTGAGGTGGATGTTTTTTTATCCGCTGAGCTTAATGACGACAGTCAGCCTGCGCAGATGGTGTTTCCCTGGTAGATTTTCCTGGGTCACGCTGTATTAAAGAGTGTCGGTGAAAACCGGCACGTAGTACAAGCGGGAAAGACAAACGTCTAACCCATTCTTTGTTAATAAAAACAGTGTTAACGACTGGAGGTGTTTCAGTGGCTCTGAATTTAGATCAGAAAAAAGCAGTCGTCGCCGAAGTCGCCGAAGTCGCAGCTAATGCGCATTCTGCTATTGCCGCCGAGTATATTGGTCTGACAGTGGATGACATGACAGCTTTGCGTGTGAAAGCCCGTGAAGAAAATGTCTATTTGCGCGTAGTAAAAAATACCCTGGCGCGTCGCGCATTTGAAGGCACTGACTTCGAATGTATGAGTGATGCCATGGTAGGTCCATTGGTTTTGGCGTTCTCGCAAGAAGACCCTGGTGCCGCTGCCCGTGTTATTTCCGATTTTGCAAAAGGAAATGACAAGCTGGTGGTGAAGCTGGTTTCTATTAGCGGGCAGTTGCTGGATGCAGGCGATATTAAACGTCTGGCCAGTATGCCAACCAAGGATCAGGCAATCAGCATGCTGATGTCGGTGATGAATGCACCGGTAGAGAAGCTGGCACGTACGTTGAACGAAGTGCCGAGCAAGCTGGTTCGTGTGATAGCTGCGGTTCGCGACCAAAAAGATGCTGCATAATCGTTTTAAACGACATGCGCGCATTTTTTTACGACGATTTGCGATTTATTGTTGAAAACAAAAAACACTTATTTTCGGGCAATTAAAAGCTCGATGAGTTGAAAGCATTAGGAGATTGATATCATGGCTGTGAGTAAAGACGATATTCTGGAGAGCATTTCAAACATGACCGTCATGGAAGTGGTGGACTTGGTTGAAGCAATGGAAGAAAAATTTGGTGTGTCTGCAGCGGCTGCTGTCGCTGTTGCTGCTCCTGCTGCTGACGCCGGTGTTGCTGCTGAAGAGCAGACCGAATTTAATGTAATGATGACTAGCTTCGGTGGCAACAAAGTTGCGGTGATCAAGGCTGTTCGTGGCATTACCGGTCTGGGGCTTAAAGAAGCCAAGGGCATGGTAGAAAGCGCACCGGTTGCAGTGAAAGAAGGCGTTGAAATGGCCGAAGCTGAAGAGGTCAAAAAGACGCTGGAAGAAGCTGGCGCACAAGTCGAGCTTAAATAAGACTCGCTTGTTGAGTGCTGAAACCCGGGGCTCTTTCTTGTTTCAAGAAGCCCGGTCAGACTTCTCAACAGCGGCATTGGCTGGTGACTTTTGTCACCGGCCTTTTGTCGCTACTGAGAAGCGTTATTCGTTGATGGCGCGCTTGTGCGTCATCGGGTTGTCATAATAGAGGAACGCAGATGGCTTACTCCTTCACTGAAAAGAAACGTATCCGTAAAGATTTCGGCAAGTTTCCTAAAGTCATGGAGGTACCGTACCTGCTGGAAATCCAGCTGGCGTCGTACCGTAAATTTCTCCAGACCGACGTGCCTTTGGCGGAACGTGGTGACTATGGATTGCATGGTGCTCTGAAAAGCGTGCTGCCTATTGTCAGTTATTCCGGTAGCGCGGGTTTGGAGTATGTTGATTATCGTCTGGGTACCCCGACGTTTAATGTGAAGGAATGCCAACTGCGTGGCATGACTTATTCTGCGCCATTGCGCGTGACGGTCAAATTGATCATTTACGATAAGGATTCCAAGAAAAATCCAAAGCCGATCAAGGAAATCCGTGAGCAGGAAATCTACATGGGTGAAATTCCCCTGATGACCGACAACGGTACCTTTGTGATTAACGGTACTGAGCGCGTTATTGTTTCCCAGCTGCATCGTTCGCCAGGTGTATTTTTTGATCACGACAAGGGTAAGACCCATTCTTCGGGCAAGCTGCTTTATCATGCCCAGGTGATTCCTTATCGCGGTTCCTGGTTAGACTTTGAGTTTGATCCCAAAGATCTGGTGCATGTGCGTATTGATCGTCGTCGAAAACTGCCTGCTACGGTTATTCTGCATGCCTTGGGGTATAGCGATGAAGAAATTCTGGCGATGTTCTTCGAAAATGATTCCTTTACGCTAGGTAAAGAAGAAGCCAAGTTGAAGCTGGTGCCTGAGCGCCTGCGGGGTGATACCGCTGCCTATGACATCAAAATCAAAGGCAAAGTTATTGCGGAAAAAGGGCGTCGCATTACTGCGCGTCATATCAAGGAACTTGAAAAGGCCGACATCAAAACGTTGCCTGTGCCGTTTGAGTATTTGATTGGCAAAGCTCTGGCGAGTGCCGTGGTGGACAAGGAAAGCGGCGAAATCGTTGCCAACACCAACGAAGAAATCACCGAAGAATTACTGCTTAAGCTACAGGAAGCAGGGGTCAAAAGCATTGAAACGGTTTACACCAACGACCTTGATCGTGGCCCGTTCATTGCAGATACTCTGCGTGCAGATAATTCCACTAATGACCTCGAAGCCAAGGTGGAAATCTATCGCATGATGCGTCCTGGTGAGCCACCTACCAAGGATGCTGCCGAGACTCTATTCCAGAATCTGTTTTTTAATCCAGACCGTTATGATCTGTCCTCTGTGGGGCGTATGAAGTTTAACCGCCGCCTCGGTCGTGCGGAAAATACTGGCGATGGTGTATTAAGTTCGGACGACATTGTCGATGTGCTGAAAATGCTCATCGATATTCGTAACGGCAATGGTGTCGTGGATGACATCGATCATCTGGGTAACCGTCGTGTGCGCTCTGTCGGTGAGATGGCAGAAAACCAGTTCCGCGTTGGCCTAGTACGCGTGGAACGTGCAGTGAAAGAACGTTTAAGCATCGCCGAAAGCGAAGGTCTGATGCCACAGGATCTGATCAACGCCAAGCCGGTGTCCGCTGCTATCAAGGAATTTTTTGGTAGTTCGCAGTTGTCGCAATTTATGGATCAGAACAACCCGCTGTCAGAAGTCACCCACAAACGCCGTGTTTCGGCCTTGGGCCCAGGTGGTCTGACCCGTGAACGCGCAGGTTTTGAGGTGCGCGACGTTCACCCGACGCATTACGGTCGTGTCTGCCCCATCGAAACACCTGAAGGCCCGAACATCGGCCTGATTAACTCACTGGCGGTGTATGCGCGTACCAACGATTACGGTTTTCTGGAAACACCGTATCGCAAAGTGGTCGATGGCGTAGTGACGGGTGATATTGAATACCTGTCTGCCATCGAAGAAGGTCAGTATGTGATTGCCCAGGCTAATATCACGCTCGATAAAAAAGGTAAGCTGATCGATGACATGGTGGCGGCTCGTCATTTGAATGAAACTACCATGTCCTTCCCGGACAAGGTGGACTACATTGATGTGTCACCACGACAGATTGTATCCATCGCCGCAGCGCTGATCCCGTTCCTTGAACACGATGACGCCAACCGCGCACTCATGGGTTCGAACATGCAGCGTCAGGCTGTGCCAACCTTGCGTGCTGACAAGCCACTGGTGGGTACGGGTATCGAACGTGTTGTTGCTATCGATTCGGGTGTTACCGTGATTGCCACGCGTGGTGGTCGGGTGGATATGGTGGATGCCGGGCGTATTGTGGTGCGTGTCAATGATGATGAAACCGCAGCGGGTGAACCGGGCGTGGATATCTACAATCTGACCAAATACACTCGTTCCAACCAGAACACCTGCATCAATCAAAAACCGCTGGTGAAACCCGGCGACATCGTGGCACGCGGTGATGTGCTGGCCGATGGTCCGTCCACCGACATGGGTGAGCTGGCCTTGGGGCAGAATATGCTGGTGGCCTTCATGCCCTGGAATGGTTACAACTTTGAGGATTCCATTCTCATCTCCGAGCGTGTGGTGAAGGAAGATCGTTACACCACCATTCATATCGAAGAACTCACCTGCATGGCGCGGGATACCAAACTGGGTTCGGAAGAAGTGACCAGCGATATTCCTAACGTGGGTGAAGGCGCGCTGGCCAACCTGGATGAAGCGGGTGTGGTGTATGTGGGTGCCGAAGTGAAGCCGGGAGACATCTTGGTGGGCAAGGTAACACCGAAGGGTGAAACCCAGCTGACACCGGAAGAAAAACTGCTGCGCGCGATCTTTGGCGAAAAGGCTTCGGATGTGAAAGATACGTCGTTGCGTGTGCCGTCGGGCATGGATGGCGTGGTTATTGATGTGCGTGTGTTCACCCGTGACGGTGTGGACAAAGACACTCGTGCCCTGCAAGTGGAAGAATCAGATCTCGTTTCGGTGAAGAAAGATTTGCAGGACGAGTACCGCATCATGGAAGACGATATCTACCAGCGTGCGGAAAAACTGCTGTCCGGTAAGGTTGCCGATGGTGGTCCGAACCAGCTGAAAGCCGGAGCCAAGGTGACTAATGCCTACCTCGCTGAAATTGAGCGCGGGAAGTGGTTTGAAGTGCGCCTGCGCAATGAAGATGCCAATACACAATTGGAAAAACTCTCTGCTCAATTGACTCGTCATCGCGAAGAAATGGATGCCAAGTTTGAAGAGCAGAAGCAGAAAATCACCTCGGGTGATGATCTGGCACCGGGCGTGCTGAAGATGGTCAAGGTGTACATGGCCGTGAAACGTCGCATTCAGCCGGGCGACAAAATGGCCGGTCGTCATGGTAACAAGGGTGTTATTTCCATGATCGTGCCGGAAGAAGACATGCCGTATCGTGCTGACGGTACTCCGGTAGATGTTGTGCTGAATCCTTTGGGTGTGCCTTCGCGTATGAACGTGGGACAGGTGCTGGAGACCCATCTGGGTTGGGCAGCGCGAGGCCTGGGGCTGAAGCTCGGCAAGATGCTGGATAACAATGGCAAAATCAAAGATATCCGCAGCTACCTCGATGAAATTTACAATGGTGGTGTGGGTGCAACGGTGGATCTGAAATCACTCAACGATGATGAAGTGCTCGAAATGAGCCACAATCTGCGCAAAGGTGTGCCCATGGCTACGCCGGTGTTTGATGGTGTGAACGAGGAAGAGATTCGCCGCATGCTGAAGTTGGCCGACCTGCCCGAGAGCGGACAAACCCGGCTCATTGATGGTCGTACCGGCGAATATTTTGATCGCCCGGTCACCGTTGGCTACATGTACATGCTCAAGCTTAACCATTTGGTGGATGACAAGATGCACGCCCGTTCCACAGGGCCGTACAGTCTGGTTACCCAGCAACCGTTGGGTGGTAAGGCACAATTTGGTGGCCAGCGCTTCGGTGAAATGGAAGTGTGGGCGCTGGAAGCTTATGGCGCAGCGTACACTTTGCAGGAAATGTTGACTGTGAAATCGGACGACGTGGCTGGCCGTACCAAAATGTACAAAAACATCGTGGACGGCAATCATCACATGGAGGCGGGTATGCCCGAATCCTTCAATGTGCTGGTCAAGGAAATTCGCTCCCTCGGTATTGATATCGAGCTGGAAGAAGATCGCTAATCGCCATCAGGTTTTAAACTGGAGAAACCATGAAAGATCTACTCAAAATTTTGCGTAACCAAGGTCAGGTTCAGGACTTCGATGCGATTCGTATTGGTCTGGCCTCACCAGCAAAAATTCGTTCCTGGTCTTACGGTGAAGTGAAAAAGCCGGAAACCATTAACTATCGTACGTTCAAGCCGGAACGTGACGGGCTGTTCTGCGCCAAAATTTTTGGCCCAGTAAAAGACTACGAATGCCTGTGTGGTAAATATAAACGCCTCAAACATCGCGGCGTGATCTGTGAAAAATGTGGCGTTGAAGTCACGCTGGCTAAAGTGCGTCGTGAACGTATGGCGCATATCGAATTGGCCAGCCCGGTGGCTCATATCTGGTTCCTCAAGTCTTTGCCTTCGCGTATAGGTTTGCTGCTGGACATGACTCTGCGTGACATCGAGCGTGTGCTTTATTTTGAAGCTTTTGTGGTAGTGAATCCGGGCATGACCGAACTGGAGCGTTTCCAGTTGCTGAGTGATGAGCAATACTTGGAAGCCATCGAAGAGTATGGTGATGAGTTCGATGCCCGCATGGGTGCCGAAGCGGTGTTCGAATTGCTAAAAGCTATCGACATGAAAGCTGAGGTCATTCAGATTCGTGAAGACATCGGTGCCACCAAGTCGGAAACCAAATACAAAAAATACACCAAACGTCTGAAGCTTATCGAAGCTTTCATCGAGTCCGGCAACAAACCGGAATGGATGGTGTTGACCGTATTGCCGGTATTACCGCCAGAATTACGCCCGTTGGTTCCTCTGGATGGTGGTCGTTTTGCGACCTCCGATTTGAACGACTTGTATCGTCGTGCCATCAACCGTAACAACCGTCTGCGCCGCCTGCTGGAGTTGAATGCACCGGATATTATTGTGCGCAACGAAAAACGCATGTTGCAGGAGTCTGTGGATGCGTTGCTGGATAACGGTCGTCGCGGTCGTGCCATCACGGGCTCTAACAAGCGCCCGCTGAAATCTTTGGCCGATATGATCAAGGGCAAGCAGGGCCGTTTCCGTCAAAATCTGCTGGGTAAACGTGTTGATTACTCTGGCCGTTCAGTGATCGTGGTGGGACCGACGCTCAAGTTGCACCAGTGCGGTCTGCCGAAAAAAATGGGCCTGGAGCTGTTCAAGCCATTTATTTTCAGCAAGCTGGAATTGCGTGGTTTGGCGACTACCATCAAGGCCGCTAAAAAAATGGTTGAACGTGAAGGTCCTGAGGTCTGGGATATTCTCGCCGAAGTCATCCGTGAACATCCCATTATGCTGAACCGTGCGCCGACCCTACATCGTCTGGGTATCCAGGCTTTTGAGCCTGTGCTGATTGAAGGTAAGGCCATTCAGTTGCATCCGCTGGTGTGTACCGCATTCAACGCCGACTTTGACGGTGACCAGATGGCCGTGCACGTGCCGCTGTCTATTGAAGCACAGCTGGAAACCCGCACACTGATGCTGTCGTCCAATAACGTATTGTCGCCTGCCAATGGTGAGCCAATTATTGTGCCGTCGCAGGACGTGGTGCTGGGTTTGTATTACATGACCCGCGATTGCATCAACGCCAAAGGTGAAGGCATGATGTTTGCCGACATCAATGAAGCGCATCGTGCCTATGAAACCGGTGCTGCATCGATTCATGCCAAAGTCAAAGTCCGTGTATTGGACGTAACGTTAGACGATGACGGTAAAGAAGTGGAGCAGAGGCGTGTGGTGGAGACTACCGTAGGTCGTGCCCTGTTGATGGAGCTGATGCCGCGTGGCCTGAGTATTGATCTGGTGAATAAAACCATGACCAAAAAGGCTGTATCTGGCGTGATTAACGCCTGTTATCGCCAGGTTGGCTTAAAAAAGACGGTAATTTTTGCTGATCAGCTGATGTACATGGGCTTCCGACAGTCTACCAAATCGTCGGTATCCTTCGGTATTAATGACATGGAGATTCCGCCCGCCAAATATGAACTGCTGGCTGAAGCTGAAGGGCAGGTCAAGGAAATTGAAAACCAGTATGCCTCCGGTTTGGTGACTAACGGTGAACGTTACAATAAGGTTGTGGATATCTGGTCTGTGGCCAACGATGCCATCGCCAAGGCGATGATGGATGGCCTGGGTTTTGAGGATGTGGTGAATGCCGAAGGCAAGACCGTCAAACAGAAATCCTTCAACTCGGTATATATGATGGCGGACTCCGGTGCTCGTGGTAGTGCGGCACAGATTCGTCAGTTATCCGGCATGCGTGGCCTGATGGCCAAGCCGGATGGTTCGATTATCGAAACGCCCATCACCGCCAACTTCCGTGAAGGTCTGGACGTGTTGCAGTACTTTATTTCTACTCATGGTGCTCGTAAGGGTCTGGCCGATACTGCGCTGAAAACCGCTAACTCCGGTTACCTGACTCGTCGTTTGGTGGATGTGTCTCAGGATCTGGTGGTGCTAGAAGTGGATTGTGGTACGCAAGAAGGTCTACTCAAACAACCGTTAGTGGAAGGTGGTGATGTGGTAGAACCGTTGGCCGAGCGTGTGCTGGGCCGGACAGCGGCAACAGATATCCTGATTCCCACTACTGATGACGTATTATTCCCTGCCGGTACCTTGCTGGATGAAGACATGGTGGAGATTATGGAAGCCAACGGCGTGGATCAGGTGCGGGTACGTTCTGCGATTACCTGTGAGACCCGTTACGGTATCTGTGCGCAATGTTACGGTCGTGATCTGGGTCGTGGCCACCGTGTTAATCAGGGCGAAGCCGTCGGTGTGGTGGCTGCGCAATCTATCGGTGAACCCGGTACTCAGCTCACCATGCGTACTTTCCACATTGGTGGTGCGGCCTCCCGTGCAGCAGCAGCCAACAGTATCGAAGTGAAGTCTGCAGGTACTGTGCGTTTGCATAACATCAAAACAGTAGAGCGAACCAATGGCAATCTGGTGGCGGTATCCCGTTCCGGTGAACTGACGGTGCTTGATGGCCAGGGACGTGAGCGTGAGCGTTACAAAGTACCCTATGGCGCGGAAATTGCGGTGCATGATAACGATGCCATTGCTGCGGGTACGGTTGCAGCAACCTGGGATCCCCATACACATCCGGTGATTACCGAGGTGGCGGGCAAGCTGCAATTTATCGATTTCAATGAGGGTGTGACCGTGCAGCGGGAAACCGATGACATCACTGGTATGTCCAGTCTGGTGGTTATTGATCCCAAGCAGCGCAGCTCAGCAGCTAAAGACCTGCGTCCCATGGTTAAGCTGGTCGATGATAAGGGCGAAGATCTGAGTATTGCAGGTACCAATATTCCTGCACATTACGCGTTGTCTGCGGGAGCCATCGTCGGTATGGAAGATGGTGCAATGGCCAATGTGGGTGACGTGATTGCACGTATCCCACAAGAGTCTTCGAAAACGCGTGATATCACGGGTGGTCTGCCGCGTGTTGCCGAATTGTTCGAAGCACGTAAGCCTAAAGAGCCATCCATCATGGCGGAAATTTCCGGCATCGTATCTTTTGGTAAGGAGACCAAGGGCAAGCAGCGTTTGGTCATTACCCCAACTGAGGGCGATCATTACGAAGCGTTGATTCCCAAATGGCGTCACATCACCGCGTTTGAAGGTGAGCATGTGGAGAAGGGTGAAGTTATCGCTGATGGTGCGCCGGACCCCCATGATATTTTGCGTCTGAAAGGTATTCCGGAGCTGGCAACATATATCGGCAACGAAGTGCAAGAGGTCTATCGTCTGCAAGGTGTGAAGATCAACGACAAACACATTGAAGTGATTGTGCGTCAGATGTTACGCCGGGCTGAAATCAAGGCTCCAGGTGATACCAAGCTGCTTCGTGGTGAACAGTTGGAGCGTACTCGCATTCTTGAAGAGAATGAGAGAGTTGAAGCCGAAGGTAAAATGCCGGCAACGTATCAACCTATGTTGCTGGGTATCACCAAGGCCTCGTTGGCGACAGAGTCCTTTATTTCTGCGGCTTCCTTCCAGGAAACCACTCGTGTGCTCACTGAGGCTTCGGTGAGTGGCAAGGTGGATCGTCTGAGAGGCTTGAAAGAAAACGTCATCGTGGGGCGTTTGATTCCGGCAGGCACGGGTTTGGCGCATCATCAAGAGCGTCAGCGTAAGGCTGCCGCCGCAGTAGAAGCCGAGGCTGAAGCTGCCGCCACCGCTTTACGGGCCGCTGAAGAAGCCTTGTCGGCAATGCCGGCTCCGGCTACTAATGAGGCGGAAGGTTCGGATGGTGCTGAGGAAGTTGTGAGTTAGGGTCGAGGTTGTAGAGGTGACTGACGGAGATACGGGGTAATGCCGTGTATCTCCGCTCCGTCGCCTCATGGACCCAATTTTCTCATTCTCACGCCTTGCAAGAACTAGAAAACACACGTTGGGTTAAAGCCCTGTCGGTTTTTTTGGAGAGAATAAAGGAGTGTTGAGGAACGTGCATGTTCCTGCGCCGTATTTAAACGCGGCTACTTTGCCTCATTAAGATCCCAGTCATACCCGTAATCAATATCGCCCTTATGTTCGGTCAGCCGTTTTGCCAGCGCGGGCTCAGCATGTTTAGCTAATTCCTTTAGTAATTCTTTTTCGTTAGTTCCGAAGTCGGTTTGATACCAATCGAATATCTTGGATAATAGAAGGTCTTCACCTTCCACCGTAATCCCTCTTGGATTGTTTACATAGGACTTGGCAGTCTCTGCCAGTTGATCATCAATATTCTTGCCTGTAAAAACCTTGTCGCTGAGGTTTGGACAGCTATAACTTGCGCAATTGACAGCATAGTGAATTCTGGAGTCTTTCCATATAGGGCGCAAAATGCCATGTTCAATGTCATTTAAACTGAGTTTTTGTCCAGAGACATTGAGATACTTTTCATTCCATGGGCCGAGCGAGAAAAAGGACCCGCCAATCTTGAGTATGGATTTTACTGGATAGGCGTCCAATATAACGTCGACTGTCAGAGCGTTGTAAAGATTGATCCAATAGGCCATTTGCTCATTGCGGTTGTAGCGGCGCGGGTCGATAACCTCCAGTGTTTTTATATAGTGCTTAAGTGTCTCACGGTCAGTGCCAGGTACGGCACTGTACTTGAACAAGTTAACGCCACTGGGGGTACTAACAAGATATTTGTCGAGTAAATCTTGCCAGGCATCATGGCTTATGGTCTCGGAGCTTGCTTCATTACTGTCTGCCCAAAATGTAATTGCTTTCGCAGCAGGTGCTGCGTAAACGACTTGTGCCAGAAAGGAAAGACAAAAGATACTCAGTAGTTTTCCGAACCGGTTTGTAATGCGTGTAAACATTCATGCCTCCAGTTGTGTAGATTGGTGGTAATTGCTTAAGGGTAATTACCTGGGTTACGTTTGACTTGGCTGATGGCCGCGCAAAAAAGTGTTCGTTTGCATCCGTATATTTCGCGCTTTCCCTTATTTTTGAATGAAGGTTTTCGAGAAAACCAAAGGAAATTTGAGCAATTACTGTACATTTAAACAATCAGGCTGAGTAAATATAGTTAGTGTTCGGAATGCTATATATTTATCAGTCAGGTTGTAGATAGTCTAGTCGTTAAAGATCATAAAATATTACAGTTTTTATAAAACCTTTATTGCAACCTATTGAGGTCGGGTAACGTTGCTCTCAAGAGAAAACCGTTACTCAAAGTTATGCTGTATCCTGCCTGTCAACGGACGCGGCCTCCCATGTCTCACGGAGTCGGGTCATAATTCCGCGTTAAGGGTTTATACTTACTTTTTTGGGTTTCTGTCCTGTCTGCATGTCTATTCCATGAATATAAATGTGGCATCAAAATAATTTTACGCAAACTTGTAACTTTTTGTGAAAACTCACGTCAACGTTTCCTGTGCAATTCATATTGTCTGCTCTATGTTGGTTCATAATGTTTAATCCACATATGCAGGCTGACGCTTGCCAGAATTCGAAACTTTAGACAGCGTTATAAAATTTTGATCTAAATAAAGGAATATATAATGAAGCCAGCAAAATGTTCTTTCGTCATTGGGGTTGTTCTCCAAAGCTTAATGGCAACCTCCGTATTTGCATCGGGGTCGTATGGTGGAGGCGCGAATACACACTCTCTCGATGACTACAGCAAGGGAAAGGTTGTCGTTCGTAATAAAGTCATTTGTTCATCCTGCCCTTTTCCTGGCAGTAACGTCAATAAAGACTTTGCTCTCGATGTTGTTGAGAAAATCAGAGCAGAGGATTCCACATTAGTCTCGCTATCCAAAGACGAGCAGAAATCGGTCGTTGTATATTTTCGTAAGCGCTTCAAGTTGGAATAAACGGTGTGTAAAAACATTTAAGAAGTGAAACGAATTAACGAGATCATAACCACGCTCCGGCCTCTCGTTCATCTCAAGCAATAATCAATTTCGCACAAGTTAATTTTGTAACTTGTTTGGATTATGTTATCTATTTTACAAGGATTTTTATAATGAAACATACCTGTTTCTTCTGTATTGGTTTATTTCTTTTTTCATCGATGGCATCTGCAGCCGGCAATCCGTGGCTCATTTCCCCAGGATCAACGTCAATACAGCTGAGCTATGTTACGCAATCTGCAGATGAGTTGTATGCAGGTGAAACCAAAAGCCCATTGCCAGACGACTTGGATCAAACAACAACTTGGGTAGATTTTGCTTACGGCCTTGCCGACAACATGGCCGTCGATGCACGATTGGGTTATTCAAATTTTGAGTTTTCCCCTCGGCAGGATGAGAGCGGTACGACAGACGTATTGCTGGGGCTTACCTGGCGGCTCCGTGACGAGTTTATACACGATGCTGGCCCCAGTGTCGCATTACGGATGGGCGTTACGCTGGCGGGAAATTACACTGCCGGAAAAATCAATTCTATCGGTGACGGTGCATCCGGTGCGGAGATATCGTTGATTGTTGGAAAAGTCATTACACCAAAGTTATCCATTGCTGCGGATGCCGGTTACCGTTACCGCGATTCAGGTGTTGATAATGAGCTGTTTTCCTCGGTACGTGGTTTTTACAGTGTAACGAATCAACTGCACACCAGTGTCGGATATTCTGTTGTTCGGGCGAACGGAAACCTGGATATCAATGATCCTGAGTTTGTGGGAAATTTTACTGAGCTTGCGGAAGACGCAGATATTGTCGAAGTGGGTGTGGCTTATCAGTTTGTGCGTGGCTACCGAGTCGGTTTTGGTTATGGGCAGGTTGTCGATGGGCGTAACACCGGGTTAAACGAAATCGCGAGTATTTCACTCAGTATGACGTTTTAGCATTGTGACCCTATGTATCTACGGCAAACAATATCCGCGATCATCCCGGCTCGGGATGAGTCGCGAGCAATATCACAGGTGGTTGAAGCGCTGGCAAGATTGCATTTTGACACTAAGGAACCTGTTTTCGACAATATTATTGTCTGCGACAATGGTTCCACCGACGATACTGCCGAGGTTGCGGCGCGGGCCGGTGCGATTGTTGTCAAGGAGTCGCGACCGGGCTACGGCAACGCTTGTCTCGCGGCGCTATCGGTTCTCCCATCAAGCGACATTGTCGTTTTCATTGATGGTGACAACGCGTTTTATGCTGATCAATGCCGGGCACTCATCGATGCAGTTGTGAATGGTGCGGATTTGGCTATTGGCTCCCGGCAGTTGGGTTGTACGGAGAAAGGAGCGCTAACGGTGGCTCAGCGTTTTGGTAATTGGCTTGCCAGTGTGCTTATTCGACAGATTTGGGGTGTGCCCATAACAGACTTGGGGCCTTACCGGGCGATACGTGCTGGTGCGCTGAAGCGTCTCGCTATGCAGGATCGAACGTTCGGTTGGACGGTTGAAATGCAGGTGAAAGCCATTCAGGCCAATATGAAACTTGTGGAGTGCGCTGTTGATACAAGAAGGCGCATCGGGAAATCGAAAATCAGCGGAACAATTCGTGGCAGTCTGGGTGCGGCGCGCGGCATATTGGGTATGATATTTTTACTTTGGAGGCAAGAGAGCCGGGTTAAGCGACAAGCCGTAGCGGTGCGCAAGCAATAAAGTGGGCTCAAAATGACGTTTTCTCGAGACGACTTTCATTCTCGGGCGGCCTCCCAGGGGTTAAGCCGGGCGTGAAACAAAAGTTTTCAATTCATGGCAACGTGTGGTTGTTTCTGGGTGGAGTGGTGAGCGTACTGCTCTACTGGTATTTATCACGGGAGATTGCAGGCTCGTCGATAAAGATAGAGCGTTATATCGGTTATTTTGGTGTCGCATTTGTTGTGTATGCCGCAACAATATTTTTGGCAACACGTGGCACCAGTATTCCGCCGCTTACCTATATCCTGGTATTTGCCGTGCTGTTTCGTGTCATCGGGGTCAGCGTCACCCCTCAATTCGAGGACGATTATTTTCGCTATATATGGGATGGGTTCATTCTTTCGGGATTCGATAACCCATACCAACATCCGCCGAGCCATTACTTTGCAGATGAAAATGTCCCGGAGGAATATCAAAATGCGCTGAATGGCGTCAATTATCCAGACCTCCCAACAATTTATGCGCCGACGCTTCAGTTCAGTTTTTTGATCGCGCACTGGATATGGCCAGCTCAGGTGATGGGGTTGCAGCTTGTTTATTCCATTGTGGATGTGTTGCTGATTTTACTTCTTGCGCAAATGACGGATCGCAGAAGCCTGATGCTATATGCGTGGAATCCGTTGGTCATCAAGGAAATCGCTTTCACGGCTCATCCCGATGTCGCAGGTGTGATGTTGCTTATTGCGGCTATATTTTTCGTCAAAAACCGCCCGCTACTCAGTGTGGTATCGCTGGCGCTTAGCGTCTGCGCTAAACCCTTTGCCTGGATAATCGCACCGTTCATCTTGCTGCGATTGCGAAAAACGTATGTGTTTCTATTCGTCATTCTGGTATTGATGATTTATTTGCCGTTTTTGCTCAGTGGGGCGACTGACTTTACAACGCTGAGTACTTTCGGACAGCTCTGGGAATATAACGCCGCTGTTTACCATGTGCTATCTCAGATTTTGCCCGCGGCTAATGCGCGATTGCTGTGCGGTGCAATATTCGTCGTGATGTATCTTGTTTATGTGCGCCATTACCGCGCATCCGGACAAACGGGCATTCGTGGAGATATATTGTTGGGCGGCTTGCTTGTTTTGTCGCCAGTGATTAATCCCTGGTATCTGCTATGGATTCTCCCCTTCGCTTCGCTTAATCGTGATATTTGGCCGTGGGTTGCTTCCTGTGCTGTTTTGCTATCGTATTTCACCGGGCTAAATATGGGTGACTCCAGCCTTGCCAGTTATGAGCAGGCCAGATGGGTCAAGCCAGTTGAATTTGGAATGATTGCGCTTGCCGTCTTGTTTGACGCGTATAGGCGGCGGTGTGAAAAGGTTAAACCTGATTGATGCACCCTTCTACGGATTCATTTCATATTGGAGTAGGCCCGGGCTTGACAGGCCGGGGTCATGCGCCTAAAATTCGCGCTCCTTGGAAACAGGTGGGGGTTTCCCCGCCTGTTGTTTTATCCGAACTCTTGCTTTGAGCTCTGGTCGTTTTAAAAAAGAGTTTCGGGGGAACAAGATACTTATTTTATTGAATCCCTATGAATGGGGTTGGAGTTGCTTAAATGCCAACGGTAAATCAGTTAGTTCGCAAAGGCCGTAAGCGCCAGATTGCAAAAAGTAATGTGCCAGCGCTGGACGCTTGCCCACAAAAACGCGGCGTGTGTACCCGTGTTTATACCACCACACCGAAAAAGCCAAACTCGGCACTGCGTAAGGTGGCCCGTGTTCGCTTGACCAATGGTCATGAAGTTACGACCTACATCGGCGGTGAAGGCCATAACTTGCAAGAACACTCCGTGATTCTGCTTCGTGGTGGTCGTGTTAAAGATTTGCCGGGTGTGCGTTATCACACCGTGCGTGGCAGTCTGGATACCTCGGGTGTGTCAGATCGCCGCCAGGGTCGCTCCAAATACGGTGCGAAGCGTCCCAAGTCCTAACGAGAAGACGGGCGAAATAACTATTCACATTGATGAACGAGATCGAGTAATCAAATGGCTAGAAGAAGAGCAATACCAAAACGTACTATTTTGCCAGATCCAAAATACAAGGATCTGATGTTAGCCAAGTTCATCAATATTTTGATGATGGATGGCAAAAAAGCCGTAGCCGAACGTGTTGTGTACGGTGCACTGGATCAGGTGGTTGAAAAATCAAAAGGCGAAGCCGTAGAAGCCTTGAGCAAGGCTTTGGAAAATGTACGCCCTATGGTTGAGGTTAAATCCCGCCGTGTGGGTGGTGCGACATATCAGGTGCCTGTTGAAGTGCGTGCTGATCGTCGTATGGCATTGGCGATGCGCTGGTTGGTTGAGGCCGCGCGCAAACGCAGCGAAAAATCGATGGACCGTCGCCTTGCGGGTGAAATCATGGATGCTATGGAAAGCCGTGGCTCAGCAGTGAAAAAACGCGAAGATGTGCATCGTATGGCTGAAGCCAACAAGGCGTTCTCGCACTACCGCTGGTAGCAGATATCAAGTTTTACCCCTGCGCGGACATTTCCGTGAGGGTTGTTCTTTAACATTGATGGTTATAAGTCGGCAAATATGCAGACGGATTAACGACACGATAACTAGATACTTGCTTCGATTCAGATTGAGGCAGGGCGGTCTTGAACAGGAATAAAAGATTGTGGCACGTCAGACGCCAATCGAACGCTATCGCAATATAGGCATAATGGCCCATATTGATGCAGGCAAAACAACGACCACCGAACGTGTGTTGTTTTACACTGGCGTGTCGCACAAAATTGGTGAAGTTCATGATGGCGCAGCCACCATGGACTGGATGGAGCAGGAGCAAGAGCGCGGAATTACGATTACCTCTGCAGCCACTACCTGCTTCTGGTCCGGGATGGATCAACAGTTCCCGCAACATCGTATCAATATTATTGACACGCCGGGGCACGTTGATTTTACCATCGAGGTAGAGCGTTCGTTGCGCGTACTGGATGGTGCCTGCGCCGTGTTTTGTGCCGTAGGTGGTGTGGAGCCGCAGTCGGAAACAGTATGGCGACAGGCGAGCAAATATCATGTGCCGCGTATCGCATTTGTGAACAAAATGGATCGCCAGGGCGCGAATTTTTTACGTGTGGTGGGTCAGTTGAAAGAACGATTGGGTGCCAACCCCGTGCCAATGCAGCTGAATATTGGCAGCGAAGAAGAATTTGAAGGTTTGGTAGATTTGCTAAGCATGAAAGCCATCTACTGGAATGAGGAAGATCGCGGTGTGACTTACGAGTCTCGCGATATCCCGGCAGGGTTGCAGTCACAGGCAGGAATGCTTCGCGAAGAAATGATCGAGGCCGCTGCTGAAGCCAATGAAGAATTGATGGAAAAGTACCTCGAAGGGGGCGAACTTTCCATAGAAGAAATCAAGCTGGGTATCCGTCTGCGTACTTTGGCTAATGAAATTGTACCGTGTTTTTGTGGCTCAGCTTTCAAAAACAAAGGTGTGCAGGCCATGTTGGATGCAGTGATTGATTACATGCCTGCACCCACGGATGTTCCGGCAATTTGTGGTCATCTGAACGATAAGGATGAAAGCGAAACTGAGCGGCAGGCATCGGATGCCGAGCCTTTTGCAGCATTGGCATTCAAAATAGCCAACGATCCTTTTGTGGGTACGTTGACATTTTTCCGGGTTTATTCCGGGATAGTTAAAACCGGCGATTTTGTATTTAATCCGGTGAAAGGTAAAAAAGAGCGATTTGGACGCATTGTGCAAATGCATGCCAACTCCCGCGAAGAAATTAAAGAAGTTCGTGCCGGTGATATCGCCGCTGCTGTTGGGCTGAAGGATGTCACCACCGGTGACACCTTGTGTGATCCGGCTAAAGTTATCACGTTGGAACGTATGGAATTTCCCGAGCCGGTGATCTCGGTGGCCATTGAGCCACGAACCACCGCCGACCAGGAAAAAATGGGTGTTGCGCTGAGCAAACTCGCGCAGGAAGACCCCTCATTCCGGGTGCACACGGATGAAGAGTCCGGGCAGACAATTATTTCCGGCATGGGTGAATTACACCTGGAAATTATTGTTGATCGCATGAAGCGGGAGTTTGCAGTTGAAGCCAATGTTGGTGCGCCACAAGTGGCTTACCGTGAAACGATTCGCAAGAGTGTCGAAGCCGAAGGTAAGTTTATACGTCAGTCCGGCGGTCGTGGTCAATATGGGCATGTGTGGCTCAAGCTCGAACCGCAACCGCAAGGCACCGGTTACGAATTTGTTAATGGCATCGTTGGTGGTGCTGTCCCGCGCGAATACATCAGCGCTGTGGACAAAGGTATTGAAGAACAGATGGAAAACGGGGTGATTGCCGGTTTTCCCATGGTGGATGTCAAAGTGACATTGTATGACGGTTCCTACCATGATGTTGACTCCAGCGAAATGGCTTTTAAAATTGCGGGTTCCATGGGTTTTAGAAATGGTGCCTTATTAGCAGAGCCGGTACTGTTGGAACCAGTAATGAAGGTCGAAGTGGTCACGCCAGAGAATTATATGGGTGACGTGATGGGCGATCTGAATCGACGCCGTGGTATCGTGCAGGGAATGGATGACGGACCTGCTGGCAAGATAATCAGTGCCGAAGTTCCGTTAGCAAAGATGTTTGGTTATGCCACGGATCTACGTTCAGCGACTCAGGGTCGTGCAACGTATTCCATGGGGTTTGAGAAGTATGCCGAAGCACCCAACAGTGTTGCTGAAGCGATTACCAAACAAGATTTTTAAAAATTTGATTTGAACAGTTGAATAAGGGGTAGTAACCGTGTCCAAGGAAAAATTTGAACGCAATAAACCGCACGTCAACGTAGGCACCATAGGCCACGTTGATCACGGCAAAACCACGCTGACAGCAGCTTTGACCAAAGTCATGGCCGAAAAACACGGCGGTGAATTCAAAGCCTACGACCAGATTGACGGGGCCCCTGAAGAGCGCGCGCGTGGTATTACCATCGCCACTGCTCATGTGGAATACGAAAGTGAGGCACGTCACTATGCTCACGTTGACTGTCCCGGCCATGCCGATTACGTGAAAAACATGATTACCGGTGCCGCCCAGATGGACGGTGCTATTCTGGTGTGCTCCGCCGCTGATGGCCCTATGCCACAGACCCGTGAGCACATCCTCCTGTCCCGTCAGGTTGGCGTTCCGTACATTGTTGTGTACATGAACAAAGCCGACATGGTGGACGACGACGAACTTATCGAACTGGTCGAAATGGAAATCCGCGAACTGCTGGATACCTATGACTTCCCCGGTGACGACACCCCCATCATTGTGGGTTCTGCCCTCAAGGCATTGGAAGGTGACGAATCAGAGATTGGTGTGCCCTCCATTCTCAAGCTGGTGGAAGCCCTGGATACCTATATTTCGCTGCCTGAGCGTGCGGTTGATGGTGACTTCCTGATGCCTGTGGAGGATGTTTTCTCCATCTCGGGTCGTGGTACCGTAGTGACGGGTCGTATCGAACGCGGTATTGTCAAAGTGGGCGAAGAAATTGAAATCGTCGGCATCAAAGATACCGCCACCACCACCTGTACGGGTGTGGAAATGTTCCGTAAACTGCTTGACGAAGGTCAGGCGGGCGATAACGTCGGCGTCCTATTGCGTGGCACCAAGCGTGAAGAAGTCGAGCGTGGCCAAGTGCTGTGCAAACCCGGCTCCATCAAACCGCATACTGAATTTGAATGTGAAGTCTACATTCTGAGCAAAGACGAAGGTGGTCGTCACACTCCGTTCTTCCAGGGCTATCGCCCGCAGTTCTACTTCCGTACGACGGACATCACGGGTGCTTGTGAATTGCCTGAAGGCACCGAAATGGTCATGCCTGGCGACAACGTCAACATGAAAGTAAAACTGATTGGCCCTATTGCCATGGAAGAAGGCTTACGCTTCGCGATTCGTGAAGGTGGCCGTACCGTGGGTGCGGGTGTGGTTGCAAAAATTATTGAATAAAGCAGGGTAAAGAAGAGAGGGGAGAGACAAAAGCGACACGCTCTCCCCTTACATCTTTCATCTTTTATCTGAATTTTAAAGGTTATAAACATGGCAGCTGGACAAAGAATTCGCATCCGCTTAAAGGCTTTTGATCATCGATTGATTGATCAATCTGCATTAGAGATTGTAGAAACCGCCAAACGCACCGGTGCTCAGATTCGTGGCCCGATCCCACTGCCAACGCGCAAAGAGCGTTGGACAGTGCTGACTTCACCGCATGTCAATAAAGATGCGCGTGATCAGTTTGAGTTGCGCACACACAAACGCCTGCTCGATATTGTGGACCCCACGGATAAAACCGTTGATGCATTGATGAAGCTTGATCTTGCTGCTGGTGTTGATGTTCAGATCAAGTTGGGTTAAGCGGGGCTCCTGACGTTAGTCAAAACAGGAAATATACCGTTTTTCGTAAAGCTATAAACAATGTGCTCGGCTGATTCAGCCGTCGCAAGGTAGAGGAAATTAAGATGACCATTGGAATTGTCGGCCGCAAAGCGGGAATGACACGCATCTTCACAGAAGAAGGTGTTTCGATTCCTGTGACCGTAATCGAAGTGGAGCCAAACCGTATCTCGCAATTGAAAACGCTTGAGACTGATGGTTATCGTGCGGTACAGGTAACTACAGGTAGCCGCCGTCCTTCACGGGTGAATAAAGCAGCTGCTGGCCATTTTGCCAAGTCGGGTGTGGAAGCAGGCCGTGGCATGTGGGAATTCCGTTTGGGTGATGGCGAAGGCGAAGAGCTGGAAACCGGAGCCACAATTAACGTGGATATTTTTTCGGAAGGTCAAAAAGTTGATGTGATTGGCACCAGTATTGGTAAAGGTTTTGCCGGTGTTATCAAACGTTACAATTTTGCCATGCAGGACGCCACCCACGGTAACTCGATCTCGCATCGTGCGCCGGGCTCTATCGGTCTGGGGCAAAGCCCTGGTCATGTGTTCAAGGGCAAAAAGATGGCGGGTCATATGGGTAATGCACGTACGACGAACCAGAATCTGGAAGTGGTACGAGTGGATGCAGAACGTAATTTGTTACTCGTCAAGGGTGCTGTTCCCGGTGCAAAGGGTGGCAATTTATTAGTAAGCCCTGCAATCAAGACGAAGTGAGAGGCTGAACCATGGAATTAAAATTAACAACAGCAGCGGGCAAGGCGTCTACTAAAACAGTAGAGCTTTCTGATGGCACGTTTGCTCGCGACTTCAACGAGGCGCTGATTCATCAGGTGGTCACTGCTTATTTGGCGGGTGGCCGTAGCGGTACCCGTGCCAGTAAGAGCCGTTCTGCGGTTCGTGGTGGTGGTGCTAAACCCTGGCGTCAAAAGGGTACAGGCCGTGCGCGTGCGGGTACCATTCGTAGCCCAATCTGGCGCTCAGGTGGCCATACTTTTGCATTGACACCGCAGGATCATTCGCAAAAAGTGAACAAGAAGATGTATCGCAGTGCGATGCGCTCTATTTTGTCTGAGCTGATACGGCAGGAACGTTTGACTATCGTTGACACGTTCAGTCTTGATGCGCCCAAAACCAAAGACTTGGTGGAAAAACTGGCCGCCATTAACTTTGAGAGCGGTGTGATTGTGACTGATGCTGCTGATGACAATTTGTCCCTTTCTGCACGTAACCTGCACAAGGTTGATGTGTTGACCGCGAGCGAAATCAATCCCGTCAGCCTGGTAGGCAGTGTGAATGTCATTATGACAGTGGGCGCGGTACAGAAAATTGAGGAGATGCTGGCATGAATGAACAACGCATCATGAATATTTTGCTAGGTCCGCATATCACCGAAAAAGCTGCGATTGTGGGTGAGTCCAGCAATCAGTATGTTTTTCAGGTTGCCAGCAATGCAACCAAGCCTGAAGTGAAGCAGGCAGTCGAAAAGTTATTTGAAGTGGAAGTGGATGCGGTTCGCGTGGTTAACGTGAAAGGTAAAACCAAACGTACAGGTTCTCGTGTGGGTCACCGCAAAAACTGGAGAAAAGCTTACGTGCGTGTAAAAACAGGTCAGACCATCGACTTTGCGGGCGGCGAATAAGTTAAGATAGGCATTCGGAGTCCTTTTGGAGTCCTTTTGGAGCGAATAAAGCATGGCAATTTTAAAAGCGAAACCGACATCACCGGGTCGCCGTTTTGTGGTTCAGATCAGTACACCGGATCTGCACAAAGGTGAACCACATGCGGCACTGCTGGAGCGTAAATCCCGCACAGGCGGGCGCAATAATCAGGGGCGCATTACCACACGTCATCGTGGTGGTGGTCACAAGCAGCATTACCGCGTTATCGATTTCAAACGTAATGATAAAGATGGTATTCCAGCTAAGGTTGAGCGTTTGGAATATGACCCGAATCGCAGCGCACACATTGCTTTGCTGTTATTTGCAGATGGTGAGCGCCGTTATATTATTGCCCCAAAGGGTGTGCAGGCGGGCGCAGAAATCATTTCAGGTAATGATGCACCGATCAAACCTGGCAATTGCTTGATGTTGCGCAATATCCCAGTGGGTGCCACGGTTCATTGTATCGAAATGAAACCCGGCAAGGGCGCACAGATGATACGTAGCGCGGGTGCTTCTGCGCAGCTAGTAGCCCGTGAAGGTGAATACGCGACATTGCGTTTGCGTTCGGGTGAAATGCGTAAAATCCACACAGAATGTCGTGCGGTTATCGGTGAAGTAGGTAACAGTGAGCACAGCTTGCGTAAGCTGGGCAAAGCTGGTGCTTCGCGCTGGCGTGGTGTGCGTCCGACCGTACGTGGTGTTGCCATGAATCCGGTTGATCATCCCCATGGTGGTGGTGAAGGTCGTACTTCCGGTGGTCGTCATCCAGTGTCACCCTGGGGTACACCGACGAAAGGTTATAAGACTCGCAGCAACAAACGTACGGATGGCATGATTTTACGCCGTCGTAAGTCTAAATAATTTCTAACATTTATTTAAATACCGAAAGAGAGACAGGATCGTGCCACGTTCAATTCACAAAGGACCTTTTGTTGATCTGCACCTTGCTAAAAAGGTGAAAGTAGCAGCAGAAGCCAACAGCAGAAAACCGATCAAAACTTGGTCGCGTCGTTCAATGGTTCTTCCCGACATGTTGGGTCTGACCATCGCCGTGCATAATGGCCGTCAGCATATGCCAGTGTTCATCACTGAAGATATGGTGGGTTATAAACTCGGTGAATTTGCTCCGACCCGTACCTACAGAGGTCACGCGGCGGATAAGAAAAGCCGCTAAGGGGTATTGATATGGAAGTAAGCGCAAAATTATCGAATGCACCGTTGTCGGCGCAAAAAGGGCGTCTGATCGCCGATCAGATTCGTGGTTTGGATGTTGAAAAGGCGTTGCAGGTTTTGACCTTCAGCCCCAAAAAAGCCGCGCATCTGGTGAAGAAAGTGCTGGAATCTGCCATCGCCAATGCTGAGCACAATGAAGGTGCTGACATCGATGAGCTGAAAATCTCTACCGTCTTTGTTGACGAGGGGCCAACGCATAAGCGCATGCGCGCACGTGCCAAAGGCCGAGGTGTTCGAATTCTAAAGCGTCACAGTCACATTACCGTGACGCTCAGCGACAGTTAATCAAGGGGTCTGTAATGGGTCAAAAAGTACATCCAACGGGTATTCGCTTAGGCATTGTCAAAGATTGGACATCCAAGTGGTACGCAGATTCCAAGAATTTTGCAGATACTTTGAATATGGATCTGAAGGTTCGTGATTTCATCAAGAAAAAGTTAAAAAGCGCATCGGTCAGTCGTGTGCAGATCGAGCGTCCGGCGAATAACGCACGTATTACTATTCATACTGCTCGCCCAGGTATTGTTATCGGTAAAAAGGGCGAAGATGTTGAGCGCCTGCGCAAGGATGTTACCAACATGATGGGCATTCCTGTGAGTATTAATATTGAAGAAATTCGCAAGCCGGAACTGGACGCAATGTTGGTCGCCGAAAATGTTGCGCAGCAGTTGGAACGCCGCATCATGTTTCGTCGTGCCATGAAGCGCGCCGTGCAAAATGCGATGCGCCTGGGCGCACAAGGCATCAAAATCCGGGTTGCGGGTCGTTTGAACGGAGCGGATATTGCGCGGGCCGAGTGGTACCACGAAGGCCGCGTACCATTGCACACACTGCGAGCTGATATTGATTATGGCACTATTGAGGCCAGCACCACTTACGGCATTATTGGCGTAAAAGTCTGGGTGTTTAAGGGTGAGGTTTTTGATGCTGGTCAGACGCCGGTTGCTGCTGAAAAAGCTGCCAGCTAGTTTTTAGGGAGTAAGAGAGATGTTACAGCCGAAGCGAACTAAATTTCGCAAACAGATGAAAGGTCGTAACCGCGGACTTGCTTTCCGTGGTAGCGATGTCAGTTTTGGTGAGTTTGGCCTGAAGGCCACGGGCCGAGGCCGGATTACGGCTCGTCAAATTGAAGCCAGTCGTCGTGCAATGACACGCCATATCAAACGTGGCGGCAAGATCTGGATTCGTGTATTTCCTGACAAGCCAATTACTAAAAAGCCTCTTGAGGTTCGTATGGGTAAAGGTAAAGGTGGGGTAGAGTATTGGGTTGCCCAAATCCAGCCTGGGCGGATGTTATTTGAAATGGAAGGAGTGAGCGAAGAATTGGCGCGCGAAGCGTTCCAGTTGGCTGCCGCCAAACTTCCTGTAGCAACGTCATTTGTAACTCGGACGGTGATGTGATGGACGCAAAAGAATTAAGAACTAAAAACGAAACCCAGCTGACAGAAGAATTGAATGGATTGTTGCGCGAGCAATTTAATCTGCGCATGCAAAAAGGCACTGGGCAGTTGAATAACTCGGCACGCATGAAAGGCGTACGCCGGGATGTGGCGCGGGTGTTGACAATCATGAATGAAAAAAAGAGTGCGGGTGACGCAGAATGAGTGAGAGCAAAACTATCCGGACAGAATCAGGCCGTGTGATCAGCAATAAAATGGATCGCACTATCACGGTGCTGGTGGAACGTCGCGTTAAACACCCGCTTTACGGCAAATACATTCGTCGTTCTACCAAATTGCACGTGCATGATGAAGAAAATGCCTGTAACGAAGGTGACGAAGTCACAATCAGTGAATGTCGGCCTATTTCCAAGACCAAGTCCTGGAAGTTAGTAGAAATCGTTAAACGAGCAAATTAGCCTTTAATTCCCGTTTTCTACATAGCCTGATCGATCAGCCAGTTTTTGAAGGCAATGACAAGCAGTTTCACGCGGAGCCCAAAATGATAAATATTTGGGCTCCGCGCATTTTAGTGATATGATGCGCGCCCTTTATCCAGCGGGTTCCGGTGGTTTTGTGCGCAGTTTGGTGGAGATATTTCGATGATTCAGATGCAGACGGTATTAGATGTGGCTGACAACAGCGGTGCGCGTCGCCTGATGTGTATCAAAGTGCTGGGTGGTTCCAAGCGCCGTTATGCCGGTATTGGTGACATCATCAAAGTGAGCATCAAAGAGGCCATTCCTCGCGGGAAGGTTAAAAAAGGCGAAGTGTATAACGCCGTTGTTGTGCGTACAGCCAAAGGTGTACGACGCCCTGATGGCTCATTGATTCGCTTTGATGGTAATGCGGCGGTGTTGTTGAACTCCAATTTGCAGCCCATTGGTACACGTATTTTTGGCCCGGTGACCCGTGAATTGCGCAGTGAGCGTTTCATGAAGATCATCTCGTTGGCTCCGGAAGTCTTGTAACAGGACCTCTTGTAACAGGATAGGAGTTTTGCAAAGAGTTTTGTAAAAATTCTGTCAGCATTCATAGTTGTAGCAAGAAAGAGAATTACGATGCATAAGATCAAAAAAGGTGATGAGGTGATCATCACTACTGGTAAAGACAAAGGCAAGCGTGGCGCTGTTCTGAAGATAGTGGCAGATGATCGTGTTCTGGTTGAAAGCTGCAACATGGCAAAAAAACATGTTAAAGCAAATCCCAATGCGGGAGAGACTGGCGGCATTATCGAGAAAGAGATGTCTTTGCATATTTCCAATGTTGCTTTATTTAATCCGGCAACAGGTAAGGGTGACCGTGTTGGCATCAAAAAATTGAAAGATGGCAACAAAGTGCGATTTTTTAAGTCTGACAACGAAGTTGTGGACATTTAACCTTTTGGTTTTTTTAGAACAAGTTAATTAGGAAGGGCGGAAGAAAGTCATGTCCCGTTTACGAGAATATTATAAAGACACTGTGGTCGATCAGCTCAAGAGCCAGTTTGGTTTCAAAAGCGTGATGGAAGTGCCGAAGCTGGAAAAAATCACCCTGAATATGGGGCTCGGCGAAGCGATTGGCGACAAAAAAATCATTCAGCATGCCGTTGATGACATGACCAGGATTGCCGGGCAAAAGCCAGTGGTTAATCATGCGCGCTTGTCAGTTGCCGGTTTTAAGGTGCGTGAAGGCTGGCCCATCGGTTGTAAAGTGACTTTGCGCCGTGAGCGTATGTATGACTTTATGGATCGCCTGGTAAGTATCGCCATTCCACGTATTCGTGACTTCCGTGGTTTGAAGCCCAACGCCTTTGATGGGCGTGGCAATTACAGCATGGGTATCCAGGAGCAGATCATTTTCCCGGAAATTGACTACGATAAAATTGACGCGATCCGGGGTATGGATATTACGTTTACCACCAGCGCAAAGACTGATGACGAAGCGTGTGCGTTGTTAACCGCTTTTAATCTTCCGCTTAAAAAGTAAAGTAGAGAGACTGGCATGGCAAAACAATCGATCATTAATCGCGAATTGAAACGCGCCCGTACTGTCGCAAAATATGCGACGAAGCGGGCCGAACTGAAGGCTCAATTGAAAGATCAGAATTTGAGCGCCGAAGACAAAGAAGAGGCACAGCGCAAATTTCAGTCCCTGCCGCGTAATGCTAGCCCCTGTCGTCAGCGTAATCGCTGTCGTGAAACGGGTCGGCCGCACGGTTATTACCGCAAGTTCGGTTTGTCTCGCACCAAGTTGCGCGAAGCTGCCATGCGTGGGGACATCCCCGGTCTGACTAAGGCCAGCTGGTAACATTTTTAGTAAAAATAGTAGTACCCAGTAAATTTTTATCCCGTAGGCGATTTTGCAAAACGGGTATTTCAGGAGTTTATGGCATGAGCATGACTGATCCGATTGCTGACATGCTGACACGCATTCGTAATGCATTGTCGGCGGGTAAGCTGACTGTGACGATGCCATCTTCCACAAAGAAAATCGCAATTGCGAATTTGTTGGTGAAAGAAGGTTATATCACAGGTGTTAACACACAGGATATCGATGGCAAGCCGGTATTGGAAGTTGCCCTTAAGTATTATGAGGGTAAGCCGGTTATTGATATGATTAAGCGCGTGAGCCGCCCTGGTTTGCGTGTTTATAAAGGCAAAAATGAACTGCCTTCTGTGATGAACGGGCTGGGTGTGGCCGTTGTATCCACCTCTAAAGGCTTGATGACAGATCGTGCTGCGCGTAAAGCAGGCCACGGTGGCGAAGTCATCTGCTACGTTGCATAAGGAGGAGAACAATGTCACGCGTTGCAAATAATCCGGTACAAATTCCTTCAGGCGTTGAAGTTACCTTGAATGGCCAGTTGGTCAAAGTGAAGGGTGCCAAGGGTGAGTTGAATCACGAAATTCATAAATTGGTTGAAGTCAGTCAGGAAGAGTCATCATTGACTTTTGCTGCTCGCAATACTGAGCAAAGCTCAAATGCATTGGCGGGCACCACCCGTGCCTTGTTAAATAACATGGTGACAGGCGTGTCGCAGGGCTTTGAGAAAAAGCTGACGCTAGTCGGTGTGGGTTATCGTGCGCAAGCACAGGGTAAAAAGCTGAACTTGTCACTGGGTTTTTCACACCCGGTTGAATACCAAGTGCCTGAAGGCATCAGTATTGAAACGCCCAGCCAGACAGAAATTGTAGTGACGGGTATTGATAAGCAAAAGGTCGGGCAAGTGGCTGCAAATATTCGCGCTTATCGCCCACCCGAGCCGTACAAAGGTAAAGGTGTTCGTTATACGGATGAGCATGTTGTCCGTAAAGAAGCCAAGAAGAAGTAGGGGCGCATTACAAAATGAATAAAAGACAAAGTCGTTTACGTCGTGCATTACGCACACGTTCCAAAATTCGCGAACTGGGTGCGCACCGTCTCTGTGTGCATCGTACTGCGCAACACACTTACGCACAGGTGATTTCACCAGATGGTTCCAGTGTTGTTGCCAGCGCTTCGACATTAGAAACTGATGTGAAGTCGGCTCTGAAACATACGGGTAACGTTGAGGCTGCGGTTAAAATCGGACAGCTCATCGCAGAGCGTGCAAAGGCGTCCGGTGTTGATCAAGTAGCTTTTGATCGTTCGGGATTCAAATATCATGGCCGCGTGAAAGCGCTTGCCGATGCCGCTCGTGAAAGCGGTTTGACTATCTAAAAATAGGAATAAGGTATCTGGCATGGCTAAATTTGATGCACAAGCTAATAGCGACGGTTTGATTGAGAAGCTGGTTAATATCAATCGCGTGGCAAAAGTGGTAAAGGGTGGTCGCATATTTGGTTTTACTGCGCTGACAGTAGTGGGCGATGGTGAAGGCAAGATTGGTTTTGGACGAGGCAAGGCGCGCGAAGTGCCGGTTGCTGTGCAAAAGGCTATGGAAGATGCTCGCAAAAACATGCGCAAAGTCAATCTGAAAGGCGGCACTTTGCAATATCCGCTTATTGGTAATCATGGCGCGGCCAAGGTCGTCATGCTTCCTGCTTCTGAAGGTACCGGAATTATTGCCGGCGGTCCTATGCGGGCGGTATTTGAGGCTGTGGGCGTGCGTGATGTGTTGGCAAAATGTATCGGTTCAAATAACCCGATCAATGTTGTGCGGGCTACGTTCAAAGGATTAAGTGAAATGACAACACCGGAAGCTGTTGCTGCCAAGCGCGGTAAAAGTGTTGAAGAGATTTCGGGGTAAGTCATGGCTAATCAAGTCAAAATTACATTAAGCAAAAGCGTTATTGGTCGGTTACCAGCGCACAGGGCCTGTGTTGCCGGCTTAGGTTTGCGTCGCATACATCAGACGGTTTCCGTTGAAGACACGCCGTGTAATCGTGGAATGATTAATACAGTGTCTTATCTGCTGAAGGTTGAGGAAGCATAAAATGTATTTAAATACACTTAAACCTGCGGATGGCTCAAAGAAAAATGCCAAACGTGTAGGTCGTGGTATTGGTTCTGGTCTGGGTAAGACTGGTGGCCGTGGCCACAAGGGTCAAAAATCACGCTCCGGTGGGTTCACCAAAGTTGGATTTGAAGGTGGGCAGATGCCTTTGCAGCGTCGCTTACCTAAAGTGGGCTTCACTTCACGCACCGCACGGTATGTTGCCGAAATCAGGTTGCATGAGCTGGCGATGGTTGAGGGCGACACAGTGGATTTGCTTGCGCTGAAAACAGCGAACATTGTCGGTCAGCAGATTAAACGTGCCAAGGTGATCCTGTCAGGTGAAATATCGAAAGCCGTTACAGTCAGTGGCTTAGGTGTTACCAAGGGCGCACGCGCGGCAATTGAAGCCGCTGGCGGAAAGGTCGAGGACTAAAAACCGGTGTCAGCTACAAACTCTTCAATGCTTGGCGCAATGGGTTCGGGTAAATTATCTGAACTCAAGCAACGTTTACTGTTTGTGGTCATGGCGATGGTGGTCTTCCGCATTGGTACATTTATTCCTGTTCCTGGAATTGATCCTGGGGCACTGGCAGTATTGTTTGAGGAACAAAAGGGTACCATTCTTGACATGTTCAACATGTTCTCTGGTGGTGCTTTAGGCCGTTTGTCATTGTTTGCCTTGGGCGTTATGCCTTATATCTCTGCCTCGATCATCATGCAGCTGTTGACTGCGGTGGTGCCCAAGCTGGAGCAGATGAAAAAAGAAGGTGAGTCTGGGCGACGCAAAATTACCCAGTACACACGCTACGGTACATTAGGTCTGGCGCTTTTTCAGTCTATTGGTATTGCTATTGCGCTACAGGGGCAGACAGCGGGTGCGTTAGCATTAGTGCCTTCACCGGGCCCAGGGTTTGTATTTACTGCGGTTATCAGTCTGGTGACCGGCACCATGTTTTTGATGTGGTTGGGTGAGCAGGTGACTGAACGAGGTATTGGTAATGGTATCTCGTTAATCATTTTTGCGGGTATTGTTGCGGGACTGCCATCAGCGATTGGCGGGACTCTGGAGCTGGCGCGTATCGGTGAAATAAGCGCATTCCTAGTACTGATTTTGCTGGTGCTTGCGATTGGTGTAACCGGATTTGTAGTTTTTGTGGAGCGTGGGCAGCGACGTATCACGGTTAACTATGCCAAACGTCAACAGGGACGCAAGGTGTATGCGGCGCAGAAAAGCCATTTGCCATTGAAGGTCAATATGGCAGGTGTGATTCCGCCGATTTTTGCCTCAAGTATTATTTTATTTCCAGCTACGTTGGCTAGCTGGTTTGGTCAGACAGAAGGCATGGGCTGGCTGAAAGATATTGCGGGTACGTTGTCGCCTGGGCAGCCGGTATATGTATTTATGTATGCGATGGCGATTATTTTCTTTTGCTTTTTTTATACGGCGTTACAGTTTAATCCGAAAGATACTGCCGATAATCTGAAGCGCTCCGGTGCGTTTATTCCCGGAATTCGCCCCGGCCAGAATACGGCGAAGTATATTGATGGAGTCATGTCACGATTAACGCTTGTTGGCGCGATGTACATAACCGCCGTGTGTTTGCTGCCAGAATTTATGATTGTGTACTGGAATGTCCCGTTTTATTTTGGGGGCACATCTTTGCTGATTATCGTGATTGTGGTAATGGACTTTATTTCCCAGATTCAGGCGCACCTGATGTCGCACCAGTATGAAGGTCTGATGAAGAAGGCCAGCTTGAAGGGGTATGGTCGCAGCGGTATTTAAGCTGTTGTGAATGAGTACTGTGAATAAGTAAATTGGGCAAGGCCCGGGCCAAAGTAGGCCGTTAGCTGTTTGGAGACAGACCATGAAAGTACGTGCTTCGGTTAAGAAGATTTGTAATAAATGCAAGGTTGTGCGCCGCAAGGGCGTGGTTCGCGTGATTTGTGTAGACCCTCGCCATAAGCAGCGACAGGGTTAATATTGACTTTTACTCGTCGCACTTGCTGATGGGTAGGAAACTGATTACAATAGCCGGCTTTCTGCGGCGTTATTTTGGAGATTGTTTGAATGGCTCGTATTGCGGGTATTAATATTCCAGCGCACAAGCACACGGTGATTGGGCTGAGGGCGGTTTTTGGTATTGGGCCGACACGTGCAAAGCAAATCTGTGCGGCTTCGGGTGTGAAAGAAGATGCCAAGATCAAGGACCTGACCGAGCAAGAGCTCGATTTGTTACGTGCTGAAGTGGGCAAGTTCGACGTTGAGGGTGATCTTCGACGTGAAGTTTCCATGAACATCAAACGTTTGATGGATCTGGGTTGCTATCGTGGAATTCGTCACCGTCGTGGTCTGCCATTGCGCGGCCAGCGTACACGAACGAATGCTCGTACACGTAAAGGCCCTCGTCGCATGGTGCGTAACTAGATTACACAGCCAAATAAGTACCGCCAAGGCGTGTAGACGCTGCGCACTACTTACTTTTTCATTAATGCAGTATTGATTAATACAGGTTATCCGAATGGCAAGTCCTCGCACTCGCAAGAAAGTTAAAAAGAACGTGGTTGATGGTATCGCGCATGTGCATGCGACCTTCAATAATACCATTGTCACAGTCACTGATCGTCAAGGTAATGCTTTGGCTTGGGCGACTGCGGGTGGTTCCGGTTTCCGAGGTTCGCGTAAAAGCACACCGTTCGCGGCACAGGTTGCGGCTGAACGTGTTGCCGCTATGGTCAAGGAAATGGGCATGAAAAATCTTGATGTGTGTGTAAAAGGTCCAGGTCCAGGTCGTGAGTCTGCTATCCGCGCACTCAACGCAAACGGTTTTAACATCACAAGTATTACTGATGTAACGCCGATTCCGCACAATGGCTGTCGCCCGCCGAAACGTCGTCGCGTTTAAGTTCGCGGATTTAAGTTTGAGCATCTTTTGGAGCAAGTGAAGAATGGCTAGATATGTAGGTCCAAAATGTCGTCAATGTCGTCGTGAAGGCGAGAAACTCTTTCTGAAAGGCGAGAAATGTTACGGCAGCAAATGCGCGATGGAAAATCGAGCTTTTCCTCCGGGACAGCACGGTCAACGCCGTACCCGTACTTCTGATTATGCAACGCAGTTGCGTGAAAAGCAGAAGATGCGTCGTACTTACGGCATTCTGGAAAACCAGTTCCGTCTTTATTATAAATCTGCTGATAGCAGTAAAGGCGCGACCGGCGAAAATCTATTACAGGCATTAGAATCGCGTTTAGACAATGTGGTATACCGCATGGGTTTTGCGGCATCACGCAGCGAAGCGCGTCAGTTGGTGCGTCACAAAGCAATCAGCGTGAATGGCGTGACAGTAACTATTCCATCTTATCAGGTTAACCCTGCGGATGAAGTTGCTGTGCGCGAAGGTAGCCGCAATCAATTACGCATCCAATCTGCGCTAGATATGGCAGGCCAACGCGGGTTCGCGGAATGGATTGAAGTTGATGCTAAAAAGTTCACCGGTGTGTTTAAAGCGCGTCCGGAACGTGCTGAATTGTCATCTGACATTAATGAGCATTTGATTGTTGAATTGTATTCCAAGTAATTGGTGGTACAAACCAGAAACACAAGTCAGCCATAGATGGTGTTGTTTGTAAAAACGATTTTTATAAGCGTTTTATGACAGTGTGCCAGATGGCCAGAGAGGAAAATCCATGCAGGGTTTAGTGTCTGAATTTTTGAAACCAAGTATTGTTAACGTCCAAGTCTATAATGACCGACACGCCAAAGTGACTTTAGAGCCTTTGGAGCGAGGGTTTGGCCATACCTTGGGTAATGCCTTGCGCCGCATCTTGCTGTCTTCAATTTCTGGATGTGCAGTTGTTGAAGTTGAAATTGAAGGTGTGTTGCACGAATACAGCACTATTGAAGGCGTGCAGGAAGATGTGATCGATATCCTGCTTAATCTCAAAGGGTTGTCATTTCGCATGCATACGCGCAACGAAGTTGTGCTGAAACTGGAAAAATCCGGTGAAGGTCCGATAACGGC
This sequence comes from Gammaproteobacteria bacterium, assembly GCA_021647705.1. GTDB lineage: Bacteria > Pseudomonadota > Gammaproteobacteria > SZUA-152 > SZUA-152 > SZUA-152. Next base: position 101,975 of record JAKIUF010000005.1, on the reverse strand, counting down.
TGCTGATATTACCCTGGATCATGATATTGAATTAGTGAACCCGGATCATGTTATTGCGCACATGACCAAAAATGGTTCGCTGAAGATGACCTTGAAGGTCAGTACCGGTCGTGGCTATGAAGCGTCAACGACTCGTGACTCAGAAGGTGAGGGTCGTGCGATTGGTCGTTTGCAACTGGACGCCTCCTTCAGCCCGATTGAGCGTGTTGCTTATACAGTGGAACGTGCCCGTGTTGAACAGCGTACTGATCTCGACAAATTAATTATTGAGCTGGAAACTGATGGCTCTCTCAATCCGGAAGAAGTTGTGCGTTCTGCTGCAACCATTCTTCAGGATCAGTTATCGACTTTTGTTGATTTGCAAAGTCGTGAAGAAGATACAGCTAAGTCTGACGAGCCTGAAGTGGATCCAGTGCTGCTGCGTCCGGTTGATGATCTCGAACTTACTGTGCGTTCGGCAAATTGTCTGAAAGCTGAGCAAATTTATTATATCGGTGATCTGATTCAGTGTACTGAAGTGGAATTGCTGAAAACACCGAACCTGGGCAAAAAATCGCTTACCGAAATAAAGAGCGTATTGGCCACCAAGGGGCTTTCTCTGGGATTGCGACTGGAAAACTGGCCGCCTGCCAGCCTGAAAGAACAGCGCGAGCTTACATAAAAGTCGCATATTGCTGGGCTTTTTGTCCGGGTTCGGCTTATTAAATTTTTGTACCAAGAAATAGAGTTTAAAGGAACATTCCATGCGTCATCGTCAATCAGGTCGTCAATTGAATCGAAACAGCAGTCATCGCAAGGCGATGTTTCGTAATATGGCCTCATCACTGTTTGAACATGAAGTGATCAAGACCACGGTACCCAAGGCCAAGGAATTGCGTCGTGTGGTTGAGCCGCTGATTACCCGTGCAAAATCAGACTCGGTTGCAAATCGTCGTATCGTGTTTAATCGTATTCGTAATCGCGACATGGTAAGCAAATTGTTTGTTGAGTTGGGTCCGCGTTACCAATCACGCCCGGGGGGTTACCTGCGTATCCTCAAGTGCGGTTTCCGTCCTGGTGATAATGCACCCATGGCTATTGTTGAGCTGGTGGACCGCCCTGAGTTGGCTGTTGATGAAACGGAAGGCGCTGACGTCGAGACTGTGGCGGAGACGAAAGAATAAGTTTACCGATCCTGTAATGGTATCTTAAAAAAACCGGGCTATATGCCTGGTTTTTTTGTGCCTGAAATTTGCCTGCTGGAGATTATGTTTAGTGGCACTAAACAAGTGGGGTGTTATAAACGCAGAGGTCGCAGAGACGCAAAGGACGCAGAGAAAACACCAAAAACTTTGCGTTAAATACCCGGTGCTGCGTTAAATGCCGCGTGTTTTTGACGCTTAACCTGCATTTAACCGGTTTGCTTGGGCTTGTAATGTCCCGATAGAAAATTTTGATAAAAAAATCCACCAGAGTGCTCGTTAATAGTATTAGACTTGGCTGATGCGCTTCTCGGACAGACTCTCAGATTCAGTGCTTTTCCGCGAAGCGATATCGTTGTTTCATTAACCGAGTATCAAAAATTCCAGAACGGTGTGGATTTGAGTTAGAGCATCAAATATACAAAGGGACAAGAGGGTGGCGCATGATATTCGAAGGCTTTATTGAAGCGGAAACGGTTTTTTTGTGGGTCACCTTTGCTCTTGCTCTGTTGCTGGGGGTTGTGGCGAATAAAACTAATTTTTGTACCATGGGTGCTGTTTCTGACTGGGTCAATATGGGTGACCTGGGGCGGATTCGCGCTTGGTTATTAGCCATAGCAGTTGCCATGCTGGGTGTTGTGATTCTTGAAACGATGGGGCTGATTAATGCCGATGCTGCTTTTCCGCCTTATCGCAATTCACAGCTCATCTGGGCTGAAAATCTGCTGGGCGGTGTTTTGTTTGGTATTGGTATGACTTTGGCCAGTGGTTGCGGTAACAAGACTCTGGTTCGCATTGGAGGGGGCAACTTTAAGTCGGTTGTGGTGTTAGTGGTGATTGCGGTGATTGCCTACTTTATGACAAATCCCTTTCCTGATTCAGATAAAACTCTGTTCGGTCTGCTTTTTTATGACTGGATTCGCCCATTAGCCATCGATGTTGGTGAGGCACAGGATTTTGGTACGCTACTCAATCCTGATAATGCAGTGATGGCCCGTTTGCTGATTGGTATTGTGCTGGTGCTGGCAACATTGGTTTTTGTGTTTAAATCGGCAGATTTCCGTAACAGTCGTGACAATATTCTGGGTGGTATCGTTGTTGGTTTGGTTGTGCTGGGTGGCTGGTATGTGAGCAGCAATGTGGAAATCACCGTGGATGAGGAGTTGTACAGCCTTAGTGACTATTATGGCGAATGGGATATGTTGGCCGATTCAGAGGAAGGTAAGCCCGCTGTGGGGCGACCCTTGAGCCCACAGTCATTTACTTTTATTAACCCTATGGGGCAGACCTTTGCTTATATCGGTAGCGGCTTGAGTCGCTCCATGCTGACCTTTGGCATTATGGCGCTGATGGGGGTGATTGTCGGTTCATTCCTATGGTCGCTGCTGAGTAAAAGCCTGCGCTTTGAATGGTTTATTTCGTTTAAGGACTTTGTCACGCATATTGTTGGGGCTATGCTGATGGGTTTTGGTGGTGTGCTGGCTTTAGGTTGTACCATTGGCCAAGGCATTACCGGTGTCTCTACGCTGGCAGCGGGTTCCTTTTTGGCATTGGTCGCTATCGTATTTGGTAGCGCTATTACCATGAAAGTGCAATATTACAAGCTGGTGTACGAAGAAGAAGCCTCTTTTGTGAAGGCATTAGTGGCTGGTTTGGCTGATATGAAGTTGTTGCCCAACCGGCTGCGCAAGCTCGACGCCGTATAAGTTACGATTACTTGCAGGATTTAGGCGTAAATTGCAGCGTGTTGTGCGCAAATGTGTAGCCAATAACTATATTTGTCGAACAACGCAACACTTTACCTTGTTATTCCCCGTCATTTCTGTATGATTTGCATTCCTTTTTTTGGGCCGTTAGCTCAGTTGGTAGAGCACCGGACTTTTAATCCGATGGTCCCGCGTTCGAGTCGCGGACGGCCCACCATTTTTTTTCGCCATCGCTTGCCACTGAGATGTGGCGTAGTGGCATCCACGTAACCGTTTATTTTTCTGACACTGAGTTAGCGATATGTCCGAGTTCCTGCAAGAAGTTCAGCGACGCCGGGCCTTTGCGATTATTTCCCACCCCGATGCGGGTAAGACCACACTCACTGAAAAACTGCTGTTGTTCGGTAGCGCCATTCAGTTGGCCGGTACCGTCAAGGGCCGCAAAGCTGCGCGTCATGCCACTTCCGACTGGATGGCGCTGGAACAGGAGCGTGGCATCTCGGTCACCACCTCCATCATGCAGTTTCCCTATCGGGATAAAATCATCAATCTGCTGGATACGCCGGGCCATGAAGATTTCTCGGAAGATACCTATCGCACGCTGACTGCGGCTGATTCTGCCTTGATGGTCATTGATTGTGCCAAGGGTGTTGAGCAGCGCACGGTCAAGTTGATGGACGTCTGCCGTCTGCGCGATACGCCCATTATCAGTTTCATCAATAAGCTGGACCGCGAAGGCCGTGATCCGTTGGAACTGTTGGATGAAGTGGAAGATGTGCTGAAAATTCAGTGCGCACCTATGACCTGGCCTATTGGCATGGGCAAAAACTTCAAAGGTGTATACGATTTGTACAGTGATAATATTCACCTGTTCAGCGCCACGCACGGTGGCAAGGTACAAGAAGGTGAAGTTATCGAAGGGCTGGATAACCCGCGTCTGGACGAACTGTTTGGCAGTATGATGAATGAGTTTCGTGAAGAGGTGGAGTTAGTCCGTGGTGCCAGTCATGAGTTTTCTCTTGATGCTTTTTTAGCCGGTAAGCTCACGCCTGTGTATTTTGGTTCTGCCATCAACAACTTTGGTGTGCAGGAGTTGCTGGATGCATTGGTGAATTTTGCACCGCCACCGCCATCACGCATGAGTAAAAGTCGTGAGGTGAAATCAGACGAAGCAAAATTTACCGGTTTTGTGTTTAAAATTCAGGCCAATATGGATCCCAAACATCGTGATCGCATCGCCTTCCTACGTATTTGCTCCGGCACCTACAGCAAGGGCATGAAAGTCAGGCATGTGCGCATTGCTCGTGATATAAAAATTCCCACCGCCATCACCTTCATGGCTTCTGATCGCGAACATGTGGAAAATGCCTATTCGGGGGACATCATTGGTTTACATAATCACGGCAGTATTCAGATTGGTGATACCTTCACACAAGGTGAAGAGCTGAAATTTATTGGTATACCGCATTTTGCGCCGGAGCTGTTTCGACGCGCGCGCCTGCTGGACCCGTTGCGCATGAAAGCATTGCAAAAAGGATTACAGGAACTGTGTGAAGAGGGCGCGTCACAATTATTTCGACCCATGAATAACAATGATCTTATTGTCGGTGCAGTGGGTGTGTTGCAGTTTGATGTGGTTGCCCATCGTCTGCAACACGAATACAACGTGGAATGTCGTTTCGAGAATGTTAATGTGGCTACAGCACGGTGGGTAGAATGCGACGATGAAAAAATGCTGGATGATTTCAAGCGCAAGGCGAGTGACAATTTAGCGATAGACGGTGATGGTAATTTGACTTACATAGCACCCACCCGTATTAATTTGGAACTGATTAAAGAACGCTGGCCGGAAATTGAGTTTCATGCGACGCGGGAGCATTAGAAGGGTTCTTTAATCCGGCAACTAGGGAGTGTTTCCTCCCTCTGGGTCACTTGCCTCGTACCCAACGTACATACGCCATACTATCTGCTTTCTCTGGTATGCCTTCGCCGTGTAAAAAATGCATTTGCCAAAAATAGCCGTCACGATTGATGAAGCGGGTTGCCGTCCAGTAAGCAGCAGGCGTTGTGGCCGGGAATATTTTATTGTTGATCGCAGGGGCTGAACAACGTAACTCAACCAGAGAGCTAAGCTCGCTAATGCTCGGTAGTCGCCAACCTTCCTCTACGGCCAGTGCAACGATAGCGTAAGGCAAGGCTCGGGGTTCATCCAGGCAGGTGTTATCTTCCCAGTATTGGCCCAGACTACAGCGAGACCATTGCAGGCCGGTTTGTTGGTCAGTGACGCTGCCATCCTGATTATCATGAAAGCGTTGTGTGGGTGATGTGGTCGCTATTTTACTGTTGCAGCTTTGTGCCATGACAACAGGGCTGCTGGCACCAGCGACGGAACCCAACAGCATGATGAAAAAGCAACGAAACAATTTCATGGTTGTGTCTGCACGGTTTGCTGACTACTGCTCACCAGCCGGGCATGTACCCGGTTACTTTTGAAATAGGCGTAATCAAAACCAAAAGAAAAACCGATGCCCCAGGCTTCCAGTGGCTCGCTGGCATTGGAGTCGGCGGACCAGTAAAATTGTGAGATAGTGTTGGGAAAGGCCAGCGTGTCTATGGTGGGGCCAGGGTAAGGAATACTATAGTTCACCAGACTGCGGAGCTCTTCTCGGCGTGGCAGGCGCCAGTTGTGAGCATTACAGAGTTCTTCGTCATTTACGGCTTGCACAAAGCGATGGGTATCACAGGCATTTTTTTGGGCACCTTCGCGACATTGTTTGTTGCCGGGCTGTCCCGCCAGGCCGCCGTTTTGTGTGTGATTTGGGTCAAACCAACTAAAGGTATTATTGCGGTAATGCAGGCCGGCGGTTCTGGATTTTCCCTCCCAGATCAACCCGGTGTCTTGATCAAGTATGCAAGGCCATTCTTGCAACTGTTTGCGCTCACTCGCAGGCAACGGTTCGCCATTATGCCCCAGCGGAACAAACCGGGGTTCTCCGGCGTCTACCGCCCCGAGGAACAGGACGGTGATCATTATGAAAGAATTGTGCAGTAGCTTATTGTGTCGCATAACGGTAACGCCCACATTGTAACCTGTTCATTGGTTTTGGGTATGCATTCGTTGACCTGCGACTTCTGGCGGGCTGGTGATTGCCGTGAAATACTGGTATTTTGTAGTGCTGCCTGTCTGGGTGGTATGAAAAGTGTATTAAATTCAAAGGTAAGGGCTGTTAAAAGAAGGCGATTTCTAGGTGCTTCGCGAGGATTACAGCAAGATTTGTGGTGGAAAGGTGCAAAGCCTCGCTGCATATACCAAAATTTGGCGACTCTGCCGAGTTTGCCTGACTTGGCCGACAGTGCTGGTCAGTAATCAAAAGGGTAGTAAAATAGCATGACCGATGGACAAGGCAATGGCTGATTGGGGCACACCCCTTCGCACGGATATAGGCGCAAATGTTATGGCACGGCTGGTAGCCGTAGGCATGGATAAACGCCTGCCTCTGCTGGTGCTACTATTGCTTATCATATTGTTGGCGCAAAGCCTTGCGCAGCTGACTTGGCAGGTGTTGCCCAGCCAGCCATCGGAACCGATGTTACTACCTCGTACGTCGCTTCAATCCACTGCAAAGGTTGCTCAACCGCGTGCTTCCGATATCAACCGTATTGCTCAATGGCACCTGTTCGGTGAAATTCAGAAAGTTGCATCGGTGCCTATGGCGCAAATGACTGAGGCTCCGGATACCCGACTGAATTTGAAGTTGCATGGTTTACTGGCATCTTCTGATCCTTCTGAGGCACGAGCGATTATTGCCGATGGCAAAGGTATGGAAGAGGCATATGCCATAGATGAAGAATTGCCTGGTAATGCGGTATTGCGTGAAATTTATGTAGATAGGGTGATCCTTGAGCACCGTGGCCGACTTGAAACCTTGCGTTTGCCGAAAGATGAGATTGTCAGTGCGATGGTCGCGCGCACGGCGACACAGAACACATCACGAGCGCGTGGTCGTGGCCGTGGTACAACGCAAGCCGGTACCGCAGATAATGCTGCCTTGTTACGCCAGTATCGCGATGCGTTGATGAGCGAGCCACAAACACTGATGAATTTGGTGAACGCTTCACCGGTAACCGACAAGGCCACGGGCAGACTCAAAGGTTATCGCATTCGTCCTGGCAAAGACCGAAAACTGCTGGGGCGTTTCGGGCTGAAAAGTGGTGATGTAGTGACAGGGGTGAACGGTGTAGCGCTGGACAACCCTATTAAAGCCTTGGAAATTATGCGCGACTTGTCTACGGCAAGCTCGGTGATCTTGGATGTGGAGCGCAACGGAGTGATGGAATCTTTTGCCTTTCAGGTGGAATGACGTGAGAGAATTAACAACAGGCCGTACTGGCCAGGAATGTAATGGTCAGAAATACAATGGCCGGGGAACAGGATGAAGATTGAACGAGTACAAATGGAATCGCAGTGGCGAAAATTAAGCTATGTCTTGTTGGCAGTTGGGCTGCTGTGGTTATCCCCTGGCTTTGCTGCCGAAACCAGCACGCTGAAGTTCAAGGGAGCTGATATCCGTGCAGTGATCAGCTCTATTGCGGAAGTCACCGGCAAAAACTTTATTGTTGATCCACGCGTCAAAGGCAAAGTGACGCTGATTTCCAATCGCGCCATGGGTAAGGATGAAGTCTATAAGGTTTTTTTGTCCATTCTTGAAGTACACGGTTATACCGCTGTCCCCAGTGGCAAGGCGATTAAAATTGTGCCTGATGCCGACGCCAAACACAGTGCCATGCCGTTTGTTTCATCACGCCAGCCGGGAAAAGGTGACGAGGCGGTAACCCGAGTGATCGAAATTGAGCATGTCACCGCCGCTCAATTGGTACCCATTCTTCGTCCTCTGGTTCCGCCGCAGGGCCACCTCGCCGCTTACCCGCAAAGCAACGTGCTGATTATTTCTGATCGTGCAGCCAACATTGCGCGACTGGTGAAAATCATCAAACGCATCGATCAGCCGACCAGCGGTGAAATCGAAATTGTACAGCTGGAAAACGCCGTGGCCTCGGACCTGGTGCGAGTGCTCACTAGCCTGCGACAGCAGGCCGGTAAAAAGAACCTCAAGGGCAGCAAGCCCATGTTGGTGGCGGATGAGCGTACCAACAGTATTTTGATTGGTGGCGAGCGCGCCGAACGTTTGCAGCTGCGTGCCATTATTTCACACTTGGATACTCCCTCCGAAGTGGTGGGAGATACTCATGTTATTTATTTGCGCTACGCCAAGGCCAAGGATTTGGTGCCGGTACTGACTGGGGTGGGCAAAACCAAAAATACCACTGATAAAAAAGCCAAGGCAGCGCCTACATCATCTCGCCAGCCTTTTGATATTCAGGCGGATGAAAGCACCAATGCGCTGGTGATTACCGCTGCACCCACGGTGTTTCGTTCACTGAAATCCGTGATTGCCCAGCTGGATGTGCGCCGTGCGCAGGTGATGGTAGAAGCGGTTATTGCCGAGGTATCCTCGGATCGGGCTGCGGAACTGGGCGTACAATGGTTGTTTGATGGCAGCGGTGGTGATAACCCGGTGGGTGCAATCAACTTCGGTAGCGGCAGTAGCAGTATCTCCGGACTCGCACAGGGCGCTGCAAGGGCGGCGGCATCCGGTGCGGGTGGTACGGCTGCGGCACTGTCAGCCATTGGCTCGGGTGTGACCATCGGCCTGGGTCAATTCAGCAGCGGTACCTTTAACTTTGCCGGGCTAATCCGCGCGCTGGAAGGTGACGGCATTACCAACGTGTTATCCACGCCCAGTCTGGTCACTATGGATAACGAAGAAGCAGAAATTTTTGTGGGTCAGGAACTGTCGATTCCTACCGGCGCTTTTGCCAACACTGGTGGAGGAAATTCCTCCGTTAACCCCTTCACAACCTTCGAGCGTAAACAGGTGGGTATTCGCTTGAAAGTAAAACCGCAAATCAACGAAGGCGATGCCATTCGTCTGGATATTGAGCAAACGATAGATGGTATTGCAGGTGGTGCGGCCGGTGCGGGCGACATTATTACCAGCGAACGTTCGTTTAAAACCAGCGTATTGGTGGATGATGGCAAAATGCTGGTACTGGGTGGTTTGATTAAAGACGATCTGGTGGAAACTGAGCAAAAAGTACCCTTGCTGGGAGATATCCCGTTGCTGGGCGCTTTATTTCGCTATACCTCGGTGAAAAAAGTGAAAACCAACCTGATGGTGTTTTTACGTCCCACCATTCTACGCACCAAAGAAGACAGTTTTAAACTGACGCGCAGCAAATACAATTTTATTCGTTCCGAACAACTACGGTTGGGTGAAGATGGTGTGAGTTTAATGTCAAATGAATCGCACCCAGTGATGCCTGAGGCTGAAGAGTTTCTGGAATTGCCAGCCCCCTTTATTACTCGCTCGCAGCAACAAAAACCATCTGAAAATCAACAGCAGGATCAGCGTGCGCCCGCGAAACAGGATTCCGTGTCTATATTTTCTGACTGGGAAGATGAGGAAGGCGAGTTTTAAAAGCTCTGTCTGTTAATGCCACTCATGAATAGCGTCGTCGATATTGCACCTGACAACACAGCCGAGACTGTGTTGACTGACAGTGCCCCCCCTGTTGCCCCGGCCATTCCTGCGCTCCCCTTCATCTTTGCCAAGCGCAATGGTGTACTGGTAAGCGAAAAAAAACCCGAACATGTTGTGGTGCTGATGCGCCCCGGTGTGAACAGTACGACGCTGGCTGAAGTGCGTCGTTTTCTGTCACGTCCGGTGCATTTTGAATGCATTGATGCTGATGAATTTGATGCGCGTCTGCAAAAGGCCTACGAGCAGCACTCCGGCGAAGCCATGCAAATGATGGATGACCTTGATGACGAGGCCGATCTGTTTGCGGTTGCACAAGCCCTGCCCGAACCGGAAGACCTTTTAGAAAGCGAAGACGATGCACCGATTATTCGTTTGATCAATGCACTGCTGACGCAAGCCATCAAGGAAGATGCCTCGGATATCCACATCGAACCCTACGAAACGCGACTGGTGGTGCGTTTTCGTGTGGACGGCATGTTGCGAGAAGTGCTGACGCCGCGTCGCGTGCTGGCACCGTTGTTAGTGTCACGTATTAAAGTGATGGCAAAACTGGATATTGCCGAAAAACGCCTGCCGCAGGATGGACGTATTGGTTTGCGTATTGCCGGGCGTGCGGTGGACGTGCGCGTCTCCACTATCCCCACCGGACAGGGTGAGCGCGTGGTGATGCGTTTGCTCGACAAGCAGGCTGGGCGTCTGGACTTATCGCACCTGGGTATGGACAAACAGACTCATCAAAATATGGACAAGGTCATCCGTAAACCGCATGGCATTATTTTGGTGACCGGCCCCACCGGCTCGGGTAAAACCACCACGCTTTATGCCGTATTAACACAGCTCAACGATAACAAACGCAACATCATGACCGTCGAAGACCCCGTGGAATACGACCTCGACGGCATCAGCCAGACCAACGTGAATGCAAAAGTTGATATGAGCTTTGCTCGTGGCCTGCGCGCAATTTTGCGCCAAGATCCAGATATAGTGATGGTGGGTGAAATCCGTGATCTGGAAACTGCCGAAATTGCGGTGCAATCATCACTCACCGGCCATCTGGTGTTATCCACCCTGCACACCAACAGCGCCGTGGGTGCCGTTACCCGGTTGCGTGACATGGGTGTGGAACCCTTCCTATTGTCATCGACTTTGCTGGGTGTGCTGGCGCAACGTCTGGTGCGTCTGCTGTGTAAAGAATGCAAGCAACCGTACACGGTTAACGACGTTGATTGTGAGCGCTTTGCATTGGATGCAGCCAATCCACCGACTTTTTACAAAGCCGAAGGCTGTAAGCACTGTAATTTTCAGGGTTACTCCGGCCGTACCGGCATTTATGAATTGGTAAACGTGGATGACAACCTGCGCAACATGATCCATGACGGCACCAGTGAGCACGAAATTGAACGTTATGCGCGACAGCAATCTCCCGGTATTCGGCATGATGGTCTGCGCCGTGTATTGGCGGGTGATACCAGTGTTGAAGAAGTGCTGCGCGTAACGAAGGAGGATTAGAAACGGGTCACGGGTTGCTGACAACCGGATACCTGATACTCGATTATGGGCGCATTTGAATACACCGCACTGGATGAACGTGGCCGCGAAAAAAGCGGTGTGCTGGAAGGCGATGCCGCACGGCAAATTCGCCAGCAGCTGCGAGAGCAAGGGTTAACACCTTTATCCGTTGAAGTCGTGCAACAGCGTGAAGCCCGCAGTAAACGCTCCCTGTTTCAGCGCGGCATTAGCTCCACCGACCTTGCACTGATTACCCGCCAATGGGCGACCCTGGTGCGCTCCGGCATGCCCATTGATGAAACCCTCGCAACGGTTTCCAAGCAAACCGAAAAACCCCGCCTCAAAAGCATGATGGCAGCGGTACGCTCACGGGTTTTGGAAGGCCATGCCCTGGCCGACGCGCTGGCTGATTTTCCCCATGTATTCTCGGACCTGTTTCGTTCCACGGTAGCGGCGGGCGAACAGTCAGGGCATATGGAAATCGTATTGGAGCGCTTGGCAGATTACACTGAATCACGTCAGCAACTCTCACAGAAAATGATGCTGGCGCTGATCTATCCCGCCCTGTTGACCTTAGTGGCAATTGCAGTAGTCATTTTGCTGCTAGCGTATGTAGTGCCGCAAGTAGTGCAAGTGTTTGAAAACATCGGCCAGGAATTGCCCGCACTGACCCGAGGGCTGATTGCCAGCAGCGAGTTTGTGCAAAACTATGGTGCAGGTATTTTTTTCGTTCTATTGATTGCAGGAGTGGCTTTTGCATACTCATTGAAATCGCATGCCGTGCGTTTCCGTTTTCACCAGCTATTGTTAGTTATGCCATTGATTGGGCGCTTGGTGAAGGGTTTGGAAACTGCACGTTTTGCCCGTACGTTTAGTATTCTGGTAGCCAGTGGAGTGCCCGTACTGGATGGTATGCGGATTTCCGCACAGGTAATGAACAACCTGCCCATGCGCGAAGCGGTGGATGCTGCGGCCAGGCGCGTGCGCGAAGGCTCGGGCATCCATTTGGCGCTGGAGTCTTGCGGTTATTTTCCACCCATGACCGTGCATCTCATTGCCAGTGGTGAAGCCAGTGGCAACCTTGAAGATATGCTGGAACGTGCAGCGGGTGGTCAGGAGCGGGAAATGGAAACACTGATTTCCGGGCTGATGGGGTTGTTTGAACCGCTGCTGATTTTGAGTATGGGTGCTATTGTACTGGTGATTGTTCTGGCTATTTTATTACCGATCTTTGACTTGAATCAGTTGGTGCAATAGCGGTTAATCGGTAGCCCCGTCAGAGAGCAATATAATTGTGGCCTACAGAGTATTCGTTTTGTTTGTTACAAATCCTCCAAAGGACTGACCACACCCTCTCCACCCTGCTTTAATACATGAGTATAAATCATGGTTGTCTGCACATCCCGATGCCCCAACAGCGATTGAATAGTGCGAATATCTGTGCCCCGTTGCAGCAAATGGGTCGCAAAGCTGTGACGAAAGGTATGCGCACTCACTTTTTTCGTGATTTCCGCTGTGCGCACCGCCTGCCGAATGGCCTTATTCACCACCGACTGATCCACATGATGCCGACGCGTCATCCCACTCCGAGGGTCTTCCGACAACTTCCTGCTGGGAAAAACATACTGCCAATTCCACTCCTTCTCCGCATTTGGATACTTGCGAGCCAGAGCATAAGGCAAATAAACCGCGCCAAACCCATCCTCAAGATCCCGCTCATGAACGGCCATCACCCGCTCCAGATGATTCTTTAGCAGAGACTCCAGAATGGCGGGGAACGGTGTCACTCGATCCTTATTACCCTTACCATTACGCACAGTGACCTGCTTGTACCCATAATCGATATCCTGCACCCGCAAACGCACCGCCTCGGTAATCCGTAAACCACAACCGTACAACAGCTTTACCACCAACTCCGCTGTTCCTTCCAGCAAAGTCAATACCTGCTTCACCTCCTCTCGCGTCAACACCACCGGAATTCGTGGTTCTCTACGCGAACGGGTTGCCGACACATTTTCCAGAGGTTGTAGCAGTACCCGCTTATACAGGAAGACCAACGCATTGAAAGCCTGGTTCTGCGTCGAAGCCGCTACAGCCTCCTGTACCGCCAAATGCGTCAAAAAATCCTCCACATTTTTTTCTGCATCCACAAAAAGTGCATCCCGCGCCTTCATCTGATGAAAACGAACAAAACGCGCAGCCCAGTCGCAATAAGCGCGTTCAGTATGGATGGAATAATGCAAACGCCGCATCAAATCGCGCATTTCTGTCAATAAATCTTTTCCAGAATTCTGAGTTGACATGGTGATTTCCGAAGCATAGAGTTTGAGAAAAATAGCGGGTAAATATGCCTAATACTAATAAGTTAGGCGAGGATAAAAAATATGGAAGTCGCAGGATCAACTGTCGCCGGAATGATGAGAGTTGGATTACAAATAATATCCAATCACAATAAACCTGTTCTTGAAATATATTATGAGTTAAGAAATAGATTCAGCCCTGAACAAGATATTTTCATTCAATTTAGTATTGTAAATATTGGAAGTGTTAGAGCTGAGGATATCGAGTTAGAAGTATCTGGAGGATTAAAAAGAAATAAGCCAAGGGAAAGCCTTGGAGAAATTATGGAAACAGTAATACCTCAAATGGCACCTGGACAGATGATCCACCTTTTTAGGTTCGATGAACAGAATTTAAACGAATATCCTGATGGTGGAGGGAAGTCTTTAGGTATTAAATCTGATTCATTTCAGATTACCGCTAAATACAATGCACCTAAATCAATGCTCAATTGGTTGTTCTCGCTACACAGAAGAATTTTTGGAAAAAAACGATATGAGACAAAGTTTATTTTTAAACCAGCAATGGTGTGCGGTGATCTGCCGCCTGCGGAATATACGTAAATCGCCTAACCAGAACATCCAGCGGATCGCCAAAAGCGCCGTTTTTTTGTGTTATTCGCTGTCGCTCATTGTCACACAAAAAACCGTCGCTTTCAGCAACCGCTGATGTTGGCGTTATGTAAAAAATTGTAGATCGGTAATAGTTAATTATGAAATGCCCTAAGTGCAAGTATATTAAAAACGAAAAAAATGCTGTTCCAGATTGGCAGTGTGCCAATTGCGGTATTGCGTTAGAAAAATATAACTCAATATTGGAAGTAAGCGATAATCAGCAGCGTGAATATGTCAGGAAAAATAATTTAGAAAAAACAATTAACAAAAAATTAATGAGACCAGTTTACGGACTTATTGTAATCTCCATCTTCTACATAATTGTTGCAGACGATGTAGGTGATTTTGGTGGTGCAATATTTTGGTTCATGCTGTCTGCTTTGGCATCGTTTAGTGCTTACCAAATGAAATCGACAGGGTATTTTCTTGGGCCGTTTTGTAGGTTAATGCAAAGAGAGGAGCATCGAGTAGAATTCATGATCAATTATTGTGTAATTCAGCTTGGTTCACTAGCAGCATTTATCGTAGGTATTAGGTATCTAAATTAAATATGTTTAAAACAAAATCAACATAACGAATTAGGTTAGATCGCGTGAGGAACGAACCGCGATCTGAACCGGTTTGTTGGACAAGCCCGGTGGCTGGAGTATAGATTGACCATGAAGATAGCTTTTTGAGTTCGCTGCCATTCGAGGCGAATAATATTCCGCAAGCCTTGAACTTAAGCCCTTATATTACCATTGCGGCAATTTTTTCTTGTATCAGAAGGATAGTTGTCAGTTTTTCCCTAATCGCAGGCAAGTTCACCCCTCAGCACGTACCACTGAAATTTTTTCTGCTTTATGAGGTGAGGTTACATAACGGGTCATTATTCTCCATCATCAAGTTGGAACCAAAGCCGCCAGCAGACGGATGGGAGAAAGCCGGGTTTTGATGATCGTCATCTTTCCACCACAACACCGACAAATCATTTTGGGTCTTTCTTTCATCCATGCCAGAGTCCGGTTTATATCGAGCCCAAACAAAAGCTGAATCACCTGAATCAACCGTTTACTGTTGGGATGCAGGAAACCAAAATTGCGTGTGCGTCGAAAGCGTCTCGGGAGTACGTGTTGGAGAATCAGCCACAAGAATTGTTCGCCCGAAACCGTTTTGAAATCCCACTGCTTTGTCTTGCTGTTTTGGTAACGAAAAGTCACCTTCCGATTTTCACAGCTCACAATATCCTTCTCCCGAATAACACCCCGGTAGAGATAACGCCCCAGATAAATCAGCGCCTGTTCACCGGAACCGACCGATTTACAATCAACGACCCATTTTTCCGGATAGTGCTTGAGTGAAGGGGGCTGAGTGAAGGGGGCAAGCCTATTGTATAATGACATTAGCTACCCATACCCTTCCCAACAAAAATTGAGTACGAAAATATTTTTTGATATTGTACAATAAACTTGACCCCTATTCTCTGATGAAAACGAATAAAGCGCGCAACCCAGTCGCAATAAGCGCGTTCAGTATGGATGGAATAATGCAACCGTCGCATTAAATCGCGCATTTCTGTCAATAAATCTTTTCCAGAATTCTGAGTTGACATGGTGATTTCCGAAGCATAGAGTTTGAGAAAAATAGCGGGTAAATATGCCTAAATACCACCCCAATATCAACATATCAGGGCAAGTTGACCGGTTTTCAGTGATTAGCAGGCAAATGTGCCTGATTCTTCGTGTAATACTGCCGGATAACCGGGCAAATATGCCTAATACTAATAAGTTATGACCAATTAGGAATCTATGAATGGAAAAAGAGCACTTAGATAATCTTCTTAAGGATGAGTATCTGTTACTGCAAAATGCTTATGAAGATTTTGATAGAAGAGCGTTGCTTATTAAGGGGTGGTCTATAACTGTCGCGCTTGGCGGTATCGGCTTGGCATTTCAATCAAAGTCAATGTCAATTATGGTGCTAGCGGGCCTCGCCGCACTTTTTCTCTGGGTCATGGAGGCGTTGTGGAAATTCTTTCAGTATTGCTCAGGACCAAGGATATCTGCAATTGAGGAATACTTCAGAGGAGAATCAGAAGAAATATTTCCATTACAAGCTTATACAAGTTGGTTTGAGGTATTTTCCTCTTCTCAGTCATGGTACAAAGAAATATTATCTAACATGTTTTTGGCACCTGTACTAATACCTCATGCTCCAGCATTAATTGTTATTGCGAGCCTGATGAGTTGGCATTATATAGTTGGGCAACTATTTTGAATTTCTGGCATAACCAGGCCATCAAGCCGACGCAAAAAAGCCGCGCGGCTTATGGCTATCGTTATGCATTGGAAGATACCTATGCCAGAAAAAATACTTGAGGTGGCTTCGTGGGGTAAATACATTTATCGTTCTGATATTGAACGCCATAATTTTGAGCGAAAAATTAAAAACGAAGAAAGTGGGGTAAAATATTTTATATACAGTAGTCAATGGTTGGCATCTTTGTACGTTGTTGTAGAAGGCTGGTATAGCCTAAAAGAGTCAGATAAAGCAATAAATGAGCTTCTATCAGTATATGAAGACTATGTTCTAACAATAAAGCGCTGTAGGAATGCTGTTTACCATTATCAAAAAGATATTCTAGACAAAAGAGTAGAAAAGGCAGTTAGCGATCTAGAGATTACGACATGGGCTGGTGCGTTGCTGGATGAGTTTATTAGATTCTTGTATATATACCCTTTTAAGGCGCATGGTGTGAGTGAAGAATCTTTACATCTGCAAAAAGAATATTTGGACTTAGTTGGGTGGGTTCCCAAAGAGGCTGAGTGGGTAATGTGGTATGAAACATACATTTCTATTTTTCAGTATTATGAGGGTAGCAATTCTAGTCTTTTAAAACGAATGCCTGAGAATGATAAAAGTATTGAAGCTACGTTTAAAAAATTGATAACTATCAGAGCAAACCCATACATTTCAATGTTGTCACGTATAAAAGCCAATGCATAACAGGCGCAGTAGAGCCGGACAGGCCTCCGCAACGTTTCGTTTGTGCTTTGGTAGCACATGACAAGCGGACAAAAAGTCAGCTTACCGCTACATCATCTGAAAGCCCTGGACAAACTCTCCACCTGTCGTACCGCCGCCCTGGGCGGACATGCGCAATACTGTGAAAACAACCACCTCAACGGCATCTGGTACAACTCCTGTAAACACTGCGCCTGCCCCCAATGTCGAGGCATGCCAACCGAAGAATGGCTGATTAACACCCAAAGGGTATTGCTGGACTGCCCACATCACCACGCCATCTTCACAATACCCTTGGCGCTCAATGACCTGAAAGTAAAAGGGTCAAGCCTATTGTATAATGACATTAGCTACCCATACCCTTCCCAACAAAAATTGAGTACGAAAATATTTTTTGATATTATACAATAAACTTGACCCCTATTCTATTTTATAAACATAGATTACTATCTGTTTTAATCCATAAGCATATTGGAGCGAAATTGTTGTGGGTGCCAATAAAAGGCTAACAAAAGTGATTAACGCGGACAATTTGCAGAGTGGCACTGATTGAGCTGAGCAGAAATCGAAAGGTCTCTCCTTCTTTCATCAGTGTTAAAACAAAGCACAGTACAAGCCTTTCGTTCGTTTGACAGTATGATTTTGTCATTATAGGGTGGAGGAAATTTAGATTGAAAAAATTAAGGGATGAGAGTGATGCCAAATTTTATAATTGGAACGACTGACCCAGTCGTAAAATATGATCCCGGCGCAGGACTCTGGAATAGTGAGAAACCTGAAGCTAAAATGATCGCGTTAAAAGTCGCAATATTGAATTATATGGTGCATGCAACTGTTCTAGTTGGTGATGATGCCGCCAAGCACATGCTACACTACTTATTGAATTCGGGAAAAGAGTACGAGTTTGATTTACAGGGGATGGTTGATGAAGTGGAAAGTGCTAAATTGCTACATACTAGGGAAGCAGCTGAAGCAAAGGTTTTCGCTGAGACTTTGCCGCCCGGAGCATACAATATCGTAGCTTCTCGAATGGTGCAAGAGTATAACAGACAAATTGAAAGTAAAAACTGGTTTTTTGCGGTTGGTGGATATTCAATATGGGGGAAAGCGAACCTTATTGTGGAACATGACGGTGTGGGCGGTAAAGGATATCAAATGGATTTCGTTTTCAATTGTGTCGATAGATACAATTGGGATAAAGGCAAGTCGGTAACAATTTTCAATGTAGACATTACCGACGAATTCATGGGGTTGTTCCATCGACAAGGTTTAGCTCAAGAATTTAATTTGTGCGGTCAAATTAAAAGTCAGCATAAATGGGGCGATAAAACCGTTTTATCCAAAATGGAGCCCATATCCAGTGGTAGGTAATGTGAAAAAGCTGATCCTACTATTCGTGATAGTACTGAGTTTTCTCTTTGTACTGGGTGTTTTTTCTGTTTCGCGCCTATTAGAAGTACCGGATCAGGTATTGTCTGAACCGGTTGAGCATATAGAAAAAATAAGCGGCCTGGAATTTCCAGCAGATGCTAAGTTGTTGTATCGTGAAGAGGCTGACAGGGGAGTCAGTAGCATATTTATTTGGCGAATAATTTATACAAAAAGCGAGTTTACTAATAAACCTGAAAAAATCATGACGATAAAATCACAAGATGCATTTTTAAGTTTGCGTGCAGACTTAAAAAACAAGGGTGTAGATGTCGGTCATTCTGTTGAATTTTTCCTTGCTAGTCGATGGACAAACAAAGGCGGTGAATGGGACGGCGTTTGGGTAGAGACCTCAAATGGGTATTATCTGAAGTTAAAACAAATTATTAGAAATGAGAATTTTTCAGACAACAAAAAAAGTTAAGGGGTGTGCGGCCGAGCCAGGTCGATTATTCCAGCGGGTGAGAAACCCGCCCCGGCAAGGCAGGTCAGCCACCGGGTAGCAAGCGTCGGGCAGGCGGGAGTAATCCTAAATGTTAAGCACGACGTGCCGCAAGGCAGCAGGCCGTAAACGAAAGTTGAAGTGATTTAGTCTCGTAAGAGTGAAGGGGTCAAGCCTATTGTATAATGACATTAGCTACCCATACCCTTCCCAGCAAAAATTGAGTACGAAAATATTTTTTGATTTTATACAATAAACTTGACCCCTATTTTTCTTTTGTTTACCGCCTTAATCAGTTGTCAATCTCTTTGTCTGCCAGTGTATGGTCTATGTTGCAGTGAACAAAACCCCGGTTGCCTGAAGCCGGAGAAAAAAGCCCTTATTCAACAACAGCTCACGAGCAAACGGCGAGTCAAGGTGGACGTAGATAGCAATCGAACCGTGAATATGTCTCTTATCCCGTTTGGTGGAACCGCTACGCTTGTTCCACCCTACCCGACTTGTCTTGATGGCTGACGGAGGGGGGGGAGCGCTATGTTTTTAAGAGCGTTATGAATGACAAAGGCTCCCGAAGGAGCCTTAACTCAGCTTCGAGAAGCTTGTCACCGCTTTGCCGGGCTGACTGCACTGTTCACTGTTGAATACATTTCTGCTTGATTGCAAGACTGGGGCGTATGCCGTTACCGGTTTTTTCTAGCGGATTAATGTCCCGTGAGAGGGGTTATCCGTACATTTTTTTAGCACCAGGATGCAGTATTTGGGTAACCGAGGATGGTCAATTTCCTATGGGCAAAGAAGATGCCAATGAACCATTCTGCTTTATTGCATTTTTTGGTATACGCATCGGAATGACCATATCTAGATCAACAGTGTGTTGTATAAGTGGCTCAGGAAACGCCGATTTAAGCTGCTCACGGGCGCAGATGTTCTTCAAATTAACATTGTTGAGCGGGAGATTATTGGAAGCATGCGCCTTCAGGGCGGGCACTGAGTATGGCGTTAGCCGTACCTGGGTTTTTTACCGGTACCCTGTGAGGATTCGTTGTTGACACACTGCTATGTGTCGCCTATTGTGTGAGAAAAAGGAGATGCAAAATGGCAACGAATTTAGCAATTGACGACAAATTATTGGAAGAAGCTCTATTGCTCAGCGGGTTAAAAACTAAAAAAGATACGGTTAATTATGCTTTAAAAGAGTTTGTGAATCGTCGTAAGCAATTGGAAATTATAGAGTTGTTTGGGAAGCTGGATCCTGATGCTGATTACGATTATAAAAAGGGCAGAGCGCATTGAAGGTCATCGTAGATACGCCAATATGGTCATACGCTTTAAGATCCAAAAAAAAAGGATATGAGGCTTGTGTTAAGGAGCTTGAAACCCTGATTTCAGACCAAAGGGTGGTAATGCTTGGTCCAATCAGGCAGGAGGTTTTGTCGGGCTATAGCGTCAAATCTAAGTTTGAGAAATTAAATAGCAAATTACGCTATTTTGAAAATGAGCAAATCATTGACGGTGACTATGTTCAGGCAGCAACATTTTCGAATACCTGTCGGTCAAAAGGTGTTCAAGGTTCACATGTTGATTTTTTGATTTGTGCGGTTGCGTTTCGACTGAAATCAGAAATATTCACGACGGATAAGGATTTTTCTCATTATAAAAAATACACCCCAATACAGCTATTCAATATATAAAACGGCTGACCATATGAGCCATTTTTCTATCAAAATAAGAGAGCGCAATACTTAATTCATCCGTTTTATAGATTGTTTTTGGCACAAGGGGCAAGCCACTTTTTTATAAAAACAGGATAAAGATATGAATGTTATCTATTCCCATAAAATTTATTTTATTGAAAATGCGACCTAATTCCCAGTGCCTCTTAAACTGCATGCTGAGGTAGCGTTGGGGTTCGCAAACTCACCGCCAACCTATTTTTAACTTGATGATTTTGCTTAATTCGTTAGTTCGACAAAATGCGGGTGATAAAAAAATGAAGGTCAAGTATCATATTAGCGGTTAGTTGGTAGAAAATTATTTCTTCAGAAATGCTTAAACTATTCAAAGTGGAAGTTGCGTATGAAGGATGAGATTAATTCCATTAAATTAGCGGTTAAAATAAATCGTCAATATGATACTTGATCCCTTTTGATTTTCTCTATTCAGCACAGAGTAAACCCGTAGGGTGGAACAAGCGCAGCGGTTCCACCAACAGGCGATTACGGAACAACAAATCACCTCTATAGCTTACGACCGCTGACAAAAAATCAACACTCTGCAACAAAACTCCGATTGCCTGAAGTCGGAGAAAAAATCTCTTATTCAACAACAACTCACCAGCAAACGGTGAGTCAAGGTGGACGTCGATAGCAATCGAACCTTGAATATGTCCCTTATCCTGTTTGGTGGAACCGCTACGCTTGTTCCACCCTACCCGACTTGGCTTGTTGGCTGACGGGGATAGCGCTATGTTTTTAAGAGCGTTATGAATGACAAAGGCTCCCGAAGGAGCCTTAACTCAGTTTCGATAAGCTTGTCATCTTCCTATGGGCAAAGAAGATGCCGGTGAACCGTTCTGCTTTATTGCGTTTTTTGGCATACGCATCGGAAGGATCATATCCAGATCAACAGTGTGATGCACAAGAGGGTGCAATACTTAATTCATTAATTCGACAAAATGCGGGTGATAAATGCCTTTAAATAATCGGTTTCCGCAATGGCTGGGTGTACCGGATGATCTGGCCCCTGGTGACCTTGCTCGATAATTTGCGCATTGCGATCAATATGACGACTGGCTTTTAAAATGGTGTCGTGCAGTTGCGCGCGTGTGAGATGAAACGAGCAGGAGGCGCTGATCAGATAGCCGCCTTTGTTGAGTACCTGCAAGGCCATTTGATTAATGCGTCGATAGGCGGTGAGGCCTTCTTTGAAATCTTTTTTGCGTTTGATGAAGGCGGGTGGGTCGATAATCACTACGTCAAAACGTTCGCGTTCCTGGCGCAGGGATTTTAGTGCTTCGAAGGCGTCGCCTTCTACGCTCACCAGTTTATCTTCTACGTTGTTCAGGCAGGCATTGTGATGCATGCGATCAACGGCTTTGGCTGAAGCATCAATACACATCACTTCGTTGGCCCCGGCGGTGAGCGCCTGAATCCCCCAGCCGCCGATGTAGCTGAAGACATCCAGTACCCGCTTGTCTTTGACGTAATGCTGCATGCGCGCACGGTTCATGCGATGGTCGTAAAACCAGCCGGTTTTTTGACCGCTGAGTACATCGATTTCAAAACGGGTGTTGTTTTCTTCCAGTAGCACTGATTCCGGTAACTTGCCGCTGGCGGTTTCGACGTAGCTATCCAGTTCTTCGGCTTTGCGGGAGGGGCTGTCGTTGCGCAATACGATGGCCGCAGGTTTGAGGGTTTTTTCCAGCGCGGCGATGATGGCCTGTTTTTGCATTTCCATGCCTGCAGTGGTGATTTGCACCACCAGTACGTCCGCGAAGCGGTCCACTATCAGTCCGGGCAGGTTGTCCCCTTCACCGTGTACCAGGCGATAAAAGGGTTGTGCGAAACATTGTTCGCGCAGTGAGAGAGCAATGTTCAGGCGGTGGGTTATCAGTGATTGGTCCAGTACATATTTTGTATCACGACTAATCAGCCGTGCGCTGATCAGTGAATGCGGATTGACGTAGGCATTGCCTAGCACATGACCCTGCGAATCTTCGATGCTGACGGCTGTGCCGGGGGAGAAATCTTTCAGTGGCGTTTTGTCGATATCGATTTCGTTGCTGTAGACCCATAAATGGCCTGCCTTGAGGCGACGTTCTTCATTTTTTTTGAGACGCAGGGGAGGGAGGGTTTTGCTCACGGTGGGTGATTCCTATTTTTTGCACGAGTTGTCGTGCGGGAGAAAGTGCTATTATCGCTAGCTGTGGGCAAGCTTACAATCTAATCCTGTTACGTTTGTTGTGATTCAGCTGATTCATTCAGTATGCGCGTGGGCACAAAAAACGTGCCCACCCTACGCCCCCTTTTCTTTGCGTCCTCTGCGTTTTCGCGCCTTTGCGTTGGATTTTCATTTATTCAGGCCCAGTCAGCATAGTCAGTATAATCTCGACCATTTTAAGGGGTGTCTTGTTTTGGTCTTGACTATTTTACAATGTGGCAATTGATGGCGAGTTTATTGATATAAAGCGTCCGGTAATTGTTTCTGCCAAGACATTTTTATCACAGTTGGTTTAATGCAGGCCGAGCTGGTACACGCGTGGGCACAAAAAACGTGCCCACCCTACGGTTATCAAATTCGATGTGGGTTTTCACAGGGGGCTGTGGAAGCCGATAAATTCCCTACAAACTGTCATCTGTTATTTGCGGATTCCATTTGCTACGGTGGCGTTTCATTCGAGTACCTCATAGGAATTACGCAGTGCCCAATTCGCTAATTAATGAAACCAGTCCTTATCTCCAGCAGCATGCCCATAATCCAGTGGACTGGCACCCCTGGGGTGAGGAGGCATTGAGCAAAGCCCGCGCGGAAAACAAACCGATTTTGTTGTCGATAGGGTATTCCGCTTGTCACTGGTGTCATGTGATGGAGCATGAGTCTTTCGAGGATGAAGCCACGGCTAGGCTGATGAATACCTTGTTTATTAATATCAAGGTAGACCGTGAAGAGCGTCCTGATCTGGATAAAATTTATCAGTTTGCGTATCAGTTGCTGAATCAGCGCGGTGGTGGCTGGCCGCTGAATATGTTTTTAACGGCTGATAACCATACCCCTTTTTTTGGTGGTACTTATTTTCCACCACAGCCACGTCATGGCATGCCTGCCTTTGCTGATATTTTGCAGCGCGTGGCAGATTTTTATCATGAGCACCCGGATGATGTGGGTAAACAAAGTGATTCGGTGCGCGAATATCTGCAACGTGCCAGTGAGGGACGGGCATCGGCTGATACTGAAATAGAAGCTGCGGTATTGGATGAGGCACGACGCCAGCTAGAGAAGAGTTACGATAAACACTATGCAGGTTTTGGTACGGCACCGAAGTTTCCTCACCCCACCAATATTGAGCGTTTATTACGCCATTGGTCTGCCACAGACGGGTCGGATGCACAGGCGCTGGAAATGGCGCGTACGACCTTGCATGCCATGGCTTCCGGAGGGATCTATGATCAGTTGGGGGGTGGTTTTTGTCGTTATTCTGTTGATGAGCAGTGGATGATTCCGCACTTTGAAAAAATGCTTTATGACAATGGGCCGTTACTGGTGTTGTATGCCGATGCTTATGCTGCCACCGGGGATGCTGTTTTTCGGCAGGTGGCAGAAGAAACGGCTCAATGGGTGATGCGCGAAATGCAATCACCTTTAGGGGGGTACTATTCCACGTTAGACGCTGATTCGGAAGGTGAAGAAGGAAAGTTTTATGCCTGGCAGTTGGTGGAAGTACAGCAACTGTTAACCGATGAGGAATACGCGGTACTGTCGCGGCATTACGGTTTGGATCGTACGCCGAACTTTGAGGGTGCTTGGCATTTGCATGTGTTTTGCAGTCTGGAAAATATTGCAGATGAATTGCATCTTGAGTTGTCTTTGGCGCAATCAATACTGAGAGCAGGCAGGGAAAAATTATTGGCGGTGCGTGAAACAAGGGTGCGCCCCGGTCGTGATGAAAAAATTCTTACCAGTTGGAATGGTTTGATGATCAAGGGCATGGCGGTGGCTGGCCGACGTTTGGGGCGGAAGGACTTTATTACTTCGGCAGAGCAGGCGCTGGATTTTGTGCGCAAAAATTTGTGGGTGAATGGCCGTTTGTTGGCCACCAGTAAAGATGGCAAGGCGCATCTTATGGCTTATCTTGATGATTACGCTTTTTTGGCGGACGGTGTCTTGGCATTACTGGAGGCGCGTTGGTGTGATGATGATTTTCACATGCTCATCGCTTTGCTCGATGCCATGTTGGCGCATTTTTCTGCAGATGATGGTGGGTTTTATTTTACTGCGGATGATCACGAAAAACTGATTCAGCGTCCCCGGCCATGGATGGATGAAGCGACGCCATCGGGCAACGGTATTGCTGCACAGGTATTATTGCGCGTGGGTTATTTGTTGGGTAACCGTCGTTATGTGGATGCGGCGGAAAAAACGTTACATGCGGCTTGGCAGGATGTGCGTGGTTTTCCCCATGCACACAATGCGTTGTTAACGGCAGCCGAGGAATTTTTATATCCGACAGAAACCATTGTGTTGCGTAGCGCTGGGGTGGAGGCGGCGGAAAAAATGGCGCAATGGACTGTGGCACTGAATCAGGAATATGCGCCGCGTCGTTTACAGGTGGTTATTCCTGATGATGCGCCTATGCTTCCCGGTATGCTGGCAGCTTATGCGGTGCCAGCAACTGGAGTCCGGGCTTATATCTGTCGCGAGGGACATTGTTTGCCACCGTTGGAGAGCCTTGCCGGATTACATCGGAGAAAGAAGGGGTAATGGCTCTTCCTTTTCGTCGTTTATTTTTCCTCCACTGTTTTGTGGCACCATATAATCATGCTGGGTCAGCTTGTCGATACCGCATTCCAGGGTTTCAAACCAGTCAAGAAATTTGCTGATCATTTCTTTGCCCTGAAAGGGGCGGCCATGTTGTGGCACGATCATCTCGACATCCATATTACGCACCATTCTTGTCCACAGTCGGCAGACTTTGTTGGAGACCATGTAACGTTCGTGAAATGCCTGCATTTTAGAGATGTGTCGGTCAAAATCCTGTACCGCCCGTTCAGGATGTTTATCCACCATTGAGGCTCCCACATCACCAGAAAACAGGATTTTACTGATGGGGTCGTAGAAGTGAAAATTGCCTACCGAGTGTAGGAAATGTGCGGGAATGGCTTTGATAACCGAGCGTCCCATGGGGATGTACATGCCCTGGTCCGGGATCGCAATCATGCGGCCTTCTGCTTTTTCTTTCATGTAGCCGGGCACTAAATGTGGTACAAAGCGCTCCCAGAGTTTGGAGACCACGATTTTGGCGTCGCTGTACATTAGCCACTTGTCCAGGGAGGAGATGATATCGGGATCCTGGTGGCTGGCGATGACGTAGTCGATGTCTTTAATTTTTACATATTTGGTGATGGCCATGCTTAACGGCATATAGGTGAGATCGCCGCCCGGATCAAAAACGGCTGAGTGACCTTCCTGGATAATGACCATTTGATTGGCTTGTATGCCTTCACCGGTGACCAGATCAGTGAAGGTAAGGACCATGTGTCCATTATTGTGAAACAGAATGTTGGCTTGCATGGGGCGTTTGACTCCTAAATACAGCTTTGGGTGGGCAGTGCGCCTTGTCTTAGGCGTTGTTACCGGGGCGTTGGCCTTCCTGGCTGACGATGTGGGCAACCTGCATTATTCAGCAGCGTGGAGTATAAAAGCTGGCCGGGCCTAAAACCAGAGAAATTACAGGAGAGGGGTCATGGTATTTGCCCGTATGGAACAGTATATTTACCTATGCCCATTTGCTTTTTATGGGCTTTGGTCTGCTGTTGCCTGGTTGTAGGCATGTCGCAGCGTCTTTTTAGCGTTGCATGGCTGGGCTCAGTCAGGGTTGAGCTGACAGCCGATAGCGTTGTTGGCGATGCAGGAGGTCGGGCAGCAGCAGGTGAGCCAGGGCGTCTTTTTCCAGTTCGGCGTCGAGCGTCATTGGTGTGAGCTTGCTATCACGAAGTTGGTATTGGCGGTTTGCATGGCCAGGGCGCAGCAAAACCACGCGGTTTTCGATTTGATAGGCATAGGTACCGCCAAGATGATAAATGGCCCGCCCCGGGAGGTTAGCTGGCAGGCGCAGCAGGTTGCGACCGGGCATGGGATGGCGTGTGGTAATGCCCAGCAGGCCCAGCACGGTGGGTGGCAGGTCAATTTGGCTGGCCAGTATCTTGATACGTTGCGGTGTAATGTCGGGCCCGAGAATCAGTGCGGGCACATGATATTTGGCGGCAGGAATCAACCCGCGAGCCTGAATTTCCACGCCGTGGTCAGCGACAATGAGAAATACGGTGTTGTCGAAATAGGCTTCCGTGCGGGCTTGCGTAAAAAAACGACCAAGGGCATGGTCGGCATATTTGGCGACGTTGTTTTGTGTGGCGCGGGGTTGTTCGTAAAGCTCAAAATCACTGTCGGGAAAATCAAAGGGCTCATGGTTGGAGAGCGTGAGAATAATGCTGGCAAAAGGCTGGACGTTGTCGGCTTGGGTACGAAAGAAGTTATTGGCGGTGGAGAAAATATCGTCGTCCGATACTCCCCAGTGGTTGCGAAAACGGGCATTGTTGATGTCGCTACCCTCAATAATCCGGTCTACACCGTTGTAGCTGAGAAAACGTCGCATATTATCGAAGTTGGTATCACCACCGTATAAAAAGCTGGTTTGATAGCCGTGAGTTTTCAGCAGCGCAGGTAAGGTGAAAAAATCAGACTGTGCCAGACGCAGTTTAATGGCGCTGGTGAAGGGAATGGGTAATGCGCCGGTAATAACGGATTCCAGGCCGCGGTTGGTGCGCTTACCCGTGGCATACAGATTGTCGAAAAAAATACCTTGTTGGCTCAGCGCATCAAATTGCGGTGATAGGGGTAGACCACCCAGGCTGCCAATAAATTCTGCACTGAGACTTTCAGATAAAATGATGACCAGGTTGCGTGGCTGGACAAGTGGCGTGTTGGCTGTTTGTACATGAGCCAACGGAATGGCCGGATCATCAAAAGCGGTTGCGGGTAGGCCGGTTTGTTGTTGTACACGACGAATAATTTCATCTTCCGCCATGTGGCCGTATTTTTCTGCGAGGTTTTGCTGTTGATTAAAAAAGTTATATGTGGCGTAAGCTACGGCATAACTGGAATTAAGGGCAAGTTCGTTAACCAAGCTGTCTTCTGAAAAAGCGGCACTGCCTAGGTTGGCCGGGCTGTCACTTAACGATGAACGTATACCCAGCATCAGCAACAATACAACAACCGGTGTAATCAGCAGACGTTTCCACCAAAGCCACTGTGATGCATTGCACATGAGCTGATAAGTGAAGCGTGCCATCCACCCGCCGATGGCGGCCATTACCAACAGGCCGAAAAACAACGGCAACTTGTAATTGGTCAGCACAATATCCAGCACCGTGCCAGGGTTTGCCATATATTCCACGAACAAATGATTGGGCCGCGCATTGTAAACGGACAAAAAGGTGTATGTGGTGATTTCAAAATAAATGAGCACAATACTGAACAAGGCAAGCAGGCTGGTAATAAAAAAATACCACCAGCGTTGGGCGAAGGGTGGCATGAGTAATAGTAGAAGGGTGGGGATGAGTAGCAGGGCGGAAATAATCATCACGTCCATGCGCACGCCCACCGGAAATAGCCATAGTGCGCCATTTACAGCATTGATTTCTGAAAAATAAACCAGTGCGAGCAATAAACGGCTGATACTGAAAAACAATAAAAAGAAGCAGGCAAAGGCGATGGCCGGAGCGAGAGGGCCGAGAGGAGCGAGCTTTTGAATGAGTTTGTGAGTGATTGTCCGGCCCTTCACGGGTGTGTTTCTATCCACAAGTGCCTGTTTTTGGCGGGTGCATCATCCCGATCCGTATCGGGATGATGGCTGTAATGCTTTTAATAGGGAACGAATGTTAAGCCTGGGTTAAATAGAACGCCCAAAAGCCTCCTGAAAGAGCGTATCAAAGGCATCACGAGTAAAACTGTGGTTTTGTGTGCCGTGCTGTTCAATTTTTATGGCACCCATTAACGAGGCAATGCGCCCAGTGGTTTCCCAGTCCATATCGTGCATCAGGCCATGGAGCAGGCCGGCGCGGTAGGCGTCACCACAGCCGGTGGGGTCGAGCAGTTGCTTGGCCGGAACGGCAGGGATTTCAGTGCGATGTTCACGGGTATAGATATGCGAACCTTCGCCGCCCCGAGTAATGATCAGGGCATCGACCATTTCAGCAATTTCATGGGGTGATTTACCGGTGCGTTCTTCGAATAACTGAGCTTCATAATCATTGAGGGTGATCCAGGTGGCTTGTTCAGCAAAGCGCAGCAGGTCTGTACCGTCAAACATGGGCATGCCTTGGCCGGGATCAAAAATAAACGGAATGTTGGCTTCGGCAAATTGCTGTGCATGTTGAATCATGCCGTCACGACCATCGGGAGAAACAATGCCGATAGTGACGCCTTCAGCATCAGAGACCTGATTCTCGTGGGAGAGATTCATGGCACCGGGATGGAAGGCAGTAATCTGATTGTCATCCTGATCTGTAGTGATAAAGGCCTGACCGGTGAAGGTGCTGTCATAAACCTTGATGTGATTGCGTGTGATATCGCATCGGTCCATCCAGTTGGCATAGAGGTCAAAGTCTTTGCCGACGGTTGCCATAGGTAATGGGGCATCACCCAGCAGTTTGAGGTTGTAGGCGATGTTGCCCGCACAGCCACCATATTCCCGGCGCATCTCAGGCACCAGAAATGACACATTCAACATATGCACCTTGTCCGGCAGGATGTGATGTTTGAATTTGTCCGGAAACACCATGATGGTGTCGTAGGCATAGGAACCACAGATGAGCGCAGACATGAATCTTCCTTTGTATGTTCTTGTAGGGGAAATCCCTGCATTTTATCACTACTGCCCAGTTAAGCAAAAATAAATAGACTTTTGGCATATGCCCGTGGCGTTTGGGGTTCAGGTTTACGTGTGGGCATATTTTCTCCATGGCAAGACAAAATACACGTATATCGTTATTTCATTGTGAGGTGTTCAATCAGATCTGAGTCCTAAACGCTATGGGTATAACTTCCCGGGTAATGTTACCTGTTTAGTTGAGGGGTGTTGTCAATTGAAGCGTATTCAGGAAAAAGGATAGATTTGAATAAATACAGGGCACTTAATAATAACCGGGTGTATTGAAAATGCTTTCTGAGCAGTATTGGAAAAATTTTGTCGAGCATTTTTCCTTTCCGTTCAAAAAATAAAACCGGAATCAGTAAGCGAAATATTTTTGTCGGGGTGTAATGTGTTGTGAGTGAACGAAGAAAAATTATTTTCTTGCAGCAAGTTTTTTGATTTTCATAATTAACCCGACTTAGTTGAGAGTGTTCCTTGGTTTTTGGGTGCAAAGTGATCAAGCGCATTTTGTATAACAAAAAATTGATAGAAAAATACTGATAGATATTATTTATAAAAATAATAGCGATTATAAATATACAGTTATTTTTTTTATTTCCATAAATTTATAACAGTATTTAGTGGTCGAATAAGGAGATTGTGTAGGAATGTAAATATTACATATTTTTCTGTGATAAAGTTGTTCGTCATCAATGCAAAAATATATTAAGTTGATCTGTGATTGACGGGGAGGTCATGTTTTTGTTGTGATCGATGAAAAGTAAATAGGGAAATATGGGTAATGTCTGTACGTTTACCGTGAGGATAATGGATTATGAATATTGATAAGGAATCAAAGATCGCGATTGTCGGGCTGGGGTGCCGTTTCCCCGGAAGTGCGAATACAGCAGACGCATTCTGGGAAAATATTGCCGATTGTAAAAATGCAATAAGTGATATTCCTCAAAATCGCTGGGAAGCGAAACGGTTTTATAATACGGAAGGCACGGCATCCGGAAAATCATATGTGCGTAAAGGGCATTTTGTTGACTGGAATTATAAAGAATTTGATGCAGGGTTTTTTAATTTTGCACCTCGGGAAGTAGAGTTTTATGACCCCCAGCAACGCCTGTTGCTGGAAGTGTCATGGGAAGCACTGGAAGATGCGGGAATAGATCCGACGACATTGGCAGGGCGGGATGTCGGTGTTTATGTGGGTGGATTTACCCTGGATCATATGCTCAATCAACTGGGCAGTAGTGCGCGAAGTGAAATCGGTACACACAGTGCTTCCGGTGCAACACTGACCATGCTCTCCAATCGTCTCTCATATGCTTATGATCTGCGCGGTCCCAGTATTTCTGTTGATACAGCCTGTTCATCTTCACTGGTCGCGTTTTCATATGCAGTGAATGACATTGGCAGTGGTGTGTGTGAAATGGCTATTGTCGGAGGGGTAAACTTTATGTTGCGCCCGGAATACCCGATTGCCATGTCAAAGGGGCAATTCCTGGCGCGTGATGGCTTGTCAAAAAGTTTTGATTCACGGGCAGATGGTTATGGCCGTGGTGAAGGAGCTGGCGTTGTCATTCTGAAATCACTTCAGCAGGCATTGGCGGACAGTGATCCTATTCTGGCGATTGTTGATGCTGTGGGTGTTAATCAGGATGGCCGTACCAGTGGCATTACCGTTCCCCGCGCGAAGTCTCAACAGGTTTTGATGGAAAAGGTGGTTGCCCGTGCCTCGCTGGCTGCGCAAAGTATTCAATATGTAGAAGCGCATGGAACCGGCACCCCGGTGGGCGATCCCATAGAGGCATCAGCTATTGCTTCAGTTTACGGTCAACAGCGTACCGATTTATGCAAGATAGGCTCCTTGAAAAGTAATATAGGACACCTGGAAGCGGCGGCCGGTGTTGCCAGCATCATCAAAGTCTGCATGATGTTAAAACATAACAAAGTACCGCCTCTGGCGACATTTAAAGAACCCAATCCCAATATTCCTTTTGGTGAAAATGGCTTGATGCTGGCGACAGAATTGAGTTCGTTGGCAGCGGAAGGTGAAACCCGACGTATTGCCATTAACTCTTTTGGTTATGGTGGTACCAATGCGCATGCCATATTGAGCCTGCCTCCAGAAATAAACAATGAGGTAATGGGAGAGTGTAAAAGAACGGTTGGCAAACAGTCTTGCAAATTGTTACCCATTTCTGCACGTAGTCAGGAAGCCGTAAAAACCTTAGCGAAAGATTATTTACAGTTGTTGCATTCTGGCAGCAAGCTGGATGATGTTATTTATTCAGCCTCACGGCGACGGGGACACCTGGAGTATCGTCTCGCACTGTGGGGTAAAAATGACAAGGAAATGCTTAGTGTATTGGGTGAATATGTTGAGAAGGGATATTCACCGCAGGCAGCGGAAGGCAGTAAACCTTTTACTGGCCAGGTAAAACCTGTTTTTATTTATACGGGAATGGGGCCGCAATGGTGGGGGATGGGTCAGGGGCTTTATCAAGGCAATGCTGTGTTCAGAGAAGCCGTAGAGCACGCTGACAAAATCTTTCAAGAGATTGCCGATTTTTCCATTAAAGCGGAAATGATGAAGTCTGAAAAAGATTCCCGCATTACAGAAACCCAATACGCACAACCGGCAAATTTTGTTATTCAATATGCGCTGACCGAGACAATGCGATCGGAAGGCCTGGAGCCTGCGGCAGTAGTGGGTCATTCGGTGGGGGAGATAAGTTCTGCCTGGGCTGCTGGTATGTTAAGCCTACGAGATGCGTTACATGTGGCTTTTTATCGTAGCCAGATTCAGAAAAAAGCAGCACACCAGGGCGGTATGCTGGCGGTTGGTTTAACACACGAAGCGGCATTGGAAGCGATCACGACTTACCAGGGAAAGGTCAGTATTGCCGCAATCAACAGCCCCACCGGGGTGACGCTGGCGGGTGATTCCGACTGTCTGGATGAATTGCGAGCGCAACTAGAAGCGCGTGATGTGTTTGCCCGGGCATTGGCTGTTGAAGTGCCTTATCACAGCCCCATGATGGAGCCACTTAAGCCGGAACTAATGGAGAAGCTGTCATCACTGACACCTGTTGAGCCCACTATACCGCTTTATTCAACCGTCACTGGAGAATGCATAACAGACATACGTTATGACGCTGCTTATTGGTGTGAAAATGTGCGCAACCCCGTTTATTTTGAAAAAGCAATACGCACATTGATTGATGACGATTACCGTGTGTTTATCGAAGTGGGCCCTCATCCTGTATTGCGTAATGCCATTAAGGAAATTTGTACTGATGCCGGAACAGAAGTAAATTTGTGTCAAACTTTAAACAGAAAACAACGGGAGCTTGAATCTTTTTATCAGTCCATCGCTACCGCCTATGCAGAAGGAGCCGAGCTGCAATGGCAGCTTCGTCACCCGGAGGGCCGCTTTATAAAGCTGCCTGTTTATCCCTGGCAACGTGAAGTTTTGTGGCGTGAATCCGAGGCCCAGCGACGTGATCGCCTGGACGATATTGAACACCCATTATTGGGAATGAAAATCCCCGCAGCCAATGTGTGGCGTAGCGATCTCGCCGATTATCGGTTGAATTATCTGCAAGACCATGTTGTTGATGGGCTTTCCATTATGCCTGCCGCAGGGTATATCGAAGCCATGATTGAATGTGCTCAGGGCACGTCGATGGATTTGGGCAAGGGGTGGCGACTGACGGATATTTCTATTGAGAAAGCGCTGGTGCTTGACTCAGACAAAGCACTCAATATGGAAGTAACCGTGAATGAAGCGGGAGATACATTTACCGTAAAAAGTTTTGATGAACAAAATCCTGATCAGGTCAGTCGGCATGCAAGTGCGTTTATTTATCCGTTGCGCTCAGCTGGAAATTCCAGAGTCGATATTCAAGATCTGTTAACAAGGCTTGAGAAACCACTACAGGCTAATGAGGTTTATCAGAACTTTGCAAAATTTTCTATGCAATACAAGCCGCTGTTTCAACCAATAGTCTGCTGTTATTTGAAAGATAATGGCAGTGAGGTTATCAGCCAATTAGTTTTACCGGATGACCTTGCTCAGGATAGTCATCACTATCAAGTTCATCCAAGTCTGCTGGATGGTTGCCTGCAAACCGTATTATGTTTGCTGGATCCTGAAAAAGGGACATTTTTGCCAACAGCGATTAATGAAATGAAAATTTACGGTGTACTTCCTGCGCGAGTTTATTGTCATGGTCGCATGAAGAAACGCACTGCACGAAAAATCGAATGTGATTTATGGGTGTGTGATGAGGATGGCAATATAGTTGCCAGTATCAATGGCTTGGTCTGTTCGGCATTGCTGAACAAAGATAAGCATAAAGAATATCCCGAGGGTGATCTCCGATTTGAGTGGAAAGCTGAAGAGCTTGATGATTTTACGATAGCCAACAAAAAATGGTTGGCTATTGAAGAGGGTGATGTCTCAATTTTCGGCACGATATGCACTAATATTACACAGCAGACCACCACCGACTGTACCGTCGCCTCTATGGATGAAGTGGTATCGGGAAGCATAGACACAACAAAATTTGATGCCGTTTTATATATGGCTGATTCAGGTTATGACAATGCTCTGGACCCTGTCGGGATACAGGCCAGTACACACCTGCTCGAATTAATACAAATACTGGCAAAAGCCCCATCCACTCCCCGGCTTTATATCGTGACGCGAAGTGCCTTTATTATTGATACTTTTGATACCAGCATTATTCCGGCCCAGGGGGCGTTGGTGGGGTTGAGTCGGGTGGCGTTCAATGAAATAAAAAATCTCAATACCACTATTATTGATCTGCCAAAAATGGTTGATGATGAAAATATTACGGCATTGTTGAAAGAGCTTCTTTCTAATCGTAATAAAGATGAAGTTGCATTACGAAGTTCGGGGCGTTATTTCTCGGAATTGTTGCCGTCAGGGATATTTTTGGAAGCTCATGAAACGACACTGTCTGCCGGGTCGAATGACAGGTTTGAGTTGATGCCAGCAGAGAATGGAAATGCTTTTGGATTAATCGAGATGGCGGCACCTAAAGTTGCTGCCGATGAGGTTGAATTAAAAATTGAGACGATTAATCTGCCCAAAAATATAACCGGCTCTCAGGACAATGCCAGTGAACTTGGATTGACAGGAGTGTGTGCTCGCATAACTCGTGTTGGCATGAATGTAAGTGATTATAATGTAGGTGATCGTGTTGCGGGAATTATTCCTTTCGCACTTTCTTCTCATGCTCTGATATCTCTGGATGCAGGGTTGTTGGTGAAAATTGATAATGCTGTATCAGCGTCTTTTGTTGCCAGCGAGGCAATTTGCAGGGTTTCTGCCCGACGGATCATGAATGCTGTTTCACTGTCTGCGGGATCAACCGCGCTGGTATGTGAGAACGCGCTGGGTCAGGCGCTCTCATCCCTGCTTAAGGAAAAACAAATCGACGTTATCACGGTGTCGGCGAACCAACACGATTGGGGCAAGACTTCAATAGACGATATTGTTGGTGATAAAAACATTTCGCTACTTGCCGTACCTGTTGAGGAATGGGACAAATTTTTTGGGTTTAATATGCTGGTACAGGGCGGTATTGTTGTTGACCTTGCGAATAATGAAAGTGCCTTTATGTGTCGGTACAACATAGGTTCGATGATTCGTTACAGTCTGGCCAGTGACCTGAAAAATAACAAAGCACAAGTTGTTCAATGCTTGCATGAGGTGATGACAGGCAATACAGAAAAATTCAAAGGACAAAGCACGAAATTAAAACAGTTTGTTCATCATGGTCCATCAATGACAGATGATAATTTAGTGCTGAATTTTGATGATGATTCAGAGTTGCCTGCACAGGCAATGGATACCGTTAATATTTTTCCCGATGCTGTTTATCTTGTCACAGGAGGGTTTGGCGGCCTGGGAAAAGAGACGGCAAAATGGCTGGCCAGACGCGGGGCTGGACATATTGTGTTGTGTAGCAGAAGGGCCGGAGAGAGTCGTGATGACCAAGTATTTATGGAGACGCTAGCCGCCATGGGGTCGCATGCCACGGCACAACCCTGTGATCTTTCAAAGACGGCTTCCGTTCAGAATATGATCAAGATGATCGAAGGAATAGGGATGCCCTTTAAGGGGGTTTTCCATACCGCAGGTTTGCTGGAAGACAAACCCATTGAAAAAATGACAAAAGAGGACATGCACAAGGTCATGCTTCCCAAAGCATTAGGTGCCTGGAATCTTCACGTCACCACACAGGTGCATAAACTAGATCATTTTGTTTTGTACTCCTCCATTTCTGTTTTGCTGGGTAATAGCCGTCAGGCTAATTATTGTGCGGCAAATGGTTTTCTTGATGCCTTGGCAAGGTATCGCCAGTTGCATAACCAAGCAGGCATGAGTATCAACTGGGGTGCAATTGGTTCTGTGGGCATGTTGAGTCAGGATAGCAAGATCGGTGATCACCTGACTCAAATCGGGCTTTCACCGCTCTCATTTAATCTGGGATTGAATGGTATGGAGCGTGCAATATCAACGGGCCAGGTCAATATCAGTATTTCCTCTCAGCCCGAATGGGGAAAATGGAGTGGGTATGAGATAAATGCGGTTCATTCATCGCGCTATCGCACAGTGCTTGAGGACGCAAGGGAAGAACATGATGATTCTGTCAAGTCACGTTTGTCAGCAAAACTTGCGGTGCTGGATCAGGAAGTGCAAACACAAGTGCTGACTTCATTGGTGTCAGAGGTTTTTGCCACAGCATTAAAAATGCCGGTAGAACAGATTGACCCGTCCCGCCCTCTGGAATCACTGGGTGTTGATTCCCTGATGGCAACAGAGATCCGTGTGAGTTTGGATGCAACTCTGGGAGTATCGGTTTCAGCGCTGGAGTTGATTGGCAGTAGTTCAATATCCGCTTTGGCGCACAAATGCCGCGATCAATTACAAATTGATAATCAGGAAGATATTGCGGCATAACAAAATATGGAGATGTTTGATGAGTGTGAATGCAGATTTATTAGAATCATTTAAGTCCGAGTTTTTGGGAAAAAAGAAGATCAACACAGATGCTGGTATTGATAACACCCGTATCCATGCCATGGATGTTACAAAGACCGCAGATTATAAAATCATTGAAAAAATTGATGATGTGTATGGACGGGAAGGGATGAATAATCCCTACTTTATGCCGCGCTCCGGTCATTTGTCCAACAAGGTCACCAGCAGAAAAAAAGAATTTATTTGTTATTCGGGTTACAACTATCTTGGTCTGGCTAATGATGAGCGCGTTATTAATGCCGCCAAACACTCTCTCGATCAATATGGGACACATGCAGGTGCTGCACGCATGGTGGGGGGAGAGATGGCGATACATGCGGAGCTGGAACACACCCTGTGTGATGCGTTTGGTTTTGAAAGTTGTGTAACCACTGTGGGTGGTTATATGACAAACGTGGCAACTATTGGCTACCTCATGGGTAAACGCGACCTGATCATTATGGATGAATATATGCATAACAGTGGTGTTATGGGCGCTGTTATGGCTGATAGCCGCCGGATTGTTTTCCCCCATAATGATTTCGATGCTCTGGCGACTTTACTGGATGAGAATCGGGGAAATTATGAAAAAGCAATTATCATTGTTGAAGGCGCTTACAGCATGGATGGTGATCTGGCAGATCTTCCCCGCCTTGTTGAACTTAAAAAGAAACACAACTGTTGGCTGATGGTGGATGAGGCTCACTCATTGGGTGTGGTAGGAAAAAGCGGGCGGGGTTTATGCGAACACTGGAACATTAATGCCAGTCAGGTTGATATTATTATGGGGACGCTGAGCAAGAGTTTTGCCAGCTGCGGTGGTTTTCTGGGTGGTTCTGAAGAAATGATAAGACTGCTGCGTTTCTTTGCACCCGGTGTGCTTCTGTACAGTACCGGACTCCCTCCTGCATCTGCCGCTGCCGCGAACAGGGCAATAAAAATAATGCTGGAAGAATCATGGCGAGTGGAAAGACTGCAAAATAATGTCAGACAGTTTTCCCAACTGGCAAGAGAACGGGGGTTTGATACAGGAGGGAGTGGTGCCTCAGCCGTAGTGCCTGTGATGTTGGGAGATAGCATGTTAGCTGTTCACCTGATGTCAGATTTACAACAGGTTGGCATTATTGCCCATGCTGTCATGTATCCCGTGGTTCCTGAAAATGAAGCGCGTCTTCGTTTTTTTATTACCTCAGAACATACACAGGAAGACTTTATTTATACGCTGGATTCCTTAAAACGAATACTGGCGAATACCACAGCTTACGCAGGAGTGTAAAATTAATATGGATTGTTATGCCAAATGGATACTGGCGCGCCCCTGGTTTGTTTTTTCGATATCGTTGTTATTGACCTCTATTATTTCGGCAGGCATTGCCGGGTTGGAATTCAGAAGTGATGCTCGAGTGTTTTTCTCAGATGAAAACGCGGAACTTCTGGAATTGGAGCGCTTTGAAAAAAAATATGGCCGTGAAAATACGCTGGTATTTATTGTTTCCGCCCGAGAGGGCGACCTGTTTACCCCCTCAAAACTAAAAGCGTTAACCACATTAACGGATAAAGCCTGGGCGATGTCACACACCAAACGTGTGGACTCAGTGACGAACTTCCAACGTGTTGTTGCACGGGGAGACGATATTGTCATCGACCATCTTTATCGGAAAGGGGATGAGATTTCTCTCCTGGATGCACAGGCTTTAAAACAAGCCGCCATACAGGAGCCCATGTTACTTGGGCAACTGTTGAGCCGTGATGCAAAGGTAGGATTGGTAGCTGTGGAGTTTCGTCTGGATGACACTTTACAGGGAGACCCTGCATTTAATTTAACGGAACAGGCAAGGAAAATTATTACCGATTTTGAATCAACACAGGATGAGCTTGATTTACGGCTGTCCGGCTCATTGGCGCTGGACAATGCATTCGGTGAAGCCGGTGCCAATGATGGGGCATTATTAACCCCGATTATGATTACGCTGATGCTTTTTCT
Source organism: Gammaproteobacteria bacterium (assembly GCA_021647705.1). Taxonomy (GTDB): domain Bacteria; phylum Pseudomonadota; class Gammaproteobacteria; order SZUA-152; family SZUA-152; genus SZUA-152. The sequence continues at coordinate 63,473 of JAKIUF010000005.1, read as the reverse complement.
GCTCTGGTTAATCTTCAGGTCAGTCTGGGTAGTTTCGGCAATAACGGTCATTATGCTGGCGGCTATTGCTTGTGGAATGGGGGTTGCCGGAATGTTGGGTATACCCCTCTCATCTCCCAGTGTCACTGCACCCTTTATCATTCTGACGCTTGCAACCGCAGATTGTATACACCTTGTTTCGGCGGTTTCCCGGTTTCGCCGGGAAAACCCTGATAAGGATAAATCCTGGGCAATACAACAGGGTCTGAAAGAAACGATTCGTCCCATCACCATGACCAGTCTGGCCACCGCCGTGGGTTTCTTTTCCTTAATGTTCAGTGAATCACCTCCCTTTGCCCATCTGGGCATGATTGCCGGTTTTGGTACCTTGTTTGCCTGGGGCTTCAGCCTTACTTTGTTACCGGTTTTGCTTCTGATGTTGCCCTGGCGTGTCTCTCAGCAACGTCCATTGGTGCCAGAGTCACTGTGGATTTTTTTGCATGGACTGGTGACCCGTCACACAAACAAAGTGATTGTGACCTCTCTTGTATTGGGCCTTGGCCTAGCCAGTCTGGCACTGACCAATAAACTGGATGATCGTTATGTACAGTATTTTGATGAGCGCTTCGATTTCAGAAATGATACAGATTATATGAATCAGCATATCGGTGGTTTTTATACCATTGATTACTCACCGGCAACCGACCCGGATGGCATCACAGACCCTGAGTACTTAAATCAGTTAAACCAGTTTTCAGACTGGCTGAGAGAACAGCCTGAAGTGTCTCACGTCCACTCTTTGGCCGACATCATGAAAACGATCAATCGAGCCATGAATGGTGGTGATGAAGAAAACTATATTTTGCCCACCGACAAATATGTGGCTGCTCAATATTTATGGTTATACGAAATGTCCCTGCCCATGGGGCTTGGACTGAGGGATCAGGTGACCGTGGATAAAAGTGAAAGCAGGCTGACAGTATCACTGTATGATGCCTCAACATCCGAAATGCTTGATCTTGTTCAGCGCGCTGAGCAATGGATGGGAGAGCATACTCCACTATTGCATAAAACGGCTAAAGCAACAGGGACAAGTATTCTTTTTTCTTATATTGGCCAACGTAATATTGACCAAATGCTAAAAGGAACGCTGCTTGCGCTGCTAGCGGTCTCTGTCCTTCTTTTCTTCTTGTTTAAATCTTTTGTATTAGGTGTGTTTGCCACTCTGGCCAATTTTATTCCTCCGGTTGCCGCATTGGGTGGCTGGGCGCTGATCGTTGGTGAAGTCGGTATGGCGGTTGCTGCCATTGTTGCCGTTACCCTGGGTATTGTCGTGGACGACACCATACACTTGATTGAAGCATTGCGCAGGGAACGAAAAGGCAAGGATGTTGATCACAGTCAGGCAATCCTGAATGCGATGAAAAATTCAGGGCCGGGGATTCTCATTACAACCATTGTGTTGGTCGCCGGTTTTTCCTGCCTGGCGATTTCAGGATTTCAAATCAACGCATGGATGGGATTGATGACAGCGATTGTTATTTTTCTGGCCCTGATATTCGACTTCCTGTTTCTGCCATCCGTTGTTTATAAGACAAGGAAATTATAATGAAAAAACGAGCACTGTTATTTGGAGCAAGTCTGCTGGCAACATTTTCGGTTTTTGCCGATATTGACCGGGGTTTGGAAATTGCAGAAGAAACACAGCGTCGAGATTCCGGATTTGGTAACTATGCGGTATCGGGAATAATGACCCTGGAAGGGCCGGGAGGGTTTACCAGTGAACGAAAATTTAAAATGTATACAATTGAAGTTCCTGATGACGGCGACAAACGGCTGGTCAATTTTCTGGAGCCCAGAGACCTGGCCGGAATGGTCTCTTTAACTTACTCACATGGTTTGGAGCCGGATGACCAATGGATTTATATGCCCGCACTTCGTCGTACTAAACGCCTTGCCGCCAGAGATAAAAGTGGAAGTTTTGCAGGTAGTGAATTGTCATTTGAAGATATTGGCACCTGGGAAGTCAAAAAATACACCTACAAATACATCAAAGATGAGCTGCTGGATGGCAAACCAACATTTGTCGTTGAAAATACACCTGCTTATCCTTATTCCAGTTACAAAATGATAAAAGAGTGGGTGGACCAGGAAATCTATCATCCCTTGCGGTTGTTATATCATGATAGTAACGGAAGGCCGTTAAAAGAAATGCATTTTTATGACTATAAAAAATTTGCAGGTAAGTATTGGCGACCGATGAAAATGGTGATGAGCAACCTGAGGACCGGTGCTGTCTCGACGATTATTTGGTCTGATTATGAGTTTGGTGCAGACTTCAAGGAAAGCGACCTTAATCCCACCGCGCTGAGAAGATGGTCCAAATAATAATGAAGAAAGGCCACGCTTCTGTATTATTGGTTTTTTCGATGTTAGCACTATATTCGATAGCCAATGGAGCAACATTTAAAGGAGAGGTGGAAGGCCGGTATGAGTATTATGCTGAAGCCCCGCTGTTCAGTGAACAGTCTGATCGTCAAAGTCAGTATGCGCTTGCTACAACCTTGGATTATAACGGTCAGATAAATCGTAATACCGACATCAATGTGTCTGTTTTTGGCCGTTATCATCCTGCGGCGAATAAATCCGGGCGGGGTGATGTGCGTGAACTTGCATTGAGTTACTACGCTTCACAGCTTGAAATGTCTGGCGGTATGTTAATGGAACGCTGGGGTGTGCTGGAAGCATTCAGCCCGGTGGACATACTGAACCCGAGAGATCGCGTTGAGGATTTCCAGGGGGACATAAAGCAAGGTATTCCAGGAGGGAGGCTTTCCTGGTTACTGGATAATGGTAGGGCTGATGTATGGTTATTGCCTTATAGCCGGGAAGAGCGTTTGGCTGAAAGGAAAGACCGGTTCAGGAACTCAGCATTTGCATATTCTGATGCAGAGTTTGAAAAGGGACAAAATACACTTTCTTCCGCAGTGCGTATTTCACAAATGCTGGCATCCCTGGAGTTTGCTGTCTCTTATTACAAAGGCCATGCCCGGACACCTTATTTTACACCAAATCTGGATGGCATTGCTCATGTCATCACATTACAACCCAATTATGCCCGGATAGAACAAGCCGGGCTTGAACTGTTATGGATCAAAGGGCAATTGTTGGTGAAGCTGGAGTCAACTTATCGCTCTACGAGTGATGATAATTTTACCGGTTTGGGTATTGGTCTGGAACGTGAATTTCCACGTATGGGTTCCAGCAAAAATGCGCTGACATTGTATGGTGAGTATTATTATGATGGACGAAAATCTGATAGTAGCTCGCCTATAACGCCTTTTCAGAATGATATTTTTCTTGGTCTTCGCCTTGCTGTAAATGACTTAAACAGCACCGAATATGAGCTGCGATTAACCCGTGACCTGGATTATGATTCAACTCTTTGGGATCTTCGAGCCAAAACACGTATCAAGCATCAATGGTTTGTTGAAGCAAACCTGTATAAATTTTCCCATGTCGATAATGATCCAGCATTAAAATCATTTGCATCTGACTCAAGGTTAGTTCTAAGCGTGATGTTAGGGTTTTGATGTCTACACCTCAAAGGTCATGGCTGTTTGACTGTATTTTATTGTAAATCACAGGCTTTCCTCTTTTTATTTTGTTCATGTGTCTGTGCCCCCCATCTCTGCTCTGTGGAGCTTATTTCAATAGTTTGAAAGCGTTGATTGTTGATCCTCATCGCCCATTGGCGGAAGTTCAGGTCTTTTTTGTACAACAAATTCACCTGTCAGACTCTCAAGAAATGCGACAAGGTTTGCAGCTTGTTGATCTGTTAGTACGCGATTGCGTTGTGCGCGGGCCATTACTCGCACGGCTTCATTTAATGTTTTTACTGAGCCGTTATGAAAGTATGGTGCTGTGAGGGCGATGTTACGCAGAGTGGGTACACGCCATTTACCTGTAGGGGCTTTATCATTTCCCTGATTGTATCCAAGGTCTTCTTTAAGTTTGTATTTTTCATCGTAGTCGCTGGGCATGGCCGGGAACCATTGAAAATAAATTTCACCTTTTTTCAGCGTCGATGGTCCTGCGAGAGCTGGCCCTTTATGGCAAAGAATACAGCCAATTTCTTCGAACTCCTTCATGCCTTTCTGTGCTTGTGCAGACAGCGCTGTTTTATCCCCTCTTAAAAAACGATCAAACGGACTGTTGGGTGTGATGAGTGTGCGCTCATAGGCCGCGATTGCTTTGGCGATATTGTCATAAGTTACGGGTTTTTTTTCATCAAAGATCGCGGCGAATTGTTTTCGGTATCCAGGGATTGCCGCAATACGCTCAACAGCAGCCTCCTGATGTGGCATTCCCATTTCAATAGGGTTGAGAATCGGACCTTTTGCTTGTTCCTCAAGCGTAGCGGCGCGCCCATCCCAAAATTGTGAGCTTAAGAAGGCGGCGTTCCATATGGTGGGTGCAGAACGCTCTCCTTTTTGTCCACCGATACCCGTTGAGACTGCGGCGCTATCGGTGCCGTTACCAGAAACATCGTGGCAAGTATTGCAGGATATTGTTCCGTCAAGTGACAGGCGAGGGTCAAAAAAAAGTTGTTTCCCTAAGTTTATTTTGGCGACAGAGCTTGGGTTGTCTGATGGCTCTGGAGCAATAAGTGGTAGTGGTTCGAAGCCTGCTAGTGTGTGAGTGCTTATTATCAATAATAGGGCGGTGGTAATGTTAAGGCTCATATCTTTTGTCATTGAGTTTTCCAGATGATTTAGTGCGGGTAGCACACTATTTAAGTGCAGCCCTTCGCAGTGATAAGGCAAAAAATGAGCCATCTTTTTATTTGTAATGAATTTCTTTTTAATTCAACAGGATAGATGTTTCGTGCGGATGCAATATGAATTACGGTGCGTACAGAGTGTTACGATATATAGTAAATGTACGAAATATAGTGACAAGAAAAGAAGGTTTATGTCTTTGTTTGGCTTTTGCACGATATTTCGTTAGGCTTGATGCTCTATTGGGTGACGAATAGACAGTAAAGTGTCTTTTTTAAAGCAACTGATGCCACGCTCTCGAATAATGAACCCATAGCTGAATTCTGCGTAACATCAGTAACGTAAAAGTGAAAATCGTGATGAGCAATGAGCTAAAAGAGATCGCCCAAAGTTTTTATTGGAGGGTGGGTCATGATATGTGTGTTATCGAGTTTGCAGGACAAAAATGGCCGTTTCCCTATGATGGTGCATCAATACTGGGGCAGCGGCTGCACAGCCTTGGCATCTCCACTGAATTAATTGAAAACTGTCAAAAAGCATTAAATGGCGAGGTTCAGGCGTTTGAACAATGTATTGCCAGTCGCCTATTTCTTTTTACGATGACGCCCGTGAACGATAAGAGTGGGAGTGTTGTTGGTGTGGATGTCATTGCGGCTAATATCAGCCAGTATAAAAAATCCGAAGCTGACATAAAGGTGCTTAAGCACCATGCTGAGTCGATTCTGAACGCCGCTGGCGAAGGCATTTACGGGCTTAATCTCGAAGGTAAGGCAACGTTTGTTAATCCAGCCGCAGAACGCATGACAGGTTGGAGTGCCGCAGAGATGATTGGTCACTCAATTCATTATCTTCATCATCATAGTCACGAAGATGGAACGCCCTACCCCCAGGAAGAATGTCCAATTTATGCCGCAATAAAAGATGGTGTAATCCATCATATTGAAGGCGAGGTATTTTGGCGTAAAGATGGTACCTGTTTTCCGGTGGAATACACCAGTACTCCCATCTATGAGAATGGAACATTAGTGGGAGCTGTTGCGGTTTTTAAAGATACCACTGCGCAAAAAAAGGCTAAAAAAGATCTTCTTGAAGCATTTGATGAGGTAGCAAAATTAAAAGAGCAGCTTGAAGAGCAAAACAATTACTTACAGGAAGAAATTCGAGAAGAGTTGGCTTTTGGTGAGGTTGTCGGTACATCGTTACCTGTTCGACGAATGCTGGAAAAAATTGAACATGTCGCACCGACGGATGCGAGCGTTCTGGTATTAGGAGAAAGCGGGACAGGTAAAGAATTAATCGCCCATGCAGTACATGAAAATAGCCCGCGGCGTGATCACCCGCTGGTAAAGGTGAATTGTGGGACGTTGTCATCAAGCCTGGTAGAGAGTGAGCTTTTTGGTCATGAAAAGGGAGCCTTTACTGGTGCGCATGATCGCCGCAGAGGGCGCTTTGAGCTTGCTGATGGTGGCACTTTGTTTCTTGATGAGGTTGGTGAATTGCCGTTAGATACGCAAGTAAAACTCTTGCGTGTGCTGCAAGAGCAAGAGTTCGAGCGCCTTGGTGGTGAAAAACTGATCCGTGTTAATGTCAGGATTATCGCTGCAACGAATCGTGACTTGGCTCAGTTGGTCGAAGAAGGCAGCTTCCGAAAAGACCTCTATTATCGTTTAAATGTATTCCCGATAGAAGCCCCGGCATTACGTGAGCGTCACGAAGATGTTGCATTGTTGGCGAAACATTTTCTCAGTTGTGCAGCACGCAAATTTGGTAAGACGCTTACCGGGTTTTCCGGTGATGGTTTGGCAATGTTAGAGGCATATGACTGGCCAGGGAATATCCGCGAGCTGAGGAATGTTATCGAGCGTGCCGCAATATTGGCAACAATGTCCAGTGTCGATGTGATAAGTCTTATCCCAAAGAGGCTAGAAGTAGCGGGGGCTGATTCTCAACAGCTACTGACACTGGCAGAAGTAGAACGCGCACACATTGAACGCATTTTAATGCATACTCGCGGTATTATTTCTGGCACAAGAGGTGCCGCTGCAGTATTGTCCATGCACCCCAATACTTTACGTTCACGTATGATAAAACTTGGCATCAATATAACTGATGTAATCGCCGCCAAACATTAATCGCTTCCTATCCTATATTTTGTTTGTACGTTTCCATTAAGAATAACTTTGCCGACAAATATTATTGCAGCAATCGATAAAAGCAGATACAGGAGTGAGAAGGTGATCATCGAAGTGATTATTTGCTCGGCTGAGTGAGCGCTAATTGTTTGGCTGGTTTTAATCATGCCGTAAACTACCCAGGGCTGTCGGGAAACTTCGGCGACAATCCATCCGGCAATAATTGCGATTAAGCCAGAAGGTGACATAAATAATGCTATTCTTAAAAACCATTTCTGCTGATGGAGCGGGTTTGATTTTGATTTGATTACACCGATTAACACCATGGCTAACATCAGTAGTGACAAGGCAAGCATTATCCGAAAGGTATAGAACGCGAGGCTTATATTAGGCCGTTCATTTTTTGGCATCTCCTTTATGCCTAGTACTTCGCCATTAATTTCGTGAGTAAGGATTATGCTTAATGCATACGGTATTTTTATTTCGTGGTGATTGAGTTCATTTTCTTCACTGGGGTTTGCCCAAAGAATAAAATCACTCCCTTTTTTGGTCTCCCAGTGCCCTTCCATACTGGCTATTTTTAATGGTTGATGTTTGTATACGTTAAGGCCGTGTAGGTCACCAATAATGAATTGGCATATCGTAAATACTAATGCCGATTTGAATCCAATGTTAAAGCTTTTAATGGCAACGATATCATGGTTATATTTAAGTAACCTAAAGGCCGCAATTCCCATAACAACAAAACTGGTAGCCATTAATCCCGCCACAATCATATGCAGATAACGCAATGGGAAGCTTGGGTTAAAAAGAATATCGATATAATTTAGTACATGAATTTCATTGTCAATCCACTCGATGCCTGCTGGTGTATTCATCCATGAATTTCTGCTGATAACAAATAATGCCGTTAAGAAGATTCCAATATTGAATAAAATAGTTGCGGAAAAACGGCCGTAAGATCGTTGAGTGCGGGCATAAAAAAGCATTACACCTATGCAGCCGCCCTCTAAAACGATAGCAAGAATCAATTCGATTTGCCGTATAGGAGATAAAGCGCTTTCCAACTGCTGGTAAAAACCACCAAAGACATTATCTATTTGTGAAGAAAGCGCGACGCCTGTGATAGCCGCGAGTAGATATACGATAGCGACTAATTTTAGCCAGAATTCATAGCTGACAAGGTACACATGATTGTTTGTTTGAAGCCACTTGCCGTAAAGATAAGTGAGTAGCGTAGACAAGCCAATCAAAAGGCTGGGGAAAATAATGTGATAGCTGGCTGTAATGCCGAATTGTATGCGTGATAATGTATTGACAAGGTCTGATTCAGCAGTAATTACTTCGGTTAACATCAATTGTATCTAATTAATAGTTATAGCTGACATGATCATTTTCAGAAAAATAACCGCAATAAGAAATGCTGTAAGTGATACGAAATAAAGGCTTATAAGTTTCATTGGGTAATGTTTTTTTACAGATAATAATAAACAGATATACAAGAATCAGGCCATCTTGTATTTATTTGAAAAACTTCATGGTTGATCAGTGGTATAGAGAATGATTAGTGCGATTCTGGATTTACCGTAAGCGTTATGGTTATAAGATTTGGTTTTTTTAAACGATATTTCGGACTTTTAATAAATAGGGAGCCCCATCAATCAATTGAAAAACACGGGTGAGATGCTACATAAATTAGTCAGGTGAAAAAGATGTGCTTATTAAAGAAGACTGCTTGATGCCTGATCATATTCATATATACCCGTAGCGTTTGGGAGTTAGGTTTAAGTGTGCGTCATATTTGTTTCATGGCAAGGCGAAATGACGCGTAATAGTCACTCTATTGCAAGGACAACAACGCAGCCATGGAGCAAATAGGGCGTGCACACGACCTAAATCTCAATCGCTACGGGTATATGCATCAGGATTCCGCCAAAATATGCGGTTTCAAATGTCGCGGGTTATTTGAAAGGAGAAAGAGCTATATTGATAATCCGAAAACGTAATATCCTATGGGATCAATAACAAAACCCAAACCACCACGGTATTTAACAAGGCAATAAACACAGCAGCCGAGCCAATATCTTTGGCGCGCCCTGACAATTCATGTTGTTCTCCACCAAAACGATCCACCACAGCCTCGATGGCTGAGTTTAACAATTCGATGATTAACACTAGCAGCAGGCTGCCGACGAGCAGGGCGCGCTCAATACCGCTTTCTCCCAGCCACAATCCAGTTGGAATCAGCACAAGGCATAGTGCCAGTTCCTGTCGAAAGGCGGCTTCGTGTTTGAAGGCGGCTTTGAGACCGGCCCAGGAATAGCCCGCGGCCTTGATGACGCGCTTCAGTCCTGTATTACCGGGTTTGCTCATGACTGTTTGTAGCGCAAATCAAGTTCGCGTGCCGCTTTAACATCATCCAAACGGCGCATGGGCATGGTATATGGGGCACCTTTTAACGTTTGCGCATCAGATTCTGCTTCTTTTTGTATTGCTGCCATGGCCTCCACAAAGGCATCCAGTGTTTCTTTGGATTCCGATTCTGTTGGCTCAATGAGCAGACACTCCGGCACGATCAATGGAAAATAAGTGGTGGGTGCATGGAAGCCATAATCCAGCAATCGTTTGGCAAAGTCCATGGCGGTAACGCCTTGCTCTTTAGCCTGCCGTTTCAGGGTTAGAATAAATTCGTGAGTGGCACGTCGCTCAGGCAGAGCCATGTCAAAACCGGCCTGACTGAGTTTTGCCATTAGGTAATTGGCATTGAGTGTGGCGTAATCCGCAACCCGTGTCATGCCTTCACGCCCTAGCAGCAAGGCATAAATATAGGCGCGTAACAATACTCCGGCATTGCCCATGAAGGCGGAAAGACGGCCAATGCTTTGTGGAAGATCTTTTTCTGTCAGCCAGTAATAACCATTGTCATTTTTTCCCACAACGGGAATTGGCATAAAGGGTTTGAGGCGTTCGCTGACACCCACGGGCCCGGCTCCCGGTCCACCACCGCCATGCGGGGTAGAAAATGTTTTGTGCAAGTTCATGTGAATCACATCAAAACCCATATCGCCGGGTTTGACCTTGCCGAGTATGGCATTGAGATTGGCTCCGTCGTAATAGAGCAATCCTCCTGCTTTGTGTACGATCCCGGCAATTTCTTTAATGCGTCGATCAAACACACCTAGCGTAGAGGGGTTGGTGAGCATGATGCCTGCCGTTTGCGGGCCTACGACGGCTTTAAGTGCATCGACATCCACGTCACCATTGGCGTCGGTGGGGATTTCTTTAGTGGCATAACCACACATAGTGGCCGTGGCAGGATTAGTGCCGTGGGCTGCATCGGGTACCAGAATTTCACTGCGTGTGGTGTCATTATTGGCATCGTGATAGGCACGTATCATGGCGACACCAGCAAACTCACCTTGGGCCCCGGCCATGGGGGTGAGGGAAACGGCCGTCATGCCGGTCACGTCTTTGAGAATTTCCTGCAAATCCCACATGCAGCTCAAATAGCCTTGGCCATGCTGCTCTGGAGACAGTGGGTGGCGACTGAGAAAGCCGGGTAGCATGGCTAGCGTATTACAGGCGCGCGGGTTGTGTTTCATCGTGCAGGAACCCAGCGGGTAGAAATGGGTGTCGATGGAAAAGTTTTTTTGCGACAGGCGGGTATAGTGACGTACGGCATCCATTTCTGACACTTCCGGTAGGCGTGGCGGTGTTTTACGCAGCATGGCGTCAGGAATGATGCTCGTTTGAGCGGTGCTGCGTTGGGTATGTGTATTGTTTATCCGGCCTGGTCGGGAATGTTCAAAAATCAAGGGTGTGTGTGTATCGTGCATGTGTTTTGCCTGTTGTGTATCAAGTGTATTTTTATAAAAACAGCTTACGTTTATTTTTTATAAAAGCGGCTCATTTCATCCATCACCGAGAGCATGAGTGTATTGGATAATTTGGCATCGGGAATGTTGCGGTAATGTTTGTCCAGAATATCGACATTACCAAATTCATCTACCACGGTGAGGCGGTCCTTTTCCATGACCGCAAACTGGTTATAGTTGCTAAGTAAAAGGTAAGGCCCGGGCTCTTCAGTGAGTAAGTGGTTGCCACTGCTGTAGTCGTGCAGGTCATTGCTGCAACCCAGTACATCCTTCATCAGTGTCGGTGAAATATCAAAATGGCTGGTTTGTTTGTTGATATGCTGTGCGTCTTTTCCGGGCCAGTGAATGACCATTGGTACCTGTGTTTGCCAAGGTGAAAAATTACTGTTGTGTCCCCAGTAATTCAGCTTGTTGTCATTGAATTCCTGGCCATGGTCGCCGGTGATGACGACTATTGTATTGTCCAATAGCTTGTCAGTCTTTAATTTGTCGAGAATCGGTGCGATAAGACTATCGACAAAATGCACGGAGTTTTTGTAGCGGTTAAAAAATGGCGTGCGATCATAGTCGTTGTTAAGCGCGATGTAGTTGACAGTTTTCAGACTGGGCTCAAAGGTCAAAGGATAGTCGCTGGGGAAATCGTAGCCGTGCGGGGAGTCAAAAAACAGAAAACCAAAGAAGGGAGATCGCCTGTTTTTTTCTTCCATCTGTTTATCAAGAAAGACAAGAAACTCATCGCGGATATTTTGGTCGCGTTGGCGAGGTGAATTCCCCTTGGATTGCAGGCGCAGATTTTTAACGTTGGCAAATACGGTGCGATCAAATTCCGGACTATAGAGCTTGGCACTGGCAAAAATACCCAGCTGGTAATCTTGAACAATGAGTTGATTGATAAATTCTGCGCCACGTTGTTCTGCCAGCATGGCATGCCAATAGGTGCCGGGTAGGCCATAAAACAGCGTGAAGATTCCGGTGCGAGTGGAATTGGCTCCGCTGTAGTGGTTGTTAAACACTAGGGCATCTTTTGCAAAACGGTAAATATTGGGCGTCGCTCGAGCTGTGAGAGTATCAAAACGCCAGGAGTCCACCACAATATAAACGATGTTAAATGGCGTGTTTTTCGCTGTGCAGGTTAGCGGCTGCGTTGGGTAGTCAAGTGAGCTGCTAGTATCGATATGTGCCAGTTTGGCACCGTTTTTGGGGTCTGCCCAACCGCGAGCAATAAACCATCGATCAGCAGTGAGAGGTTTATAAGCCGGTAAAAAACGGATTTGTTTGGTGATGGGCGTATAGGTATTAGCATCGGCCCAGGCATATAAAACGTTTTGCGCAAAAAATATTGTGAATAGTAAAAAACCAACAATGTAACCGAAGGGGCGATGAGGTGTGGCCAGCACAAAAGACCATATGCGTCGGCTTAACCAGAATTGAAAGCCAATCAGGGCTAACACAAACAGACCCAGCAGCGTCCATAAAAAAGCGGAGAAGGTGAAAATTTCTTCAGCAGCACCGCCGAGCAACAGGTTCATTACCATGCCGTTGAAGTGAAAACGGTATTGACTGAAAATGAACGTGTCCAGGGTGATTCCCAGGATAAAAATGAGTGCGATAACGATGCCTAAGCCAAAAATAAATGATCGGCGCGGGAAAAGCAGAATGGGCAGAAATAACAATATTGCCCCGATGAATCCCATCGAGGCAAAGTGACCAATGAAGGCCAGTATGCTGAACGTTACGGTGTAATCACCGTCAGGAAATTGCACCGCCGTCAGGTATCGCAGTGCAATCAACAGTGCAATAAAACTGTTGGCAAGAAAAAACCAGCCAGCCCAACGCAATAATTCGCTGCGGCTTGGTGCTTTTTCTGCCGGGTGAATAATGTGGGTTTTTTCGTAGGATGGCATATGCTGAGGGCGTGTTTAATTTGCGCTGTTGGTTGTGAGAAAGTTATGCAAGAACATTGCGCAGTGCCGTGGCGTATTGCTCAAGATCATTGTCGGTTTTGGTTTCTGTCGCGCAGACCAAGATGGCATTACCCAGCTCAGGATAAGTCTGAGACAGATCAAAACCACCCAGCACTCCCTGTGTATCCAGCGCGCTCAATATCTCATTGGCTGGTTTAGGCAGACGCAATACAGTTTCGTGAAAACAGGGGCGGTTAAATATTTTTTCGACACCTTTAATCGCGCACAGTTTTTCTGCCAGTTTGTGTGTATTGGCGTGGCTGTGCTCGGCAGTTTGGCGTAATCCTTCCGGGCCCATTAAGGACAAATAGATAGTGGCTGCTGTGGTCAGTAGTCCCTGGTTGGTGCAAATGTTGGAAGTGGCCTTGGAGCGGCGGATATGCTGCTCGCGGGCTTGCAGTGTCAGTACATAACCGGTTTTTCCCTCGATATCGTCGGTGCGACCAATGATACGCCCAGGCATTTGCCGCACATGTTTTTGCGCACAGCACATAAAACCAAAATAGGGGCCGCCGGAAGACAACGGTGCGCCTAGCGGTTGGCCTTCACCACAAACAATATCGGCACCTGTACCGTTACCCCATTCGCCGGGCGGTGTAATCAATGCCATGGCGGTGGGGTTGACCACGCCGATCACCAGTGCGCCGTGGGCTTGTGCCCAGTCGGTGAGAGCATCGACATCTTCCAGTGCGCCAAAGAAGTTGGGTTGTGGGATCACCAGTGCAGTGATGTCACCGGGATCGGTTGGCAGGCTGGCTGGGTCGATGTATCCGCTCTGTGTATCATAATTTACTAATTCCAGTTGGATGCCCTGATGACGCACGATAGTGTTGACCACGCTGCGATAAGTAGGATTTACCGTGGTGGGTATCAAAATACGCTTGCTTTTGGATTTTCGATTGGCACGTACTGCCATCAATACTGCTTCAGCCAGTGCTGAGGCACCGTCGTACAAGGAAGCGTTGGAGACATCCATGGCGGTGAGTTCGGTCATCATGGTCTGGAATTCATACAATAACTGCAAAGTTCCCTGACTGGCTTCGGCCTGATAGGGAGTGTAAGCGGTGTAGAATTCGCCACGGGTGGTCAGTTCCCACACTGCCGCAGGGATATGATGTTCGTAAGCACCCGCCCCCAAAAATGACAACGCCTGTATGTCTTGTGCCGCGCGTGCCTGTAGCAGTCGGGAGACGGCCATTTCGTTTCGGCCTGCGGGGACTTCGCTCAAGGGTTGGGCACGCAATTCAGCGGGTATTTCATCAAACAGGTCTTCGATGGAATCGGCACCGATGGTGTCGAGCATGGTGCGAGTGTCATTTTCAGTATGGGGAATAAAAGGCATTGCGATATCTACTTAATGTTGGTTTTGATAAAAACAAAATTTAACCTGGACCCTGCAAGTACGATCACTTGCAGGGTTTAGGCTTAATGCTCTTCTTCGGCAATCAATTCGGCGTAGGCTTCAGCGCTCATCAACTCGTCAATTTCACCGGCGTCTTCGGGCTGCATTTTGAACATCCAGCCGGTATCAAAGGCATCCTCATTGACAGTTTCGGGGGCGTCGGCCAATTCTTCATTGATGGCAATCACTTCACCGGTGATTGGGCTGTATACATCAGAAGCCGCTTTTACGGATTCTACGACAGCGCATTCATCACCGGCGGTGTAATTGGCCTCGGTTTCTGGCAATTCGATAAAGACCATGTCACCCAGCAATTCCTGCGCATGATCGGTAATGCCTACGGTAATGCTGCCGTCGACCTCGGTACGAATCCACTCGTGACTTTTGGTGTATTTTAATTCGCTTGGCACATTGCTCATGGCTGTCTCCTCACTGATTGTTTCTTTAAATTGTTTGTTATGGATGCTTAATCAAACAGACTTTTACCCTTTCGGGCAAAGGGGTATTTTACGATGCGTGCGGCCAATTGTTTACCACGTATTTCTACTTGGCAGTGCTCAGTTGCGGCAGTGGGTACGCGGGCCAGGGCAATGGATTTACCCAAGGTGGGGGAAAAACTACCGCTGGTGGTTTCGCCCTCGCCGTGTTCGGTGATGACTTTTTGGTGGGCGCGTAATACGCCGCGATCTTCGAGGATCAGGCCAACGAGTTTGTTTGCCGGACCATCGGTTTTTTGTTGGGTTAGAGCGGCGCGACCGATGAAGTCACGCTCTTCCGGCGTGAAGGCCACTGTCCAGCTGAGCCCGGCTTCCAGCGGGCTGATGTCTTCATCCATATCCTGGCCGTACAGATTCATACCGGCTTCCAGTCGCAAGGTGTCACGCGCACCGAGACCGATGGGTTTGACTCCGGAGGCCAGTAGTGCCTCCCAGGTTGCACCTGCCTGTTCGGCGGGCAGGATGATTTCGTAGCCATCTTCGCCAGTATAACCGGTGCGGGCAACAAACAGGTTGCCCTTGCTGTCATTGCAATCTGCGGCAAAAAAGGGCTTGAGTTCGCGGGCGGCATCGATGTCTGTACCCAGTGCGGCGTGGGCTTTATCGCGCGCATTGGGACCTTGTACGGCGATCATTGCCAGGTCGTCGCGCTCGTGGATTTCCACGTTGCATTTTTTATTATTATTCGCGTTTAAAGCTTGCTGACGAACCCAGGCTAGGTCTTTGTCGCGGGTGGCGGCGTTAACCACCATGCGGTACCTGTCCTCAGCCATAAAATAGATGATGAGATCATCAATAACGCCACCGCGCTCGTTAAGCAGACAGGAATACAGTGCTTTGCCAGGAGTTTGGATCCGTGCCACGTCATTAGCTAGCAGATAACGCAAAAAATCAGTGATGCCGCTACCCGTGAGATCCAGCACCACCATGTGGGAGACATCAAACATGCCTGCGTCATTACGCACCTGATGATGTTCTTCGAGTTGTGAGCCGTAGTGGATGGGCATTTTCCAGCCAGCAAAATCCACCATTTTTGCCCCGGCGACAAGATGTTGCGCGTACAGTGGGGTGCGTGCTGGCGAAAGTGTTGCTGACGGTGATGATGACATACGTGTAGACCTCTGGTTTTTATGGACACGGGTTTTCAAACAGCAATTGTGCTGTTTTGCCACCCCTCTGTCCGTGGTGCCTGAGAGCTTTAGCCCCTTCGGCGGACTGACGCCTGTAGCTTCAGTCTCTCTCCAGAGTCAACGATTGTCGGTCTGCGGTCCGGTTGCCTGAGCGATTCCGGGCGGTTGCGCCTTCGGCGGTGGTTTTTTACCCTGACAAATAATAATCAGAGAACCACACTCTCCCGCAGTGATATTCCATTGAACTGCGGATTATACGTGCAGTGAGCGGCTAAAACCACGGTAAATCAGCGATAGATTGGCCAGTATTTATGGCAGTATGCGGAACAAATGTCAGTTTTTCGACGTTTATCGTGGCATGTGGCAAAGGTATACAGGTACGGCGTAGAAAATTTTGTATAAAGTGCGCGTGGATTGTGCCCGATAACTGCGAAAGGAGCGGTAACGAGTTTGTGACTGAGCTCTCGGCAAAAAAGTCGATATAGTCGTATTAATGAATGAGGAGCTTGAGTTGGCGTTAGCCCGCACTGGCGATTTTACCTGATTACAAACGAAGGTGGCAGTATGTTTTTTGGCAGTGATTCATTGAAATATAAGAAGCTATTACGTGTGCGGATGCTGTGTTTTGCAGTAGCTGTACTGTTGTTAGCGGGTTGTGGAGCAGAGAATCAGGATCAAACCGTACCTGATTTTTCCATTGCCTATGTCAAGCGCCCTGTGCCTACGGAAGTAGATCAGGATACCAACGAAACGATACCCGTGGATCCTGACGTGCGTGAGGCCACAGATTTTAATGAAGGTGGGGATGTTTACCTACGGGAGCGTGCCTCGATATCCGCCGCGGAACGAAACATTACCCTGTGTATTACCGATATTGATGATGATGGTGTTGGCACGGGTGATGTACGAGACTTGGAAACCTCTTACGATGGCACCAAACTGATTTTTTCTTTGCGCCTGGAAGACCTCACCAATGGCAATGATGTGCCCAAGTGGAATCTCTACGAATATGACACCGAAGTAGGCGGTTGTCCGACCCGGGTTATCGCCGATGATTTTGCCGCCGCCAAGGGTGATGATGTTGCCCCGCATTACCTGCCTGACGGGCGCATTGTGTTTAGCTCCAATGCCTCGGTGACGACACGAGAATCCTTGCTCAATGAGGGCAAAAGCCAGTTTTCGCCTTTTGATGAAGATTTGCGTGAACCCGCCGTGGTATTGCATGTGATGAATGCCGATGGCACTGACATCAAACAGATTTCATTCAACCAAAGCCACGACCTGGATGCCAGTGTATTAAGCAGTGGTGAGATTATTTTCTCACGCTGGGATGGTGCGAGGGCGCGCAGTGCCATCAGGCTGTACACGATACATCCCGATGGCACCGAACTGAAGGCGCTTTATGGTTTACATGATGCCGACGTGGGCACCGATGGCAGTACAGTACAATTCCTGGATCCGCGTGAACTGAATGATGGACGTGTGCTGACCATGCTGAAACCATTTAATGGTTCGGGCGGTGGTGGCGCACCAGTGGCCATCAATGTAGCGGACTACGCCGATATTAATCAACCAACGGTACCCAACCTGGGTATGTTGGCGGGTCCGGGGCAAGTGCTGGCGATTAATCAGGATGTGCGTACCGATGACAGCATTTCACCGGCTGGCCGGTATCGTTCAGTGTACCCGCTTGCGGATGGCAGCAACCGCGCGTTAGTGAGCTGGTCGCAATGCCGTCTGCATCTTACAGATTCAGACGGTTTGCGCATTCCCGATGCTGCTCCTACGCCTTGTCCGAGCGTCATTCCTACCGATGCTGTAGAGGCTTTTCCGTTATACGGTATTTATGTATACGACTTTGCACAGGATACCCAGCTGCCAGTGCTTATCCCTGAAGAAAATATCATCATTGATGAACCTGTCGTGTTGGCACCACGCCCGCGTCCAGCGGTGTTGATTGATAAAGTTGTTGGTCTGGAGCTGGATCAGGCGCTGGCGGAAGAAGAGTTTGTCGGTATTTTGCATATTCGTAGTGTTTACGATTTTGATGGTAATTTTAATGCGCTGGGTACCTTAGATAATATGAGCAACCCGGTCATTACACTGGCCGAAATGGCTAATCCCACCAGAACGGGCGCGGATCAACGTAATGCACGCTATTTGCGTATCGTCAAAGCAACGGCGATACCGGACCGCCAGGATGCTGCTACAGAGTTTGATGCTGGCGTGGCCTTTGGTGCCGGTGGTCGGCGCGGCGGCATGCGTGAGATTATTGGTTATGCCACCATCGAGCCGGATGGTTCGGTGATGACTAAAGTGCCCGCCAATGTGCCCTTGTCAATTCAGGTAGTGGATAAAGATGGCCGTCGCATTGGCGGGCGACACCTGAACTGGATACAGGTACGCGGGGGCGAAACTCTGGAATGTAATGGTTGCCATACTCACAGTGTCACAGCACCCGCGTTACCGGTGCCTCATGGTTACACCGATGCGCCAACGGCGCTCAATATTGGTGCGGAACTGACCGTGCCGGATTGGACTTTTCCGGGTACTTCGACGGATGACCCGATGACGCTAACGGTTGATGAGACCATTTTCCCGCAGGATGGTGAAACCATGGCGCAGGCGCGTATCCGAGTCAGTTGCACTAATGCAAATGGTGTTTTGCTTAAAACAGACACAGGTTGCCCTGAGCTCAGTCCGAGTCCCAATCCAGTGTTCTTTGATGTGTGGGCAAAAGCGAGCCCTATCCCTGATGATATTAGCTTGCGCTATTCCGAACTTGATGTTGCCATGGCAGCCGGCATACCGGCAACTGCACAATGTATTCCCGGTGCGGTAGCAGGAGCAAAATGGGACTTCACTTGTCGTACCATCATTAATTACGAAGACAGTATTCATCCGTTGTGGAGTTTACCACGTACTGATTTTGCGACAGGAATGCTGGATCGCACCTGTACTTCTTGTCACAGTAATCAGGATGTCGCCAATGCAAATGCACCTATGGTGCCCATGGCTCAATTGGATCTTAGTGATGGGCTGCGGGGTAATGATAATGATCCGGAGCGTTTTAAATCCTATCAGGAGTTATTGGTACAAGATCGAGTGCAATGGCAGTTAGTGGGAGGTGCATTGATGCCCGTTACTGAAGAAGTGCAAGCGCGCGACCCGGTAACTAATGAGCTGTTGTTTGAAACGATGGTTGACCCGGTGACTGGGGAAATCGTACAGGTCATTGATCCGGTTACGATGCTGCCAATTCCTATTATGGTCACGCGAAATATCCCTGCTGAAGAAGCTCCGTCTATGCGGGTAAGAGGCGCAGCTGCCAGCTCAAGATTTTTTAATCGCTTTACGACAACAGGGGTAGGCACTGTGGAACACATGGGTTTGTTAACACCCGCTGAATTGCGTTTGTTGTACGAATGGTTAGATATTGGCGCACAATATTTCAATAATACTTTTGATGCGCCACCACCATAAAATATAAAAAGGTTTTGTCGATACGCTGGCTGCATTGCTTGTGAATCGGTAAACTGTTACCCGCAAACTGATTGGCTGAGGGAGCCCGTCGGTTTGCGTTTTTTGTAGTGTTACCGGGTAGTATTTTCCCGGGTCTAGCTCCCTGGGCACCCTGTTATGGTGCTGTGTTTTATCCGCATAACTGTCATGCCTGTGAGAGGCATCACAAGCTGATTAATCAGCGCGGCGTGAATAGTCAATAACAATAAAGAAACTGAGCGCTTAGCCGTTGATTTGATAGTGAAAACCCGTGTGAAAATAAATGACCGGCCAAATGATGGTATTTCCTGTGTGTCAGCGAATGAGGCATAAGGCAATGCGTGCGGGATTGTGTGCGCTGTTACTGTTGCTGGTGACGCTGGTGAATGCTGACGAGGATGTTTATCCCGAAGTAAAAGTGGCAGATCCATACATTGAATTGCATACTGGTCCAGGTGAAGGTTATCCAATTGTTCATGTAGTGGACCGTGGTGATTTTGTTGAAGTGATCAAGCGTAAAACGGATTGGTTTAAAGTTCGTACGGCCAAAGGTAAAATTGGCTGGGTGAGCCGGATACAAATGGAAAAAACCCTAACGCCAAATGGTGAGGTAGCAGAATTTGCAGATGTAGGGTTTGGGGATTTTAGCAAACGACGCTGGGAAATGGGCTTGGTGGGTGGCGCGTTTAACGGTGCGCCAGTGATGACAGTTTATGGTGCCTATGCATTGGGCGCTAATTTGTCAGCAGAAATATCTGCATCACAAGTCACCGGTGATTTTTCCAGCAGCGATTTAGTGAATTTTAATTTACTGTCGCAACCGTTTTCAAAATGGCGTTATTCTCCCTTTTTCACTTTGGGTATTGGTCAGATTACGACGAGCCCAAGTGTTACGCTGATCCAGGTAGAAGATAGCCAGGATTTGATCGCACACATGGGAATTGGAATAAAAATGTATCTTACCCGGCGATTTATTTTTCGCGCCGAATATAAAAATTACGTTGGTTTTACCAGCGTTGATGACAACAAGGAATTTGAGGAATGGAAGGCAGGTTTCGCATTCTTTTTCTAACGACTATTTTGCTGGGTATGTGCATGCTGTTGGTTAGCAGTATGGCATGGTCTGCTGATGTTGCGACTAGTGGCGATAATGACGCGGTTCAACAACAGGTGATCCAGCCGCAGGTTGAGCGACGCACTATTGATATCGATACTATTGACACAGAAGATTTTGCAATTGCTATTTTTTCAGGTCTATACAGTGCAGAAGATTTTGGCACAAATATGGTGATTGGCGCACGCGTGGCTTATCACGTTACTGAACGTGTCTTTTTCGAAGCGGCGTATGCCAAAACGGATACCAGTGAAACAAGCTATGAAAGTTTAAGCGGTGGCGCACCATTGTTGTCGGACAATGATCGTGAGCTGACTTATTACAATGCGTCTGTTGGTTTCAACCTGCTGCCTGGTGAAGCCTTCATAGGTAAAGGTTGGGCGTTTAATACCGCTTTGTATGTCATTGGCGGTGTAGGTAATACCAGTTTTGCCAACGATGATCGCTTTACCATCAATTTTGGCGCGGGTTACCGGTTTTTGGCCACAGATTGGTTAGCGATTCATCTCGATGTGCGGAACCACATTTTTGATACGGATTTATTTGGTGAGAAAACAACGAACAATCTTGAATTTACGGGTGGTTTTAGCATCTTTTTCTAAGGTTTGTCGGATTTGAGTGTCTGTCGCGAGGCGGTACAAAGAGCAATGTTTTGGAAACAGCAGCGGGGTAATTATGATGGGTATGTTCAAAAGTATCGTGAAAAACATGACTGTATTACTGGCGGCAGGCATGCTGTTTAGCACCAATACACAGGCCGACGTTATCGGAGGCCCCGCACCTGATTTTACGTTGAAATCCCGTAGTGGTGAAAATGTAAAGTTGAGCGAGTTGCGTGGTGAGGTAGTAATGATCAATTTCTGGGCCTCATGGTGTGCGCCTTGTCGGCAGGAAATGCCTTTGTTGGAAGATATGCACAAAAAATACAGTGAACTTGGTTTTGTATTACTGGGTGTAAATGTGGAAGAAGACTCTTCCAAGGCTGCGGAGTTGCTGCGCGAAATACCGGTAAGCTTTCCCATTCTTTACGATAATACCAATGAAGTGACCAAGCTTTACAAGGTGGTAGCCATGCCGACCACAGTAATGGTGGATCGTGACGGTACGATGCGTTATTTGCATCGTGGATATCTGCCGGGTTATGAAGAAAAATATATCAAGCAGGTAAAAGAGTTGATCAGGGAATAATGCAGGATATGAAATTCCTATTATCAATACTGGTGATGATGTTTGTATTGACGGGTTGCAGCATCAAGCCGTGGGTAGAACCCTACGAACGTGCAAATCTTGCCGACCCCATTATGAGTTTTGGTCGTGACCCGGTATCCAGTGCGTATATCAATCATGTTTTTGAAGCTCGCGAAGGTGCGCGTGGTGCAGAGGGTGGTTCAGGTGGTGGTTGTGGCTGTAACTAAACCCTCCTTAGCAAAAACAAACCAGCAGACAGGGCGTTTTCGCTGGGGTTTGGTGTTTGCCGGTGTGCTGGGAATCTGTGTGCCATTAATGGCGGCAGTGCTGCCAGAAAATCGTGCTGACATTATGTACCATGCCTATTCCGGTGGCGGGCTGGACGTTAGCGGCCCATCTGTATTGGCGCGAAAATCTATCGGCAAATCTACCTCAGTCTGGGGAAATTATTATGTTGATACCATTACTTCGGCCACCATTGATGTGGTGACCAGCGCTAGTGAGTACACGGAAGAACGCACAGAAAAAAGTTTGGGCGCAGATTATTTATACGACAATACAACACTGAGCCTGTCATATAGCAACAGTGTCGAAAATGATTTTAATGCGAATTCTGTAAATTTTGGTATTAGCCAATTGATGTTTGGCGATCTGACAACGGTAACACTGGGTTATGCGAAAGGCTGGGATGAAATTACTGCCACGGGGCGGCCTTCGTTGGAAAAAGAAGCTGAACGCCAGAAATATAAATTAGGTTTGTCTCAGGTTATTACTAAAAACCTATTAATAGGGTTGAATTTCGAAACTATCACCGATGAAGGATTTTTAAATAATCCATATCGCGAAGTACGTTATCTTAATGGTAATGGTGGTTACGATAAAGAATTTGAGAAATACCCAGAAACACGCACCAGTCATGCTGTTGCAATGCGTGCTTTGTATTATCTCCCCTATCGGGCTGCGATACGAGGTGAAGTGCGTGGTTATACAGATACCTGGGGTATCAATGGCAACATGGCGGAGCTTGGTTATATTCATCCGACAAAACAAGGTCTGACGTATGAAATAAGTTATCGTATATATTCGCAGAATAACGCAGATTTTTACAGTGACTTGTTTAATAGAGAAGCCGAATTCACTTATCGTGCGCGGGATAAAGAGTTAAGTACATATTCGACCCAAACCATTGGCTTGGGACTCAGCTATGAATTTAAAAAACGTAGTTGGGGTTTTATTGACAAAGGCAGCGCAAACATTTTTTATAATCGTATCCAGATTGACTATGAAAATTTCCGTGATTTACGCGTTGAAGGTGTTACTCCAGGAACGGAGCCTTTGTACAGTCTATCGGCAGATGTATTCCGTATATTTGTATCGGCATGGTATTAAATGTAACCAGGGAACTGCTGATTAAATCATAAGTTCCAGTTTTTTTGCTGGAGTTAATCAGGAGCTCTTTGAGTCAATTCATTATTAATGCGATGACGCTTGAACTGAGACTAGAAATGAAAAATATCAAACTGAATCAATGGCTGTGCCTGTTGCTTGTCTGCATATTGCCTATAGCAGCTTTGGCCGTGAATGCTGCACCTATCGGTGGTAATCCTGATGTGCCTCAGTCTGAGTCAGTAACAGAGCCTGTGGTTACAGAGGCTGTAGTTGCAGAACCCGTAGTAACAGAACCCACAGCAACAGAACCCGTCACGCTGCCATCATCGCAGGTGAAAAATAACCAGGAAGTTAGTGATAAACGCACGTTGGATGATCGGGTGCAGGCGTTGAAAAAAGAAGTGAAGAGCCTGAATCGTGATCTTTTTATTTTGGAAGAAGAGTTGCTTTTTCCTTCCAGCACACAAGTCGCGGTCTTTTTATCTATCGATGTTGGTGAATTTTTTAAACTGGATTCGGTACAGCTTAAAATTGATGACAAGGTGGTGGCGAACCATCTTTATACAAAACGTGAGCTGGGTGCGTTGAAGCGAGGCGGTGTGCAGCGTTTATATATTGGCAATGTTAAATCGGGTGAGCATGAGTTGATCGCCACTTTTCGAGGGCCAGGGCCGAATAACCGGGAGTACCGTCGTGGTACTACGGTGCAATTTAAAAAAGGCTCTGCTGCAAAATTTATGGAGCTTAAAATTGTGGATGTGACGCAAAAATTGCAACCAGAATTTGTCGTCAAAGAATGGGAATGAATTAGTTGGGGTTGATCGTGTTTTTTTCAAAACCATTTCGTTTTTTTGCGTCATCGTTTGTGGCCGGGCTAGGTACGCTGATTTTTCCGCTGACCCTGTTCGCTGCGCCGCTGCCTGCCGCAGTGAAAGACCCACATTATGGTGTGGTGCTATATGAGTTTTACCAGCAAAATTATTTTTCGGCTGCGGTTAACCTGTTAACGGCAGAGCAGCTAAAACGCCTGAAACACCATGGTGCAGACAGTGAGTTGTTGCTGGGAGGTTTGTACCTTTCGTATGGCTTGCATTCGGACGCTGAAAAAATCTTCACAAAATTAATTGATGATGCTGTTGTGCCTGAAGTGCGCGACAGAGCTTGGTTTTATCTGGGGAAAATCCGCTATCAGAAACAATTATTTACGGAAGCTGAAACAGCATTGTCGCGGGTCGGGGATGCGCTTGATGAATCCTTGCAGGAGGAGTTCCGTATTCTGAAGGCCAATTTGTTGATGGCGCAGGAAAAATATACGGAGGCGGCAACTGCGTTACAGGGTTTGGTAGAAAATGAGGGCGAGCAAAAAGCTAATTATGCGCGTTTTAATCTGGGAGTGGCGCTGATTCGTGCCAGCCGTGAAAATGATGGCCAGGAAAACGGTGACCAGGAAAAAGGCGGTCACGAAAAAGATGACCGTGCAGAAATGGGCATGAACTTGTTACGTGAGGTTGCCGAATTAAAGTCCAGTGCCAGTGATCAAAAGGCATTACGTGACAAAGCCAATCTTGTTCTGGGGTTTTCATTGATTGACACCGAGCCGGTGGAGGCAAAGCAGTTTTTACAACGTGTACGTTTGCAGGGACCCTTTTCAAATAAGGCGTTGCTGGGTTTGGGCTGGGCTGAAGTGAAATTGCAACGTTACGAGGCAGCACTGGTGCCATGGGAGGAGCTGGCAACACGCGAAAGAACTGATCCTGCTGTTTTTGAGGCTTTGTTAGGCAAAGGTAACGCACTAGAGCGTTTGCGTGCATTTCCGCAGGCTATGCAGTCTTATAAAAATGCGATTGCTATTTTTGAACGGGAGCTGGACGCACTGAATAATACCGTGGTGGCAGTGAAGGAAGGGCGTTTGTGGGCAGATTTGTTAGGGCAAGTATCACGCACTGAAATGGGTTGGTTTTGGGAAGCGGAGTTATTGCCGGATACGCCCGAGGCACGGTATTTGCCGGTGGTGATGGCTGAGCATGGTTTTCACGAAGCCATTAAAAACCTGCGTGATCTTTGGTTTTTAGACAAGAATCTGGGCCGTTGGATGAGTGAGGTGCCTGCACTTGAAGGTATGTTGGCGTTGCGACGTGCCACCTATGAAGCGCAGCTTGATAAATTGACACCGGAGCAAACGCTGGGGCATGTACAGGATGTGCGTATCAGTCGTGATATTTATGCTGATGAATTGACGCGTATTGGTGAGACAAAAGATGCCTTTGAGTTGTTGACGGGTAAAGAAAAAAAGCTGATGGAGCGTTTGAGCAAAGTGGAAGAGCGCATTTGGCAATTGTCGAATCAACCGGGGCGGCATCTTAAACGCCTGGACAATTATCGCGATCGTTATCGTTTGTACAAAGGGCTGTTGGATTATGAGGTTGAAACCACTTATGCCATTCGTTTTCAGCAAGTGAAAAAAAGCCTGAATTCGCTGGATGCAGAACTGGAAGAGACGTTACAACAACAAAACTCATTACAGCGGGCGCGAGGTAGTGCTCCGGTAAATTTTGCTGCTTACGAAAAAATTATCAGTAACAAACGTCAACAGATTGCATTATTGCGTAAAGAAATCAAAGCCGCCTTCGATGAACAGCAGCGCCAGTTGCAGGAAATGGTGGATTTTGAACTTGATATATTGCGTGCGCGGTTGGTGGATTATCTGGATCAGGCAAGATTCTCCCTGGCACATTTACAAGACTTGGCGGCCGATGCAGCTGAGTCTGGCAAGGAGCTGAAATGATAGCGCAGCGTCCACAGTCCTGTTGGACAGTATTGCTGCTGGTGGTTTTATTATTGCTGCTATCAGCCTGCGCCGGTAAAAAAACCATCGATGATGATCCTACTATTGAGTTACTGGCTGAGCGAGCTGCAAAAATTGAACCGCAGGTGTTGCCAGCATTATCACGTAAGGATGTACAACGTACTTATGCAGAACTTGCAAGAACCACCACCAATGGTGCGTTACGTGCGATCGCCTTGCAGCGTCTGGCCGATTTGTCACTGGAAAATAAACAGGCTGAATTAGCGGGTGAAAATGAGTTACCGACAACATCCACAGAAACGGAAAAAACGGATGATAGCCAGGTGGTGGCCAGTGCGGCACAAAATGAAGCCGATGCGGCAGAGCGCGAAGCGGCATTAAATCAGGAAGTCATTGAACAGCTTGAATCGGAAAATATGGGCAGTGCGATTCACCAATATGAACGCTTGCTAAGTCTATATCCCGATTATGCCGGTAATGACCGGGTGATGTATCAGTTGGCTCGTGCGTATGAGCTTAATGGAGACCTGGAAAAGACACTGGGTGTGTTGAACCAGTTGGTGACAAAGTTTCCCAATGATACAAACTTTGCGGAACTGCAATTTCGACGCGGCGAAATTCTGTTTACTTTCCGGGAGTTTGAGGAGGCTGAAAAGGCGTACAGTAGTGTGCTTGCGCAGAGTGCGGCGGGTACCTACTATGACCGTGCCATGTTTAAACATGGTTGGTCGGTGTTTAAACAAGGTGATACCGAGCGTTCATTGAAGTCTTATTTTTCGGTGTTGGACAGCAGTTTCGCTGGTGGTCGTAAACTTGCTGATTTTTCCCGCAGCGAACTGGAGTTACTGGAAGACACGTTGCGTATCGTGAGCCTGTCTTTTTCTTACCTGAACGGGCATGAAAGTGTTGCCGCCTTTTTTAAGGATTACGGCAAGCGAGATTACGAATTCCGTATTTATGAACGTCTGGCAGATTTGTATTTAACACAAAAACGTGCCGGAGATGCATCAGACACCTTTATGTCTTTTGTGGAACGTTATCCTCTACACCGTAGCGCACCTTTGTTTATGGTGCGGGTGATTGATATTTATAAAGAAGCTGGCCGAAAAGATGACCTGTTACGTGCCAAAGCTGATTTACTGATGGGCTATGGTGTGGGCACAGCATTTTGGGAAAGACATGATCAACAATTATTGACACAATTATTGCCACACTTGAAAAGCAATCTGGATGACTTGACCGGCTATTATCACGCGCAGGCACAAAGCAGCAAAAAACCAGCGGATTATCGCATTGCTGCAATGTGGTACCGCACCTATGTACGTTCTTTCCCGAAAGATAAAAGCACGCCAGAAAAAAATATGTTGCTGGCAGAAAGCCTATTGGACAGTGGCGATGTGCAGGCTGCTGCCGCAGAGTTTGAATATACGGCATATCATTATCCGTTACACAAACAAAGTGCTGAAGCGGCTTATGCGGCATTATTGGCGCATCGTGCGCAGGTAAAATCATTAAAGGGTGCTGCGGCTGTTGTGAAACAAAAGGTTGCCATTGCCAGTGGCAAGCGTTTTGTTACGCATTTTCCGGAGGATAAACGTGCGGTTAACGTGATGTCTAAAGCAGCGGAAGAGTTATTGGCCTTGAAAGATTATCGCAATGCGGTGGGTACTGCGCATCATGTGGTGGGCCACAAGCGAGTGATTAATAGAGCTGCGGGCACTGAAAAATTATTGCGTATCAACTGGGCCATTATTGCTCAGGGTGAATTTAAGCTGGGCCATTATGCGGCAGCTGAAAAGGCGACCTTGAAACGTTTGCAGTTTTCACTGGCAAATGACAAGGATCGCAATGGCCACATGGAACGTTTGGCTGCGGCGATTTATAAGCAAGGTGAGCAGGCCAAGTCGGCCGGTAATTATCGTGTTGCAGCCCGCCATTTTTTACGTGTTGGCAAACTTGCACCTAAAGCGAGTATTCGTGCCAATGCTGATTATGATGCGGCGGCATCGTTGTATGCTAATCAGGATTGGGCTATGGCCATCCCGGTATTAAAGGCATTTGTAAGCACTTACCCTCGCCACAAGCTACGTTCCGGTGCGGATGAAAAGCTGGCGTTGGCCTATGAAAAAAGTGGCGATTGGAAGCGTGCGGCTGATTCGTATGAAGTTTTGTATCGCAGTGAAACCGACAGCAACAAAAAACGTTTGTTGTTGTGGCAGATTGCTGAGTTTTATGAAAAGGCAAAACGACAGGACGAGGCTATTGCCGCTTATAAACGTTATGTGACGACGTTTCCGCGTCCTTTTGATGAGGCAATTGAAGCACGTCATCGGTTGGCAACAATGTATCTCAATAAAAAACAGGCCTTATCGCGTAATTATTGGTTAGGGAAGATTATCGAGGCAAACAAGGAAGGTCCAGCCACTGATCGTAGTCGTTATCTTGCGGCAGAAGCTGCCTTGGAGCTTGCTGGGCCCACGTACACGGTGTACCGAAAAGTACGTTTGGTGCAGCCGTTGAAACAAAACTTACAGAAAAAGAAAAAACTGATGGAAGAAAGTATCAAGGCTTACACGGATGCAGCGAACTATGGTATCGAGGCAGTGACCACTGCTTCCACATACCGTATCGCAGAAATTTATAATGATTTTGGTCAGGGTTTATTTAATTCGGAACGGCCCAAAGGGCTGTCAGCAGAAGAGCTGGAACAGTATGATATTTTGCTGGAAGAGCAGGCTTTTCCCTTTGAGGAAAAAGCCATTGATGTACATGTGGTGAATGCCGAGCGTGCGGTGGCGGGTGTTTATAACGAATGGGTCAAAAAAAGCTTTCAGGCTTTAGGTAAGTTGAGCCCTGTTCGTTATGCAAAATCAGAAAAAGCGGAAGAGGTGAGTCATGCTATTGAATAATCAAAAATCTGTGCGTTGGATGTGGTTGATGTTGCTGGTATTTTTGTCTGTGCCGACTGTGGCTGAAGTTAGGCTGGAGCTGGAGGAAACTGAAATTACGGGTGCCCGTGAGCTGCCCAAGGTGTTATACATTGTGCCCTGGAAAAAAACGGGACCGGATTCTCGCCCTCTTCCGATGAAAAGTTTGATGGATGAGGTGCTTGCCCCTATCGATATGGACGTGTTTCGTCGTCAGGTGCGGTATCATGAATTTACCCATCAGGCTCCAGTGCAGGATACTGCGCCACAATAGAATGCATGCTTGCACAGGCGACCCGCACACTGACAGTATCCGCTATACTCACGCAAAAATAATTCAGATAAAATGAATTCAGGCCGTTTGTGCGGTTTGATGCGGGAGTCACACTTTTAATGAGCACCACCAGTCAGACTGATTCTCATGAGTCATCCTTTATTGCGGCCCCCTTGTCTGTGGTCATTCCCCTGTATAACGAAGAAGGCAGTGTTGGCCCGCTGATTGAGCGCACCAATGAGGCTCTGGCCAATTACCCGGAAAAGTGGGAGTTGTTATTGGTGGACGATGGTAGCTCAGATGCCACGGTGCAAAAGGTTTGTCATTTGTTGTCTGAACAGAGAATCCGGCATGTGCGCCTTATTGAATTGCAGCGTAATTTTGGTCAGACGGCTGCCATGCAGGCGGGCATTGATGCCGCACGAGGAGAGGTGATTGTGACCATGGATGGTGATTTGCAAAATGATCCTATTGATATTCCGCGCATGGTATCGCGCTTACTGTGCGAAGACTTGGATTTATTGTCTGGATGGCGCAAAAATCGCCAGGATAACCTGCTGATGCGTAAAATTCCTTCACGTATGGCCAACCGGTTGATTGGTAATATCACGGGTGTGGAGCTACACGATTATGGTTGCAGTCTGAAAGTTTATCGCGCTGCGATTATCAAAAGTATACGTCTGTATGGCGAGATGCATCGTTTTATTCCTGCCTGGGTGGCATCAAACACGTCGCCATCGCGCATTAAAGAGGAAGTGGTAACACATCACGCACGGCAATTCGGTGAGTCGAAATATGGGATTTCCCGTGCTTATCGGGTATTGCTGGATTTGTTATTTGTGTATTTTTTTATGCGCTTTCGCGCACGGCCCGGACATTTTTTTGGCCGTATCGGTTTGGTGATTGGTGCGCTGGGTGGTGGTATGTTGGCTTATTTGGGAATGCTGAAAATTGTTTTTGGTGAAAATATTGGTGATCGCCCACTGCTGTTACTGGGTGTCTTGTTGGTGGTGGTGTCTATTCAGTTTTTTACGACGGGCATTATGAGCGAAATGATGACCCGTACCTACTACGAGTCATCTGACACCAAACCTTACATGTTGAGCGTGCGTGCGATGCAGTCGGAAGACAATGTTTCCTGGAAAGAACCGGTGTAGCTTAAGCGTTATGTCGTGACCTGGATTCTTTTACGTTTTGCCCTGATTATGTTTGTTCCTTTTTCATCTGAGCTTAACTTCTGCCCGCCAAAAAAACATGTCCACCAATGATGCGCGTTACCGAGTGGACTTCTGCCCAATAGGGTGCAGCCAGACTGGGGGCGTAGAAATGTAAAGCGCCCTTGGTTAAATCTAGCGCTTTGCGACCATGTGCAGATAATCTGTTGTATCCCTGGTAGGCAACCTGGGCGATTTTTTTGGCCAGCTCCCAGGCGCGCATGTCAGTGGGGCGGTCGCTTTTGCCATCGTGGGTCCAGCTGAACTGCCGTTTTTGCCAGACTACATCACACACATTGCTGGGGTAATGTCGGCTCTGCGTGCGATTCATAGTGACCAGGGCGACGGCAAATTGCCCTTCCGGTTTTTCACCCCGGGCCTCAAAATAGATATTCAGGGCTAGGCAGCGTAATTCTTTTGCCGCACGTTTTTGTTCGCTGGTCTGTCCGGCAAAGGAGGCCGGGCTGCCGAGCAAGGTGCCGCACAGCAACAGAAAAAAATACTGGTTACGGCGAAAATTAATAAGCTGCTGGAATTTTTTTTTCATAAGCTCATAACTACTGACAATTAGGTTGATGATGCACCGCGTTGTATCCATGCGGATGTCGAACGATGCTTGATAAACGATTCACTCTGCATTGACATGCATTATTGATCATTTAATGCGCAACAGCAATATTCGGGCCAAAAATAATATGGCTTTATAAATCAATCAGATGAGTGTTTTCGGTGAATAAACCGGTAGTTTGAGCTAGTGCCGGTGTAAAGAAAATCGACAGTTTCGCTCAGCCAGACTCTGTTTTGACAGTGTGGTTCTTCATCATGATCCACAGTACCGGGAGGGTGCCGATGACTAACATCAGTGCGGCGGGGGCTGCTAGCTCCAGCATTTCTTCACTGGCCTCAATCCATATGCGTACTGGCAGGGTATCAAAGCCGGTGGGGCGCAGAATCAATGTTGCAGGCAGTTCTTTGAGGGTATCGATGAAGACCAATACCCAGGCTGTGGCCATGCCGCCACGAATCATCGGCAGTATCACGCGCCACAGAGTTTCCAGTGGTCCGGCACCAAGGCTGCGGCTGGCTTGCTCCACCGAAGGGGTCAGTTGGGCCAGGGCGGCATCCTGAGATTGCACCGCGAGTGGCAGAAAGCGAATGACCAGTGCGATGAGTAATGCGGCCAGTCCACCATAAAGAAAAGGCAGTTGTGCAAGCAGAAGGCTGAGGATACCCAGCGCGATCACCGGGCCGGGCAGAACAAAGCCGACGCTGGAGAATTGCAACAGGGTCTGACTGCCCACCGAGCGTTTACGTGCATTGTAAAAGGCCACAGGGAAGGCGGCGATCACTGCGAGTGTGGCGGCAATCACTGCGACCATCAGTGAGTTACCGGCGTAGCCCCAGAATTCCGCATCGATGAGATTTCCCGCCCAGGCCTGCCAGCTCCAGCTCAGCATCCAGGCCAGAGGCAGGCCGAAAGCCAGCAGGGTAATCAATCCCAGCCACAACCAGATCAGGCTGGTTTCCAGTCGCGTGGCCCGGCGCAGTGGTTGTTGGCGTGAATGGCGTGCGGAATAATAACGCTGACGACTGCGGAAGAATCGTTCCAGCACCAAGAAGGTGAGGCTCAACATTACCAGTATCAGCGACAACCCGGCGGCAGCCTGATAATCAAAACGGCCGCTCATTTGCAGATAAATACTCAAGGTGAAAGTCTGAAAACGCAGCATGCTGACGGCACCAAAGTCCGATAGTACGTGCAGCACCACCACTGCCAGCCCGGCAGCGATGGCAGGGCGCAACAGTGGCAGGTTGATCCGCCAAAAAACCTCCAGTGTCGAAGCCCCTTGAATACGTGCTGCCTCTTCCAGTGAGCGGGTTGATTGCGACAGTGCGGCACGCGCTAGCAGAAATACATAGGAAAAACCGGCCAGCGAAAGAATCAGGGTCACGCCCCAGATGTTGTATAAATCCGGTAGTGGCGTGGTTTCGCCGAACACTCCCAGCCACAACTGGCCCAGCCAGCCATCTTCTTCCAGCAAGGTGGTGTAGATGTGCGCAAACACGTAAGTGGGTACGGTGAGCGGCAGGATCATCAGCCAGGTAGCAAGTTTGCGCCCGGGGAAATCACGGCGGGCGATCCACCAGGCGCTGGATACCCCCAGCAATACGCAACCGATAGCGACCAGTACCGCGAGTGACAGTGTATTCCACAGCAGCTCCGGCAGTCGGCTGCTCCATAACCGGAGCCATTCATTGGCGGATAATTGCAGGCTGTTGTAGATGACATACAGCAATGGCATGGCGGCCAGCAGCACCACAGTCGTGGCAAGCCCGCCCAGAGAGGTAAAACGCCGACCGGCCCGCAGTGGGCCGGTAAATGATAGAAAGGAAGAGGCCAACCTAGCCCCTCATTCCAGGGAATGCGTAATGATTTCTCACGGCATTCCCACCTCTTCAATCAAGTCCAGCGTTGCGTCACGCTGTTTGCCCAGTGCTGACATGGGCACATCGGCAACCCGGTAGCTGCCCGCAGCGGGAATCACTGGGCTGGCGGCGATGCCGGTACGAACAGGGTATTCACGATTGACCTCGGCAAATTGTTTTTGCCCGGTAGGTGACGTCAAAAAAGCCACCAGCTTTTCCGCCAGTGCCGCTTTGGCGGTGTGTTTGCTGATGGCGATACCGGCGACATTCCAGGCCACACCCATGCCGTCTTTGCCTTGATCGGGCAATACGATTTTGATGGGAGCATCAGGATATTTGTCAAGATGACGATAAATATAATAATGGTTTACCAATCCGGCCTGCAATTTGCCGCTGGCCACGGCTTTGACGATCTGGCGGTGTTTGTTGAACACCTTGCCATGCACGTTGGCTTTCATGCCTTGTAGCCACTGACGGGTTTTGTCCTTACCTGCGGCGAGCATGTATACCGTTACACCAGCAATGTAACTGCCATTGGTACTGTTGGTAATACCCAGCTTGCTATCGAGGGCCGGGTCGGCGAGATCGAATACCGAATTAAGCTTGTCGGCCCACGGCCCTTGTGTATTGACCACCAGTACGCGCGCACGGGCAGACAGGCCCACCCAGGTATCGTCGGCAGCGCGATAGCGTTTGTCGATGGGCGCAACCAATGAGGGAGTCATTGCACGAAACAGACCCCAGTCACTGCCACGTTGCAGATTACCCGCATCGTTACTGAGGAACAGATCAGCATCGGTGCGCGCACCTTCAATGCGCAGTTTGTTGAGTAAAGCCGTGGATTTGCCCGTGTGTAACGTGACTTTGATGCCGGTTTGTTGGGTGAATTCGGCAATAACCGGCTTAACAAATTTATCGCTACGACCGGAGTAAATGATCAGAGAGTCATCAGCGAAAGAAACCAGGGGAGAAATGGACAAAATAAGTGCAAGCAGGCTGGGCAGTAAGGTAGAGGGAATGTATTTCATGTGAGGTTTTCCAATCGGTAGCTGGCTTATTGCGAATGATAATGATTATCATTAATGAAATCAAGCTTACATTTTACCGGGAATTAAAAGAAGGGGCAAAAAACCATGTTAAGTGGCGAGCAAATCTCCAGGCGGAAGCAGGAAGAAGGGAGTAGAGGTGAAATTACGCTCTGTAAAGCAGGCGCAAGTTTTTGTGAGATTGGGAGATGCTGCGGGTATACTCGTGAGAGCGTTTAAACATCCTGGTTTTGCTGACGGTGCCCAAGCATGAACAACCTCTATTTCTAGTTGTCAGTCAACAGTCAGTTGCCAATATGAATGATATTTCTTGTGTAAGGAACTCAGTAAGCTGACCCAATGAATTGAATTAACCAGGATCCAAGTGGATGTTTCGTGTCTCTAACTGGCAGTAGTTGGTTGCAGGCAGTAAAATCAGAACAAAGTTGTCGGTTGCAGTGAAGTTGGAGTCTATTTATATGTTTATTTGGCAAAGTGCTTAAGATTGACTCAAGGGTACCCGAAAATAATATTAATGGTCGCAGAGTGTTATAATGCGCAGAGTGGGATGGTCTATTTTGGGTGAAAATCCAAACTCTACAGAAGAGAAAATAAATATGATGGGAATAAAGCGTTGCCAGAGACACTAACCAATCGAACCTGTCAATTGTTGCACGTATCCTTGCCGGGTGGCTTGTTATTACTTTTGTTACTGGCAGTGCCACACTGGGTGGCAGCAGAAACCACTCTGGCAGAAATGTTGCGTGAAGTACGGAGTACCGAGGTGAGTTCGCCAAGGAAAGGCATTGCAAAAGCACGCTTGCCAAGTGCCGCAGAACTGACATTGGCAGAAAAATTATTTCAGCGTGTATTTGTAGGAGAGAATAATTCAGAGCTGCGCCAGCAATGGGAGAGCTTAGGTTTTGAGTTGATAGAAAAAACGGGTGAAACTGGCCCATTATTAATAGTGCGAGAGCATGATAAGGGTACAAAAAAATATGAAGGAAAAGGTTTTTTTGTATTTTCGACGGACCAGGAATCATTAACAGTATTGCAAGTCCCGCATAGTTTTCATGATGCAGAAACGGAAGTTATTGCGCTGAAATTAGTCGCCAAAAATAACTTCCGTGCGGCAGCCTGGAATACAGCCCCGGCCGAGTTACCTGTGCATTCACCGCTGTCAGCTGATTCGCGGACACCATCAGTAAGGGACTATATGTTAGCTTTTACGCGCGCCTTGATGGCCGTAGAGGTTGATAGTTACGTCGTACAATTACACAGCTTTGAAAAAAATGAGGTGTACACTTCCAACGCAGCTCATGCTGATATTATTCTCAGTGGTTATAGTGAGCAATCAAGTAAAGCCATTGGTTGGCTAGGCCGTTGTTTGAAAAAAGAACTGGATTACAAGGTTCGCATTTTTCCTTTTGAAGTACAGGAAATGGGAGCAGGAGAGAACGTGCTGGGAGCAAATTACAACGCTGTTGGTGAGTTGATGCAGGCAGAAGGCAGCCAGGGTTTTGTGCATCTTGTCATGGGGGGTATGTTTCGTGAAGAGTTACAAAGTTACCCTAAAGTGCAGGAAAAAATGTTAACTTGTTTAAATCGAGAGTAGATAGTGTTGCGGCTTGTATTCTGCGTTGCAAGTTTTTGAATGTTAGATAATTATTTTTCTGGTGTGTAAAGTATTTTATTCGGTTGATAGGCTGGTGTCTAAACCGAGGTTGCTGGGAAAATGAGGAAAAACGTAAATAAATAGGGACGCTGTTCCCTGGAAGTGAAGGGAAGTTTTTAAACAGACTTTGATCCACCTCCGTATTCATTTTGCCCGGGCTGTGAGTTCCTATGAACTGGTTCCACGAGAGAATTCCCCATTTTGCTTTATCACAAAAATACCCACATAGTCGCGGTCTACAAAGACACCGAAGCGTTTAAATACCATCCATGAATTCGTCGAGGATGCCGCGTAAGGTATCGATAGTCTCTTCAGCCATGAATATTAACAGGTGGCATTTGAAACCACAGCCTTCCACGGTGAAGTTAACTTCCATGAGCAGGGCATGCGACCACGACAATTGTTCTGCTACCAGCATTTGATCCAGCGAGGTGCATTTGGCCACCAGCGAGGGAGCGGAAAAGCTAAGGTCAGTTTCCAGTGTCTCTGCGATACCGGTGATTACGGTACCCACCAACAGGTTGCCAACTTCCAATAACAATTCTTGTTTTGCAGATGAGTCCAGGACCGTGTCGTAACCCATGAGATCGGCGAGGTCATCGGCACCGGTCTGGGCAAACACCACAACGGCTTCACCGCGCAGTGAATTGGAGAAGGTTTGACGTATGGCGGAAATTTCAGCGTTGTTGTCCACCATGCCAGCCACTGTCTTGATGACATCTTTACCGGTGGCCAAGCGAATGCGTGGTACGGACAGCGCTACAAAATTACCAAGAATGCGTGCCAGTGAGTCGCCCGCCTGACCCATGGCGATATTTACCACTTCTTGCAGTGCATCACTCTGGTCTTCTGTATAGGGTTGAATGCTCATAAGGGAGGGCTTATCAGCAGGATAAGACAATGCCATATTCGTGCAATACCTTTGCGATATCCGACGTTTTTACCGGTTTTTTGATAAAGGCTATGGCACCGAGTTTTTTCACTCGCTCCTGAGCCTTGGGCTGAATGTCGGCCGAAATCACCACCACAAATGTATTGAACTGCTCTTTTTGCAGCTGTTCCAGTACTTGATAGCCATTCATGACCGGCATGGTTAAATCCAGGAACATTACCTCTGCTTTGCCATCGCGATAGGCCGCCAGCGCCTCTTCGCCATTTTTAGCCTGGGTCAGTTCGATGCTCCATTGTGGAGGCAGAGCACGAATGAGCATCTTTCGAGAGACACTGGAGTCATCGACAATAGTGACGGGGACGGCCATAACGTGTTCTTTTCCTTGCAGGTATTGAGGAGAAACCAGTGAGAATATCTGCACCACTATCGGCAGGGTCAATGCAGGCTTTAGAGTGCTACTAAGCCGTTTAGGGTGCCGGTAAAGCCCTCCTCCCCCAGTTTGTTGTGCGAGATACGTTATAATCCCCGACCATTGATTTTGAAATTCCCGAGAATTGTGCAACCTATGAATACATCAGTAGAAAACGAAGCCCTGGAACTCATCAAACGCGGAACGGAGGAAATCCTCGTTGAGGAAGAACTCAAGAGTAAGTTGGCGCGAGGCAAACCATTGCGCATCAAAGCAGGATTCGACCCGACTGCACCGGACTTGCACCTGGGACACACCGTACTTATCAATAAACTGCGTCAGTTTCAGGATTTGGGCCACGAAATCCTGTTTCTGATTGGCGACTTCACCGGCATGATCGGTGATCCCACCGGCAAAAGCACGACCCGGCCACCACTGACCCCTGAACAGGTGGCTGAAAATGCCAAAACCTATCAAGAGCAGATCTTCAAAATTCTTGACCCGGATAAAACCCAGGTAATGTTCAACTCGCAATGGATGAGTGAAATGGGTTCAGCCGGGCTGATTCAACTGGCTGCCCGGCACACCGTGGCGCGCATGCTGGAACGTGATGATTTCAGCAAGCGTTATAAAGGCGGGCAACCCATTGCTATCCACGAATTTTTATACCCGCTGATTCAAGGGTACGACTCAGTGGCAATGAAAGCCGATGTGGAGCTGGGAGGTACAGACCAGAAATTTAACCTGCTGGTGGGACGTGAGCTGCAAAAACAATACGGCCAGGAACAACAGGTAGTGCTCACCATGCCATTGCTAGAAGGGCTGGACGGTGTGCAAAAAATGTCCAAGTCATTGGGTAATTACATCGGTATCGACGAACCGGCAGAAGAAATGTTCGGCAAATTAATGTCGATATCAGACGAACTCATGTGGCGCTATTTTGAACTGCTCAGCTTTCGGCCCATGCATGAAATTGCAGGCTTTAGGCAACAGGTCGAAGAAGGCACCAACCCACGGGATATCAAATTCCTGTTATGTGAAGAAATCATCACCCGTTTTCATAACCAGGCAGCGGCAAACAAGGCCAAAGAATCGTTCATCGCCCGTTTCCAGAAAGGAGCCATGCCGGATGACATGCCTGAAGTGGAAGTGGCCGCACCAGATGGCAGTATCGCCATTGCCAATCTTTTAAAAATAGCGGATCTGGTAAAGAGCACCTCCGATGCCATGCGCATGATCAAACAGGGCGCGGTGCGTATTGATGGTGAACGTGTCACCGATAACAAGGTAACTATTGCAACGGGTACGCAGCATGTTTATCAAGTGGGTAAACGTCGCTTTGCGCGAGTGAGTGTCGTTTGATTGCTATTTGAAAGGTGTGATTTGGTTTGTTCCATTTGTATGTGTGGTCTATTTTATGTACGTGGTAAATGATCTTTTTCCTTTGAGCTTATAAACATCAAAGTCTCGGTCAATTGTTGCAACTTTACTTATATTCATTTTCTCGCCTAAAAATACTAGGCAAGCATCAGCGAAATCCATTGGTAGATCAGAATACTTTACTATTAACTCCCTAATTCTTTGAAAGTCATCTGTTGTAATCGTCTCAACAGTCACTGCGCCTGCATCAACCCAGCTCAAAAAATCTACTTGGGCATTTCTATTAAAATCGAGCAAATGCAAGACTTCAGTAACAGAAGCCAATGTAGTAATTAATTCACTACGGTTTTTCTTAATAAATTCCGTCGAAGCCTGATGATATTTATCACTCCGGTCAAATAGTGCAATCAATGGGCCTGAGTCAATCAGTATTTTCTTCATTTTTCAGCCCTTATTTTTTCTTTAAAAAGGGCTTTTCTGTCTTTCGATAAATTATCCTGACCACTAGCATATTTGCCAAAAATATCGTTACCCAACTCCCAGGGGGACGGTTTCTCTAGCTTATTTATATATTCTGTAACACTTTTTCGTATCAGTTCAGATTTACTCAAGCCTAGCCTGTGAGCAGCATCGTTGATGGTTTTTTCTAATTTTGGGTCAAGCCTAAGAGTAATCATTAAGTTGCCTCCAGAAAAGCACTGTATTACTTATTGTAATACAAGAAGCCTGGATGTCAACTTGCACATAACGTCATGCACCACCGGGGCATTGAAGCCGGGCAAGGCTTGTGCCCCGCACAAACGAGCACCGCGAAAATGCCTCCGAGTGGATGCACCTTGAAAATCTATAACCAGACCCCCATCTTACCTGTTGGCGATTTGTTTATAGTAACGAGCGAATCATCAAACACAAGATCAGTCTGCTAAACTTGGCCGAAGAGCTTGGCAATGTCTCACAGGTCTGCAAGATAATGGGGCTATCGCGAGATACTTTCTACCGCTACAGTTAGAGCCCCTTGACTACCCGGTTATATTTCGTCGTCATTAGAACTCTCCGGTAGTTTTAATAACCTTTCACTGCGCCAAACTCTAACAACATGAATAGCCTTCATTTCCAAAATATAGACTACACGAAAAGGAACGTGTATTAATTCTCTAATTTTATCTGAATTAAATTCAGGCACCATTCTACCGATTTTTGGGTTATCAACTAAAGTCTCAATGTGCTCGATTATTTGAACAACAAAATTATGGCCTATATGAGAAACTTCCTGCTCCTCATAATATTCTTTTATTTTCTCCAGGTCATCGAAAGCAGAGTCTGAAATAAAAATCTTCACTATTTGATTCCCAACTTCCTTTTTGCATCCTTCAAGCTCAATGATTTTCCCTCTTTAATTTCCAGTATCCCTTGAGCAACTGCTTTCATAAACTCTCGTTCTTCTTCATGGTTCTCATAATCTTCTAAGCTTTGAACAACCGCAACTCCACGCCCGCGACTGGTAAGCAAAATTGGCCTATGCGTTTGATTTGCCTGATTAACTATCTTGCCGGGATTGACTTTAAGGGTAGAGAGGGGAACGATGTCTTCTGAAAATTTTGTAGCCATATTTAGACTCCTGAAGCGAACATTAACAGACCATATAATAGCACCTATTTAGAGGTCTTCAAGAGAAATATAACATCGACAACAAAGTCTGTTTAACCAGGCGCCCACCATATCTGTTGTTGGGCGGAGAACTCATCTTTGCCATAAAGAAAGGCACGGCGAACACAGCGTGAGATGCAATGGTAATAAGGGATTGAGTCCAGGCAGACCTGGTTTTTACGAGGGGTTGGCATCCGTGCCTCCTTTTTCCTTGTGGATAGTGTATGCCTCGCAATCTAACGAGGGGGCGAACAGGATGTCAATAATTGATGGGTGTCCTGTTTTTGGGCTTTCAAGACCAAACACTGGCTTTACCTCAGCCAACACTTTGAAAGTCCGTTTAAAGGGCTTGTAGGATCCGTCGAAAAACTCAAACCGGTGTGCAAAAAACTCGGCTATGAACGAACGCCGGGCATGAACAGCTGCAAACAGTATTTTCCCAGCTAACGAAAATTAAACGCCAGCGGACCGGAGTGTTGATCAGCTGGTTGCTGAGGGTTGCCTGTGACCTCGATTCCTGGTTATTGCCGTTCAGGCGCATATACGACCATTTTCTTTAAAAGGTATTCAAAATACTCTTACAGCAATGAGGCGGCTTCAGATAATTGGTTATGTTTTTCTTATTTTTTTAAAATGGATGTCCTATTTGTTGTTTTTCAAAATACTCTCACAGCAATGGGGCGGATTCAGATAATTGGTTGTACTTTTCTTGTTTTTTTAAAGTGGATGTCCATTTTGTTGTTTTCCCTAACTAAACTTTGCCTTAGCATGATGAGGAAGAATATAAACACCTGTTAACAGATGATCAATTACATCAAGCGCTAGACCCAACTGAACATTGTCATGGGGTGTTACCTCATGCGCCGCTTCATTACCTAGTACCCTTAATTTGTGAAGAATGTCAGCACCATCACGAGTAAGCACGCCCAGCGTTACTAAGCTATCAATTTTTTCGGCAAGATTATTGCCGTTTGCCTCGTTATCTTTACAAACTGTTTCAACAATTGCTCTAATTCCGATCCCTGCTAACACTCGGTGATTAATATTTAATGCGCCAAGCGTTTCTTCATATATAAGTTGAAGTTTTGCGGGGAGGAGATGCTCGTCTTCAATACTTCCTCGCCCTTCTTCTGGGTTTGGATAATAATCTGTTTGGACTCGATAGGAAGATTCATAACCATCTGGCCCTTTCCAGTGATCCTCGTCCTCTGAATTTTGATGTGTTTTTTTAAAAGAAACACTTTCACAACCTAAGCACTGAATTATTTGATAGCTTTCATCCCAGCCATATATTAAATAGTCAGGAGTGGCCTCTCTGCCTTTTAGTTCGACATCAGTTAACACTAAATGCTTTGTATCTGCTTTACATTTTCCGCAAGGAGCATCAATTTTACTTTCTGCGGTTACATTTTTAGTAATGTTTATATCTACCACGCTCCCTCCTTTTAGGTATAACAGTCAGTAGACGTCAAAGTAACGTAATCAAATACGTCACTTTGACGCATATTATTCATATCAACATTTTCACAAGCATCAGTATACCAACCAACCCGGTCTTCACAATCACAAATATTGCCTTAATGGTCAATAGATTGCGAAAAAATCAGAATTTTTTGTATGCTTGTTAACCGCTTTCTCTTCTTGCTGTTGACTGGGGAGATATATCACTTTCATCCATATTACGTTTTCTTCACATTAGGCGAAAAAAATTACTATTCATTTCAGCAGATCTCAGGAGGTAAGTGTAAACCAGAATGGATAAGTGTAGAAAATACTGATTTCGGGGGGCTATGTTATTCCTGGTTATAATTTTGTTGAGCCCGGTTTCTCGAACGGTGGTATTCAGTTTATCCACTGCCGTGGAAGCCGTGGCTTTAGTCTATTGTCTGCCAGTACGACCAGCAGACTGCTATCGCAGGCTGTGGCATTTTTCGGGTGGGGTGCTTATCGGTGTCGGTGTTTATAACTCGCTATTTGTCAGTTCCACGACAACATAACTTCTCACTGTACTGGAGCGCTTGTCCGGGGTTTACACTTCTGGATTCCGGCTAAAAAAATGCCGGAATGACGGTTTTTTTCAGTAACGAAAGCGCTAACAAAACGATTTATCTCTTGATTCATAATAAAATTTTTTACGGCAATGTGGATCAAATGCTAAAATCACCGGGTATTTAGCGCAGAGCGCATAAAGTTTTCAGTGTTTTCCTTTGCGCCTCTGCGACCTCTGCGTTTATAACACGTCACTTGTCAGTACCACGACAACATAACCTCTCAATAAACCGGAACGATTGCCCAGGGGGTTCGACCTCTGGATTCCGGCTAAAAATATGCCGGAATGACGGTTTTTTCAGTAATAAAAGTGCTAATAGAGCGATTTATTTCTTGATTCATAATAAAACTTTTTACGACAATGTGAATCAAGCGCTAAAATCACCGAGTATCTAACGCAGAGTGCATAAAGTTTTCAGTGTTTTTCTCTGCGTCCTTTGCGCCTCTGCGACCTCTGCGACCTCTGCGTTTATAACACACCACTTGTCAGTACCACGACAACATAACCTCTCAATAAACCGGAACGATTGCCCAAGGGGTTCGACCTCTGGATTCTGGCTAAAAATATGCCGGAATGACGGTTTTTCAGCAACGAAAGTGCTAACAGAACGATTTATCCCTCGATTCATATTACAGATTTCAGTACACCGGAAAAAAGTTCTGACGGTGTGCCGGGTCAAAGCAAATCAAATTTCACCGGTAAACGCAACAATACGGCAACAGGTTCATTTTCCACTTCGGCGGGATAAAAGCTTGATGCCAAAATGGCTCGTCTGGCCGCTTCATCAAAATATTCCCCGGCAGATGCCAGGATGTTCACTTTTCTCACGCGCCCTTCCTTGTCAATTAATGCCTCCAGTTTGACAACGCCACTGATGCCTTGTGTGCGCATGGTTTCGGGGTAAACAGGCGTTGCCCGGTGTAAAAAACGCGGAGCCTGAGTGAGCCGAAATATGGGCACAGGCGTAGGTAGCGCATTTTCCGTGGGTTCTATCAGCATAGGGGGCGTTGGCTCGGCAGGAAGCGGTTCAGCGGCTTCCACAATTTTTTCTGTCACGTCTTCTATGGGCTCATGCACCACAGGCTCCGGGGGGATTTCTTTCACACGTTTTGTTGCCTGCGGAGAAATTTCCGGTTTGGGAGGAGGAGGTACTTTTTCTGATACCGGTTTTTCTGGCGTGGGTTGTTTCTCGGGTTTGGGGGTGGGCGGCGTTTTTGTTTGTTTGACGGGCATTGGCCATGTCGCCAGATCCACAACCAGCAGCGGGCGTGGTTCTGTGACTTGTGTGCGGTAATTTGCCAGCACATTGATAAAAAACAGCAGCCCCAGAGTCAGCAAAATGCCACTTGTTATCGCAATTCCGACCGAGGGCAGGCTCCTAGTTATGTTTTTCATCGGTGGCAATGCCCAGTTGTTGAGCCCCTCCGGCTTTTGCCGCATCAATGACATCGATCAGTGATTCTGTGGTGGCGCGACGATCTGCATGAATGGTGATGGCCAACTGTGGCCTGATGGATAACTCGGCTTTGAGTAATCGTTTGATGTCATCAGTGGTCACTGGCCGTTCTTCCATATAGGCAATACCTTGTTGATCAAGTTTGATAACAAGATGTTCATTATCGAGCGCAGCAGCATTTTCCGAGTCGGGTTTTTCGATGAGCAGGCCGTCGTTTTCCGGGAATACCGTGGTGACCATAAAAAAAATCAGTAGCAGAAAAACGATATCAACCAGCGGTGCCATGCTGATTTCGGGTTTTCCGGTATTGATCACCGGCATCGGGCACAGGTCATCCGTTTGCATGGTGTTGTGCCTTTTTTAATGTGGTGATATCACGATGTAAAAGCAGCTGGATGGCCTGGTGTGTTGTCGCCATCAGGACATTGATGCGGCGTGATAACAGGTGATGCAGAAAAATCACCGGGATGGCGATGATCAGTCCACTGGCGGTGGTGAGCAGTGCCTGTGAAATACCGTCGGCCATTTCATCCGGCTTGCCGCTGCCGTGCAGCGCGATGACTTCAAACACATTGATCATGCCTGTGACAGTACCGAGCAGTCCCAGCATGGGGAGCAGTGTGGCAAGAATGGCGATGGTGGCAAGGCTGCCTTCCACCCGAGGTGTGATTTCTGCTAGGTGAATGTTGAATTCCCGGGCCATATCTTCTTTTGATTGCACTTCAGGCCAGTGGGTTGCGGCAAGTAACTGGGCAACAGGGCTTGTACTGCCATTAACAATGGGCAGGTAATTGTTGTCTGACCGCAGTTTATGATAATCATGCCGGGCATTTTTTATCAGTGTCTGCCCGCGTAAGGCTTCCCATATCACCAGTGCCATGGCGATGCAGGCGACGAAAAAAATAACCCACATAATGGGGCCGCCATTGTTCATTAGTGATAAAAATTCATGTTGAATATTCATGTTTTTAAAACTCCATTTCTACACCGAAAAAGGGGAAAAATGATATGCCGGTAATTTCAGTAGGGTTGTCGATTTTTTCGTATTCATTACCGTAGTCGTACTCAACAATATTTTTGGCGAAGGTGACGTTTTGCAGATCAAAATAAAATGT
The DNA here is from genome assembly GCA_021647705.1 of Gammaproteobacteria bacterium. Lineage (GTDB taxonomy): Bacteria > Pseudomonadota > Gammaproteobacteria > SZUA-152 > SZUA-152 > SZUA-152. The sequence continues at coordinate 19,224 of JAKIUF010000005.1, read as the reverse complement.
TAATTTGGATTCTCTGAACAGTATTTCGCGTCCGATTCGCAGGTCCACTTTGTAATAAGTGGGCAGGCGTTCAGCATTATGTTTGCCGTATTCGGCAATCCAGCGGCTGGTGGGGTCACTGGGGTCTTCCCGGTAACGCCCGGTTATCGCGGTATAAGGCCGACCGGAATTTACCTGGGCTTTGATACTCCAATCCCAGCGTTTCCAGCTGCCGCCAAAAGGCTGACCCCAAACGGCAATGAAAGTGAGAGGCTGATCTCCCGAGAAATCGCGTGTGATGCCGGTAATTTCGTTGGTGCGACGTGATTTGGCCCAGGAGAGCGATAACCAGCCGATTTTGCCTTGGCTAGGGGTGCGCTTGATAAACAGATCAAAGCCATAGGCTTCACCTGTACCTCGGTTGGCGTAGTTATCGGGTGGGTCATTTTCATCAAGGGCGATCACCAGGTTTTTCATCGGCTTGTGGTAAATCTCAGCCTTGATGCTGTAAAGCGGATTGATTTGATGTTCAATACCGAGAATACGATGTTCTGCTTCGGTCATCAGCAGGGCTGGGTTACCAAATGATTCAACCACTTCTTCACCGCGCGGCATCTGGATATATTGCCCCCATGTTGTTGTTAACAAGGTGTCGGGTGTCAGTTTATATTCCAGTGTGGCACGGGGTGAAAATTTGTGGGTATGAAAGCCACCGGTTAATTCGATATTAGTATGGCGCAGCCCCAGTTGGGTGCTTAACCGTTGACTCCATTGTTGGCGGTATTTAATGAAAGGAGAGATTGCATTGACCTTGAGCATTTTTTTAAGACGATATTTTTTTTGTGAGGTAAAGTCGAAATCAGGGTCATCTTCCGTATTGCTTCGCGGGGCGTATACATCAACCGGTATTTCAGCGTAAGCACTGTCCAAGCCAGCACTGAATTGTGAATCAGTTTGAGGGCTCCAGCGTAACTCCGGTTGTAGATAAAGTGTTTTTTCTTCTACGCGGGCATAAAAGGATTCTCCTAATTCATCGCGACCCAGGCGGGCTGCACTTTTTTCATGGATATACGCCAGTGTGGCAATGCTATCCCACTGGCTATTCCAGCGTTGTTGCCAAGTAAGTCCGGCGGTTTGGTATTCAATTTTTTCTCGGGCTTCACCCGCGAGCTGGGGATCAGATTTGGCAGAGTTGCGTATTTCCATCTCCATCTCATCTCCTGCGGTGAACAAATAACTGTCCAGATAGCCGTTATTAAGCTGATGACGATAAAGTGCCTGAAAATCATAAAAACGCGGTACCAGTAGTATTCGGTCAGGGTCATCTTCGTCATCATCATTAAACGCTTTAGAGGCATCGCTGGGTGAAAATATTAAATCAAGATAGCTGCGTCGTCCGGCTATAAAAAAACTGTCTCCTCCGGCTTCTCCTGCTGGGCCTTCTATCAAAAATGAACTGGTGATAGTGGATATGTCGAATTGATAGCGCATGCGGTCATTTTTTGGAGCGCGTAACTTGGCATCGATCACGCCGCCTAGTGCATCGCCATATTGGACGGGAAAGCCGCCTAAAAAGACATTGATATCTTCGATTAACGCAGGGTTGATAGTCGATTGGAATCCACCAAAATGATAGAGGTAACCCACGGGTGCATTGTTGACCCAGGTAATGTTTTCATTACCATTGCTACCGCGCATATAGACTTCCGCAGAACCTTCGCTGGTGGCGATGATACCGGGTAACGCAGTGATGGCTTTGAGAGGGTCACCACCACTGCCCGCTGATTTGATCAATTCGGCGCTGGAAAGTGTCAACTTTGATGCTTTCTCTACTAATCGTTCTGCGCTTACTTTCAGGCCTTCGCCTTCAATGAAAAACGGTTCCAGGTAGAGTGTGATTGTTGTTCGGTTTTGTGAAACCTGTTTTTCCAAGGTTTCAAATCCTGCGGCTAATACCTTGATCTTGTTGGGTGTTGCAATCTCGGAAAATTCGATTTTTCCGGTTTTCCCCGTTTCGTCATAAACGTCACCTTCATTGATAACAACGGTGGCTCCCTCAACGGGTACACCACTGCCTTTTTCTTTGACAATAACGGTGATGTTGGCAGCAAGGGCACAATTCACACTCAGCATCATCACAATGAATAAAATAGTAATATGGCGTGAAATATTGTTCACTTGCTTTTCCCCGTATGTATCGACTGTAATTTCTTTATGGTATTAAGTTTATGGGGAAATTTGGAAGGGGTCTGTTGGTGCTGTGTGTTGAAATGTATCCTTATGTAACAGCGGGTGTTGCAAGGCACAGGTTATTTGCCGAAATGCCAGTGGGTAGCTGTTATGAATTTTTACAATGGTGGGAAAATTTGTGCTGATTTTGGCAGAGTAATCCACTTTCCATTTTCATCAATCATAATCATTAAAACTTCCCATGTTTCTGTTTTCCTGGATTTTCCCATCAACGCGCTGGCATTTTTACCCTTATATTCTCCTTCCTCTATATTGAAATTTAGCTGGTCGATTGATGCATAGGGGCCGGAATGTGAGGCAGGGAGAGAAATAGAAAATCGCGTATTTTTATCAATACCCTCAAATTTTTTCTGGTCGGCAGCAGTGTTAACCGCGTCTATTTTAGAAGATATTGCACAGCCTGATTGAGATGAAACAATGGCGAGTATGAGCATAAATTTTTTCACTTTTCTTCTCCTTGTTGATATTCCAGTATATCGCCGGGCTGGCACTTAAGTTCTTTACAGATGGCATTTAATGTCGTTAAACGAATGGCTTTTGCCTTGCCTGTTTTTAATATAGAAAGATTTTGTTCTGAAATGCCAATAAGCTGGGATAACTCATTCGATTTCATTTTTCGTTTTGCCAGCATCACATCCAGATTAACTATAATTGCCATTATTTTTTATACCGTATGGGCTTGTTCATCTTCCAGCTTTACTGCTTCATTCATGACCCAGGAGACGAGGATAATGACAGCGCCAATGATTAATGCACCTATATCTGAAATTCCGAACCGGGCAACTATCATCCGTTCACCCGGTGAATTATTTATTGTCAGAACAATGCTGATCAGTATGGTAAAAACCAGATTGGCGAGTACCCAATAAATCAAGGCATATCCGAGGTGACGAAAGCATTTAACATTTTGCCCCGAAAAGACAATGGCTTGCTCGTAGAGTTTGAATAATTTTTGCAGGTTTATCATTCCGTATATCGCCACAAATGCAGGAATCAGGCTGATTAAAAATGCCAATACGAGCGTTTTAAGAGGAAGCGTCTGATTGACGACGACAGGCAAGTCCGTTGTGAACCCGACAGGCAAGACGTTAAAAAACAACCAATACAATAAAGTGATAACAGGGATGCAAAATATCAAAACAGTAAACAGCCGCCGAAATGTACCGCTGACACGCTGTATGCGATTGATATTTTCGCTGTCGGTTTCCATTGATTCAGGTCTCTGTTTGAAATCTGTACAGAGTGTAGGGATTTTTATTATCGTTTGTCAATAATTATTTATTGTTTTTCGATATATTTCAGGTTTTCACTGGTTGTACGCCATCACTTTTTGGCCAGTAAATAATAAACCGGGCTCCCCCCAGCGGTGAGTCTTCAACCATTACAGCTCCCTCATGCCATTGACAGATACGTTGCACAATGGCCAGACCCAGGCCATAACCTCCTGTGTCCCGGTCCCGGCTTGCATCGAGTCGCTTGAAGGCTTCAAAGATATGTGTGCGCTCACTTTTCGGAATGCCGGGCCCGTCATCATCTACCATGATCTGATAGTTTTTTTCATCCTGTGTAAAGATCACGCTGACGTTGCCTTGTGCATAGCGTTGCGCATTTTGCAGCAGGTTTCCCACTGCTCTGGCCATTAACCGGGGTTCGAAACGGGCATGTTTGACATTTGTTCCAGTCATTTCAACGTTGATTGATAAGTTATTTTCGCCGGTTTTTATCTGCTGAATGATGCCTGTCAGCCAGGGCTTAACGTCCTGACGCTGAAATTTTAGTTCCGGTTTGTCACGATCAAAGCGGGCATAGGTTAATAACTCGACCACCAGTTGATCCAGTTCATCAATGTCGGCATTCATACTGGCGATATAGCGTTTTTTGTCTGCTTCATCAGAGGATGACTGCAACATTTCCATGCCGAAACGCAGTCTGGCCAGCGGTGTTCTGAGTTCATGTGAAACAGCATTGGTGAGTTCTTTATGTGAGGAAATTAAACGTTGAATGCGATTTGCCATGCCATTGAATGTTTCAGCCAGCCCCAGTAAAACAGAATGTTTTGATAACGTGGCACGCATGCTGAAATCGCCTCTGCCAAAAGCGTTGGTGCTGACCGTCAGGCGTTTGAGGTCTCGCCACAGCGGAAAGACCCAAAATAATACGGCCAGTGCGACGAGGGCGGCGAGAAATACCATTAAAATAGATTGCAGATAACTGAGTGTTAATGGCTCAGTAAACGGGCCCAGTTTGATCACAAAGGGACTGCCAGCTATGGGCCGATAGATAAACTCATTATTATTGCCTTCCCGTATTTGCACGACAATTTCGCCATTTTCCAGGCGGTCAATTTCTGTGGGCGGTAATTCAACCTGGGATTTTTCCAATAAAACAACAGGGAAATTGAAGCGTTGACTTAAATCGGCCATTGCTGTCGGCCAGGTGCTTTGAGGTTGCTCTCGCAGGTTCATTTCAATCAGGCTGAATGTGCTGCTGGACAGGCGTCGGCTGTCATCGGCTATCGTTTGTTCAAATGGGAATTCCAATACCCATTGACTTCCAGGAACACGTTTATAACAGTGGATGGCATCATCGACATTGGTAAATACCATTTCACCACGATTCAGGCGTTCCATCATGGATGGTGAAAAGGTCAGTGACTCAAGCGATAGTAGGCGTATGGTATAGCCGTCACCCTGATTTAATGTGTGAATCAGCTTTGGCCATTGTTCTTCGGGCATGGTTTGCAGGCGTCTTTCAAGCAGGGCATAAGTACCTTGAGTCAGGTCTCCTAGATAACGATCCAATGTGCCTTGTAATATACTGTTGAGATTGGAAATGCCCAAAAAATAAATGATAACCACGAGGGCAAAAACTGAATACAGCTTTAAAAAAAGGCGTCCCATTTGTTGTGTCTATTTCCAGGCTTCTTTGACAAACAGATAACCTTTGCCACGAATTGTTTTGATGCGGAAGGGGCGGCTGGTATCGTCCCCCAGTTTTTTTCGTAAACGGGAAATGCGGATATCCACGGAACGATCCAGTCCGTCATAACCAATACCACGCAGTTGATCCAGAATAGTATCCCGGGTTAATACTTCTCCCGCATGGCTGGCCAGTAACCAGAGTAGTTCGAATTCATTGGTGGTGAGATTCAGCGTTGTATCATTCAACCAGGCTTCACGGGCTGTGGTGCTTATACGGAAACAATCGTAATGAATGTCATGCGTATCATTTTCCTGTAGTGACGGTTGTAGGGATTGTGAAGGAAAGCGGCGTAATAATGCACGAATGCGGGCCAGTAATACCCGAGGCTGTACTGGTTTGGTAACGTAATCATCGGCCCCGATTTCCAGCCCAACGACCTGATCGATATCTTCGTCTCGTGCGGTGAGCATGAGGATTGGCCCGGAATATTTGGGGCGCACAGTCTTGCAGATTTCCAGCCCGTCCATTCCTGGCAACATCAGGTCTAATACGACCAGGTCAGGCGCTTCGGTGATGATGCGCTGGCAGGCTTTGTCGCCTCTGTGCTCAATAGATACCGCCATTGCCTGTTGTTGCAAATATTCCTGGACGAGGGTGGAGAGTCGGACATCATCCTCAACCAGCAATATTCGAGTATTTGCTTCGGGCATTGCAGGCACGTTGTTTTACCTCACATCAGGGATAGTGTGTCCATTATAGCTATCTGGCTTTGTTTGTACTGTTGTGGCTGTGTGCGATATTTGTATCAAAGTGTAACGGTGGATATTGTTGGAATACAGTTGATAATGCTGTATCGATAATTGCTATTATAATGTGAGCCAAGCGTTAAATTGCCCTGTTTTCAACGTATGCAGCAGAGTTTGGGTAATGAAAATCCAACGCAAAGGCGCGAAGACGCAGAGAGCGCAAAGGATGAGAGGGTAACGGAAGGAACGTGCATGTTCCTAAAGAATATCTCTCTGCGTTCTCTGCGTCTCCGCGCCTTTGCGTCAGATTTTATAACGCTGTGATTCGTGGCCCGGGAACGGCCTGTCCCGCTGAATGTAAACCAATAATTTTATTTATTTGGATATTTTTAGCCCTTGATTCACTTTATCAACATCACGTTATTCAGCGAATATCCAAATCTTCCAGCAGAGCCGAAAGTCGTTCCAGACGTTGAACCGGGTCATCTAACTGCAAAAAGTATTGCTTTTGTTCGAGGCGGATAGGCAGCAACTCTGCCAGTCGGCTACCGACCCAGCTGGCGTCGTCATATTTTTTTTCCACTTTTGCAAATGGATAACCGAGTTGCCCGAACAGATTACGTAAAACGCTTACAGCGTGACTGAATTCTGCGGGCAGAGGATGGGATGCTTCGTTATCCAGTAATTTTACTTCCACCATTGTGAGCTGGTTGGCCTGTACTTCACGGGAGATGATGTCGAAGCGTTGTTGACCGCAGGCGGTAATACCCAGCAGGCCATCCGGTTGTTTGCTGAAATAACAGATTTCGGTGAGGGTGCCGGTGTCGTAGGTCTCAGCGGCCTTACCAACTTCCGAACCATCACGAATCAGGCATACACCAAAGCCAGAGTTTGTTTTCATGCAGTTGCTGACCATGTCGAGATAACGCGGCTCGAAAATACGCAACGGCAGGGTGCCTCCGGGAAACAACACGGCGTGCAGCGGAAACAATGGAATGGTGAGTGTGCTCATGGCTGCGCTTCTTTACCCCAGCGTGGTATCAAGGTGTGTTTAATGCCCAGGTGGTCCAGTATCCGTGCAACCACAAAGTCGATCAGTGCATCGATACTTTGCGGCTGGTGATAAAAACCGGGGCTGGCGGGCATGATAGTAACCCCCAGTTGTGAAAGTTTCAGCATGTTTTCCAGGTGAATGGCTGAAACGGGCATTTCACGGTGCAGTAAAATCAGCGGGCGGCGTTCTTTCAGCATCACGTCGGCTGCGCGTTCGATAAGGTCACGACTGGCACCATTGGCGACGGCGGACAATGTCGCTGAAGAACAGGGGCAGATCACCATGGCCTGAGCGGTGTTGGAGCCACTGGCGACGGGTGACATCCACTGGTCGCGGCCAAAGACGTGCAATTGATGCTCGGCGGCGTTGAAATATTCATTGAGGAACCGTTGTTGTTCTTCGGCTCGTCCTGGCAGGTCGAAGTCTGTTTCAGTGGCGATGACGACTTGCGCTGCTTGTGAAATCATCAGATACACTTCATGTTCCGCATCCAGCAGGCATTCAAGCAGGCGCAGGCCGTATTGAGCACCGGAGGCACCGGTTATTGCGAGGGTAATTGGCGTATTGTGGTTTTGCATCATGTTGCCAGCCTACAGTTTTTTATGGGAATTACCCGGGTTAACAAATAGTGGTCGTCATCGGCTGTTTCGTTATCCGTCTCTGGCCTTTGCCCGCAGAGCTTCAAGCAGTTTTTCATGTATTCCGCCAAAGGCACCGTTGCTCATGATCAGTATGTGGTCGCCGGAGCGGGTGCTCTTGATGATGTGCATGACCAGTTGGTCAATGTCATCAAAAATTTGTGCAGTATCCAGTGTTGCGGTTATGTGACCGAGGTTCCAGTCCAGTCCGGTGGGCTGGTAGAGCAGCACTGCGTCGGCGGCATCCAGTGCCGGGCCGAGGGTATGGCGGTGAATGCCTAGGCGCATGGTGTTGGAGCGAGGCTCCAGTACTGCGATGATGCGCGAGTCTCCGGTTTTTGCGCGCAGTCCGGCAAGGGTGGTTTTGATGGCGGTGGGATGGTGGGCGAAGTCATCATAAACGGTGATGCCGCTGATTTTGCCACGAATCTCCATGCGCCGTTTCGGGCTTTGAAATTGCCCTAATGCTTCGATGGCGTATTTCGTCGGCACCCCGGCGTGGCGTGCGGCGGCAATGGCGGCCAGTGCGTTGTTGACGTTGTGTTGCCCCAGTGAATCCCAATACACGATGCCTTGTGATTGCCCGTCAAAAAATACCTCGAAGGTGCTGCCATCGGCCTGTTTCAGTTCCGCATGCCAGCCGTTGCCAGCTTGTTCATCAATGCTTTCCACCGGTGTCCAGCAACCCATCTTCAGTACCTGCTGAAGATGGGCGTCAGCCTGGGGCGCGATAATCAGGCCGTTACCGGGTACGGTGCGTATCAAATGGTGAAATTGACGCTCAATGGCTTCAATGTCAGGAAAAATATCGGCGTGGTCGTATTCAAGGTTATTGAGCACCACGGTGCGTGGCCGGTAGTGTACAAATTTGGAACGCTTGTCGAAGAAGGCAGTGTCGTATTCATCTGCTTCCACGACAAAAAACGGGGCGTTACCGGCACGGGCGGAGAGGCCAAAATTGCGTGGCACACCGCCAATCAAAAACCCCGGAGCCAGTCCGGCGTCTTCCAGAATCCACGCCAGCATGGATGCTGTCGTGGTTTTGCCATGGGTGCCTGCCACCGCCAGCACCCAGCGATCCTTGAGCAGGTAATCGGCGAGAAAGGCCGGACCGGAGGTGTAGGCCAGACCGCGTTCCAATACAAATTCCACGGCGACATTGCCGCGTGACAGGGCGTTGCCGATGACCACCAGGTCGGGATTATTGGCGAACTGACCGGGGTCGAAGCCTTCGGTAAGCACAATGCCGGCTTTTGCCAACTGGGTGCTCATGGGTGGATACACATTCTGGTCCGAGCCGCTGACGGTGAAACCCAGCTCGCGTGCCAGCAGGGCGATGCCACCCATAAATGTGCCGCAAATACCGAGGATATGAATGTGCATTAGCCTGTAGCGACTCCGGCAATTTGCAGTGCGACCATCACACGAATGGAAGTATAGATGTAAAGCAGGGCGATGCCGGTGCCTATCCACATGGGTACGTCCACCGCGTGACGCAGGATGTGGCCAATCACGCTGATATTCCAGATGACCAATACCAATAGCAGAATGGACAACGAGCTGGGGTCATCGGCGCTGGTTTGTTGCAGATAGGCCACCAGCGGCCAGCCCATGAATGCAAACAGGGTGCCGGTGGCGGCAAAGGCCGTCACGGTTTGTATGATGCGACCCTGATAACCACGAATCCACAGGGCGAGCCAGGCTAGGCCGATCAGCAACAAGGTATCGATACCGGCGGACAGCAGTGCAAGCCCGAAGGTTTGGTCCAGCGCTGCAATGACTAGCCCCATCAAGAGATAAGCGCCGATACACAGTAGCATCAGGAACCGTGAGTGTGGCAGGTCTTGCGGCGCAGCGCGCAGGCGCATGATGTTAAAAATCAGAATAATGAGTGCATTCATGGGAATGTGGGCTGCAATGTTAGGTTGGGCTACCGTTTTTTGATATCGCTGGGTAGCAATTGTCTGTTATGCATCATGCTGAGTACATCAGCTTGATGAGAACGAATGCGATAAATTGCCCGGTAAAGGGTGGGGTAGTATTTTTCGGCAGTTATTTCGTTGATGTTCGGGGATTTTCCTGCCAGCAGGAGGATGTTCGGCAATTTGTCGGGATCTCGTGATAATTTTTCTCACCGTTTTGTCTGCACTGCTGGAAGATTCTTCGCTAATATCATTGTGGATGGCTTTTAAGCGATGTTTGGCGCGATCTGCCCAGTAGACCTTCATTCCTGAATGCCAGACTCTTTCAAAATATCGCCCGCCGGGGTTACCTGTCCGGCTGCGCTGTCGGCCAACTCTGCCTCGATCTCCTTTCTGAGCACCATTTCATAAATGACATCATCCCAGGATGCCTGGTCGTTCAGTTGCTCAATCAGTTCATGGGCGGTTTGTTTGACGTTTGTTTGCATAACAATACTCCCCGGTATTTTTTCATAGCCTAGCATACTGTAAGTTCGTACCAAGTTGTGGCTGGGCATGGAATAATGTGCCTCATTATAATGCGCGTGGTGTGACAATATGACGGTTATCGCACGCAGCTAAAAAAGAGAGCAAAACAACATGCCTGAAGTCCCTGAGAAACCTCTGTTCATTGATACAGAAAATGCCCTGGCCGAGCTGTGCGACAAATTGCGTGGCCAGCCAGTGCTAGCGCTAGACACAGAGTTCCTGCGCGAAAAAACTTATTATGCCCAGCTATGTCTGCTGCAAGTGGCTGCTGACGGAGTGATTGCCTGCGTTGATCCGCTGGCGCTGGATCTTGCACCTCTGCTGGATATCATCTATGACCCTGCTGTGATCAAGGTGATGCACAGCGCACGGCAGGATATGGAAATCTTTTTTGATTTGCGTGGTGATGTGCCACGACCATTGTTTGATACGCAAATTGCCGCTACGTTGATGGGGTTTGGTGAGCAGGTGGGTTATGCCAATCTAGTGCAACAGATGCTGGGCGTGACTCTGGATAAAGCCGCTACGCGCACGGACTGGAGCCAGCGACCACTGGATGCCGAACAAGTCAATTACGCCGCCGATGATGTGCGTTACCTGTTTACTGTCTACCATCAACAAATGGATGTGCTTGGCAACAAAGGACGACTTGAGTGGTTGCAGACAGACTTTGATGAAATGAGTGACCGCAGTACCTATGCGCCTGCGCCCGAGGACTTGTGGCAACGGGTGCGTGGCGCGCAAAAATTATCATCACCCCAGTTGGCGGTATTGCGTGGCCTAGCAGTGTGGCGTGAGGAGCGTGCGCAGACGGGTAACCGGCCGCGACGCTGGATACTCAAAGATGAAGTTATGGTGGACCTTGCGCGCCGTTCGCCCGACCAGCTGAGTGGTCTGGCAAAAATTCGGGGCATTGAAGAACGTTTATTAAGCCGCCACGGTAATACTCTGCTCAAGGTGATCGCCGAGGCCAAAGACACTGATCCTGCCGGTTGGCCGACAAAATCAAAGAGCCAGCGTTTGGCTGCCGAGCAGGATGCGGTGGTGGACCTGCTCATGGCTGTATTGCGCTTTCGCGGTAATCAACATGACGTTAGCCCGGCCCTACTGGCCAGCCGCAAACAACTGGAAACGTTAGTGGCCGGAGATACAGAGGGTGCGGTGTTGAATGGCTGGCGTGCTGAATTGGTTGGCCATGATTTGCAGGCGGTATTGGCGGGAGAAATGATGGTGAAGGTGACAAATGGAGAGTTAAAGCTGGTGACATAGTCACCGCCACAGTCACCGCCATTATCGCCGCCATAAATAATGAAGCAGATTAAAAAAGCGGGCACGGTTATTAATGACAACGATTTTCCAGCGACATTTTCCCTGGCGAGAAAATAACGACTTTCAATTATTGGTGGATGGTGGAGAAATTTTTCCGGCGATGCTGGCCAGTATCCGTGCGGCACAGTCGCAAATTTTTCTCGAAATGTATCTGGTGGAATCAGGCTCGTTGCTGGATCAGTTTATTATTTCTCTGAGTGATGCAGTGCAACGTGGCGTGAATGTTTACGTGTTATTTGATGGTTATGGTGCGCGTGGTTTAAGTAACAGAGATCGACAGCGTATTATCCAGGCCGGCATTCATCTGGCTATCTATAACCCGTTACGACTTGGCAAAGTCAGGCGTAATCTGCTGCGGGATCACCGTAAATTATTGGTAGTGGATACGGCTCAAGCCTTTGTGGGAGGCATGGGGCTGACCGATGCTTTTGATGTTGACGTCAATCCTCAGACTTTTTGGCACGATGCTGCGGTGTGTATTGAAGGGCCAGTTGTGGCTGATTGGTCTGCGGTGTTTTGCCGCAATTGGCGTTACTGGGCAAGACAAAGAGTGTTGCCAGTGGGAGGGGTGAATGCGGATGTGGAAGGTGTGTCGGCAGGGCAGGCCGGGCGTGTTGTCGGAGGCCGTCATTTTGGTGCCCTGAGTATCCATCACTTTTTTCTTAAACGTGTGCGCAATGCAGAACGCCGGGTGTGGATGATGACAGCTTATTTTGTGCCTTCACGCCGCTTGTTGCATGCTTTGCGCAAAGCCGCCAAACGCGGCGTGAATGTCTGTTTATTATTACCGGGTTCAAAAATAGATCATCCAGCAGTACGTTATGCAGGGCACCGGCATTATTATTCCTTGTTACGTGCAGGGGTGCGTATTTTTGAATATCAGCCACGGTTTTTACACGCCAAAGTATTGATGTGTGATGACTGGGTGTCATTGGGTTCCAGCAACGTGGATCGCTGGAATTTGCGCTGGAACCTGGAAGCCAATCAGGAAATTGAAAATAGTGATTTTGCGGCACGCACACGTGAACTGTTTGAAACCGACTTTGCTTTCAGTGAAGAGTGTTATTTAAACACATGGCAAATGCGCCCCCGTTACCGGCGTGTGCTGGAGTGGTTTTGGGGAAAGGTTGCCCTGTGGCTTGAAAATATAGGCAGCCGTATTCGGCGTAAAAGATAAATCAATGATTTCACGGAAAATTGTGAAGCATTAAATATCTAAAGGATATTTTTCGAGATCATTGAGGAACTGTATTGCTAAATGCGCATCCAACAACCCGCTTCAGCAGATAGTTTACAATGGCACTTGTTTTGTATTTACAAAAACGCGCCACTTTAAACTGCCGCTAAGAAAAGCGTTAGCCCCACAAAATCCGTGTTCAGGTATACCTTTAAACGTTGTCGTTATATGGCAATGTAAATTTCCACCGACATTTTTGAAATGCATTAAGCCTTGAAAAAAAGGAAAAAATATTAAATGAATGATAGGTTTTTATCGATGCCTGGAGCGGTGATGTTAATCACCATTGGTTTGGGTACCTTAAGTACGCCAGTTTTTTGCCAAGAGCAACACTCCGAAAAATATGACTCTCACGGACACGAGCAAGGAGAGCTTGAGGTGGGCCTTTCGATTGGCTATGCTTACCTGAAAGAAGAAAAGGAAAAAGGACTCAATTTACACCTTCATGTAATGAAAAGATTGCAGGGTGAAGGGCTTCAAAAGTATTTTTCTATTGGGGTTGGCGCAGAAACAATTCTCTCGAATGAAAAACATTATGGTGCAATGCTCACATTGGCTGTTCACCCGTGGCAGAATTTTGTGTTATCTATTTCACCAGGGTTTGAGTGGGCAAAGCATGATGAGGAATGGGAGTCTCAGTATGCTACTCATTTAGAAGCAACATATATTATTGAAAGCCCTCGTTTTCATTATGGGCCAGTAGTGGGTTATTCTAAAACTCAAGATGAGCAGCATTACACGGTTGGTATGCATTTAAGTGTGCCGCTCTAGGCGTCTTAAAGCAAAGCGCCCTGGGTTTTGCGGTGATTTTTGCTCCACGTATTGCCCCAAGGCTTTATGTATATCCGCCATTACGGGTTTTTAGCCAACCGTAGTGGAAGGTAAAAGTTAGTGGTCATTCGTCAGAAAAAACCCGGGTCAGAGAGCAATTGTTTCTAATATTAGTAAGTATTGCTCTCTGACCCGGTTTCTTTTAGTCAAAACGCTATTGTCGCCCTTCGACAAGCCCCGCTGCTTTTAATACAATCCCCATAGCCAGCTGTTCTGGTAGAGGCAATGTAGTCCAACAGACATTGATACCCCATACTGAACCGTGTGCGCAGTATAAATACTTAGACGTTATGCGCAAAAAAAGGGGATAGAGAGAGCAGATGAAAAAACTGTCATTAATTGTAATTGGGTTTGTTGCCCTTGTATTTACAGGCTCTGTTTTCACTTACCCACATGTATTTTTTCTTTCAACAATAGAACGCTCGGATTTTAATAAAATTTCGAAAAATATTTATATAGATCCTGATTTCGAAAAAAGTGAGTATGAAAGTGTTCTTTCTTTGCTTGATACATCAAAGGCAAGAATTATAAATGAATATGGCGCATTCACAGCAAGGCCGGTGGTCGTCATAACGAGAACGCCGGAAAATGCAAAAAAATATGGTTTAGGAACGTTTCCAGGGAAGGCATTTGCTGCGCCATGGGAACAATATATAGTAGTTAATCATCAAAGTAATGATATTGATTTATTGACCCATGAGTTAATGCATGCCCAAATGAGAGAAATATTGGGGTACTGGGCGTACCAAACAAAAATTCCCACTTGGTTTGATGAAGGAGTTGCGATGCAGGTTGACTATCGAGACCACTATAAGGTTGATTATGAATCATTTAGTCAGGAAGAAATCAAGCGAGTAAAAGATCTCGATACGCCATCTAAATTCTGGACTAAAAGAGGAAAACCTAAAAAATTACCGAGCCGCAAAAGCAGCGGTCCAACAAATACTCACAGTAGTCCCACCTGAAGAATTATATGCAATGTTGTCAAGGATACGGCAGGGTGAACAATTTAATAGTGTTTTAAGTCTAAATAAAGGCGTAATCCATGAGGAGTAATTGCATAACGCCATGTTTCAATGGGCAGGCCAAAGCGTCGCTTAGTATTTATGTGTCGAAAACACAACACAATTAAGGAGATTAAATTGAGAAATATTAACTATCATATCGCTATTACATTAGATGGTTATATATGCCGTGAAGATGGAAGTATTGATGGATTTTTAATGGAAGGCGAACATGCAGAAGATTTTATTAAATCATTAGATAGCTATGATTCTGTCTTGATGGGAAGGAAAACATACGAATTTGGCTTTCAGTTTGGATTAAAAGCAGGTCAACCAGCCTATCCAAATTTGAAGCACTATATTTTTTCAAAATCTTTAGATTTCAATCAAACTGAAGCAGTGAAATTGGTTAAATCAAATACAATTGAATATGTTAAAGATTTAAAAAATAGCGAGGGTGGAGATATTTGGCTTTGCGGTGGCGGTGAATTAGCAGGAGCGCTATTTGAAAATGATCTAATCGAAAAATTAACGCTGAAAGTGAATCCTATTGTTTTCGGCTCCGGGAGAAGATTGTTTGAGAGCAGTAAAAAATTTAGAGACTTTAATTTATTGTCAAGTAAGGTATATGATAATGGTGTAATTTTGAGCAAATATGAAATCAAAAAACACACATAGCAAGGCAAAGGCGCTCAGACATTAAAAAGTGTCGCCCGTTTCCCGCCCTGTTTTTTTTGGCGGTGATTTGGGGCGTTATGTTTCAACGAAAAGTGATGAAAAAAACTGAGTGTAATAGTCATAGTGAAGGAAAAGATTCAATTCAAATATGAAGCTGAAATTCAGGGCTACATTATTGCTATGCCTGAAATTATTCACATGAGTTCAATTGATGAATGGATCGCTGATTTTAGTTTGGAATTGGCATCTTTTCCTCCAGAAAAACGGGTAGTAATGTTGATCAATACTAATCAGCATAATTTTGAATCAATTCAGTGTTTGAAAACATTGAGGATGTTTTTTTACGATAACCCCATTTTTCTATCAAACGGGGTTACGGTAGCTTTTGTAGTACCTGAAAAATATGTGAAGCCACATATAGAATCAGAGGTAGAAGCATATTTTGATTGTTGTGAGCAGGCTTTCATGTGGTTAAAAAGTTTAGTTCGTTAACAATACTAAGGGGTGTAGATCAGCCATTGATGGAAAATCACGAAGAAAACGTGACTGCATAGAATTTGAAAATGGTTTTCAAATTAGGGTTGGATAGGGTATTTTAATTACAAAAGAGGAAAAAATGGAAATATCTGTTTCTGACATTGATGAAGATGACTTAGTGAGTTGTGCTGATCTTTATGTGGCCACCTTTCGAGAGCAGCCTTGGAATGAAGAATGGAATATTGATGATGCCTTCGACAGGCTTAACAATTTTTTGGCGACTCCAAAATCAATTTGTATCAAAGCGATAAGTAAAAATAAAATTCGTGGTTTTCTCTTTGGCGATGTTCAGCAATGGAATGGATCGACCTATTATTATCTAAAAGAAGCTTGTGTTGGCATCAAGGATCAAAGAAAGGGAATAGGGCGAGCTCTGATGGCTGAGCTAGAAAGTGTATTAATAAAACGTGGAGTATCAAAAATATATCTTATTACTCAGCGAGATAGCATCCCATCACTTTTTTATTCAGGGTTAGGCTTTTCAGAAAACAAAAATGTGATGGTGTTAAGTAAAGATGTTGATTCAAATGGTTAGGAGTGATTTTATGCATGTATCGATGGGGACAGGTTCGATTGATTTAAAAAATTAACTGCTTACGAAGTAATGTCGGAAACAAAGAGAGAGTTGAAAGTATGGAAATTATCAAAAATCAATCGAGTCTGTCTCCATCGATTAAATTGTGCATCGATTATGACCTTATCGCTTGAGGTGATTCAAGATGAATGAGCAATATGTATAAAGAACTTCTCAGTGCAATTGCCATAACACTGACCTTTATTGCATTTTACCCTTACATACGTTCAATCCTTCAGAAAAAAACAAAGCCGCACGTCTTTTCTTGGGTGATTTGGGGTTCTACTACATTTATTGTGTTTCTGGCTCAGCTTGCAGATAAAGGTGGAGCTGGAGCTTGGGTAACAGGTGTTTCGGGCACTATCACTCTATATATTGCGATTTTGGCATATATAAAAAAATCGGATATCACGATTACAAGAACAGATTGGATGTTTTTTATATTGGCAATGATGTCTTTACCATTCTGGTATTTCACCTCTGATCCATTATGGGCTGTGGTCATATTAACTGCGGTAGATATCATTGGGTTTGGACCAACCATACGAAAAGCACATGCTCAACCGTTTGAAGAGAACCTGATATTTTATATGCTTTTTGTGCCTCGCAATATCATTGCAGTTGCTGCATTAGAACACTATTCATTAACAACAATATTGTTTCCTATTGTCACAGCAGTAGCATGTATTATGCTTATACTGATGATAATTTATAGAAGGCGAATGCTGACTGTATTATGAAAATTTATCGATGGGATCATGTCGATAGATTAAAGAAAATGAAAAATTAACTACTTACGAAGTAATGCCGAAAATAAAGAGGGAGTTAAAATATTAAAATTATCGAAAATAAAAAATCAATCGAGGCTGACTCCATTGATATGTGTTAGGGGCAAAATGCAACTAATCACCCTCATTAAATTTGGTAAGTTGGAGCATCTTGAAGAATTGAGAACTCAAGGACTAATTTATATGAATACGTTGCCATATTTTTGGAACGTCGAAAATGATCCTGCTAGAAATGATCCATTTGATTGCGTTAACTCAATGCACCGTGGCTCAAAAGGTTTTGTAGTTGTTAATGAAGGCCTAGATTCAGAAAATAAAATTCCAATCTCACGTTGGGACTATAAAGAACACCCTTCTAATCCAGAATGCACAAATTTGTTTTGTATGTATGGGCTATTCCGTGACGATGTATTAGTTCCAATAGATTCTAAGAATCATGACCTTGGTGGCTCTGCATTGGTGTTTCATGATGCTCAGAAATTTATTGATCGTGTTAGAAATTTTATGAAAGCCGAAGCTATAAAAGGGTCATTTAATTTAGTTAAGTATGTCGATAATAACTATATCGGAGACGTAGGTCCGTTTAGGAAGCGAGAAAAATATAGGTATCAGTCTGAATGGCGCATAGTCTGGCGAGATGGGCCAGGGAGTGTACGTAAACCTATGATTGGTAGCTTAGAAAAAATATCAACCATAGTACCTGTAGCTGATTTGGGGCAGGAAATTAGAATTGAATCCTAACAAGGTAGTCGAGATAAAAACTCAAAAACCCGGGTCAGAGAGCAATACTTACTAATATTAGAAACAATTGCTCTCTGAACCGGTTTTTTTCGGGTTTTTTGCGGTTTTTTCAGAGCGTTATATTTTTGAGAAATATATGGATTCCATAAATAGGAAAAAAATATCGGTAATTTCAAAATACGCCATTGAAAACTTTTCTGAAGGCGACTGGCTTACGCTTGGTCAAATTACCGGTAAAGTTAAAGATGTCACTGAACACCCGCGATTGTTTAGATCACTTAGTTTTGGCGATGATGACTATGATTACTGTGTAGCAGAAATTCTTGAATTAGTATTTTCACAAGATATTAGCATGATAGCTGAAGTTGTAGATCATTTTGATATAGATCTTTGGTATCAGCAAAAAAACCCAGAAAAATACCAACGTGTATTTGTTAGGGGCGTTGTTTCATCAGCAGACTTCTGGAAAGTAGGGTATGTAAAACTTTTTGTAAGTCATTTGTCATCAAATCGAAAAAGAATGTCTCATTTAAAGGCTTCATTAGCAAATTGGGGAATATCTGCATTCATAGCGCATGAGGATATAGAGGCATCTAAAGAATGGAGAGACGAAGTCGAAGCCGGATTAGAAACTATGGAAGTTATGGTTGCAGTTGTAGAGCCAAAATTTAAAGAGTCTGATTGGTGTGCGCAAGAAGTTGGTTTCGCGCTAGGGCGAAAAATTGATATTATCCCGCTGAAGGCAGGGCTTGATCCATTTGGTTTTTTTGGTAAATACCAAGGTATACAGATTAAGGGAAAAACCGCTGAAACCGTAGCAAGTGACATTACACAAGTGCTTCTAAAAAAACCGAAGCATCGCGACAAATGCTTGCAAAGTCTAGGTAACGCTTTCTCAACATTACAATCATCAAAAAAAATAGAACTTATTAATATTTTAGATTCATGGTCAATTGTTACCGATGCTCAAATTAAAACACTTTTTGAATGTTCATCACTTTCAAGCTTTGAGAAAGATAAACTAAAAAATCTCATCGCGAGAGTCGGGGCATTTGATAATATAGAGGTTGAAAAAAGTATATGGACTGAGTTTGATGACATACCATTTTAGTCAAAATCTAACAAGACCAATAAAAAATCCGGGTCAGAGAGCAATACTTACTAATATTAGAAACAATTGCTCTCTGACCCGGTTTTTTACTTTGCCTATACCCGTGTGTCAAGCGAAGGCAGCGGCCACGAAGGTTTGGTGGTAGAGTCGATGACATCTTTGTTGACTGCGAAAGCGAGTACGACCGAGGAGCCCCGTGAGGGAAAGCTTCATGCGGGGATCTGTGCGCTTTCTATTACCCATAAGTTATATACTCTGCGCAAGAACCCAGCCTCGCGAAATATCATTGAGTCGTTTCCAGCCTCGCCACAACGTTGTTATTCCCGGGTCTCCATCACCCGCCCTTCCTAAAAAT
>JAKIUF010000025.1 GCA_021647705.1 Gammaproteobacteria bacterium | reverse complement strand
TTGGTTTTGTAGGTGGTCTTGGGGGTGGTGATGCGGTAACCATCATCGGTCACGGCAATGCTGCTCATGGCCTCGCCGCAGTTCACCTTCAGGCCGGTGTCACGGACTATTTTTTCCCAGAAGTCCATCAGGTCTTCTTTGGTGGTTTCGCGGAAGCGTACCTTGCCCACCAGCGGAAGTTCGGCGGGCTGGGTCATCACTACTTTGCCACGCGGGTAGTGGGAAACGGTACCACCGAGGGTTTCCTGTTCCAGGGTGACAAAGCGCAGTTTGTGTTTCATTGCACCCAGGGAGGCGGAAAAACCAGCGGGCCCGGCACCGATGATGACTATGTCGAGTCGTTCGGGATCGGTGGAGCGTTCCTTTTTATTGATGGCGTCCATAGCTTGCCGACCCTGGGTGATGGCGTTACGAATCAGCCCCATGCCACCGAGTTCACCCGCAATGAAAATACCGGGTACATTGGTTTCAAACGAAGGGTCAACATTGGGAATATCAACACCCCGTTTTTCAGTGCCAAAAACCAGGGTTATGGCATCCACCGGGCAGGCGCGTTTGCAGGCACCGTGGCCGATACAGTGTGTGGGATTTATCAATTCCACCTTGTCGTGGATAACCGCCAGTACCTCATGTTCCGGGCAGGCTTTGGCACAGGCATTGCAAGCAATGCACAGGTCACGATTGATCAGCGGATGCAGTGAGGCGGGCTCGGTAAGCCCGGCTTGTTGAGTCTCTTGCAAAGCCTCACTGTGACGCTGGGTGGCAGCACGGGCGCGGTGGATACGCCATAACCAAATTAAGGCAACAGGGATCAGATACACCAGTAAAATGCTGTATTGTCCGGTGTTTTGTAGCAGTGATGAAGATTCCATAGATAGGTGGAACTATTCCTGTGCAGGCAGCGTTCAACGTCAGGTTTTACGGAGTATGGCTCCCAGAATACCCTCGGCAAGTATGAACATACTAATGATAATTTCCCACAGTATAATAAGAATTTGGTGGTATGAGCAGTAATATGACCATTGAAATAAATTCGTCTGCCGAGTCTGCCAAAACACACACGGCTATGCATGATGTAAAACAGCTTGCCCGTGATAGCGAACTCTTTTTTGCCCTGGGCCTGATCCTGTTTATGGTGACACTCTTTGTTGTGGGGCGTAGCTATTGGGACGAGCGTTATTACGTAGCAGAAGAAGGACTGGGTTACTGGTTGGGTCTGGTGGGTGGGGTGATGATGTTACTAGCGATGGTATATGGCCTGTTCAAACATATTCCGGCGTTAAGAGCTTTGGGCTGGATGAAACGTTGGCTGGACCTGCATATCTTTTTTGGCATCACCGGTCCCCTGCTGGTTTTGGTGCATTCCACATTTCACCTGGGCTCCCTGAATGGTGCAGTGGCTTTGGTCTCAATGGTTCTCGTTTTTCTCAGTGGTGTTATGGGCCGCTTTCTTTATTCCAAAATTCATTACGGCCTGGGTGGCAGCAAGGCGCAATTGGTGGATGTGCAGTCCAGTCTGGTGATGGCAGGCAAGCGTATCAAGTCACGCCGTCTGGATAATTTTTCGGCTTCAGTGATGTCGCACCCCGGAGGTTTGTTTAATGCCGGGCTGGACCTGATGGCTTTTGGCTGGCGCAGCCGCTGGCTGACTTTCCAGTTGCGGCGTGATATGAAACGTCATCTGAAAATCATGGCAAAACAGGAAGCCTGGACCGCGGCGAAGTTGTGCCAGCAACGTAAGGCTTTTCGACGTCAATTGCGCACCTATATGTGTACGTTACGTAAAGTAGCGTTGTTCAGCGTTTATGAACGTTTTTTTGCCTTTTGGCGTCATGCTCATGTGCCATTGTTGTATTTGCTGTTGTTTAGCGGTGTAGTGCATGTGATTGCTGTGCACATGTATTAAGGGCTTTGCGGAATAAAATGTTTTTACGGTGGGGTATTGTCAGTGTCTGGTTGCTGTTGTTCAGCGCAATACTGAATGATGCTCAAGCAGGTATGTTTGATGCTATGGAAAGGGCATTAATGCCTGGTGAGCTTTCCGCAGCCCATGCCAAATTTGAAGACAGTTGTACGGATTGTCACAAATTGTTTGGACAGGAACAGCAAAATGGTTTGTGCCTGGATTGTCATGATCACAAAAACATTGCCGAGGATATTAAAAAGGGAGAGGGTTATCACGGGCGTATTCCTGATGTAAAAAATAAAGAATGTCGCGTTTGTCACTCAGAGCACAAAGGAAGGCAGTATTCCATTGTGTTGCTGGATAAACAGGCCTTTGATCATCGTTTAACCGATTTTCCCCTGCGTGGACGACATGGTGATGCACCCTGTCAGGCTTGTCATAAAAATAATAAAAAAACCGGGAAAGCAACACCTTATCACCAGGCACCGAAACAATGTGTCAAGTGTCACAAATCTGATGATGCACATGATGGTCGCCTGGGCAAACAGTGCGGTAGTTGCCATGCACAAACGCGCTGGCAAGATTTTCGCTTTGATCATGCGACGACCAAATTCAAGTTAAAAGGAAAACACAAAGGTGTGGAATGCCGTTTATGTCACCCGCAAGAACGTTACAGTGGTGTGCCCGGAAAATGTGTTGCCTGTCACAAAGGTGATGATAAACACAAAGGGCGCTATGGTAAAAAATGTCAGGACTGTCACTCAGTATCTGGCTGGGGAAGCCAGAAATTTGATCACAACAAGGATACGGACTATCCACTGAAAGGACGGCACACGTCTGTGAGCTGTCAGCAGTGCCATCGCAGCGAAGGCTTTAAAGTCTATGTGAAGGAAAACACGAAGAAGAAAAATAAAAAAGCAACTACAGGTTGTTATGCCTGTCACCGTTTACAGGATGAACACAAAGGGCAATACGGACGTAAATGTCACGCTTGCCATATGGTAAAAACCTGGAACAAGTCTACATTTGACCACAAAGAAACAGATTTCCCGCTTAAGGGAAAACATAAAAAGGTGGCTTGCGGTGACTGTCACCCAGGTGTGCTTTACGAAGAAAACTTAAAAACGGATTGTTTTTCCTGTCATCGACAGGACGATGTGCATCATGAAAAACAAGGCAAAGAATGCCAGGAATGTCATAACGAAAAAGGCTGGCAGCATAAAGTGGATTTTGATCACAATTTGGCAGAATTCCCGTTATTGGGTGCCCATGCGGCACTGGCATGTGAGGAATGCCATGATTCCGGTAATTTCAAGGACACCAAAACATCCTGTTTAGCGTGTCATAAGGGCGATGATGTACACGAGCGCACTCTGGGAGCGAAATGTGATGTGTGTCACTACGTGGGGGACTGGAAGGCGTGGGAATTTGACCATGACAAGCAGACAGATTTTGAATTGACGGGGAAACACAAAGGTATCGTTTGCATAGCCTGTCACCGGGAGCCGGTGGATAAAGAAATGGACATGCCCAACGATTGTCAGGGCTGTCATTTACAGGACGATGCACACGATGGAGAGTTTGGTCGTCGTTGTCAGCGTTGTCATAACACAAAATCTTTTTCTGACGTCAGCATAAGACAATAAACAATAGCCTGCCTGATATGCAGGAATGGAAATAAAAAGGTGACGAAATGAAAGTCAGGAGTGGTTTAACACAATATGTATTGTTGCTGGTGACTTTGTGGCTGTTATTGCCCGCATTGGGCATGGCTGCACCAAAACAGAACTTTGACCACTTCGAGACGGGCTTCCCCTTGTCCGGCCAACATCAAACGGTACCTTGCTCCGCGTGTCATTTACGTGGGGTCTTCAAGGGAACGCCGTTAACCTGCAACGGTTGCCATAATGGTTCTATCGCACCGGGAAAACCGGATCAGCATGTCGCCAGCACGGCAGCTTGTGATGATTGTCATACCATCTTTGCCTGGCAGGCTGCGGCTATGGATCATTCTTCTACGGTAGGTTCATGTACGCAATGTCACAATACCCAATTGCCTGCACAACATATTCAAACCCGTGCCCAGTGTGATGAATGCCATGGCACGGTGGGCTGGTTACCTGCGAGATTTGAGCATGGCGCGGTGTCGGAGAATTGCAGTAATTGCCACAACGGAGTGACAGCAAAAGGTAAATCAGTGAATCATATTCAAACGGCGGCGCAATGTGATGACTGCCATAATACTGTGGCCTGGACACCCGCCCGCTTTGATCATAATGCAGTAACTGCACGTTGCAGCAGTTGTCACAATGGTGCGCAGGCGACAGGTAAATCAGCCAATCATACGCAAACTGTCTCAGACTGTATTAACTGCCATAGTACCAGTGCCTGGTTACCTGCCAATTTTTCACATGACGATATCACTGGAGCATGCAGCTCTTGCCACAATGGCGACGTTGCGCCGGGCAAGTCGGACAATCATGTTCAAACCGCTGGCGAATGCGATATGTGCCATAGTACAAATGCTTGGTTGCCTGCCAGTTTTGATCATAACAGTGCGACGGGCGCATGCAGCAGTTGCCATAATGGAACAATGGCTACAGGGAAACATAGTGGTCATGTTACAACATCAGGGGAGTGTGAAATTTGTCACACAACAACGGCCTGGTTGCCTGCGACGTTTGATCACAGCTCGTTCAGTGGTGCCTGTAACAGTTGTCACAACGGGGTAACGGCCACCGGTAAATCAGGCAATCATTTGCAAACTGCCTCAGACTGTATTGATTGCCATGGCACCATTGCCTGGCTGCCAGCGAATTTTTCACATGACGGTATTACCGGAACGTGCAGCTCTTGTCATGATGGTGGTGTTGCGCTGGGTAAATCCAGTACTCACATTCAAACCACTGGCGAGTGCGATGTTTGTCATGGCACGAATGCCTGGTTACCCGCCAGTTTTGACCACAATAGTGCGGCGGGTTCATGCAGCAGTTGCCATAATGGAACGACGGCTACCGGGAAACACAATGCCCATATTACAACTTCAGGAGAGTGTGAGGTTTGCCATACAACGACAGCCTGGTTGCCTGCAACCTTCGATCATAATTCATCAAGCGGTCTTTGCAACAGTTGCCACAATGGTGTGACGGCAACGGGCAAGGCTGATAATCATTTTATTTCTTCCCGGCAATGTGATGTTTGCCATACCACCCAGAGCTGGACATCGGTACGTTATGATCATGTAACATCCGGCTATCCGAGTGGACACAGTGGTTTGTCATGCACTGGATGTCACACGGGAAATAGCGAATCTTCAGTCTGGGAAAATCCTGGTTACAAGCCCGATTGTGCAGGTTGTCATGCGGATGACTGGGAGAGTGACGAACATAAAAAAACGAAAAACCCCCGCACCATTTTTTATACCATTAGTGAATTACGTGATTGCTCATCGTCTTGTCACGAGTATACCGACAACACGTTCAGCACGATTAAAAAGACACGCAACAGGGAACACAGTCCGAATGGTGGAGATTTTTAGGCTTGCCTGACACAACAAAAAACAGATTTCAATGAGAGGTTTGCGATTTTGGTTTCAGGTAACGGGAGTGTGCTTCGCGGTGTGCTCCCAGGCCTGGGCATTGCCAAGTCAATCATTGGAAAGCATTGAATATCTGACTCACCAGGGTATGGCCGCGATAGAAATTGGTTTTGCGCAGCCGGTGAACTACATGTCGAATTTCCCGCTGGAGTCTGGCGCAACGTTACAAATTTTCATCGGGCCTCGTACTGCCGTGGATGTCGATGTGGATAAACTGCCGTATGCCCAGGCAATGCGTGCGCCAGACTCCGGCGAGGTGCCGTTGACGCAAGTGACATTCCGTATTAACGAGGCTGGTGAATCCTCCGTCGTCGTGGATTTTAGGCGGGTGGTGAATTTCACGGTATCGGCTGGCCGCCGTTTTAACACGCTGATGATTATTCTGCCAGGACTGAAAGTAACGCAGGCCGTGCAGCTGAAAAATGCACGTACCATGAAGGTAATTGACAGCAAGGCTTTCAGGTTGTTGGTATTGGGGCGCAAGGCACTTAAACAGCATGAAAACAAAACAGCAGTTCGTATTTTTACCAAAATGCTGGGGCTGCCTGAAAGTCCGGAACGACAAGAGGCGATGGAGTTGTTGGGTGTAGCAAGGGAGCGCAATCACCAAAAAGCACATGCCAAAATCATGTACAGGGAGTACCTGAAACAATACCCCGACAGTGAGGGCGCGGCGCGAGTCAAGCAACGATTGCAGGATTTATTACATGCTCAATTAAAGCCCCGGGCACGGCTGAAGCCCGCCAAAAAATCCAGAGACAAAAAAACCACATCACGTATTTATGGCAGCTTTGCCCAATATTATTATCGTGGTGAAAACAATATTGAAGATGCCGGTAGCTCGGTCGATCAGTCTTTGCTGTTGAATCAATTGTCTGTTAATTGGCGTATTCGCAATGCTGACTATGATATTCGTAACTTTGTTTATGCTAACCAGAGTTATGACTTTTCCAGTGAGACAGGTAAGGCCATAACTTTGGAAACGGCGTATAGCCAGCTCAAAAACAGTCGCTGGGGTTTCTCGGGTCGTGCGGGTCGGCAAACCGGTTCCGGCGGTGGTGTGTTAGGTAAATTTGACGGGCTACGTGCCAGTTATGACGTTACACAAAAAATTGCTGTGAATGCTGTGGTGGGGTATCCCGTCAATATCAGTGATAAGCGCAGCATTCAATCACAAAAACCTTTTTGGGGGATTGGTCTTGAACTGGATGGTGCCGGCGAGGGGGTCGATATTCTGCCCTATTATATTCGACAGGAAGTGGATAGCATTATTGACCGCGAGGCCATCGGTAGCGAGTTTCGGTTTTTTCATAAGTTGGGTAATTTTTACGGCCTTGTTGATTATGATATTCACTACACAGACCTGAATATTTATCTTTTTCGTGGCCAGTATAATTGGCGGAAAAACACGATTTTTAATCTGAATTTTGATTATCGAAACAGTCCTTTATTGTTTACCTCTCATGCCTTGATCGGGCGCACTGATGTGTCGAGCATTAGTGAATTACTGAATACGCACGGTGAAAACCACATCAATGAATTAGCAGAAAATCGTGTGGGTGACTCAAGCACATTTTCGTTGGGCGTGAGCCACACATTGAGCGCACGTTATCAACTCAATGCAGACCTGACATTTGCCAAACAAAATTTTGTCATTGACGATGTCACGCCGGGTGTTTTAATCAATGACAGCGATCAACAGATTTATTTTTCCAGTCAACTTATCGCTAATAAATGGTTTAATGATCGCGATACCAGTGTGTTGGGTATGCGGCTCTCGCAGACCAGCAATTATGACGAACTCTCATTATCCGCTTCTAATCGTCTGCCACTGAAAAACAAATGGAAATTCGACACCCGAATGCGTGTTGATCTGCGTCAAAATGATTCAGGCGAAGACCTGACCAGATACCGGCCTTCAGTGAAATGGAATTTCCGCCAAAAGCAGACCATGTATTACGAAGCGGAAATCGGCGTGGAATGGTGGCGTTATGGCGGTGATTCCAATAACCCTGATTTCCGGCGCTTGTTCGCCAACCTGGGGTATCGCTGGAATTTTTAAAGCGGCCTCACCTGAAATATATCCATTACCATATGAATATACCCATAGCGATTGAGATTTAAGCCTAACTGCATGCCCTATTGATTCCATGGCGGCGTTAAAATGTCTTGCAATAGAATGACTATTCCGCGTCACTTTTCCTGGCCATGAAATAAATATGACACACATTTAGACCTAAATTCCAAACGCTATGGGTATATTTTTCACCATTTCCCATTCTTGAAAATCCCGTTAAATTTTGCTCTAGCAAGATTAAAGAGTGTGCAGAGCCGGACGATAACGGGCTTGCTGATCGGGCAATCTCAGGCTTCAGCGTAAATTCTCAAAACAGCTTTAAGGGGGCAGGTTTGTGGAAAAACAAGAATATGGTCGTGCGATTGGTTCGCACTTGGGAAAACCCATTTATGAATCTTTTAAAGATCAGGGCGTGACATATATTTTTGATCGGGTGGCGCAGTGCGATACAGAAGGCTGTCCGTTGGATCAGGTTAAACGTGGTGAGCTGTTGGTGAATCCGGGTTTGATTTACAAACAGGCATCCTGATGTTAGGGACGCGCACGAAATAATATCCTGATTTTGCATCTCAGCTTCAGCCTGTCTTCGCCCGTTCTTCAATCACAAAAGCTCGAAATAGAACTACTATGTCTGCACTTTTGTTCAATCAGAACAAACACCAACAGTAGGTGCTTTAGGTGAATACAGACTAAATCTGAGCGCCAAATCGGGATGTTTTTTCGTGACTGGCGGCAGTTTTGTTAACCGGATTTTTCTTTGTGATCCACAGAAGGTTGCATCAGTTGATTTGCTTTTTCTTCGCTTAACCATTTCCAGGGTAGCGGAATCAGTCCGGGTACCTGTCGGCAGTATTTTTCATAGGTTTCCCCGTAATGTTCAACCAGTTTGCGTTCTTCCATGCGGGAGCCAATCACAAAATAAATGCTGATCAGGCTATAAACAACCAGTTGAGCAAGGTGCAGGTCTTGCGTCCATAAAATAACCAGAAAAAAGAAATACCAGGGATGGCGCACAAACCGATGCAGGGTGGAAATCTGCAAGGAGTCCGGGTCGGTACTATCCGTGTGTCGGTTACGCCACTGGGTGATCCCCAGAAATACCCCGTTGTCGTAGGATTTTAGTGACCAGATAAAACCCAGTATGGCCGCAATAGTTAACCCTTTCATTAGCCAGCCTGTCAGCCCCGGCCATTGCCAAATCAACGGCCCGGGGTTTTGGTACATGAGCCAGAGCAGGGGAATAAGCAGGATTACCGCGAGAACGTTATAGGCAAGCCGATAGGCAGGCATTAATTCAGGCCATTTACGCTGTACCCAGCGCTTGAACCATAATGATGCCAGCAGGGAATGGATCACAAAATAGGCGATGAAGCTGACCCCCAGAGGAACCAGGGACCACAGGATGTCGTTGTCTGTCATAAGTGCGAGTATTTGATTTTTGTTAGCAATGGTCGATACTTGGCGTGGTTGCCGGTTTAAAATGGTAAGCAGCAGTATACAAACAACAGCACAAAGGTGGATACAATGCGTCAAATGAAAACAATTTTTTTGGTGGGTTTTTTGGGAGTGTTTGCTGTCGCACCGGCATCAGCAGACTGGTTTTTTGGAGCAAAAACCGGACCGATGTTGATTGATTTGGGTGGTTTTAGCGATACGACAAATACCGGCGTTGTTGTGGGTTATGAAATAGGTGTTGTGGTGGCAGATTTGGCGTTGGAAGGTGAAATTACTACCACCACAAGTGACGGGGAATTTGCTGGCGACAAAGTAGAAGTTGATACACAGGCATTATACTTGGCGTTTCGTACGGGTGGGCCCATCTATTTCAAGGCCAAAGGTGGTTTGGTGAATGAAGAAGTCACTGTTGGTTCCACATCTGAAACAGATAGCGGGGTTTCTTATGGTATTGGTCTGGGCTTTGGTATCGGTATTGCGCAGCTGGAGCTGGAGCTGACAGCGATTGAGTCAGACATTGCATTCCTCAGTGTGGGTGTGCAATTTTAGTGAGTGAATATTTTGCTGTGAAAAAGGCCTCGTATCCCGGGGCCTTTTTTGTGGGTTAAATTTGTGCCTGTAATGTATTGATCATCGCACTTGCTGCATTCGATAGCGTGCGTGCCTGATGGCGTACAATTCCCAATTGACGTGCCAATTTTATCCCGTGTATTTTTAATGCAAGCAGTTCTTCGTTCAGCATGCTGCGTGGCAGCACTGACCAACCCAGTCCCACTCCCACCATCATTTTGATGGTCTCAAGATAATTGGTGGTCATGCTCGCACCGAGTTTCCCTCCGACTTTGGTGACGCTGCGTTCCAGCAGTTGCCGGGTGTAAGTGCCCGGTGAGGGTAAAATTGCCGGATGTTCTGCAAGCTGTTGAAAACTGAGCCTGGGTTTTTTAGCTAGTGGGTGCTCGTGAGCAACGACAATGTCCAGCGGGTCCGGCCAGATGAGTTTACTTTGCAGGTCCGCCAGCGGTTCCAGTGGCAGGGTGACAATGCCCAGCTCAAGGTCACCCATTTGCACTGCGCGGCAGGCAGCCTCCGAATCCATGAATTGCAGATCCAGCACCACCTCGGGATAAGTTTTGCTGAATTGCCGTAACACTGGCGGCAGTCGATGCAGGCCGATGTGATGACTGGTGCCGATGCTGAGTCGCCCTGCGACGCTGCCAGTGAGGTTGGAAATCAGTCGTCGGCTGTCTTCTATTTCACTCAGGATGGTTCTGGCGCGTGGCAGGAATTTACGACCAGCCTCGGTCAGGCTAATGCGACGGGCGATACGGTCAAACAGAGCCGAGCCTAGTTCCGCTTCTAAAGTAGCGATCCGTTTGCTGATCGCTGGTTGGGTAAGATAAAGCTGCTCGGCGGCAAGTGAAAATGATTTCAGCTCCGCAGCAACGATGAAAGTTTGCAAATTGACGGTGTCCATGGAGACAGTTTTATTCATTCCTATATGGAATGCAAATCACTAAAAAATAGAATTGTTGTTATTTTTCGGCTGGGCTAGAATTCTCTCCAACAGATTGAATATAGAAGCGAAACGGGAAGAATGGAGGAAGGGACAATGGCTGGCAAAACTCTTTACGACAAATTGTGGGACGCTCACGTAGTGCGCAGGCAGGAAGATGGCACCTGCCTTCTTTATATAGACCGACATCTGGTGCATGAAGTGACCTCTCCGCAGGCCTTTGAAGGATTGCGTTTGGCTGGCCGTAAACCGTGGCGGGTGGAGGCCAATCTCGCCACACCGGATCACAACGTGCCCACCACGCCGCCGGAAAATGGCGGGAGGGCGCAGGGTATCACCGATCCTGTGGCGCGTTTGCAAGTGGAGACTCTGGACAACAATTGCGACGAGTTTGGCATCACCGAATTCAAAATGGATGACATTCGCCAGGGTATCGTGCATGTCATCAGTCCCGAGCAGGGTGCCACGTTACCGGGCATGACATTGGTGTGTGGTGATTCACATACTTCTACTCACGGTGCGTTAGGCGCGTTGGCTCACGGCATTGGTACTTCTGAGGTAGAGCATGTATTGGCGACGCAATGTTTGATTCAGCGCAAGTCGAAAAACATGTTGGTGAGCATTGATGGCGCAGTAGGTCCGGGTGTAACCGCTAAAGACATCGTGTTGGCCATTATTGGTGAAATTGGTACGGCGGGCGGCACGGGTTATGCTATTGAATTTGGTGGCGAAGGTATTCGTGATCTCTCCATTGAAGGTCGCATGACGGTGTGTAACATGGCCATCGAAGGTGGCGCGCGCGCGGGCATGGTGGCGGCGGATCAAAAGACTATCGATTATGTGAAGGGCCGACCCTATGCGCCGACAGAGGAACAATGGGAAGCTGCTGTGGCTGCATGGCGTGAATTGCACTCGGATGATGATGCACAGTTTGATCACACCGTTCGCATTAATGGTGCCGATATTCAGCCGCAAGTTACCTGGGGAACATCACCGGAAATGGTTGTGCCTGTGGATGGTTGCGTACCCGATCCGGCGCAACAAAATGATGCAGTAAAAGCGGATGGTATGCGTGCTGCGCTGGCTTATATGGGGCTGGAGGCCAATACACCGATTAACACAATCAGCATCGACAAGGCTTTCATTGGTTCCTGCACCAATTCGCGTATCGAAGACTTGCGTGCGGCAGCGGTTGTGGCCAAAGGGCGAAAGGTAGCAGATAACGTCAAGTTGGCGATGGTGGTGCCGGGGTCCGGTTTGGTGAAAGCACAAGCCGAAAAAGAAGGTCTCGATAAAATTTTTATCGAAGCCGGTTTTGAATGGCGAGAGCCCGGTTGTTCCATGTGTCTGGCCATGAATGCCGACAAACTGGAGCCGGGTGAACGTTGTGCCTCTACCTCGAATCGTAACTTCGAGGGACGACAAGGGCAGGGAGGACGCACTCATCTGGTGAGTCCGGCTATGGCCGCAGCAGCGGCAGTGGCGGGACATTTTGTGGATGTGCGCAGTTTCTAAAATCCAACGCAAAGGCGCAGAGACGCGAAGAGCGCAGAGAAAACATTTTAAATAAAGGGGTTTCCTTTGCACCCTCTGTTGTATCTCTGTGCTTTTACATTGAAAACAGGGTTATAAAAATGGACAAGTTTAAAATACATAAAGGGCTCGTGGCACTTATGGATCGTTCCAATGTGGATACCGATGCCATTATTCCCAAACAGTTCTTGAAATCCATCAAACGTTCGGGTTTCGGCCCTAACCTGTTTGACGAATGGCGCTACCTTGATCACGGTGAGCCAGGCATGGATAACAGTGCCCGGTCATTGAACCCGGACTTCGTGCTCAATCAGCCACGTTATCAGGGTGCGAGCATTCTGTTGGCGCGTGAAAATTTCGGTTGCGGTTCCTCGCGTGAACACGCGCCCTGGGCGTTGCTTGATTACGGCTTTCGCGTCATTATCGCGCCCAGTTATGCGGATATCTTTTTCAACAACTGTTTCAAGAACGGGATTCTGCCCATTGTGCTTGATGCACCGAGGGTGGATGAGTTATTTCAGGCCGTAGCGGCTAACGAGGGCTATGCGTTAAGCGTTGACCTTGAGGCGCAGACCATTACTACGCCGGATGGCAAAAGTATTGCTTTTGAAGTTGAAGAGTTTCGCAAACACTGTTTGTTGAATGGGTTGGATGATATTGGTCTCACTTTGCAGCATGTGGATGACATTCGTGCTTATGAAGCGCGGCGCAAACAGGAAGCGCCATGGTTGTTTTGAATAAAAAAGCTCCAGCGCAGAGGCGCAAAAACGCAAAAACGCAAAGAAAATATGTTAAATAACAAACTTTGCGTTCTTTGCGCCTCCGCGTCTTTGCGTTGGATCTTAAAAAGAGGTTAGTCATGACAAAAAAAATTGCAGTATTACCGGGTGACGGTATTGGCCCTGAGATTGTTGCCGAAGCAGTAAAGGTACTGGAATACCTGCGTGTCGAGGGTCTCGATATTGAAATGAACGAAGCCCCGGTTGGTGGTGCTGGTTACGAAGCCAGCGGCAAACCCTTGCCCGATGATACGCTGGCGCTGGCCAAAGAATCTGACGCAATTCTGCTGGGTGCGGTGGGTGGTTATCAATGGGAGTCACTGGACATCAGCGTACGCCCGGAAAAGGGACTGCTGGGTCTGCGCGCAGAGCTGGAGCTGTTTTCCAATTTACGTCCTGCGATTCTCTACAAGCAGTTGGCTGATGCTTCCACACTGAAACCGGAAGTGGTTTCCGGGCTGGATATTATGATCGTGCGTGAATTGACAGGTGGCATTTATTTCGGCCAGCCACGCGGTGTGCGTACGCTCGATAATGGTGAACGCCAGGGTTTTAACACACTGGTGTATTCGGAGTCCGAGATTGACCGCATTGGTCGTTCCGCTTTTGATATTGCCATGAAGCGTGGC
This sequence comes from Gammaproteobacteria bacterium, assembly GCA_021647705.1. Lineage (GTDB taxonomy): Bacteria > Pseudomonadota > Gammaproteobacteria > SZUA-152 > SZUA-152 > SZUA-152. The sequence continues at coordinate 47,158 of JAKIUF010000025.1, read as the reverse complement.
AAGAAAATCTGCTCTGTGGACAAGGCCAATGTGCTGGAGTGTACTGAACTGTGGCGCGAAGTGATGGAGCATGTGGCTAAAGACTATCCCGAAGTGGAACTGTCACACATGTATGTAGACAATGCGGCGATGCAACTGGTGCGCGCACCAAAACAGTTTGATGTGATGGTCACCACCAACATGTTCGGTGATATTCTGTCTGATTGTGCTGCCATGTTAACGGGGTCTATTGGTATGTTGCCTTCGGCTTCGCTGGATGCCAATGGCAAAGGTATGTATGAACCCATTCATGGCTCAGCACCCGATATTGCCGGGCAGAACGTGGCTAATCCACTGGCGACGATTTTATCCGTGGCGATGATGCTGCGCTATTCATTGAATGAAAGTGCGATGGCAGATCGTATTGAAAAAGCGGTTGAAAGTGTGTTGGATCAGGGGTTGCGTACGGCAGATATTTATAGCGATGGTATGCAAAAAGTGAGCACTAGTGAAATGGGCGCTTTGGTTGTGGCGGCTTTGTCGCGCTAGGCGTTTAAACACAGAGATCGCAGAGGCACAGAGACGCAGAGAAAACAATTAAAAAACTCTGCGTCTCTGCGACCTCTGCGTTAAATACTCAATATCAAATAAACAGGTAATGGGAAAATGAAAAAAGTCGGATTAATAGGTTGGCGCGGCATGGTGGGTTCAGTGCTCATGCAACGCATGCGCGATGAAAAAGATTTTGACCACATCGAACCGGTATTTTTTACGACTTCACAAACCGGACAGCCCGGCCCGAATATAGGCAAAGATGTGCCGCCGTTAAAAGATGCAAAATCCATTGAAGCATTAAAAGCAATGGACGTGATCATTACCTGTCAGGGAGGTGGTTATACCGAAGATATCTATCCACAGTTACGCAAGGCGGGCTGGGATGGTTACTGGATTGATGCAGCCTCTACTCTGCGTATGAAGGACGATGCCATCATCGTGCTCGACCCGGTGAATCTCGATGTCATCAAGACAGGTTTGGCCAATGGCGCTAAAACTTTTGTCGGTGGCAATTGCACAGTAAGCCTGATGTTGATGGCTATTGGCGGGCTGTTTGAAAATGATCTGGTGGAATGGATTTCGCCGATGACTTATCAGGCCGCTTCCGGTGCTGGTGCGCAGAATATGCGGGAACTGATTCGCCAAATGGGGGCGATTAATGATGCGGTTAACAATATCAACGAAGACCCGGCTACAGCGATACTGGATATCGATAAAAAACTGGCAGATTTTTTACGTTCTGATGATTATCCCAAAGATAATTGGGGAGTCCCGCTGGCAGGCAGTCTGATTCCCTGGCTGGATTCCCAGCTGGACAGTGGTCAGACACGCGAGGAATGGAAAGCCGAGGTGGAAACCAACAAGATTCTTGGCCGTACGGATAATATTATTCCCATCGATGGTATCTGTGTGCGTATCGGAGCTATGCGTTGCCATAGTCAGGCGTTGACCATCAAACTGAAAAAGGATGTGCCGCTGGATGATATTCACCACATGCTGGCACAGGCAAATGATTGGGTGAAGGTGGTGCCTAATGATCGTGATGTGACAATGAAAGAGCTGACCCCCGCTGCCGTTACCGGTACGTTAACGGTGCCGGTGGGTCGGTTGCGCAAACTCACCATGGGTAATGATTATTTGTCTGCCTTTACGGTGGGTGATCAGTTGTTATGGGGTGCGGCGGAACCTCTGCGGCGTATGTTGCGATTGTTGCTAGAGACATAAATGTGAATTAAGGGCTAAAACGCTTTGTTAGCATTTTACGTTACAGAAAGTACCGTTATTCCGGCATGTTTTTAGCCGGCCTTCAGAGGCTTAAATCCTCGAATAATCGTTACAGTGTATTGGAAGGTTATGTTGTCGTGGTACTGACAAGTGGCGTGTTATAAACGCAGAGGTCGCAGAGACGCAAAGGGCGCAGAGAAAAACATTAAAAACTCTGTGCCTCCGCGTCTCTGCAACCTCTGCGTTAAATCCTCAGTGATTTTTTAAAGCAGCGTGTTTTTAGCGCTTAATTTACAGATCAGAAACAATAAATATTGGATGTAAAAACTGTGAACAAAACTTTTGATGTGGCTGTAGTGGGCGCAACCGGCCTGGTTGGCGAGGCGCTTGTGTCGTTTTTGGTGGATCGTGAATTTCCCGTGGGCCACTTTTTCCCGTTGGCGAGTGTGCGTACGGCCGGGAAAAAAGTAGGGCTGAGTGGCAAATACCACACAGTAAAGGATGTCGTGGATTTTGATTTTTCGCAGGTGGATGTCGCGGTATTTTGTGCGAATGATGAAGTCTCTGCGGAGCATGTGCCGCGTGCTACCGCAGCGGGTTGTGTGGTGATTGATACCTCGACGCAGTTTGCGGATGACGATGATGTAGCATTGCTGATCCCGGAAGTGAATCCACAGGCGATTACCGGTTATGCGCAACGTAAGGAAGAGCGTAATATTATTGTCAGTCCCGACAGTGCGACGATACAAATGTTGGTGGCGCTCAAACCTATTTATGATGCTGTTGGTATTGAGCGTATAAATGTGGTTAGTTATCAAGCAGTGACGGCGTCGGGAAAGTCTGGCATGGATGAACTTGCCAGTCAGACAATTGCCCTGTTGAATATGCAGGACGCTAAACGTAAAATATTTCCACAGCAAATTGCTTTTAATGTTTTGCCGCAAGTTACTATTGCTGAGGAAAATGGCTATTTGCCTTGCGAAATGAAAATGTTGCGAGCGACGCAAAAGATTCTTGCGGATGACGATATTCTTATTAACCCGACGACGGTGCAGGCTCCTGTATTTTTTGGCCACTCTCAAGCCGTGCATGTGGAGACGGGAGCGAAGCTGGGTGCAGACGAAGCACGGGATTTATTACGAGAGGCTCCCGGGGTAACGTTACTGGATGATGGCGAGCCGGGCAATTCACCCACGGCCGTTACGCATGCGACGGGTGAGGATGCGGTATTTGTTGGCCGTGTTCGTGAAGATATTTCTCACCCTTGTGGTTTAAGTTTGTGGGTAGTTGCCGATAATGTGCGCAAAGGTGCAGCATTAAATTGTGTGCAAATCCTTGAGTTGTTGGTAAAAGAGGGCTTGTAAGCTATAGTTGCTTCTGATTCTTTGCTCTAATTGCCTAATATTTCTAAACAATTCCTCCAGGTTGCCGATGCTGTAGTGGGTTTCCTGACAGACGGGAATCAGCAGGCAGGCTGAATAACTAAAAACGGGAGTAACTATGAGTAAGCTATCGGCACCGGGTAAGCGATTGACACCGGCAAAACGATTGGCACCGGTCATGGCCATTTTGGCAATGTTGATTCCAGCGCTGGGACATGCACTGGGCTTGGGCAACATTGTGATGAAGTCGGCTCTCAATCAGCCTCTGGATGCACAGATAGAGCTGCTTTCAGTAAAGAAAGGCGATTTAAGTAATCTGACGGTTAAGCTGGGCTCAACAGAGGATTTTCAGCGCGTTGGTGCGGACCGGGCTTTCTTTCTTACCAACATCAATTTCGAGGTACTCCGTCGCAAAGACGGTACAGCCTATGTTCAGTTGACGACCACTAAGACCGTTACCGAACCTTTCCTGGATTTTGTGGTTGAGGCCCGTTGGCCGCGTGGCCGCATCCTGCGTGAATTTACTGTGCTGGTGGATCCGCCGGTGTTATCCGATGAAGCGCCTGCGCCTGTGCAGCGGGCTGCTGTTACGACACAACAAACGACATCCACTCGTCGTGCGCCCGCTCCGGCCTCACGCCCTGCACCGATTCCTTCCCGCGCAACAATGGCTCCTGTTTCCCGCCAGCCTGGTGAGTTGACCTATGGCCCGGTGCAATATAACGATACCCTTTACGAAATCGCCAACCGGATGCGCCCCAGCGGCATTTCGATTGATCAGATGATGCTGGCGCTGGTGTTGAACAATCCCAACGCCTTTTATGGCGACAATGTGAACCAACTCAAAGCGGGTTATGTGCTGCGTATTGATGATGTTAATGCATTGTCGGCGTTTTCAGTTGCCGAAGCGAACGCAGAAATTAATCGTCAACACAGTGAGTGGCGAGCCCGCAAGAGCGGCAAACTGGTACGTCAGGCTGATGCGCCGACGGGTGGTCAGGTTGCTCGCGGTGAAGGCACAGGTGCCGGTAGCGCCGAAGATCAGGCCAGCCTCAAACTGGTTGCTCCCGGTTCCAGAGGTGCGGGCAGTGGTGCAGGCGATGAGAATGTAGATCAGTTGCGTGAGGATTTGTTGCTGGCTGCTGAGGCATTGGACGCCAATCGTCAGGAAACCGATGAACTGAAGAGTCGTCTGGCAGAAATGGAAGAGCAGTTAGAGTCTATGCAGCGACTCATCATGCTCAAAGATGACGAGATGCAGGCACTACAGGCGCAAGCAGGCATGGAACCTGAGGCGGTTGAAGCGGAAGAAATGCCGATGGAGGCCATGCCTGAAGAAGAGATGATGGCAGAGGCTTTGAGTGAAGAAGGTGTTGAAGGCGAAGCTCCTGCTGCGGATGCGTCTGCTGAGGCTGAGGCTGAGGATGCAACTGTTGAGGAAGAAGTGGCTGCTGCTGAGCCTGCACCCGTAGCAGAGCCGGGTTTGCTGGATGATCCCGTTGTACTGTACGGAGGGCTCGGTGTCCTGCTGCTATTGATCATCGCCGTAGTGATTCAGCGCCGCCGCAAGATGCAGGATGGCTTTGAAGAAAGCATTCTGAATGTGGGGGGAGGGGACGATAGCGCAGGTGCAACAGCAGAATCCATGAATGGTGGCGAAAGCTCTATGGTCAGTGATTTTGCCATGAGTGAAATGAGCGGCATGAGTGGTATCGAAAGCGATGCGGCTGATGTAGACCCTATTTCCGAAGCTGATGTCTATCTGGCCTATGGTCGCCATCAGCAGGCTGAAGATATTCTCAGAGAAGCGCTGGAAAAAGAACCGGGTCGTCATGAGATCAAACTGAAAATGCTGGAGGTGTTTTTTGCGGCCAAAGATCGTGAATCCTTCGAGCAGCAGGCGCAGGAATTACACGACGCGCTGGGCAATGAGTCTGACCCCATGTGGGCCAAGGCTGTCACCATGGGTACGCAGTTGTGTCCGGGTAGCGATTTGTTTGGTGGCGATTTCGCGGAGGCATTGAAGGAAGATCTGGAAGAAGTTGCTGATACGGGTGACGATGATTTGCTGGATTTCGATTTTGATATCGATGCCGACAATCTGGACGTTGATGCAGCCACAGGTGATGCAAAAAGCGATGAAATGTTTGCCGAGCTGGAAGCGGCTACCGGTGATGATACTGTCGTAAAAAAAGCCCCCGCTGCGATCGATGATGATAATAGTCTCGACTTCGATATGGACATGGTTTCTGATGTCAGTGACGAAACAAAGAAAGATGCGCCAGCGAAAGACAGTGATGACAATAGTCTGGATTTTGATGTTTCTTCTCTGGATTTTAATCTGGACACTGATACTGACACTGCCTCTGAGACCGCTACGGTATCAACGAATATAGATGATGATAGTAGCCTGGACTTTGATCTTGGCGACCTCGATGAGGTTGTTATTACAGAAGACCCGACCAGTGATACAGAAACGGGTATTACAGAAGACCCAATTAGTGACACAAAAATCAGTGATGAGACAGAAAGCGTGAGTGAGCTTGGTGACGAATTCGGCGATGACGCTTTCGGTGAAGTTGACGAAATTGGCACCAAACTGGACTTGGCCAAGGCTTATGTGGATATGGGTGATGCCGATGGTGCGCGTAGCATCCTTGAAGAAGTCATGGAAGAAGGCGATGCCGCACAGAAGAAACAGGCTGAGGAGTTGTTGACGCAAATTGCCTGAATTTGAATCGGCTTAAATAGTCGGTCATGTAAGAAGGCGCAGCCCTGCGGGGCTGCGCCTTTTTTTTGTGATGCGAGTCATTACCGGATTTAGGTTAAAATGTGCCCCATGCACGCTGTCATCAAAATCGTCTGTTTTTTGGTCTTTGGTACCGCGATGGTGATGGGTGCCAAGCCGGTGCTGTTGGCGGGTTTTATTCTGGTGGCATCGCTATACCTGTCAGAGCTTGTCCGAGGTGTGCCTACGCAATTACACAATGCGCTAAAGATGATCAAACGCCTGCGCTGGTTGTTTTTGTCGATTCTTGTTGTGTATCTGTTTTTTACTCCGGGAATATTGCTGGTGCCTGATGTGCTTTGGGCGCCGACACAGGAAGGCCTGACACAGGGGCTGTTGCGTATTGCCGTGCTGGTGCTGATTGTCGCAGCGGTGAATATATTGATCGGTAGTACCGAGCAGGCTGAATTTTTATCCGCCGTAAGCTGGTGCCTGCAACCGTTGTCGTGGTTAGGGTTGTCTCATGAGCGCCTGGCTGTGCGCATCTCGTTGACACTGGCTGCGGTAGGCGTGTTGCGCACGACCTGTCAGCATGAAACGCGCAGTGAAACTTCCGAAGTGGTTGTAACACAGCCTGCTGAATCTCTGTCTTCGAAATCCCCTTCCCCGGAACCAAAACTGATGGCCATTGCCAAAACTGCCCACCACCTTTTTGCCAAGGTGATCGTTGATGCAGAACACGCGTCCCTGCAAAGCATCACCCTGCCCGAGCAATCGCGTCCTCCTTTAGTGCAGTGGGCTATTCCCGTGTTGTTGGTGATATTGTTGCTGGCGGTGAAAATCATTACGACGAAGGTGGGATAAAACGATGCGCATTGCGATGGGTATCGAATACGATGGCAGTCATTTTTGCGGCTGGCAGGCCCAAAAACAGGATGTGCCGACGGTGCAGGGAACTTTGGAAGCAGGTTTGTCCCAAGTTGCCAATGCGGAAATAAAAGTGATTTGTGCCGGCCGTACCGATGCTGGTGTGCATGCCTGCGGACAGGTGATTCATTTCGAAACCAGCGCCGAGCGCAGTGAGCGTTCCTGGGTGCATGGTACCAATGCCAATATTGACAAGACGATTTCTGTGCGGTGGGCCAAGCCGGTAGTCGGGGATTTTCACGCACGTTTTGGCGCAGTGCGTCGGCGCTATCGTTATGTGATTGCCTGTCGCGAGGTACGCCCCACTTTCGCCGCCAGACGAGTGGCGTGGGACCACCGGGAGCTGGATGAGCAGCGCATGCAACAAGCCGCACAATACTTGCTCGGCGAACATGATTTTAATGCCTATCGTGCGGTTGCCTGTCAGGCACACAGCTCGGTGCGTACTCTGTATCAGCTGGATGTACATCGTCAGAAAGACCTGATTATTATCGACCTCGAAGCCAATGCCTTCTTGCAGCACATGGTGCGTAATATTGCCGGAGTGTTGATGGCCATCGGAGCAGGTGAGCAGGCTGTAGACTGGAGTCGGGAGGTATTGGAGACATGTGATCGCACTCAGGGCGGTGTTACTGCGCCACCGTATGGGCTTTATTTTATGAGCGTGGAATATCCGCCAGAGTTTGGGATTCCACAGGTTCCGCCGACCCGGCTGGTCTGGTAACCTGCTTGGTTCTTTCTCTACATTTAGTTCTCATCTCTTATGACTACACGCATTAAAATATGCGGCATCACCCGTCCGGAAGACGCGCAGCATGCTGCGGCGCTGGGTGCAGATGCCGTTGGTTTGGTGTTTTACGGCCCCAGTCCACGTAATGTTGATATTAAACAAGCCTGTGCGGTGATGAATGTTTTGCCACCCTTTGTGACTTCGGTGGGCTTGTTTGTGAATGCGACGATGGGTGAGATTCAAGGTGTACTGGATCAGGTTAATCTGGATCTGCTGCAATTTCATGGTGACGAGTCCCCCGAATTTTGCACCCGTTTCAGTCGGCCATACATCAAGGCAATCCGCATGCGTGAAAATGTGGATTTGCAGGTTGAAGCTGATCAGTATGCGCAAGCCCAGGGTTTGTTGTTGGACGCCTATCACCCGGCTCTGCCAGGTGGTACGGGAGAGTCTTTTGAATGGACGCGAGTACCGGATGATTTACCGATGCCAGTAATACTTGCCGGAGGGTTGAATGCTGACAATGTTGGCGAAGCCATTCGTACCGTGCAGCCCTATGCCGTGGACGTGAGTGGTGGTGTCGAGGCAGAGAAAGGCATTAAGGATTGGGGTAAAATGGCGGATTTTGTTGCCGGGGTACGTGTTGCGAAGTAGGTGTTGCCGAGATATGTGTTTTATTGGCGAGCCAAATAATAGCGCTCATTCTGAATGAGCCGGGTTACTAGTTCAGGGGTTGTTAACGTGTCACAGATCGAAAATACAAACAAACCACTCATCGGCCAGGTGCCAGACAATCGTGGCCACTTCGGTGTTTACGGTGGTAAGTTCGTCGCTGAAACCTTGATGGTACCGTTGCAGGAGTTGCAGGATGCCTACGATCAATACCTCACCGATCCTGATTTTATCGCCGAGCTGGATGCCGATTTACAGCACTATGTAGGCCGTCCCTCACCACTGTATCTGGCCGAAGGCTGGACCCGCCATCTTGGTGGTGCGCAGATTTATCTCAAGCGTGAAGATCTCAACCACACCGGTGCGCACAAAGTGAATAACACCATCGGTCAGGCACTGCTGGCTAAACGCCTAGGCAAAACGCGTATTATCGCCGAAACCGGTGCGGGTCAGCACGGTGTTGCCACTGCCACTGTTGCCGCACGGCTGGGGCTGAAATGCGTGATTTACATGGGTGCCGTGGATATCGCCCGGCAAGCCATTAATGTCTATCGCATGAAGCTGCTAGGCGCAGAAGTGGTGTCAGTGGAATCTGGTTCGAAGACACTCAAAGATGCGCTCAACGAGGCTATGCGGGACTGGGTGACTAATATTGATGATACTTTTTATATTATCGGCACTGTTGCCGGGCCACACCCGTATCCCGCCATGGTGCGTGATTTTCAGGCCATTATTGGTCGTGAGGCACGACAACAGATTCAACAGCAGGCCGGGCGATTGCCTGATGCATTAATTGCCTGCGTGGGTGGCGGCTCCAATGCCATTGGTCTGTTCTATCCGTTTTTGGACGACGAAGATGTGGTTGTTTACGGTGTCGAGGCAGCGGGTGACGGGCTGGAGTCTGGCCGTCATGCCGCGCCACTGTGCGCTGGTCGCCCCGGTGTGCTGCACGGCAATCGTACTTATTTGATGGAAGACGATGACGGTCAGATTATCGAAACGCATTCCGTGTCCGCCGGGCTGGATTACCCCGGGGTCGGCCCAGAACATGCCTGGTTGAAAGATATTGGTCGTGTTGAATATGTGGCTATTGATGATGAAGAGGCTTTGCAGGCGTTTCATGATTTGACGCGCATCGAAGGCATTATTCCGGCATTGGAATCCAGTCATGCGCTGGCTTATGCCACTAAACTGGCTCCCACCATGGACAAGGATCAGATCATCATTGTCAATCTTTCCGGGCGTGGGGATAAAGATATCCACACAGTGGCTGCGCTGGAAGGTATTGAAGTTTGAAGCAAATTTTTATAGATGAAAACCCAACGCAAAGGCGCAAAGACGCCAAGGGCGCAGAGAAAAGCATTTTAAAAAAGGATCTTCTTTGCGTTCTCTACATCTTCGTGCCTCTGCGTCGGGCTTTTAACGGGTTACTTGATTGGAAAAAATATGAGTCGTATCAGAAACTGTTTCGATAAACTGAAATCCGGGAATCGCAAGGCACTCATTCCCTATGTGACAGCAGGTGATCCCGATCCCACCGTCACCGTGCCGCTGATGCATGCCATGGTTAACGCTGGTGCTGACATTATCGAGTTGGGCGTGCCATTTTCTGACCCCATGGCCGATGGCCCGGTGATCCAACGTGCTGCCGAGCGGGCACTGGAGCATCATGTCAGCCTGCGCGATGTATTGGCCATGGTGACTGAGTTTCGTCAGCAGGACAGCCATACTCCGGTGGTGCTTATGGGCTACCTCAATCCGGTGGAAGTGATGGGCTACACCGTATTTGCCGAAGCTGCTGCGCAAGCCGGTGTTGATGGTGTGCTCACAGTTGATTTACCCCCCGAAGAGGCCGAGACCTTGCTGGCTGCACTTCAATCACAACAGCTTGACCCCATTTTTTTGCTGGCCCCCACCTCCGACGACGAACGTATCAAACTCATCTGCGAAGTCGCCAGTGGTTACGTCTATTACGTCGCAGTAAAGGGTGTCACCGGTGCAGGCAATCTTGATGTACAGGCCGTGGCGGATAAGCTGGAACAGATTCGCAAACACACGGATTTACCTGTGGGCGTTGGTTTTGGCATCAAAGACGCTAAATCAGCTGCCGCTGTTGCCGTCGTGGCGGATGCTGTGGTGGTGGGGAGTGCTCTGGTGCAAAAAGTAGAGCAGGCTGCGGGGCAACACGATAGAATTAATGCAGAGATTTCCGGGTTGCTGGCGAAAATGCGCTCGGGAATGGATGCAAAATAGTGTTAGGGAGAGACAGGAGGATCGCATATCGATAAATTCTAAATCAATTTTATGAATTTATATGCCGTCGTTTTGGTGGTTGATCGGGAGCTGCCGCAATGCAGGAAGGAGTAATGAACCTGGAAACAAAACAGGATACACTCAAAAGAAGGAATGTTTTGGCCGTCGTTGGGTTGTTTTCGTACTGGGCCGAGCCAACTCAACCAAATTAATACAATCTTGACAAGTTTGCTGCACAGCGTGCCACACAAGGTGCTTGAATGTTGGAAAATGGACAGACCTCCTAAAGAATAACCCCGAAGGTTTTGAATATTACGGAGACAGTTGGCTATGTCAAAGGTGGAGTATTTTATTGGTGGCGCGGGTGACAAAGGAGACTGGATCTCCCTGGCGGGTGGCGCTACTAACATAATGAAGGCGGTATCACTCAATAGAGCCAGGACTTCGGCTGATATTGATTGTATATATCGAGGGCATGAGCAAGAACAGGAAATATTGTCAGACATAAAAAAGCAATGGCAGTCTGGTAAGTATAAAAGCATTCGAATTACCGGGCATAGCTGGGGAGGAAAGGCTGCGATGGATCTGGCCCAAGATTTGTTTAATTCTGGCGTTCCGGTTGATGAGCTTATTACACTTGACCCGATTTCCATGTTTCCCTTCGGAAAAATTCCTATTGCAGGGAACTTGCTGAGCGGTATTGTTACCCTGCCGACCCTTGTGACGAATAGTGGGAAAAGTGGTGGTTACATAGCGAACGTTGGTGGTCAACTCGGTGCTGAAAATGGTGCGCACAATATTGAAATTGATGCTCCACATGCTGACGCACAAACTATGTATAACAGGGCTAGAAAGGAAATGGTCAATGCGCCCCTGGGTTCTCGTGTGATTGGGACTAAATGAATGTGTTTTCGTTCCTCCTTTGGGAAGATATCTATCCTCCTGATAGCCGGGACATTAGGTATATTATTGGCCTCATGTAAAGGAGAGTCTATTGAAATATCTCAACATAATCTTGATAGATCTTCGGTCACACTCACTCAAAATGGAAGAGTGATCAGTGAGAATGACTTTTTACGATTTAGCTTTACTACTCCAAAACCACTTATTGATATTGCTCCCGTCAAATCATTGTTTCAGGTCAGGGCAACGATTAACAAAGGTGGTAAAATAATATCTGACGACAGTGCTTCGGGGGCTTTTTTAACGGCTGATGCAGAGTCGCATCACGCGGACGGTCATGTGAGTTACTCCGCATACATTTTTCAATCATTAAGTGTGAACTCAAATAATGTAATGAAGCAAGTTTCTTTAGTCGGGTTGGATTACGACACTTTGAGTCTGGTTGCAGTATACCCGGAAATGGGTGTGGGCATTAAACACAGCCTCCGCCGGATAACGTACTCTAGGGAGCAGGTTAATAATGTGATTTCCAAAAAACCAACAAAAGTGATACTTATCGTACCATAATGCCTTTTTTGGAAAATTAAATAACTCACACAATGATAGTTGGCATCTTTACTTCATCTCGATGGTGCCTGATGGTAAAAAATGATGGCATACTCGATTCATTGTCTTGCTTCGCGTCGGAAGATTTACTGATTATTTTGAACAAAAATAACTAATATAAAGTGTAAAAAATACCATGAGCTGGCTAAAAAAATTAATCCCATCAAGAATCAGCACCCAAAGCGGTCAAAAAAAGGCTGTGCCGGAAGGCATCTGGGCCAAATGTACGATGTGCAGCGCCGTGTTGTATCGCGCAGAGCTGGAGCGGAATCTGGATGTCTGTCCCAAATGTGATCACCACATGCGCGTGGGCGCGCGCCGTCGCCTGGAGATTTTTCTCGATGATGAGCCCCGCGTGGAAATCGGTGCGGAAGTGCTTCCAGTTGATGTGCTTAAATTTAAAGACGTTAAGAAATATAAAGATCGCTTGGTCCTGGCACAAAAGACCACAGGAGAAACGGATGCCCTGGTGAGCATGATGGGGCAGGTGCAGGGTGTGCCGCTGGTGGCAGTGGCTTTTGAGTTTAAGTTTATGGGGGGATCCATGGGCTCGGTGGTCGGTGAGCGTTTTGTGCGTGCAGTGAATACTTCGCTGGAACACAATATTCCGCTGGTGTGTTTTTCTGCCAGTGGTGGTGCGCGGATGCAGGAAGCGCTATTTTCGTTGATGCAAATGGCCAAAACCAGCGCAGCTCTGGCGAAACTCAGTAAACAGGGCATTCCATTTATTTCTGTATTGACTGACCCTACCATGGGAGGAGTGTCGGCCAGTCTGGCCATGCTGGGTGATGTGCATATTGCAGAGCCCAAAGCATTGATCGGTTTTGCCGGACCGAAGGTTATCGAGCAAACGGTACGTCAAACCTTACCGGAAGGTTTCCAGCGCAGTGAGTTTTTACAGGAAAAAGGCGCGGTGGATATGGTGATTGACCGGCGTGATTTGCGTGACCGTATTGCTAGTTTGTTAACCATGTTGACGGGACAGTCAGCACCTTAATATAAATGCCAGAAAATCGTTGCCCGTGCCAATCTTTATGCTAAACGTTAAGTCGCGACAAAGAGATTGCCATGATCATTTCAGTCAGCGCCATCCCAAATGAAACACTCTGCTTCAATGGGAGCAGCCACTCGGCAAGATAAATCTCGTCTCGGAGTTTGCAAAAAGGGCTGTCGCAAAATCATCTGGGTTTTAAGTGCGGACTGCTTGCAGGGTTCAGGTTTACATTGAGTTTTCCTGGGCGTTTTTATTGCGAGGCAAACTTGATAAGCGGATGCTCCCGGATTTTGTGGGCCGGATTTCACTGTTGTTTATTTCAACCGGTGTGGAGTCAATACATTTAACATGTTAAATCAGGGCTTCCTCTCTTTTTATTTAATAGTGCTGTTTACTGTTCTTAGCGGGTTGTTTTATCTGGTTGTTTTGTTGATCAAAAACGTTGTTAGCCGAAAGAATCTGAATCATGCTCTAGGTGTCAAGTTTGGTAATTACTCAGTGCCGGGTAATAAAGCAGATTCTATTCAATATAGTTATATCAAACACTCCATTCATCAGGGTCCAGATATTGCTTACTTTATTATGTGTGCAGGTATGCCACGCAATTCTGCGAACTTTATTGTAATAAGAGAACGTATTTTTGACAAAATGTTTAAAATGTTTGGTATTAGTAATGAGTTGCAAACAGGGTATGAGTGGTTTGACAGGCGTCATTATATCCTTTCGGAAACCAACAAAACGACACAGGAACATTTATTGGCTAACGAGCAAACCTGTAAGGTTATTGCAGATTTGCTCGCTGAAGGATTTGATTATATTAAGTTGGAAGAAGGTGTTTTAAAAACAGGATTCAGCACTTTTACCGGGTGGCGTTGGTTTAGGCCAGGAGTTATTGAGCGAAGTGCTGAACTGCTTACGCAACTGCGTGACTACCTGGAAAAATATCACCCGGGAAATAAATCTTCAAAAAGACTGGGGTCATTGTTGTCTTGCGATAGAGTAGAGGGTTTTGTTAATTTTTATATACGGATTCCCGATAAATTATTCAAGCACTACCCTAAAAAATGGGTGAGACAACGAAAGTTCTGGATATTAAGCGCGGGTTATGTGCTTTCAATGGGCATATTTTTTATGGCTATTGGGGTATTCTTTGACCCATACCCTGTTATTGAGTTTGAACAGGTTTTTACTAAGGGGATTTTCTATCTGGCTTTTCCTGTTATGTCATTACATCTTTTGGCAGCAGGTATGCATCTCTCGGGTAGGGCAAGATCACACAAAGAGCTTTCCTGGATCGCCATCCTGAATGGTGTTGGTTACACTTTTCTGGCAATAATGATGTTCCAGTTATTAAATGGTTTTTTTGATAACAGACCTGCTTTGTCTCACCCTTCAAAATTGATTGATACAGATTATTATCAATCAACTAAAGGGCCGGATAGCTATTATATTATTGTTGAGTCCTGGCGAAATTCCGGTACGGAAAAATTGTCAGTCAGTCGGTCTTTTTATAATTTGTCGGTCAAACGAATTAACAAAACAGTACATATATTGACAAAGCCCGGTGCATTTAACGTGGAGTGGTTATATGGTTATTATTTTGATAGTGAAGTATCCAGGCTAAAGAGCGAGCAGAAATAACATTGTTTGGAATGTGTTGGTCTTACTCTTTTAGGGTGGGAACTCGAGCATGGTTTTGAGTATTTAGGATTTTTCGTATGGTTTTCTACTTTGAATTAAGCGATATGTCTATACGGTATAGGTGAATTCTTTTAAAATGCAGGTTTTTGGCCCTGACGGGCAATTTTTGGTGCTGAGCTATGACCCAAGTAAATGACAACAAACAATCCTCTGCCAATGTGGATGCCCACAAAACTTCAGATTGTGATCTGTTGTTGAAGCTCTGGAATCTACGCATCCTGATTCGGTTGAATGTCTTTAACCGATTTTTTGATCGTTATGGTGGTTTGCATGATCCGGAAACAATGCATGTTTTGGGGTTGTCAGCATTTCTGCAAGATGAAAGCATTGATAAAAAAACTATATTTTCTAATTTGTCCAATACGTTAAAAACATTGGAAAGCGATACGCTGACGCCTCCCCAAGATGTTTTTTCCATTAATATTGCTGTTCTTCAGAAATCGTTAAACCTGACGCAGTGTGAAATTGACATATTACGATTTGTTATCGTATCGGGTTCGTCTGCGGGGTTTAATATGGTGGTCGAAACGCTCGGGGAAATGAGCAATGAACAAATTAGGCACACCCTGTCGATAATTCTGAATGTTTCTCTCAGTGATGTTGAGAATGCTATGCGTACCAATGGTGCATTAATATCCTCGGGGCTGCTGCGTATTAATACCAGTGGCCACTATATGCATTCATTACAGCAGTGCTTTGATGTTCCGCACAGTATCAAATACGCTTTGACACAGGAGCAGAATAATCCCGGGGCAATATTGCAATGCTTTTTCAAAATAGCGGATCAGTCGCATTTGTCAATTGAGGATTTTCTTCACTTGAAAACGGATATTGATTTGTTGGCCTGCTATTTACAGTCCGCTGAAAAAAAAGATGTTCAAGGAATTAACGTATTGATATACGGCGAACCCGGCACAGGTAAAACCGAGCTGGTGAAAACCTTAAGCCGGTACTGTGGGTTTGAGTTATTCGAAATCACCATGCAGGACATGGATGGTAATCCCATTGATGGAAAAGACCGTTTCGCTGCTTATCAGTTGACCCAGAAAATGTTGGCCAATAAAGAAAAATCTGCCATTTTGTTTGATGAAATAGAAGATGCTTTTCCTGATGTGAATTTCAGTCCATTCGGTCATGTGACACGTCCTGATTTTAAAAAAGCCTGGGTGCATCAGTTGTTAGAGGAAAATTCAATTCCCGCATTCTGGTTATGCAATAGCGTGGTGCAACTGGATGATTCGGTGCTGCGTCGCTTTGATTTTGTCCTGAATTTGCGTTCTCCTACACGCAATATCCGTCGGCGTATTCTTGATAAATATCTTGGTCATCTCGGCTTGAGTGACACCTGGTTGGCGCAAATGGCGGAACATGAGCATCTAGTGCCGGCACACGCTGAAAGCGCAGCCAAAATCGCAGCTCACCTGGATGATGAAAACACAAAGGAATTGGAGAAAAACCTGGAAAGGATTATTGGTAACAAACTACAGGTTATGGGGTTGTCTCGTAAGCCTCGTACGGTTATCAGCCGTGAAACCCGCTACAGCCTTGAGTATTTGAACCCAGACCAGGATTTGGAAGCGTTGACCAGAGGATTACAGCAAAACCATCAGGCACGTATTTGTTTGTATGGCGCACCGGGCACTGGAAAAACCGCTTTTGCGCATTATGTTGCGGAACAGTTGGACAAGCCTCTGCTTAAAAAACAGGCGTCAGACATTCTTAGCAAATGGGTGGGGGAGGCAGAAAAAAATATCGCTGCCATGTTTGATGAAGCCGAAGCTGACGACATGGTGTTGCTGGTTGATGAAGTGGACAGTTTTCTCCTGGATCGCGGCTCCTCTCAAAATTCATGGGAAATCACCCAGGTTAATGAACTACTGGTTCAAATGGAAAGTTTTAATGGTGTGTTCATCGCATCCACGAATTTACTGAATCTTGTGGACGCTGCTTCGTTACGCCGCTTTGATTTGAAAATAAAATTTGATTACATGAAGTCTGAACAAGCGTGGACATTATTCCTGCAAGTGCTGGAGGAGCACGGCTGTAATCTAAAGACGAGTGAGACGCAGAAATACAAAACAGATTTAACGCGACTTGATAATCTCACACCTGGGGATTTTGCGACGATCGTGCGTCAGTCGCGGAGCCTGAATAAAACGATTCACCCGCGTTATTTATTAAGTGCGCTGGAAAAAGAATGCAAGGCCAAGCCAGGGGCTGGGAAATCTATCGGGTTTATGGGCTCGTAGCCTGCGTTTTATTGTTCAATGCGCTTTAATACCCTCACGGACTGGCTTGTCTGGCAGGAAACCCTGCACCCCAGGGAGATTGATCTGGGGCTGGAACGGGTGGGTACAGTGCTGGCGCGGCTCAAGCTTACTCGCCCCGATTTTACGTTGATTACGGTTGCTGGAACCAATGGCAAAGGTTCCAGCGTGTCGATGCTGGAGGCCATTTTGCTTGCGGCGGGTTACCGTGTTGGCAGTTACACCTCGCCGCATTTATTGCGCTACAACGAACGCATCAAGTTTGATGGTCAGCCGGTAAATGATGCCATGCTGTGTGAATCTTTCGAGCGCATTGATCAGGCCCGTGAGGATGTTCGTTTAACCTATTTTGAATTTGGCACCCTTGCTGCCATCGATATTTTGCAACATGCCGAAGTGGATGTGGCAATTCTCGAAGTTGGATTGGGCGGGCGACTGGATGCAGTGAATATACTGGATGCTGATGTGGCATTGATTACCGCCATTGATGTGGACCATGTGGACTGGCTGGGCAGTGACCGTGAGACAATTGCACGTGAAAAAGCGGGTATATTACGCAAAGGGCAGCTAGCAGTGTGTGCTGATCCGACGCCACCGCTATCGTTGCTGTCGGTGGCGGAGTCATTGGGGGTATCGTTATCACTGCTGGGGAAAGATTTCTTTGTTGAGATGCCTGACGGGCAAGAGACAAATCGCTGGTGTTGGGGCAATACGCAGCACCGTTTCGAGGATTTGCCTTTGCCCGCTTTACCCGGTGACTTCCAGTTGAACAATGCTGCCGGTGTGCTGGCCGTGCTGGCTGCTGTGAACACGGAATTTCCCGTGGATATGGCGGCTATCACTCAGGGTTTGCAATCAGTATCGTTGCCCGGGCGTTTTCAAGTCCTGCCGGGTACGCCGCTGCAAATTTTTGATGTGGCGCACAACGCGCAAAGCGCGCTGGCACTAGCTGATAATCTGGCGCGTCAGGATTGCCGGGGTCGCACGCTGGCAGTGCTGGGTATGTTGGCGGACAAGGATATTGACACTATAGTGGCGCAGTTGCGACCGATGGTGGATCATTGGTACCTCTCACCCCTGCCAGTGCCTCGTTCGGCCCCCGTCGAGCAGTTGCATGCCGCGCTGCTGGGTGGGCCAACAGAAACCTCAGTCAGCAATGCCGCAATAGATATTTTCGATAATGTTGCGGCAGCCTATCAGGCAGCATTGGCGGCCAGTACGGCGGAAGACCGTATTGTGGTGACAGGATCGTTTTATACAGTGGCGGCGGTGCTGGGCGAGGCAGTATAATCACGCTTCATTGGGTACAGAGGCATTTTGTGAATATTCAACTCAAGCAGCGATTAGTAGGTGCAATAGTGCTGGTGGCGCTGGCGGTGATTTTTATCCCCATGTTACTGTCGGGGGAGGGCAATCTCGGTGGTGGTATCGACGGCAGTAACATCCCTGCTGAACCGGATTTCCGTTTCCCGCCTGTACCTGCTGCGCCCAAGGCACCTCCGGTAGCGGCTGCACCCGTGGTACCGCTGGGCGATGATGATGAAATTGAACCCCCCGCTGTACCTGATAAACCGGTCCCGGAGAAAAAGGTAACGAATCAGTCTGCAACAAAGCCCCCGGCAAAGGTTGTAGAGAAAGTACCGGCAAAACCAATTCCGCCGCCCGTTGTAAAGGCCGCTCCCACCAAGGCCGAACCTGCTGAGTCCGGGAAGGTCAGTGGCTGGGTGGTACAAGTCGGTAGTTTCTCCGCGCGCAACAATGCCCGGGCGTTGCGCGACAAATTGCGTAAGCAGGGACATGCCAGTTTTGTGGAATCCATTAAGAGCACGTCTGGCCGTGTGTATCGGGTGCGTGTGGGACCAGAACTCAGCAAGGCTGCGGCAGACAAACTGCGTCAGCGTCTGATCAAAGAAGCAGGTTTGAAGGGGCTGGTACAGGTCTACCCTTGAGGAGTCGGGTGCAATTATGATTTGGGTCGATATAGTTATTCCTGGTGTCATCGCTATCTCTGCGTTGTTTAGTTTGATGCGGGGTTTTGTGCGGGAGGCATTGTCACTGTTGGGCTGGCTGGCCGCCTTTTTGATTGCGTTGATTTTTTTCAGGGATTTTGCCGATTTATTGCTGACCGGTATTTCCGTCCCCTCAGTGCGTTTGGTGGCGTCATTTACTATCCTGTTTGTAGTGACACTGGTGAGCGCCGCACTGGTTAATCATCTTGCGAGTTCGTTAGTGACGAAGACAGGACTGACCAGCACGGATCGCATGATTGGTATGATTTTCGGCATTGCCCGTGGTGTGGTGGTGGTGGCAGTGCTGGTGTTTTTGGCGGGCATGACAGGCATCCCTCAGGATCCCTGGTGGCAAGAGTCGGTACTGATCGATGTGTTTCACAGGCTGGCGTTGTGGTTGTGGCACACCATAGCACCGGAATTAATGAATGGCGCTATCCCTGGTAAACCTTGGCAATAGCGATCAAATAATGAAGGTTTTGATGAGGTATTTTGCATGTGCGGCATAATCGGCATTGTTGGAACGGAAAACGTTAACCAGAATTTATATGATGGATTAACTGTTTTACAGCACCGGGGCCAGGATGCGGCGGGCATTGTCACCTGTGACAAACGGCGTCTGTACTTGCGCAAAGATAACGGTTTAGTGCGTGATGTGTTCCGCACTCGGCACATGCGGGGTTTGCAGGGCAATATGGGTATCGGCCACGTGCGTTATCCTACGGCGGGTTGTTTTTCCTCAGCCGAGGCGCAACCGTTTTATGTCAATTCACCGTTTGGTATTTCGCTGGCGCACAACGGTAATCTCACCAATGCTGCCGAGCTGAAGCGTGACTTGTTCCGCGCTGATCGTCGGCATATCAACACCGACTCTGATTCCGAAGTGTTGCTCAACGTGTTTGCGCACGAGCTGCAACACGAAGGCAAGCTGACTCTGGACGCCAACGATATTTTTGAAGCGGTGGCTGCCGTACATCGTCGCTGCAAAGGGGCATATGCAGTGGTGGCGATGATTACCGGTTACGGCATTGTGGGTTTTCGCGATCCGCACGGGATTCGCCCTGTGGTGTTCGGTAAACGTGAAACGCCGCGTGGTGATGAGTACGTGATTGCCTCGGAAAGTGTTGCTGTGGATTCGTTGGGTTTTGATCTGATACGTGATATTGCGCCGGGTGAAGCAGTGTTTATTGATGTGAATGGCCGATTCAGCACGCGGCAGTGTGCGAAGAAACCCGAAGCCAGTCCTTGTATTTTTGAGCATGTGTATTTTGCGAGACCAGACTCCATTATTGATGGCATCTCTGTTTACAAGGCGCGTTTGCGCATGGGTGAAACACTGGCGAAGAAAATTTTACGGGTCTATCCACAGCATGATATCGATGTGGTTATTCCGATTCCTGATACCAGCCGCACCTCCGCGTTGCAGTTGTCCTATCAGTTGGGCACGGTGTATCGCGAAGGGTTTATCAAAAACCGGTACATCGGCCGTACGTTTATTATGCCAGGGCAAAAACAACGCAAAAAATCTGTGCGCCAAAAGCTCAATGCCATTGACCTGGAGTTTAAAGGCAAAAATGTACTGTTGGTGGATGATTCCATTGTGCGTGGCACCACCTCAAAACAGATTATTCAAATGGCGCGGGAAGCCGGTGCCAACAAAGTGTATTTCGCCTCAGCGGCACCACCGGTACGTTTCCCCAATGTATATGGCATCGATATGCCATCGGTGAATGAACTGGTGGGGCATGGCAGAGATGACAAAGAGATTGCCGAAGCGATTGGTGCAGACTGGCTGGTTTATCAGGATTTGGATGACTTAGTTGAAGCCACCCGCCATGGCAACCCGGAAGTAGAGAATTTTGATACCTCTGTGTTTGACGGTGAATATGTCACGGGTGATGTGACCCAGGACTATCTGGACTTTATCGAAAGCAAACGCAGCGATGGTGCGCGTGAAAACACAGATGAAGATGATAACGCAGTGATTGAGTTACACAATACGGCTTAGATGTGAATTAAGGGCCAAATTGCTATGTTTTTAGTACATGTCAGCTTTATTCCATGGCTGTGTTGAAATGAATATGATGTATAGGAAAAGCCGAAATACCCAGCGCCAAAATACCCAATGCCATAGGTATATCGTTGTATTCTTTGCATCTTCATGCCTTTGCGTTGGGTTTTATGATCTCTGTGACTCATGATCAGAGAACAGCCTGTCTTACTGAATGCATATTTAAGGGTAGAAGAAAGGGGAAAGAGAAAAACTTGACGGAGTTGGCTGGTTTTACTAGTCTGCAACTTAACGCGCCGATTTGAGATCAGCTTGCGGGCGCGAAATAAATACGGCTAAAACGAGGTGAAGTTACAATAACCTGCTTTGGCGTTGGCTGAGCGGGTTTTTTTATGTCCAAAAATTGATGATAAATGCCCGGTTGAAAAAAATCATGAAAGAAAATGCGAGGCAAACAATGTCACACGACAATAGAGAACAATACGGGTTCGATACACTGGCGGTACGGGCTGGGCATGAGCGCACTAATGAAGGCGAGCAGGGTGAAGCTATTTTTACCACTTCCAGCTATGTATACAGCAGCGCAGCTCAGGCCGCAGCACGGTTTTCAGGTGATGAGCCGGGCAACATCTATTCGCGCTTTACCAATCCTACCGTGCGCACTTTTGAGAAACGCCTGGCTGCGTTGGAAGGTGGAGAACGTTGCGTCGCTACGGCATCCGGTATGGGAGCTATTCTGACAACCTGTTTGGGGTTATTGAAAGCCGGCGATCATATTGTTTCATCACGGGCTATTTTTGGCTCCACAGTGGTGTTGTTTAATAACATTCTGACACGATTTGGTGTGGAAACCTCCTATGTGCCATTAACCGACTTATCGGCATGGGAAGCAGCCATACGTCCCGAAACCAAAATGTTGTTTTTGGAAACCCCGTCAAACCCTGTAACGGAAATTGCAGATGTGCAGGCGCTGGCCGATTTGGCCCATGCCCATGGTTGTCAGTTAGTGGTGGATAATTGTTTTTGCACGCCCGCGTTACAAAAACCATTGATGTTGGGTGCAGACATTGTTATCCATTCGGCCACCAAATACCTGGATGGTCAAGGGCGTTGTATTGGTGGAGCCATTGTTGGTACTGAAGAATGTGTGGGTGGAGATATTGCTGGTGTGGTGCGTACGGGGGGCATTTGTATGAGCCCGTTTAATGCCTGGGTATTTTTAAAAGGATTGGAAACATTACGCATTCGCATGGAGGCTCACAGCCGTAATGCACAAATATTGGCAGAATGGTTGGCAGAACAATCGTCTATTGCCCATGTGAATTACCCGGGCCTGACATCGCATCCCCAACATGCATTGGCAGCACGACAGCAAAATGGCTTTGGTGGGGTATTATCCTTTGAAGTGAAGGGTGGCCAAAAAGCAGCATGGCGCGTTATTGATAACACTCGCTTGATCTCGATTACGGCAAACCTGGGTGATACCAAAAGTACAATTACCCATCCAGCCACCACAACACATGGCCGTGTTGATCCTGAACGACGTGCTGAGGCAGGTATTAGTGATGGCTTGGTGCGTGTTGCGGTAGGACTGGAAGAAATTATGGATATTCAGGTCGATCTGGAGCGTGGGCTGAAATAAGGAGCGCGTACAGCCCTAGCTGTTGGCGGGTAAGTCAGTGTGTAGTGATACGCGACTCAATGGTGCGTGCCATATCAGTATTGCCAATCTCTTTGTACAGTATGACAAGTTCCGTCAAAACGGCATCCAGTGCGGGCTGTGTTTCATTTTCACCATCATCAAGTATTTCGGCAGCTTTTTCATAAAGTGGCAAGGCTTGTGCGAAAAAAGCCGTCTTTCGCTGTGTTGTATTCATTGAAATAGACGTGTTATTAGTCGGCATTATGCCCGTCTCAAAGAGTGTCTGGTTTTGCTCTTCGATGCGGGCCTGGGTGTGATAAATATTGGCCAGGGTATACATCAGTAAGGCTAATTGCGGGTCTGATGAGCCTAGTATTTGCTGTGCAATGTTCAGAGCCTCTTCGTAGGCATGACTGGCCGGACTGTATTCGCCTTGCTCGAGATAGTTTGTGCCCAGATTAATAAGCGTCTGTGCAACTTCTTCATGTTGATCACCAAAAACAGATTTTTTAAGGGCGAGCATGCGTTGCAGGATGCCTGTGGCTTTTTTATATTTTTCCTGTTTTTTGTAAATGCCACTTAAGTTGCTGAGTGCGTTGCTGATATAAGGGTGCATAGCTCCGACGCTTATTGACCATGAATCGATCGCTTGCTGATAAAAAATTTCGGCTTGTTTATATTTGTGCTGATTTTCATATAATACAGCCAGATTATATGTTGATTGTGCAATGGCAGGATTATCTGCATCAAAGTAATTTTTACGAATTTTCAACGCTTGTTGATGATATTGTTCAGATAATGTGGGGCGTTGTGATTCAAAATAAACATTACCAAGACTTGTCATGACAACGGCAAGATCAGGGTGGTCCGAGCTGAGTTTTTCTTCAAGAATCAGCAAAGCGTTCAATAAATGATTTTCTGCTTCGGTCAGGTTTCCTAACGTTTGTTCGATGATGCCGAGTTTTAATAATGCATCAGCAGTATTGGCATTATATGGGGAAAAGTTTTTATCGGCGATATCATAATTACGTTGTGCAACAAGAAGCGCATTTTTATAATCACCATTTTCATAATATTTAATAAAATGATTGGTCAGGTCGGTCCAGATAATCTCAGCCAGTTCTGTTGTTTCATGGAAAGAACGAATGCTTGAGTGTTGTTCTGTCGTTGGTGTAAGTGCCGGGTTGGCAGAAGAAAAGGCAATGCCAGGTATTAGTAAAAAAAGACCAAAATAAAATATACATTTTTTCATCCGCAGATAAACGGAGGAAATGTGCGTATATTTTTTCCAATAGCGATACATTTTTCTGTACTTTTATATCCTGGATATAACGTGTTTCATTTGATTGGTTTGTCGAGTGTGTACGATGCTGTAAAAATGCAGTACTTGTCATTGCATATCGGCCAGCGTAAGAAGCGCTTTAAATTTTTTCGATTGAATACAGCATGTAAATGGTTAGAAATTGCTGATGTAGAAGAGAGCGGTGTGGCCAGCTATACCCGTAGCGTTTGGGATTTAGGTTTAAGTGTGTGTCATATTTTCTCCATGGCAAGGCGAAATGACGCGGAATAGTCGTTCTATTGCAAGGACAACAACGCAGCCATGGGGTAAATAGGGCGTGCACACGACCTAAATCTCAATCGCTACGAGTATATATACGCCCAGATCGGACGTAAAAATTATTTTCTCTGTTTATCAACAAGATAGAATGTTTGTGCAATGGAGGTGGCAAAAATCAGTCAGGGAATATTAATTTTCCGCAGCAGTTTTTTTGCCCATCACAGCAGGTTTTTTTGGAGTTTGGCAAGACTGGTTTCTGTGCGTAATACGAAGGCATGGGCGTTTTGTTGCTTGGCAATAGCCAATGACTCATTCAAGTATTTTTCTGCAAGATTGTAAGCATCTGTACCGTTTTCGATGGCAAAACTGCCCTTGATGCGCAGCAGTTCTGCGGTAAAAAACCCCTCGCCGGTAAAGGTGGTTTCCCGTAGCGCCGACTCAATGGTTTGTCGGGCTTTTTCAGTTTCTCCTGCATTATGTAAAAGCTCCGCCAGGATGGCTTGAAAATAAGAACGGGCGAGGCGATTTCCAGATTTTTCATAATCATGCAATGCCTGTTGAAAGCGTTTGCAAATGATTTCTGCCGGTTGTTTTATCGATTCAGACCATGCTTTTAACATATGGCCGGTGGCTGCCCAAAATGAAAAACCATAAGTCTCACTCAGTGTGATTTGTGCATCCGCATAACGATAGGTGGCTTTGTGGTCGCCACAAAGTTGGGACAGCGTTCCCATGAAATGTAAAGCATAAGCTTGGCTAAATGGGTGTGCAAGACGTTGGGCCAGACTCAGTGCAGCCTGGCCGCGTGTTAATGCCTGATCGGTTTTTCCAAGTAACCATAAAACACATGCAGCAGTGGCAAGGGAGGCGACCTGAGCATCTTGACTATAGGCAACCAGCGTCACTTTCGAGCGAGCCTGTCCGGCTTGAGGGTCAATGTGAAGTTCAAGATTCTGTAATGCTTCGGAAAAATTTCCTTTCCAAAATAATGTAGTACCAAGCGCACGTTTTGCTTCCAGTAAAAATTCCGAAATATTGGATTTTGTTGCATATTGTTGTATTTCATTTGCGAGTTTATATGCCTTTTCCAGCTCTGCACGGACAATGTAAAATTCCCAGAGGCCGCATAACACAGGGAATACGATATTGATGTCTGTTATGTTGCGGCATAGGCTGTAGGCTCGGGCATAAGCTTTTTCCGCTTCGGGTGCGGCATAACCTTTACTCATCATGGTGGCCAGCCCCAGTGTGGTTTGTAGCGCAAGTTCATGCATGCTCAGCTGGGGTGACTCAGGTATTTTTTTAATTAAGGCAAGGCCTTTATTAAGATGTTCGATGGCTTCGATATTGGCTGAGTGTCGAATGGCATAATTTCCTGCGGATAACCAGTAATGTAAAGCATCTTCGTTATTGCCAGCCTCTGTACAATGATGGGCAATAATTTCCGGGTTATCGGCAACAAGCTGTGGGAATTTATCTTTGATAAGTGTGGAAATACGCTGGTGGTATTTTTGGCGTGTGCGCTTTAATAATGATTGATAAGCGGCTTCCCTCACCAGGGCATGTTGAAAACGGTAATGTGCTTTTGGTGGTTTTCCGCTCTGGATAAATAATTCAGCAGTAATGAGCCGGTCCATGCCAGATTGCAGGCTGAGTTCACTTTGCAGAGTGGCTGCACGTAATAGTTCGTAAGTAAATTCACGTCCTAATGTGGCACTTAGCTGTGCCAGTTCTTTGTCATCACCCAGGTTGTCCAAACGTGACATAAGAGAATCTTGTAGTGTGCTGGGAATTTCCAATTGGGACATATTGTGGTTGAGTTCAAAATGCTCTTCTTTTTCTACCAGTAATGAAGACCGAAGCACGGCATTGGTGAGTTCTTCAACAAAAAGAGGGATGCCGTCTGTTTTATTAATAATTTCAACAAATACTTCTGTGGGTAGCGTTTTCCCTCGACACAGTTGCCTGATCATGCTGCCGGATTGTTTTTGAGTGAGACGGTTAAGCGTAATGTTTGTCACGCTGGCGCGATTTTCCCACGGAGGGGAGAAGTCGCTGCGGAAGGTAAAAAGGGCAAAAATATTAGTTAGTCCAGGCTGATCGATGAGCAATGACAATAATTCTATACTGGAAGGATCTATCCATTGTAAATCCTCTACAACAAATAGAATAAAGCGTTGTTGTGCAGCAGCCTGTAACATATCGATAAGAATCTCGAAAGTCCGCTGTTTTTGTTGTTGTGGGGTGGAGATTGTCTCCGTAGTGCTGGAAACCATTTTTTCAGGTAATGGAATGGATAACAGTTCAGTTAGAATGGGGGTGACTGTTTTGGGTTCCATACCCAGGGCAGCAATTGTTTTTTCGATACGTGAAATTTGTTTTTGTGGGCTATCGCTTTCGGTCAGGCCGATAATGCGGCGCACCATATCCATAACCGGATAAAGAAAACTATTTTTGTAATAAGAATCACCATAACAATTCAGAAAAAGGCAATGTTCTTTTTCAGCCTTTTTACAAATCATTCGCACCATGCATGTTTTTCCCATCCCAGGTTCACTGCTGAGTAAAACAACGTGCCCGACACCTTTACGTGCCTGATTAAGTCTTTCTGTTAACAAATTGGTTATCTGGTCTCGCCCGACCAGCATGGTACGGGAGGGATGCTCGGTTTCCGTAAACCGATTTTTATTGTCATGAACTTGCTGTACTTGGAAAAGTATAAAAGATTGGGAGAAACCCTTTAGTGTGTGGGTTCCCAGTGTTTGGCATTCAAATCGCCGGTTCAATAGCTGATGTGTGCAACCACTGATTACCACAGTATTTTCACTGGCGTAGCCTTGAACCCGTGCAGCAATATTGGGCGTTTCACCCAGAGCCATCGAACGTTTATCGCCCCCGCCAATTTCGCCGACCACGACCAGACCGGTATGAATGCCTACGCGCACCGCAAGCTGAACATTGTCGCTTTGTTGTATAGGGTAAATATGCTTAGGGATACGTTTAACAATTTCCAATGCGGCAAACGTCGCGCGTTGTGCGTCATCCTCATGTGCCTGGGGATAACCAAAATACACCAATATGCCATCACCAAGGTATTGTGCGACATAACCATCATAACTACTGACAATTTTATTGCAGGTGTCACGGTAGTCGCGCATGATATCGCGTAGTTCTTCCGGGTCAATGCGCTCGGAAAGCGCAGAGGAACCAACGATGTCACAAAACAGTACAGTGAGTTGGCGGCGTTCTGCGCTTTGTTGTTTGGGGGTATGGGGTGGTATAGCGGAGCGGTTTTCCGTGTTTTGTATTTTGCTTAAGCGGGTGGCACATTGTCCGCAAAACTCAAAATCAAATGGATTGCTAAAATTACAGCTAGGACAGGTGGTATTTAGCGGTGTGGCGCATTGGCCACAAAAGCGCATATTTCCCGGATTTTTGAAACCACATTTTTCGCAGAGCATGGCAGAATCATCCTTGTTGATTTTCCTGTTTGCACAATAGAGAGGATACGCATCCTCTCTGTATTCAGCAAGGTAAACGATAAAAAATGAAGCAGGACAAAACATGAGTTTAACCCGCCGGGATCTTTTACAAATTTACCACGCTGCATTGGCAGCCGTGCAGGGGGAGATTTGTACACGACAGATATTGTCGGACTATGATTCGGGACGGCCGGTTGCTGTGATTGCTATGGGTAAAGCAGCATCGAGCATGATGCTGGGTGCAATAACGGCTCTGGGGGATATATTTGATAAGGGTTTGTTGATTACCAAGGAAGGACATTGTGACAAACAATTGCAAGGCATGAAAAACATTGAATGTCTGGAATCAGCGCATCCTGTGCCAGATCAACGCAGTGTGTGTGCGGGACAGGCATTGCTGGAGTTTATGGCGGTACGACCAGCGCAACAGGATTTTATATTTTTGATTTCCGGCGGAGCTTCTTCACTGGTGGAGGTATTACCGGATGGGTTATACCTGGAAGATCTGCAAAAAGTAAACCAGTGGTTGCTAGGCAGTGGTTGGAGTATCACGGCGATGAATCGTGTGCGAAAATCATTGTCATGTATCAAGGGTGGACGTTTGGCGCAACGACTTACAGGGCGTCGTGTCAACTGCCTGATGATTTCTGATGTACCGGATAATTCACCAGACGTGATTGGTTCGGGGTTTTTAAGCCCGGATATTAGCGATGAATCACAATCTGAGAATATACCGGAATGGATTAAAAAACTGCCCAAGGCACCACCTGCACCTTTATTGGGCGATGCTTGTTTTAATACGATTAATATCCACATTGTTGCAAAACTTGAGGATGCTATGCAGGCTGCAAAAAAAAGGGCAATGACTTTAGGCTATGACGTTTATTTACATGAAGACCTAATAACATGTGACGCACAACTTGCGGGGCAGAAGTTGGTGCGTACGCTGTGTGATGGCGAATTTGGTTTGCATGTCTGGGGTGGGGAAACCACTGTGTGTTTACCGGAGAACCCTGGACAGGGTGGGCGCAATCAACAATTGGCATTGGCGGCAGCAGTAGAATTAGCGGGTATGGAGGCGCATTATTTTTTAGCCGCAGGCACCGATGGCAGTGATGGGCCGACACAAGCTGCGGGTGCTTTGGTGGACGGGCATACTTTACAACGTGGAATACAGGCCGGGTTTAATGTGCAGCAAACGTTGGCCAGTGCAAATGCAGGTGAATTTTTGCAAGCCAGTGGTGATTTGATTGTTACCGGGCCCACGGGTACCAATGTGATGGATTTGATTCTGGCAATTAAACAACCAGTGGTATGAATACAAATAATACAGATGCTGTAGTGTTACCTTATCGACATCCTGTGGTGCGTGATCTTGCTTGGGTGATGGCTTCTCCTGGTTTATTACAAAAGGCACCGGAGGGACAGGCGTTGGTGAAAGATGACTGGTGTCAATGTGTTTACACAACACACGAAAATCACCTACGTGAGCTGGATGAAAACCCTACACCTTTGTTAGAAGAGCTATCGAGATGCAAAAGCCATCGTCTGGGCATTTATTTTGAATATCTTTTACGCTATTGGCTGCAAGCCATTTTATGTGTGCAGGAACTGCAACACAATGTCCCGGTCTTTCAACCGCAAAAAACAGGTGGAAAACGCACTTTGGGAGAGTTCGATTTTTTGTTTCGAATGGATAATGGAAAGCCAATGCAGCATTGGGAAGTTGCGGTAAAATTTTATTTACAAAAAACAGATGATGAAGGTAAGTCTCGCTGGGTGGGGCCGGGTGACCGGGACCGCCTTGATATAAAGCTGGATCGTTTATTTCAGCATCAACTTAAGCTGGCAGGCTTTCCTGAGGCGCAAGCGTGTTTAATGCACATAGGGACGGGGTCGATTCAACCCGCTGCCTTTATCAAAGGTTATCTGTTTTACCCGCTTGATGAAACTGGAGGGTTCTCTCCTGGGCTGATTGATGCTGTTGACCCAGCACTCTATACGCTGTCAGCCCATCACCACAAAGGGTGGTGGCTGCACTGGAAAAAACTGCCCGTGCTCACCACTGTTGCTGATGTGTGCTGGATGATTCTGCCTAAATATCGTTGGCTGTCGCCGGTGTATTGTGAGCAGGCAGAAGAGACTTTGTTGGATACGAATGCGTTGATGGCATATTGTGAAATGCATTTTCGTCACCAGGACAGCCCTTTGCTGGTCGTGGAGTTAAGCTGGCAATCTACCGCCTGGTTGGAGGTTTCACGCGGATTTATATTGGCATCTGTTTGAAATATTTAAAGAAATTTTACCGTTTTCCGATAGTTTTAAATGAATATACCCGTAGCGTTTGGGATTTAGGTTTAAGTGTGCGTCATATTTTCTCCATGGCAAGGCGAAATGACGCGGAATAGTCGTTCTATTGCAAGGAGTTTCAACGCAGCCATGGGGTAAATAGGGCGTGCAATTAGACCTAAATCTCAATCGCTACGGGTATATGTGATGAGTTTCACAAAAACAGTGTGTGCTTAGTCACGGGGGTACGCGTTTGTGTAGACGACACACATACTGTGGCAGGGGACCGATATCACGAGTTACTCGCCTGGAATATGTAACAGGGGGCAAAAATGAAGTTTTTATCCAAGCTGGACCCGATGACAGTGTTGATGCTGGTTGTAATATTCGGTGTGGTAATTACCATGTCAACCCAGGCCGTGAAGCAAACCTCAGTCAGCGAAGCAACGGCACACGTTATGCCCGTTGAATCGGTAGGTCTGATTCCCATCAGAAATCACTCAGGTGAATCCTGATAGCCAGTCTGGTTGCTAATTAACGGTTGCAGCCAGCGTCGGTAGAGTACATCTGCTGCACCGTGCAGTTGTTTGGTGCGTTCTTCCAGGTTTTCTGTTATTTCGTTTTGGCTTTGCACGCTCGTTGCAGGGTCTGTGAGTTCATCCTTATAAAGTGCTGTCCATTCCCGCACCATGGTATCGGTCATTTCAATATGACATTGCAATGCCAGAGTATTGCCGATCACAAAGCCCTGATGTACACACTGTTCACTGCGGAGAATAGCTGTTGCGCCATCGGGGATGGAAAAAGTTTCACCATGCCAGTGGAACAACACGCTGGCATCGGAAAAATCTTGTAGCCAATCATCAGTTTGTGGGCCGGGAATTTTTTGTACGGGCAGCCAGCCGATTTCTTTTACGGGGTTTGCCGTGACTTTTCCGCCCAAAGCTTTGCTGATGAGCTGCCCACCCAGGCAATGTCCGAGCACGGGTAAATTGGCATCAACCGCTTTTTGAATGAGTGTCAGCTCCTGTGGAATCCATTCAATATTGTCATTAACGCTCATGGGGCCACCCATGAAAACCAAAGCACTGACATCATCGATTTGTGTCGGGAGCATTTCTCCGGCATCAATGCGCACCAATTCAAAAGGGATGTTATAGTTTTTTAGCAGAGTGGCAAAATAACCAGGGCCTTCACAGGCAATGTGAACAAAGATGCGAATGGGTTTCATGGTAAATAAACGGCCTGAATGGGGTGTTCAAATTATGAGAATGTGGTTGCTGCTGATTCTATCAGTCTTTGCTGGTGTGTGTGCGGCGGAGTCGCAAGATGAACACAAGCCTGCACGTCAGATTGTATTACAAGGCATTCTTGGCAGTAAGGTGTTATTGCTGGTGGATGGTCAGCGGCAAATGATGTCAGTCAAGGATGCGATGAAACAAGGAGTGCGTGTATTGCGTATCGCAGAAGAGCGAGTGGATGTGGAGGTCGATGGCAAACGCCGCCGTTTGCGCCTGGGCGACAGTTATTCCGTAACAGGCCAATACAAGGCGCGTAAAAGTATTGAAGTGATCATTGCCAAAAATAACACGGGTATGTATTCCACGGTAGGCAGTATCAATGGTTTGCCAGTTTCATTTTTAGTGGACACAGGGGCAACCTCTGTCGCTATGAGCGCACCACATGCCAAACGTCTGGCCATTGATTTTCGGGTGACCGGGGAGCCGACATTTGTAGGGACTGCATCGGGGGTGAGCGAGGCGTATCGTGTAACGTTGGATAAAGTTACCGTCGGAGACATCACACAGCATAATGTAAGAGCAGTGGTGATTGATGGTAATTATCCGACGCAGGTTCTATTGGGAATGTCGTTTTTGGGGAAATTGGAAATTCAGCGTGATGGCAATATTATGCGCCTGAAGAAAAAATTCTGAACGGCATTACCTGCGATAAAAAAACCGGGGTTCACACCTTTAAACCCCGGCAAGAGTGAGACAAATTAATTATTTATCGCTGTCTTTAAGGCGATTAATACCCAAAGCCTTTAGTATATATTTTTCGTAAATGGGTTCTGATGTTCCCTTTTTCATTTTACGCATGAAGTATTTCTCAAATGCCACCTTGGCAACATGTACCCATTTGCCCTTTTTAAACCAATTAACGTTGCGTGGTGGGATTTGTGGTAGTGCGACGAAGGCGGCCCCTGTGTCCCCCATGTCGGCAAGACAGATTGCATTCCATGTTCCTTTATGAGTGGGCTCTTTTCCTTGCAGTTCCTCCTCAATATTATGCACGATAGCTGTCACCATTGACTCGATCATATAGCCGGTTTTTGGTGTGCCTGTTGGTATGGGAGTCACCTCCACGGGGGGAATGGCAATACAGACTCCAGCAGAGTAGATATTTTTGTATTTAGGGCTGCGTTGATGATCATCAACAATAACAAACCCCCGGGGATTACAAAGATCTTCCACATTGGCTACGGCATCCACCCCTTTGAAAGCAGGTAACATCATCGAATAATTAAACGCCACTTCATGTTCTTTGATGACTTTGCCTTCCATGTCATGTTCTGCAACATACATTTTGTTTTCTTCTACCTTGGTCACTTTTGCATTGGTGATCCATTTGATGTGGCGATTTCGCAACTCTGATTCCATCATACCTTTGGAATCCCCCACGCCGCCTAATCCCAAGTGGCCGATGTAGGGTTCACTGGTAATATAAGTCATCGGAATTTGGTCACGGACTTTACGCTTGCGCAAATCGGCATCCATAATGAATGCATATTCATAGGCTGGCCCAAAACAACTGGCTCCCTGCACCGCGCCAACGACGATCGGGCCAGGGTTTTTCACCAGTTTTTGATAGGCATCATAAGCGGTTTCAGCATGATCAACGGTGCATATTGAGTGGGTAAAACCATCAATCGGACCTATTCCTTCAATCTCTTCAAATGCCAGTTTCGGGCCGGTGGTGATAAGCAGATAGTCATATTCCACCCGGTTACCGTTAGCCAATTCAAGTGCATTGTTTTCAGCGTTAATTTTGTTCACCGGGCTGACGATGAATTCAATGCCTTTACGTTCCAGATAAGGACGAATGGGAAAAGTAATATCATCACGTTTTCGCCACCCGACCCCAACCCAGGGGTTGGATGGAACAAACTGAAAATATTCTCTGGCATTAACCATTGTGATGGTATGTTCTTTGTCCAGAGCTTCTCTTAATTCGTAGGCTGCGGGCATTCCTCCTGTGCCCGCACCCATGATAACGATATGTGCCATATAAACTCCTTTTAAATGTTATGTTTTCAGTCGTTATTTAACGTAAATTGAAGCTGTATTGGGTGATGCACATGCCTCCGTTAGTTAGCTGGTCAGTTTCCTGTTTTTCCAATGCTAGCTGTTTACTCTGAAACTCATCAAAAAAAGCAATCCACAAATTTATAATCAATATCCTTTGTTGGGCATTTTCATATTAACTACATGCTGGGTAAAGGCTGTTTTATGCTGACCGCACCTCGTAGGTCACCTGCCCGATAATTTGTTGCTTTATCGAAGGGGTATTGCTGATGTAGTTTTTGCTTCACGGTACTGGGGATGTCATTTTTATTGCCATGACAGGTTAAACATTGAGGTTTGACTCCAATCGCTTTGGCGAAACGGAAATAACGACCATTAGGCTCGGTGACCATCTCGGAGAAACTCATCGTTTTCAGGGACTCTCCTTGCTCGAGGCGAGCCTGAAATTGTGCCAGTACCTTTTGCTCCCATACATCGGGCATGCCAAGCATGGGGTTACGCACGCGGGTGCTGACGCGGGTTACTTTCCAACCCTGATTTCGGGAGATATCTGCTGTCATTTTTGGCGCCTGTTCTGAGCACACATTGATGGCCGCAACAGGCCCATCTTTCTGCATTGTGCTTTTCATGGTTTTACCCAATTGCATCATGAAGGATTGTGCCACTTCCATTGCCGCTTGAGTGCGTTGTTCAACAGTATCAGCAGCTACACTGGTTGTCGCCGACAGACCCAGTGTTAATGCTAATGCTGCATTCTGAATAGATATCTTTCTTTTCATCACTCTTGCTCCTATGTTGTGTTTAATCATGTCAGGTTTGGGGCATATGAAATCACCCGCAAAGCTAAAATAATGAATCCCCAAGGATGACTGCGGGAACTAGGGTAAAGGAGCAGGATGAGACATTGTATATCTCGTTAGGAGTGTGTATGGCGTGTATGCGGCATACAATATGCCGCCACCCGTCATTTATCAGGTTTGTAGGGTAATCTTTATTATGTACATTTTAACGCGATATATACCTGTAGTGATTGAGATTTAGGTTTGACTGCACGCCCTATTGATTCCACGGCGGCGTTACAATGTCTTGCAATAGAACGACTATTCCGCGTCATTTTGCCTAGCCATGAAATAAATATGACGCACATTCAGACCCAAACCCCAAACCCCAAACGCTACGGGTATAGCGCAAAACAAGTCTCAAGCTATGTTGTCATATTTTTTTCAATCAGCGCATAGGCCGAATGATTATGAATGGACTCGAAATTTTCTGATTCCACGACGTAGGCGGTAATGCGTGAATCCTGGTTTATATGTGCTGCGATATCACGCACCATGTCTTCCACAAATTTTGGATTATCGTAGGCGCGTTCGGTCACGTATTTTTCGTCCGGGCGCTTTAACAGGCCATACAGTTCACAGGAAGCAATGGATTCTACGGCATCAATGATGTCTTCAATCCAGACGAATTCGCGTGTTTTGATGGTGACTGTAACGTGTGAACGTTGATTGTGCGCACCGCGATCAGAAATTTTCTTTGAGCAGGGACACAGGCTGGTAACTGGCACTACCACTTTGAGTGTTGTTTCATGCTGGTTGCCACTACTGGAGCCTAAAAAAGTGACATCGTAATCCAGCAGACTTTGCACACCGGATACTGGTGCCGTTTTGTTGACGAAGTAGGGGAAGCTCATTTCGATATGGCCGGATTCGGCCTCCAGGCGCTCGGTCATTTCTGCCAGCATGTCTTCGAAAGACTCGACTGAAATTTCGCGTTCGTGCTGGTTGAGTATTTCCACAAAACGCGACATATGTGTGCCCTTGAAATTATGCGGCAGGTTCACATACATGTTGAAGTTGGCGATGGTGTGCTGTTCGCCGCCGGAGCGGTCACGAATGCGTACCGGGTGACGGATATCCTTGATGCCGACCTTGTTGATAGGCAGATGGCGGGTATCTTCCGAATTTTGTACGTCAGCAATAGTGGAATCAGTCACGAGCTTTCCTTTTTACGGTTTGAGTCTTCACTGGTTAATCATTGGTAAAACGTACACAGGCACGTTCGGTTTCCCACAAGGTGATAGCCTTGACGCGGATATGCTCGTTGTTAAGTGTTTCTGACAAGCCGCTGAAAATAAATGCAGCGATGTTTTCTGCGGTAGGGTTGATAGTATTAAAGGGCTTGATTTCATTGAGATAACGATGGTCAAGCAGGTCGGTTAATACTCGCACCTGCTGGCGTATTGCCTTGAAATCAATGGCCATGCCCACGTTGTTCAACTGGCTGGCTTCTACTTCAGCCTCGACTTTCCAGTTATGCCCGTGCATGCGTGAGCAGGCACCAGGGTAATCACGCAGGGTGTGGGCGGAGGCAAAATCGCTGACAACTTTAAGGGTGTACTTCGCTGGCATGGGGATACGGGAATAGTGAGTGAATAGCAGGAATGTAAGTTGACTAAAATACTAAGGTATTGGGCGTTATTTGGCAATACGCGCTTGCGTGTCAGATTGCGCCAGCAGTTTGTTGATGGTGTTTTCGATGCCAATGGCATCCAGCCCACATTGGGCAAGCAACGCACTGTGTTCGCCGTGTTCGACAAAATGATCCGGCAACCCCAGGTTATGTATCGCTATGGTGACGCCGTGTGCAGCAAGACATTCGTTAATGCCGCTGCCCGCACCGCCGGCTACCGCGTTTTCTTCCACGGTGACGATCAGCTGGTGTTGCTCCGCTATTTCCAATATCAGGTCTTCGTCCAGGGGTTTGACAAAACGCATGTTCACTACCGTGGCATCCAGTGCTTCACCCGCAGCCATGGCGGGAGCCACTCTGCTGCCGAAGGCGAGGATGGCAACATAGGTACCGTGACGTCGCACTTCGGCCTTGCCCAGAGGCAGAGTTTCAAAGTTTTGCGCGGGCTGTGTGCCGGGGCCGAATCCACGTGGATAGCGCACGGCACTGGGACCGTTATGTTGGTAACCCGTGTTGAACATCTGGCGGCATTCAGCTTCATCCGCCGGAGTCATCACCACCATATTAGGCACGCAGCGCAGGTAACTGAGGTCGAAGCTGCCTGCATGTGTGGGTCCGTCAGCACCCACCAGCCCGGCACGGTCGATGGCAAACATCACCGGCAGATTCTGGATGGCAACGTCGTGGATCAGCTGATCATAAGCACGTTGCAGGAAGGTGGAATAGATTGCCACCACCGGTTTGAGGCCATCGCAGGCCATACCCGCAGCCAGGGTCACCGCATGCTGCTCAGCAATGCCGACATCCAGATATTGCGCCGGGAATTGCTCGGAAAAAGCCACCATGCCGGAGCCTTCGCGCATGGCGGGGGTGATGCCCATGAGCTTTTTATCCTGCGCGGCCTGATCACATAGCCAGTCGCCAAACACCTGCGTGTAGGTGAGGCTGGTTTTTTTATTGCTTGCGGGAAGGGCTTCACCGGTATCCGGGTCGTAACTGCCCACGCCGTGGTAGGCGCAGGGGTCTTCTTCTGCGGGCTCAAAACCTTTGCCTTTTTTGGTGACGATATGTAGAAATTGCGGACCTTTCAGGGTGCTTAGGTTGCTCAGGGTTTTGGTCAGGGAATCCATGTCATGGCCATCAATAGGGCCGATGTAGTTGAACCCCAGTTCCTCGAACAAAGTGCCGGGGATCACCATACCTTTGGCATGTTCTTCCACACGCTGGGCCAGCTCCCACATATTGGGAATCTGACTCAGTACCTTTTTTGAGCCTTCACGGGCGGCGAGATAAAGCTTGCCGGAGAGGATGCGCGCCAGATAATTGGACAGAGCACCCACATTAGGGGAAATGGACATGTCGTTGTCGTTGAGAATCACCAGCAGATTGGCATCCAGTGACCCGGCGTGATTCAGTGCCTCAAAGGCTATGCCCGCTGTCATTGCGCCATCACCGATGATGGCAACGACTTTTTTGCCGACCTCACTTTCATCATCTGTTTGTTGTGCGGCAATGGCCATGCCCAGTGCTGCGCTGATGGACGTGCTGGAATGACCTACCCCAAAGGTGTCATAAGGGCTTTCGCTACGCTTGGGAAAGCCAGCGATGCCGCCTTGCTGGCGCAAACTGTGCATTTGTTCCCGACGACCGGTGAGAATTTTATGCGGGTAGCTTTGGTGGCCTACATCCCATACCAATTTGTCTTGCGGGGTGTTGAACACATAATGCAAGGCGACGGTGAGTTCCACGGTGCCCAGACCGGAAGAGAGATGCCCTCCGGTTTGGCTGACGGTCTGAATCAGGAAGGCGCGCAACTCGTCCACCAGCTCTTTGAGTTGGTCGGTGTCCAGTGAACGGACATCATCGGGACTGTTGATGCTTTCCAGCAACGGAAAGGCGCGTGTTTTGGGCATGGGCTGTGCTGCAATTTTTCGTAGGGTGGGCACCGTCCACCGTGTCAGGTACCAAACGTGCGCAATGGTGGGGTATCACCCTACGAGGGTTAAAAAGGGGAATGATTATATCAGCTTTGCCGGTGAATGATGTACCCGGCGATATCGCGCAGTGGCTGGGCGGCTTCACTCCAATACGACAGGCTGTCAATGGCTTCCTGATGCAGCTCATCTGCACGCTGTTTAGCCTCGGCCATGCCCAGCAGAGCAGGATAGGTGGTTTTATGCCGGGCTTCGTCAGACCCCTGGGGTTTACCCAGGGTTGCTGTATCGCCTTCCACATCAAGAATATCGTCACGGATTTGGAAAGCCAGCCCCATGCACTTGGCGAAATGGTCGAGTTTTTCCAGTTGTGCGGATTCAATGCCGGGTTGACTCAATGCGCCCAACTTGACGCTGGCGCGGATCAATGCCCCTGTTTTGTGGATGTGCATGTTTTCCAGTTCGGCGAGATTCATGGTTTGTCCCAAGCCTTCGGCAGCGAGGTCCATGGCCTGTCCGCCCGCCATACCCCGTGAGCCGCTGGCCAGAGCCAGAGTTTCCACCATTTTCAGACGCAGAGCTGGGTTATCCACCATATCCGGATCGTGGGCGAGAATGTAAAACGCCAGGGATTGCAGGGCATCGCCAGCGAGAATCGCGTTAGCCTCGCCGAACTGGATGTGACAGGTAGGCTTACCACGGCGCAGTTCGTCATTGTCCATGGCAGGCAGGTCATCGTGGATCAGCGAATAGACATGAATCAGTTCCAGCGCGCAAGCTGGACCATCCAGCACAGAAGGCGCTATGTCGAGCATTTGTCCAGTGAGGTACACCAATAGAGGGCGTATACGTTTACCGCCATCGAGACTGGAATAGCGCATGACCTCATGCAGTAACGCAGGATTCACATTGGCTGTGGGTAGCCAGTGTTGCAACGCCTTTTCAATGCGGGCCTGGCAAGTTTCGAGCAGGGGAGTTAGTGACATGGATCAGGACAAGGTTAAAGAGAAAAAGGGTGAGGCCAGGATTTTCATTGGTTGACGGTTTTTGCGAGCATTATTCAGTCTTGGCGGTAAACGCTTCTGGTTCACCGTCTTTTTTCAGCAGAATCTCTACTTTTTGTTCGGCCTCAGTCAGCGCAGTCTGGCAGCTGCGGGTGAGTTCGATACCGCGTTCGAAGTCTTTCAGTGAATCCTCCAGTGAAGACTCGCCATTCTCCATACGCTCTACCAGCGTTTCGAGTTCTTTCAGTGCTGTTTCAAAATCGGGTGTTTTTTGTTTCTTCTGCGCCATGTTTTTGAACTCTGTGGTTTCCACCGTTTGTGAGAGGTCAGTACGTTAACGCAGGGGCTCTGGCTGGGTCAATTCTGCCCCGGGATAAATTGCGATGAAAAAACCGGGTTTCGCCAGTTTGGCTATCTGTCAACCAATTCTGTTGGTGATTTGTGATGTTAGAGCGCCAAGTGAAGCTTGGTGCATCTTGCAGGGTGGGAGTCCCTGTCGGGAAAGGGCTAACCACCTACCCGTCAGCTATAGATAGGTGTTATTCGTTGGAGCAGATTGTTGAGGCACACAGATATGTTGATAAAGGTCACAAAAAAGGAAATGTGGTCATAACTTTGATAGATAAAAACTAAATCTGATAAATGTTGCATAATGCGATATACCACCACAAATCTGGCGCTTAAAAATAACTTCAAATAGAGGGAAACCAATTATAATTGCATAGTATGGGCGGTATACCCATTAAAAAAACCTCACAGTCATCTTCTAAAATAAATGAATTTGTAACTAATCAGCAGAATTTAAATTCACTAGTATTTTTTCCGGTAACTTTTTTAAAGGTACGTCGAAATGCAGATTCTGATTTATAACCTAATTGCTCAATAAGCTCAGGCGTTACTTTTTCGCCATCTTTTAATCGCATCACTGCAAGATTCATACGCCATTTTGTTAGGTATTGCAGCATCGGCTCACCGACTAATTTGGTAAACCTAGTGGCAAAAGCTGTTCGCGACATACCTATTTCTTTACCTAAACTTTCAATCGTCCATTGTCGTCCAGGGTTGGTATGGATAAGAGAAAGTGACTTACCAATACGCTCATCTTTTAATGCAAACAACCATCCGCGTTTTGCATCGGCATCATTATTGATCCAGTAACGTAGCGCTTGAATGACTAAGATATCGGCCAGTCTCGTTAAGATTGTTTCACCACCGATTTGTGTCTGTTCAGCTTCTACAGAAATAAGCCTGACGGTATGGTTCATCCAGCTGGTGAAAGATGATTTAGAACTTTCCAGATAAATCATATTTGGCATGGAATTAATTATCAGCTCAGCAGAAGGATGCTCAAGTCGAACGACACCACAGAGCATGGTTGTTTTTTCTTTACCGTCATCGTTACCAAGCTCCATGGTTTCATAGTTATGGCTAATTTGGTTTCGGGGAAGGTCAAATAAATCCGGTGTTTTAGCTTTTGAATCACTCCGAAAAATATGCCCCTGACCCTTTGGGATAAAAATAAAATCGCCCACCTTCAATTCAATTACCTGTTTCTCATATTCGATCAAACAGGAACCTGATGTAATGATATGAAAAATTGAGGTGCCAGGCATGCTGGGTAGTGAGATCCCCCAACTGCCGCGCAGGTCAGATTTGCAATAGAACACACCGCTAAGCTTTAAGTGATGCAAGGTTTCACCCAGTGAATTACTGGGTGAAGGGTTAAGGGAGTCAGTTGAATCATTCATATCAATCACCGTGGGAAGTACATTTATTGTGTGCGAATAAGCATAATACTAGCACTAATTGGCATTGATAGTTCTATTAATTGCAATATCATAGAACTATGAATACAAACAAACAGAAGGTGTAACCATGATTAAGAATCAAATAGACAAAAAACTCCCCCTGATAATTGGCAGCAGCGGAAAGACCGGAATGCGTGTTGCAGAACGATTTGATTCAAATGGAAAAAATTACAGAGCGGGCACACGACACAGTGAGATACCCTTTGACTGGTACGACACAAATACGTGGCAGAAAGCCCTCCATGGTATTAATTCGGTCTATATGGTCTTCTCCCCGGATCTGGCTGTGCCCGGCGCACCCGCGATTATCAAAACTTTTGTTAACGTCGCTAAAATCTGTGGCGTGAAACATCTTGTTCTGCTTTCAGGCCGTGGCGAAGTAGAAGCACAGGACTGTGAGAAGATAGTGATGGATTCAGCTCTCGACTGGACCATCGTGCGCTCTAGCTGGTTTGCTCAAAACTTTAGTGAGAGCTTCTTTCTGGATGATATTGTTCGCGGCCAAGTTTTTTTACCAATCGGTGAAATCAAAGAGCCCTTTGTCGACATCGAAGACCTTGCTGATATCGTATTCGCTGCATTAACGGATAAAAAACATAAGGGGCAAATCTATGAGGTAACGGGGTCAAAATTATTAACCTTTCGTGAAGTGTTTACAGAGATTGAAACAGCCACGGGACGAAGAATCGACTATCAGCAAATTTCCATGGACGATTACGTTAAGTTTATGAGTGAAGCGAGTGTCCCGCAGGACTATATAGCTCTAATCAAGTACCTGTTTACAGAAGTACTGGACGGTAGAAATGCATCACTCACAGATGGCATACAACGAGCCTTGGGTCGTGGACCTCGAAGTTTTCATGAGTATGCAAAAGCAACCGCAGAAACCGGTGTATGGGATAACCCAGCACAAGCTAATGTCAGCGCCTGATCAAATACATATTGCCCTGGTGTTTGTCGCACTGCTAGGTAGTGGTTTAATAGCAGGTGTCTTCTTCGCTTTCTCTGCGTTTGTTATGAAGGCACTTGTACGGTTATCATCCGCAGATGGAATATCTGCCATGCAGTCGATTAACATTACCGTTTTGAATCGATGGTTCCTTGGCGTGTTTTTGGGTACAGCTGTCGTTTGCGTCTTACTACTCGTATGGTCATTCCTGCTTTGGAATCAGGCGGGTTCATTGTATTTAATAACCGGCAGTGCGTTCTATCTTATAGGCAGTTTGATGGTGACGGGACTTTTCAATGTTCCAAAAAACGAAGCGCTTGAAAAAGTTAATTCATCGACAGTTGACTCGGAGCAACTCTGGCACAATTATGTCAGTAAATGGACGAACTGGAATCACATTCGCACTGTTGCATCCTTGCTAGCTGCAGCCTGTTTTGGATTGGGTTTGGCTAGTGTGTGA
Organism: Gammaproteobacteria bacterium; assembly: GCA_021647705.1. Lineage (GTDB taxonomy): Bacteria > Pseudomonadota > Gammaproteobacteria > SZUA-152 > SZUA-152 > SZUA-152. The sequence continues at coordinate 5,311 of JAKIUF010000025.1, read as the reverse complement.
AATAAATATTTACCATATGTCCAAAAAGTGACTATTCATACGTCATATTGGTATCGGTGAAATTTATCGATAACACTTTTTATCAATCCACTCGCAATATGCAGTGGATAACAACAACTATAATTATGAGGAAAAACAGATGCCAAACTATTTACTAGCGTACCATGGTGGGAAAATGCCTGAGAGTCCTGAAGAGGGGGCTGAACATATGGCCAAATGGGAATCCTGGGCTAATGGTCTTGGTGGTTCATTAGTCAACCGAGGCACGCCCTTAGGTCAGTCAAAGAGCGTATCTTTTAGTGGTGTGACGGATGGTGGCGGAGCTAATCCCTTGCTGGGCTATTCTATTTTAAAAGCCGAAAATATTGATGCTGCAGTCAAAATGGTTGAAAAAAGTCCCCACGTAAATTACGGTGGCACAATGGTCGTTGCAGAAATGATGGAAATGAAACCATCATGAATAGTAAAAAGTTAGTTTTAGCAACAATCTCTTATGTTGGTTAACGATGGCGGTCGCATACCCCTGGCATATGATGTGGTTTCACGATTTATATGGGGAAATGGGGGCCTATACACGCACTGAGCCAAGCATACCTTTAGGCATGCTCTCTATGTTGGTGCAAGGTGTTGTTATTGCCTACCTCTATCCATATTATTACAAAAGTGGCAATCCCATTCTTCAAGGAATCAAGTTTAGTCTTATATTGGGAACAGTTGTGTACTCTGTTATGGGTTTTGCTATGGCCGCAAAAATTGATATAAATCCCATCTCAAGCTATTTGGTTTATAGTGCCGTTTTTCAACTTGTTCAGTTTATATTGACGGGTGCAGCTCTTGGGTTAATCTATGGGAAAGTTAACCAGGTAGCGTAAAGGCAGAAATTAATGTCATATGATGAAGGGTTAGCAGAAAGGCTTAGGAACTATTTTGAAAGTCGAAATGATGTAGAAGAAAAGGAAATGTTCGGAGGTCTTTGTTTTATGGTTTCGAATCACATGTGCTGTGGTATCGTAAAAGATATATTAATGTTGCGTGTTGGTCCGGATAACTATGAAAGTTGTCTAACTAAAAATCATGCAAGCGAGATGAACTTCACTGGCAAGGCAATGAAAGGCATGGTTTATATAGCACCTGAGGGCTTTGATTCTGATATGGAACTCGCCGAGTGGGTTGGTATCTGTACGGAATTTGTTGAGTCACTGCTACCTAAAAAACCTAAATGAGCTCGCCACGTACGCTGAATTGCTCACGGAGCTCGTGATGCGAACCTTAGCTGAAAAACGCCCACTACATCCATAAATTATTTTTACTGGTGACAAAATTTAAGAATTCCTCATGTAGAAAACTGTGTGTTCGGCGTTTTTTATAACCCACATCAATTGTTAACGTGATAGATTTGCTCTTTTTAGGAAGTAGCTGGATAAGTGATCCTGTTGCAAGTTCCGCTTTAATAATTTCCTCTGGTAACAGCGCCATTCCATGTCCCTGTCTGACTAACTCTCTTAAAACCAGATCGTTCTTTACTGTAACAAGCGGGATTTTCTTTGCAGCCCTGGGAAGTAGCGAACGCGCATTTTCCTTGATCCACACTGAGTAAGAGGCATAGTCTTGCGAGTAGTCAACAAGGTCTAGAGACAGAGTATCCTCAAAGGTTTTTATACGTTTTTTTCTAGAAGGTAATCATTAGATGCCACTAAAATTAGTCTACGTCGCAAGACGGGTTGAGTCTCGATCAGTTTCTTGTCACGCACATAAACATAAAATCCAAGGTCAATTTCGTTATTGAGTAATGCTTTTTCCAAATCGGTATCAATGCCGAGCAATATCTCAAATTTCACCTTGGGGTATTTTTTCTTGAACTCGGTAACAATGTAAGGTAGGTATCCGGTACTCTGTTCCATCCACAAGCCAAGTCGTATCGTACCAGTGGCTGATGTTTTGTCAGATTTCATACGATACACCGAACTCTCCATTTTCAGAAAGGCAGCGTTAAATTCCTTATATAGTTGTTCACCCTGTCGAGTGAGTACAATCCTGGGTCCCTGTCGGTCAAATAGTGTCAGCTCTAACTCCGCTTCCAGTGCTTTGAGTTGTAACGATATCGCTTGTTGAGTACGGAATAAACGGCTCGCTGCCTTGGTGACACTGCCGGAGTCAACGACTTCGAGAAATGTTTTTGCTTTGTTGAAATCCATGGCTGCCCTTTGATTGATGACAGAACCATTATCACAAGTAATATTTACAAAAACAAGTAAATGTATTTGTTTTACTTGTTCTATTAGTTTCCCGATAATTTAGTTTCACAATGTTATCGAGGAATCTAAGAATGAACGACTCTTTTAAAAATACAAAAACACTACTTTGGGTTGAGGTGACAAGCTCTCCGGATCGTGAAGCAGCCAAAACTGAATATTTGCAAAAAGCAGGTCCAATTACTGCCAAACATGGTGGCCAGCCGCTTAATACTTTCAAAGTGAGCGAAGCTCTGGGACACCGAAATGCCTTGCAAATTGCGGTGCTCTTTTCATTTCCGAATGAGCAAGCTATCCACAATCTGTTTTCTGATCCTGAGTATGGGAAATTACTTCCTATTCGGGCGAAAGCGTTCAGCCAAATACGCTATACCATCCTTGAAGAAATAGAGGCCTAGTACCATGAAAATACAGCCATACAAAATATCTGTAATAGTCATCACTATTGCGTTTCTTAGTGCCTGTGGCGCTCATGAAATATCAGGTTGGACCAAATATGATTCTGTACCACTAGCTGCAAATACATATCAGGATAAATTCTATAGCGTTATACTATTGGAAGTAACAGATGAACAGGGGTACGCTGAGTACCGACAACTTAGTGGACCTGTTTTTGCAAGCGCTGGGTGTTTTATTGAGAATGAGTTACGCCTAACGGACACAGGTAATGGTCCGCTTGAAGTTGGAAGTCCAAATAGAGCTATCGTTACTTACTGTGATACACCTAATGCTTTTGCTGACTTTGCAAACAATGAAGAGTATCTGAAAATTAAGCCGATGATGATGCGATCAATTTCCCGTTTTTCGTTCCTCACTGGAAAATCGATTTACGCAGAAACCTCCGGTAGCCGTGTTGAAGACAGGCTTTATGTGATCAAGATTAGTCGTTTCAATGATAAACCACATCAGACAGAGCTTCGGCGAATTAACCCCACGCTATCACCATACGGTTTTCATGCAGAAAATATAATTATTGTTGATCATGCTCACGGTATTGATAATCCAAGTGAAATTGGCATTTTTTACTTTGACCAATCCGCCCTGCAAAAAGAGATGTATAAGGATAATTCAGTAATGAAGGCAATCAGGAGCTTCAACAAGACGTACACAGATAGCTTTATTTATCTCGAAGGCACGGCTATATAAATGTGTTAGATCTAAACCTGATAGGGTGTTAATTTGGACGCTCTGCCTAGCCATTAGGTAAACAAGCTAAATATCAATCTAATATTAAATTAGGTGCAAAAAAATATTTGCCAAGTGTCCAAAAAAAGAAGACTCATACGTCATAGTGGTATCGGTTAAGTTTATCGATAACACTTTAATTAACTAGGAGACATTATGTCTAAGAAAAACTATCTTTGTATCATGCGAAGCCAGCCTCAGGAACCAGAGAAGAGCGAAGCACCTTCTCCTGCTCAAATGGAGGAAATGTTTGCAAAATTTAATGCATGGAAAGATAAATTTAATGACAATATCGTTGATATGGGCGGGAAATTGGGTGAAGGAAAAGTCGTGACAACAGAGGGTGAGACTGATGGTCCGTTTGTGGAAACAAAAGAGGTTGTCGGCGGTTACATGATCGTTTCGGCTGAAAACATGGACGAAGCTGTTGAGGTTGCTCGTCAAAGTCCTGGGGTTTATCCAGGCTCAAGTGTCGAAGTCAGGGAAATTAGTACTCCTTGACGGCACCTGAAAGGATAGAGCACTTCTTTCGGCATGAATACGGCAAACTTGTTGCCACGCTTTTACGCCGAGTAGGCGTGCAACATTTGGAGATTGTTGAGGATTCTGTTCAGTCAGCATTAATGGCTGGGGTAGAATCCTGGGCAATTAATGGTCTGCCAGATAATCCTTCTGCCTGGCTCTACAAAGTTGCTTCTAATAAACTTATGGATGAATTGCGCCAACGCGCAGGGCATGACCGACTTCTCTTACAACATGCCAACGAATCTATCGATGTTTTAGAGATACCGCCTGAGTATTTTTCATCAAAGGAGCTTCAGGACGATATGCTGCGCATGTTATTTGTTTGTTGTAATGGTGTCGCGCCCATAGATTCGCAGCTCGTGTTCGCTCTGAAATCGCTCTGTGGTTTCAGTATTCAAGAAATTGCACAGCGATTGTTTATTAGCGAAGCGAATGCATATAAGCGGTTCAGCCGGTCTCGAACCTACCTGAAGGAATACCCATTAGATTCCTGGGAGCTTAATCATGGAGAATATTCTTCGCGACTTTCTTCAGTCAATAAGGTTATATATCTTATTTTTACTGAGGGCTATCTTTCTGTAAATCATGAGATGAGTATCCGAGAGGAGCTCTGTGAAGAAGCAATAAGACTTGCGACACTTCTGGCAAACCATAAGTCTGGAGAAATGCCAGAAACATTCGCATTATTGGCGTTGATGCATCTTCATATGGCGCGGATGACAGCTCGGCAAGATAGCTCAGGGGGCTTAATCTTGTTAGAACAGCAGGATCGATCTTTGTGGGATAAGCAAAAGATTCAAACAGGATTAGAGTGGTTAGAAAAATCCTCTTATGGCGATAACCTATCTCGTTACCACGCAGAAGCTGGCATTGCTGCTGAGCATTGCCTTGCTGTCTCATTTCATGAGACACGTTGGGATAAGGTAGCTGAAAACTATTTACTGCTAGAACAAGTCATCCCTTCGGCCATTCACCGGTTAAATCGTGCAGTAGCCGTGGCTGAATGGCGTGGCCCAGCAGCTGGTCTGGATGTGCTTCAAGGCTTCGAGCCACCAAGTTGGTTAACGGGTTCTTATCAGTGGAGTGCTGTGTTAGCTGACCTGCACCAACGCTGTGGTCATACACGTATAGCGAAAGGCTACCGTGATGACGCTCTTAATTCAGCTCCGACTCCAGCAATAAAGCAGCTTTTACTGCGAAGACTTACTGTTGATGGCATCGACTAATTCTACTTTGTCACATTCATTTTATTAAATTTCAATCATTTAGGTGGCGCGTGCTATTTTTCTTCGCTGTCGATTTTGTTTTCGTAAAGCAGATTCTGTCGCCGCTCGTCTTTTCCGGTGTCG
>JAKIUF010000004.1 GCA_021647705.1 Gammaproteobacteria bacterium | reverse complement strand
TTTAAATAACGCTTTTCGGCATTGTTCTTCTGTCCCATACTCCTTCAAAAACTGAGGTAAACTGTAGCCTTTTTGAAATTGAACTTTATTTTTCATGAACTTACCCTCGCTTGATGCTCACTTATTTAAGTATAGAATCTCCTGTGGGAATAGCTGAGGATTATGGGTAATCAGGTTAAGTTAAGCCAAACTTCCGGCTTGTTGTAGGTTGGTGGTGAGCTTGCGAACCCCAACGGAATCGACGCTGTTGGGGTTCGCAAGCTCACCGCCAACCTACGGTACGCTGTTTTTTGTTAACTTAATGACATTGGATCACCGGGTATTTAACGCAGAGGTCGCAGAGGCGCAAAGGACGCAAAGAAAAACACTAAAAACTTTGTGTCCTTTGCATCTTTGCGGCCTTCGTATTTAGCACACAGCACTTGTTAGTACCACGACAGCACAACCTCCCAATAGGCTGGAGCGATTCTGATATTGCGCGGGCTTCAGTCAGCATGCGAGTTGTCACGTCATATAAAAATCGTCTGCCATTGATTCATTATTCAAGTGCGTAACATCAGTTAATGACAATTACCCCTCATCCCAACTTTCTCTCTCAACAGGGAGAAGAGGTAAAATAGCAGTGTCGCCCAAAGTGTCTGCTGGTGTTTCTTCACCGCTACGTTTGTGTTTGCCACACAAAAAGCCAAAATACAGTATCATTGCGCCTTTCTTTTTTTGGCCCCAGCCGGGCCCGGCAACACATACAGGAAGGCCTATGTTTCAGCTTCGCGGTGGCGCTGCACTCTCCGAATTTCGTCTGCAAAAATTGCTGCTTGCCGCTCAGGCGCAGGTGCCGGAAGTCTCGAAAATTACTACGGTTTTTGAGCATTTTGTGGATTTGCATACCACGCTTGACCGTGAAAAACAGGCGGTGCTTGCGCAGTTGCTACGGTACGGTGATAAGGCCGACACGGTGGATGGTGGACAGCCTGTGGGGGCGTTGCTGTTGGTGGTGCCGCGTCCGGGCACTATTTCTCCGTGGTCCTCCAAAGCTACCGATATTGCACATAATTGCGGACTCAGTGAAATCCATCGTATCGAGCGCGGTACGGCTTATTATTTTTCCGGGGCTAATGGCGTGGCGCTGAGTGATCATCAATTGTCGCTGCTCAAGCCGTTGATTCATGACCGTATGGTGGAGCAGGTGATGGACAGCCTTGATGATGCCGAGGCTCTGTTTATGCAGGCCGAGCCTGCTCCCATGGCTACGGTGGATATTCTTGGTGGCGGGCGCGATGCATTGGCCCGCGCCAATGTCGAGCAGGGGCTCGCGCTGGCGGATGATGAAATTGACTATCTGGTGGATAATTTCAGTGCTCTGGGTCGTAATCCCACAGATGTGGAATTAATGATGTTCGCCCAGGCCAATTCCGAGCATTGCCGCCACAAGATTTTCAATGCGGACTGGATTATCGACGGCCAGCCGCAGGAAAATTCCCTGTTTGGAATGATTCGTAATACTCACAAAGTGCATCCCGAAGGTACGTTGTCGGCGTACAAGGATAACGCGGCAGTAATGAGCGGCAGTGCCGGTCAGCGGTTTTTCCCGAATCCGGAAAATGGTCGTTATGCATATCATGATGAAGATGTGCATATTCTGATGAAGGTGGAGACGCATAACCACCCCACGGCCATTTCACCCTTTCCCGGCGCGGCGACGGGGTCCGGGGGGGAGATTCGTGATGAGGGTGCCACTGGTCGTGGCTCCAAACCCAAGGCCGGGTTGTGCGGATTTTCCGTGTCCAATCTGAATTTGCCTGATGCGCCGCAACCCTGGGAAACGAATTATGGTCGCCCTGGACGTATTGTTTCGGCGTTGGATATCATGCTGGACGGTCCCATCGGTGCGGCAGCGTTTAATAATGAATTTGGTCGCCCTAATATTTGCGGTTATTTCCGGACCTTTGAGGAAAAGGTACCGTCAGCAGGCGGTGTCGATGGTAAAGAAGTGCGCGGCTATCACAAGCCCATCATGCTGGCGGGCGGGCTGGGTAATATTCGTGCTGGGCATGTGGAAAAAAATGTGATTCCACCGGGCGCACAGCTTGTGGTGCTGGGTGGCCCGGCGATGTTGATTGGTCTGGGTGGTGGTGCGGCGTCTAGCATGGCCACAGGCGACAGTCACGAAGACCTGGATTTTGCTTCAGTACAGCGGGGCAATCCGGAAATGGAACGCCGTGCGCAGGAAGTTATCGACTGCTGTGTCGCCATGGGTGACAACAATCCTATTGTTTCCATCCATGATGTGGGGGCGGGCGGGTTGTCCAATGCCATGCCGGAAATTGTGCATGATTGTGGTCGTGGCGCGCGTTTTGAATTGCGCACGATTCCCAGTGATGATCCGGGCATGTCCCCGAAAGAAATCTGGTGCAACGAATCCCAGGAACGTTATGTGCTGGCGGTGACGCTGGAGCGGTTGGCAGAATTTGAAGTGCTGTGTGAGCGTGAACGCTGTCCTTTTGCGGTGATTGGCGAAGCCACCGAAGAACAACAATTGCTGTTAGGCGATGGTCACTTTGATAACACGCCCATTGATATGTCCATGGAGGTTTTGCTGGGCAAACCACCCAAAATGCTGCGTGATGTGCATCACCATACCTTTCACAAACCGGAATTTGAAACAGCGGATATCGATCTGATGGACGCCGCCATGCGCGTGTTGCGCCTGCCTTCGGTGGCGGATAAAACTTTTCTCATTACTATTGGTGACCGCACGGTAACGGGCATGGTCACCCGTGACCAGATGGTGGGTCCCTGGCAGGTGCCGGTGGCGGATGTGGCGGTGACCAGCACCGATTTTACCGGCTATGCCGGTGAGGCCATGGCCATGGGGGAACGCACCCCCATTGCACTGTTGCATCATGCAGCCTCGGCACGCATGGCGGTAGGGGAAGCCATCACCAATATTGCTGCTGCGCGTATTAATCAGCTCAGTGATCTTAAACTGTCTGCCAACTGGATGTCTCCGGCGGGGCATCCCGGTGAAGATGCCGGTTTGTTTGACGCGGTGAAAGCCGTGGGTATGGAACTGTGTCCCGAGCTGGGGATCGCCATTCCGGTAGGCAAGGATTCCATGTCCATGAAAACCGTCTGGCAGGAGGAGGGCAGAGAAGAAAAGTCCGTGACTTCGCCACTGTCGCTGATTATTACTGCTTTTGCGCCTGTGCTGGATGTGCGTGAAACCCTGACGCCGCAGTTAAAAGAGGGTGGCGACCTGATCCTTATTGATCTGGGCAAGGGTGAAAACCGTCTGGGAGGTTCTGCACTGGCGCAGGTTTACAAACAACTGGGACATCATGCGCCGGATGTGGATGATGCCGGTGCGCTGACATCTTTTTTTACTGCAATACAGGCACTCAATCGTCAGGGTTTGGTGCAGGCTTATCATGACCGCTCCGACGGTGGCCTGCTGGCCTGTGTGTGCGAAATGGCTTTTGCCGGTGGTATGGGTGTCAATATCCAGTTAGATGATTTGACTTCAGACAAGGGCAATGGTGCGCTTGTAGCATTGTTTAACGAAGAACTGGGTGCGGTGATTCAGGTGAATCACACCGACACTGATGACGTGCTGGCCTGCCTGCGGGAACATGGTCTGGGCAAACACAGTTTTGTTATCGGTGTTCCCACGGATGATAATCGCATTAGTTTCAATGTTGGCGGCAAAGAAGTGTTGGGTGAAGACCGCATGGCATTCCGCCAGGCCTGGTCGGAAACAACACTGCACATGCAATCGTTGCGCGATAACCCTGATTGCGCCCAACAGGAAATGGAAACCCGACTGGATGTCGCTGATCCGGGACTGAATGTCTCGCTGAATTTTGATATTGAAGATAATGTGGCTGCGCCGTTCATTCACACCGGCATGCGCCCGCGCATGGCCATTCTGCGTGAGCAGGGTGTCAATGGTCAGATTGAAATGGCCGCCGCTTTTGATCGTGCCGGTTTTGAGGCTATTGACGTACACATGAGTGATATTATCGCCGGGCGTGTTTCGCTGGCTGATTTTAAAGGCATGGTGGCCTGCGGTGGTTTTTCTTATGGAGATGTACTGGGTGCCGGAGAAGGCTGGGCGAAGTCAGTGTTATTCAACAGCCGTGCGCGGGATGAGTTTGCAGCTTTTTTCCAGCGCGACGACAGCTTTGGCCTCGGCGTGTGTAATGGCTGCCAGATGATGTCCAATCTGCACGAGTTGATTCCGGGTGCGGATCTCTGGCCACATTTTGAGCGTAATGCCTCTGAGCAGTTTGAAGGCCGTTTGTCTCTGGTGGAAGTGCTGCCATCGCCATCATTGTTTATGGCGGATATGGCCGGTTCACGTATACCCATTGCTGTGGCCCATGGTGAAGGACGTGCTGTATTTGCTAAGGGGGCCAATGGTGTGCAGTTGGTGCTGGATGAAAATTTAGCTACTTTACGTTATGTGGACAATCAGGGGCAGCCGACAGAACATTATCCTGCTAACCCCAATGGTTCACCGCAGGGTATTACCGGGCTGACTACGACAGATGGTCGTTTCACTATTATGATGCCGCACCCGGAGCGGGTATTCCGTGCAGTGCAATATTCCTGGTCACCGGAAGAGTGGGGCGAAGATGGTCCGTGGCTGCGTATGTTCCGTAATGCGCGGGTAGCTGCGGGGTAGAAGGTAAAGAATACGCTTGCCTTGCCGCTATTGCGGTTGGTGACAGGAACTAGATGTACAGGCGTAGGGTGGGCACGTTTTTTGTGTCCACGCGTGTATTATCAGTATCCGCGTGGGCAAAACAACATGCTCACCCTACAGAGAGCATCAAGCTGTTTTTCTGAAAGCGTTAATAAAGGCGGATAACGCAATATGGGTTTTCTGAAAAAGGTTTTTGGTGGTGCAGGTGACAATAACACCCCAAAAAAATCACAAGGCAGTGCCAGAGCGGAGCCTTTGTCGATCGCAAAACTGACGGAGCTGTTCCGTTATTTCCCCTTGGGCGAAAAAATTCGTTATTACCCCGAGTACCAAAAAGAAGGTGCGTTGGAAACCATCGTGCTGGGTTACAACGTCAATGGTCAGTTTGTTTTTTCTCCCGTTGATATCGGTTGTCAGCAGGATGGTGAGCGTGATGTGTTACGGCTCACAGTGGATGGTCAGGAACGCCTGGTACAGGAAGTTGCAAACTTCAGTCTGTTGATTCCTTTTAATCAGGAAGATGAAAATAAACGGGATTATGGACGACGTGCCGAGTTGGGCCCGCGTGGTCCTTTTCGACGTCATAACACCATTACCCTGTTGGCTTGTTCTACCGGTGGTACGCTGAGCCATCTGGATACTGAAGTGAATAAAGTGCTGCCACTGACTGACGGTATTTATGCCGGACATGAAGTAGTGGTATTGGATGTGTTGCCCAGCTCATTGAAGTTGACGGACCAGCGCCAGCACTATCGTTTGCAAACAGAGTTGCCTGCGAGCTTGAGTATTCGTGACGGCGAAACACATCAATGTACTCTGCTGGATCTTTCTGAAGGGTCCGTGCGTTTGCAGTTTACTGAGGTGACCGCAGATATCATGGCGCTCACTGAATTCCGTCGCCTCAAATTAAGTTTTAATGTGGATGTTGATGGCAAAGACAAGGCTTATGCACTGGATGGTGTGATGTATCGTAAAACCGATAATCGTTTGGTGATGAAGCTTCAGGGTATTTACAAAGATGGCAAGGTAGAGTCGCTGGGGTTGGTGGATATTCTCGACATCAAGGCAAGTCTGTTTCAGCATCCGGCTACTCAACAGGCGCTGGAAGCACAGCGTAATTCCTGAGCCTGAATAATCCAACGCAAAGGCGCGAAGACGCAGAGCGCGCAAAGGGTTAGAAAATAATGAGCAAAAGAGATAAAAAAACCTCAAATGCTGTGGATCTCTGCGTTCTTTGCGTCTTCGCGCCTTTGCGTTAGATTTTATGACGCTGTGTTCGTGGTCAAGGAACGGCCTGTTTCTCGTCGCTCCCTGACTATGGGAGAATATCAGTCCGTACATACTTCTGTGTATACATTTTAAGGTTAAGGGCAGAATATTTTGGACGAATATTTACTGTTATTGCTGAATCAAACGCTCTCCAACCCCGGGTTCGATCTCTTTTTTGCCTGGATTTCACAAGACCTGCTTTTTTCCACGCCGGTATTGCTGGCAGTGATGGTTTTCTTGAGTTGGCGTTTTGGTAAAGACGGATTCAAGTTCTGGCTGTTGACGATTGTCTTCATCTCGCTGGGGGACCAGATAGGTGCCGTGTTAAAAGATCTCATCGGGCAACCGCGCCCTTGTGCAGAGTTGGGCAGTGTTGTGCGGCAGGTCGATACCGTATTTTCTATCAACTGTAGTCGTAAGCTCAATGGTATGCCGTCCAATCATGCGCTGAATTTTTTTCTGTTTGTGACCTTTAGCAGTTATATGTTGCGGTGGCGTAGCTGGCTGGTTGGCTTTGGCCTGCTGGCGATATTGGTTGCGCTGTCACGTGTTTATCTGGGAGTGCACTACCCGAGCCAGATACTGGTGGGGGCGCTTATTGGCACGGGGCTTGGTCTTGGAATGGGGTGGCTGAGTCTGCGTTACCTGTCTTTTGTGCAACGTGTGGCACAGGTTGCACGCCTGAATATATGAGTTGTCGCTATTTTGCGACAGCCTTAATCGGCAGTATTTCACGGTTTTTCTCTTTTTCCCCTGATTCCCTGTCTCTCCAGAGAGACACTTACCTTCACTGTTGTTCGGCCTGAGAGGGCGAATTATTGGTAACTTATTGAATAATAATAAGATAATAAAAGTGGCACGGTGTTTGCTAATGTCTTGGTGTCGGCGTACTTGTTACGACAGATTATTTACCACAACAGAGGATTATCTTATGCGCAAGGAATTATTGTTTGCCACATTCGCCATCGTCGTTTCCAGTACTGTTTACGCAGGTGAAACGTTCGATCAGGTTGATACTGACCAAGATGGCGCTATCAGCAAAGCCGAAGCAGCTTCGGTGCCCGCTTTGACTGATCTGTGGGATACCTACGATAGCAATACAGACGGCAAGTTGGATGAAGCAGAATTTGCTCGTTTTGAAGTTGCTGCACCCAAAGAATAAATAAGTACGATAAGTGAATTCGAGAACCTCTACCCCTCCTCCCCTCTATCAAGGGACTTTGGAATGGATCTGGATGTAGCAGACAGGATGTCAGATTTCGCCGGTTTGAGAGGTTGATCGCAGGCAGTAATTAGTTATTGCAGCGGTCAGCGTTGAAAAATCAACGGATTGAAGACCCGGAATGCGAGTCAGTGATTCGTTCAGGGTTCCTTGAAATATAGAGGTTCTCGTGCGGTGCAGGAAGCACCGTGAAAGTCGATTGTACGCACATACAATCGGCGGCTCAGGAGGCACATCCTGTAAAACTGTGCTTTCGATCCCAAAAATTCCAAGGATGGAATTTTTGGGGTCACCCTTATTTTTGGCGCGATCTTTACTTCGGTTTATGATACCCGTTTGAGTGAACAACGAAATAATTATCCCCTTGCCACCTGATGTAATCTTGCGATGTTTTAAGCAGGTGAGCATAATCATTTTGGCATTTGTTAGTCTATTTTCCCTCCTTCTGCGTTACTGCTACGGTTACATGGCTTATTATGTTTGCCTTTGCAACGCTCTGAAGATCAAGAAATATTCAGCGTAAATTTTGTTAAAACAGTGATGCCTGTCTACTTAAAACCAGTCCTCCGATATTCGCAGATATACCTTTGTTTTGGAGGTGTTGCATCGTGCGCTTGAGCTTGCCAACCTCGATTTTCCAGTTGGCGTTGATCGGCTTTTTGCTTGCGACCCTGCCGCTTTCGATTGCCTTGGTAAACACTTTTGTGCAGATCGACCGTCTGTCGGCACAAATGCAGCTGGCAGTGAGTGATTCTGCCCAGGCCGTTGAAGCCAGTCGTACCATCATGGCTCAGGTGCTGAATATGGAGCGCAGTACCGGTCAGTATCTCGTTTTGCGTGATCCCGCCGTGTTGCAACGCTATGAAGACCAGCGCGGCCAGCTTGGCAAGGCCATTGTCCTGTTGGAGAGTTTGCCGTCGGGTGAGAGCCTGCTGGACCGGCTCAGCCAGTTGCGTGAACAGGAACAGATTTTGTACGACAAGCTTCGTGAGGTGGTCGGTACCCCCGAGCCGCAAGTGCGGGATGAGCCACCCAGATTGGCGGAGCAGCATAACCTGACCCGGTTGGTGCGCGCGATTCCTTTCGAAGTGGCGCAGATGGTTGCCCAGCGGAGCGATGTGATTACCCGGCAAATGGAACAGATGCAGGGTTTGTTACTGCTACAGGCGTTGGGCTTGATTCCGTTGGCGTTGATTCTGGCGGTCGTTTTCAGTGTGCTGATCAGTCGCCCGCTACGACGTCTCGGCGCGGCTATTCACCGCCTTGGCGCGGGCGAATTTTCGACGCCGGTAAAGGTGAGAGGACCGCAGGATGTGCGTGATCTCAGCGAACACCTTGATTGGCTGCGCAAAAGACTGTCTGAATTAGACGAGCAAAAGCAGACATTTTTACACCATGTCTCGCACGAATTGAAAACACCACTGACGGCCATTCGGGAAGGTACGGAATTACTGTGCGATGAAGTGGTGGGTACGTTAAACCCGGAACAGACAGAAGTGGCAATCATTCTGCGAGAGAGCGGTCTTCAACTACAGGCACAGGTCGAGGCTCTGCTGAACTTCAACGCTGCTCTGGCACAGGAAAAACCGCAACAACAGGAAATCATTATGCTTGATACCCTGCTGCCGGAAATTATCGATAAACACCGTCTTGCCATGCGCGCCCGAAAAATTACCGTGCAGACGGACTTGCAAGCGGTTAGCCTGTGTGGTGAACATGATCAAATTCGTACCTTGTTGGATAACCTGCTGTCCAATGCTATCAAATATTCACCAGATGGCGGCAAAATTCAGTTAAATGCCTGGATGGAGAACGATGAGGTTTGTATTGATGTCATAGATACAGGGCCGGGCATCAGCAGCGAAGAACGAGGTCAGGTTTTCGAGCCCTTTTTTCAAGGGCAGCAACTTGCAAAAGGTCACGTTAAGGGAACAGGGTTAGGATTGGCCATTGCTCAGCGTTATGCCCGCCTGCATCGTGGCAATATAGAAGCGAGGGATAGCCAGACCGGGGCGCATTTACGGGTCACCCTGCCATCGGTCAGCGCAGAATAAAAAATATACAGGAGATATGTGTACTCAATGATGTATCAGGGGATGGGAATAATAGCCGTGCTGACATTAACGGCCTGTGCTCAGTGGCAGATAGTTACACAGGCCGAGCGCAATGAAGCCTGTGAGGACATCACCAATTTCTACACGGCAGCTTCTTCGTTATCAGCAGAGGCTGGAGAGGAAATGCTTCAGGCATTACGCTCAAATCAGGCGCAGGGCAACAACCCGTGCGACCAGCTGCGTTTGGTGATACTGCTTGGCAAGTCCGGTACAGCCTTTCAGGACGATACCGAGGCAGCCCGGTTGTTACAGGATTTTCTGCATCATCCCGATCATGCGCAACATCCTGATCGGGGATTGGCGTTGTTGCTGGCAGATAACATCAAAGGGCGTCAGCAACTACAGGAAAAGTTGCTCAGTCAGGAAAAAAACCTTGCACTGGAACAGGCCGTTTCGCAAAAGCTGGCGCAAAAACTTAAGCGGGAGCATGCCGCTACGAAGGCGCTGAAATCACAGCTTGAACAGCTGAAATCCATCGAGCAGGATATCAACGAAAAAGAGCAGTCAGTTACAGTCCCTAATGGTCAGTAAAAAGTCGATGAGCCAAACCAAAATACTCTTAATTGACGATGATGCCAGCCTCTTGCGGCTGTTGTCGATACGTCTTACGGCGGCCGGTTATGTGGTCGAAACGGCCAACAGTGGTCGTCAGGCATTGGGCAAGATGCCGGTCTGTCAACCACACCTGATCATCACAGATTTGCGCATGGAAGGCATGGACGGTATGGCTTTATTTGATGAAGTGCATGCTCGCTATCCTTCGTTGCCGGTAATCATTCTCACCGCTCATGGCAGTATTCCTGATGCTGTCGCCGCCACTCGTAAGGGCGTGTTCAGCTACCTGACCAAACCCTTCGACAGTAAACAATTACTGGATAACATCAGTGCTGCCCAGCGACACAGTGGCCAGTCGCAGAGCGACGATGTAGTCAGTGATGATCAAACCTGGCGACGCGGAATTATCACTGCCAGCCCGAAGATGGACGAGCTGCTTAAACAAGCTTGGCGAGTGGCGCAGGCAGACGTTAGCATTTTGATCCAGAGCGAAAGCGGCACCGGTAAAGAGCTGCTGGCACAAGCCATTCACGCTTCGGGTCCGCGTGCCGAAAAACCCTTTGTGGCTATCAATTGCGCCGCCATTCCCGAAGCGTTGCTGGAGTCAGAGCTTTTTGGCCATCGCAAAGGTGCATTTACTGGCGCTGACCGGAATCACACCGGTTTGTTTGAAACGGCCAATGGCGGCACGCTGTTTTTGGACGAAATTGGCGATATGCCATTGGAGTTTCAAGCCAAACTGTTGCGTGTGTTACAAGAAGGCGAAGTGCGACCTGTGGGGATGGCACAATCGATCCCGGTGGATGTCAGAATTATCTCCGCGACTCATACCGATCTTGAAGCTGCCACCGAGGCGCGCACCTTCCGCGAAGATCTTTATTATCGTCTTAATGTCGTTATGCTGGAATTGCCGGTGCTGGCTGATCGCTGTGAAGATATTCCGCTGCTCGCCAACCATTTTCTGTCTCAGTTGCAGCAGCGGTCCGCCAGTTGTGTCGCCCGGTCCTTCTCCCGCGAAGCCATGGAGTTGCTGATGGCTGCTCCCTGGCCGGGCAATATCCGTCAATTGCTCAATGTGGTTGAGCAAGTTGCCGTGCTAACAACTTCGCCATTGGTTTCCGCCAGCCTTGTGCAAAAAGCTTTGCGTGGTAAAACCAAGGAAGTTTTGCCCTTGGGTGAGGCACAAAGCCAGTTTGAGCGTGATTATCTCGTGCAGATAATGCAAATGACTCGGGGGAACGTTTGTCAGGCGGCACGTTTAGCACAACGTAACCGCACCGATTTTTATAAACTGTTGCACCGTCATCAGTTGGAGCCAGCCCTGTTTCGACATAGCTGATACAAAATGTGGAATACCTGTATCCGGCGTTAACGTTATCCTGATGGTTTTATCTTGTGTTGTTTATTTTGCAATGGTTCTTCCTGCTTGATACGATGAAAACTCATATCTTGCGCTTTATACCCGTAGCGATTGAGATTTAGGTCGTGTGCACGCCCTATTTACCCCATGGCTGCGTTGAAATTCCTTGCAATAGAACGACTATTCCGCGTCATTTCGCCTTGCCATGGAGAAAATATGACGCACACTTAAACCTAAATCCCAAACGCTACGGGTATATTGTGTAGTTTATGGGAGGTTGACTAACCAGCTTTAGAGAGCCATTAACAGGGAGAGTTTCATGAAAAAATTTCCATTTTCTATTTTGATTTTTAGCGCATTTTATTCAATCAATGTTTTTGCGATGCCTTTAGGTGATATTCATATCGCATACTGGAAAAATTACTCCGGCCAATACGTTTATTTTATGGCCATTAAAAATACTGGCCCTATAGCACCCGAAGTAACAACACCTAGTAATCACACCATCACTAATTGGCAAACATTCCCACCCACCCAGGTTTCCGCAAGTGACAAGTTACTTAACGATGATGAGAACTTTGTTGTGTTTGGTTTGGATACAGGGCGTGATGATATTGTCATCAGCAATGTGCGGATCCTGGATGCACAGTCCAAGTTTCATGGGCAAGAGGAACCGGGGTTTGAAGATCATGACAATGATGGGATTCCAAATCAAACCGTTGCGTGGCATTTGCCATTCGACAATTCCTGGTCGCTGAACGATACGGTAAAGCCGGGTAACTGGATTGCTGTCATGTTTACACTGAATAAAGAGGTGGAAAGTTTTACTACCTGGGTGGGTGGAAGTGATGATGCTTATATCTGGAATGCTCAGCACACTATGTTGGAAGATGGATTCGGAATTTACGATGCTGATGACGGTCTTTATCTTGCCTCGTTTTTGACAAGAGAAATTCAGGCTAAAAAATACTACTATTAAAATGTGAGTTAAGTGCTAAAAATACCCAAACAAATAAAATCACTGGTTTACATTCAGCGGAACAGGTTGTTCCCCGACCACGAATCACAGCGTCATAAAATCTAACGCAAAGGCGCAGAGATGCAAAGAGCGCAAAGGGTGAGAGGATAACGGGCGAAGAATATTTCTTTGCGTTCTCTGCATCTTCGCGCCTTTGCGTTGGGTTTTTCATTACCCAAACTTTGCTGCATGTGCTGAAAACAGGGCAGTTTAGCCCTTAATTCACATTAAATAATACTATACCCGTAACGATTGAGATTTAGGTCTAATTGCACGCCCTATTTACCCCATGGCTGCGTTGTTGTCCTTGCAATAGAACGACTATTCCGCGTCATTTCGCCTTGCCATGGAGAAAATATGACACACACTTAAACCTAAATCCTAAACGCTACGGGTATATTATCTAATAGTAAGAGCCTGTCGGGCTATAGTGTTTTACCCGGTAGCTGCTTTTTATGTGGCGCGCAAAAAAAACTGTTTTGAAAGTTTTCATCGAACAGACTCGAAATTCTCCCCAAATGGATCAAAAAATAGTCCAAAATAGATTTTTTTATTACGATCATCCAGGCTCGACAGGTTCCCGCTATGTTATCTCTTAACCTCCGTGTATTAATTGCCGCCAGTGCGATTCTCTCCAGCTTTTTTGGCTTGGCTGGCGTTACGTTGGATCAAAACTATCGCAATAGTGTTGAACAAGCACTGGAAGAGCAATTGCTGGGTTCTGTGTATGCGCTGATCGCTGTCGCCGGGTTGGATGAGAACGGTCGTTTGACGATGCCTTTGTCAGTACCGGATCGGCGGTTTTCCAATCCGAATTCCGGTTTGTATGCCCAGGTAACCAGCAATAATAAAAACTGGTTGTGGCGCTCTGAATCCATGGAGGGCATGGAGCTTCCTTTTGAGCGCGGGTTGTCACGAACGAAGCGTTTGGGCAAAAAGGTCATTCAACCTTCAGGACGGGAGTTGTATTTACTGAGTTATGGTGTTGTGTGGAGTGACGTTGTTGATCCACAGCTTGCCTACACTTTCAGCATTGCACAGGATATGGCAGGTTTGAATGCTGGAATTGCTGGGTTTCGCCGTAGTTTATGGGGTTCATTGGGCGGGGTAGCGTTGCTGTTGTTGGCGGTGCAGGGTGCTATTTTGCGTTGGGGTTTGTCGCCACTGAAAAAGGCGACGGATGAGCTTGCGGCCATTGAGGCGGGTCGGCAGGTCAGGCTACAAGGAGGGTACCCTCCTGAACTGCAAGGTTTGACCGGCAATATCAATACCTTGTTGTCCCAGCAACAGGAGCACCTGGATCGTTACCGGCGGACTTTAGGTGATTTGGCACATAGCCTGAAAACACCTCTGGCGATATTGCAGAGTGCGGCAGAAAATAAGAACGAACAGTCCTTATTGCCGCAGGTTGTACAGGAGCAGGTGGAGCATATGAACCAGATTACCGGTTATCAGCTACAGCGTGCGGCAACGTCCGGCTGGACGGCGTTAACGGCCCCAGTGAAGGTCAGGAAAGTTGTCTGCAAAGTGATTTCAGGTCTTAACAAAGTGTACGCCGACAAAAAGGTGGATGCGATATTTGATGTGGATGCCTCTGTTGAGTTTCATGGTGACGAGGGTGATTTATTGGAGATCGTGGGCAATCTGACAGATAACGCCTACAAATGGTGTGACCGTCAGGTGCGGGTAGCGGCCCAGAGCCGACCCGGGCCAAAAGAAGACCAGTGGGATATTTTATTGCGTGTCGATGATGATGGGGTGGGGGTAGCGCCGGAGATGGTGCAATATGTGATGCAGCGTGGTCGTCGTGCAGACAATGATATTGCAGGTCATGGCATTGGTTTGTCTATCGTGCGCGATATTGTGCAGGTGTATGGTGGTACGTTGGAAATTACGGGGAGCGAATTAGGAGGAGCGGCGGTGAATATCTGGTTGCCGATGCGTTCTGCCGACACTGAAAAACAGTGACTACCCGTCATGCTTTTACATGAGCACTACAGAGGTGTCACCGTTTCCGGGTGTCTTTTTATTACAGTAGCAGCGCCTTACAACAGCAGTACCACAAAAAATATTTTGATGATTGAGCGCCGATATTACCACAGGGCTCGCAGGGCGAAGGTTACCGGTAGGGGCTGTTAGTGCTGTAAATCTGTATAACAAGATATATCAGCAGCACGCTGGCCAGTGCGCCAACACCAGCGACCATGTAAGTCAAAAAATCCATCATTGTCGTTCCCCTTTTTTACCTTTTTATTTCGATCAGTTTTTTTTGTTGCTGACTCAGCGGCCTTATGGTGCCCTAAGATTTATTTTCCGGCAAGTGCTGTGTCGGATTGTGCAATATATCCCAATTTTCCATGAGAGCCAATTTGTGCCATTTCAACTGAGCGTAGCACTCCCTGGTCATCTATGCCGCCTGCAATGTAGGTGTAACGCCCGCTAGTGGCTATGGCGGTGGCGCTACGCTGGTGATTTAGATCGGGTTGCGGCGTCCACGCAGTGATTTTTCCGTCAGAGCTTACATGGGCCATTTCTACAGAGGAGAGTCGTTGGATACCGTCATGTCCACCGACAATGTACAAATAATTGTCGAAAGCAAAGGCTGATGCAATGAATCGAGGGGTAAGCAGGTGTGTGGGTGCAATACGCCACGGTGCTAACTGACCGCTGGCATTAGCTGTGCTGAATTCAACATCGCCATAACTCATCAATCCGCCTTTTTCTACGTGGCCTCCCAGCAGATACATTCGATTTCCCAGAATGGCGCTGGCATGGATGTAGCGATCCACTTGTGCTTGTTGTGTGGCTAATTGCCATTGGGCGGGTTGTTGCCCTGCTTCAAGTGCGATGAATTCTGTGGATTTGAGAAACAGTCCGTTATAGCCGCCGATGGCGTAGAGGCGTTCATTGATTATGGCGGCAGTGAGACCGCGGCGCGGTGTGGTGAGGTAGCTGTGGTGTTGCCAGGCTTGCAGGCTGCCATCGGCATTAATTTTTGCGCGTTCTACAGAGGCCAGCGGTACGTTGTCATCACCCAGTTCTCCTCCACCGCCACCCAGCGCATACAGGTATCCGCCGTGGCTGGCGGCTGCCAGGTAGAATCGCCCTTCCAATAAAGCACTGGTTTGCTTCCAGGGCCCCAATTGGCCATCGGGCAGGATGCGTGCGTATTCCACCGGGCGTACATATCGATTTTGTGCATCGACACCGCCCAGCACATACAAATAATCCTTTGTGGCAGCAGCTGCCAAAGCGCGTCGTGGATGTGTGAATGGGGTGAGTTCTTGCCAGCCTTCGATCCAGCCTTTCTGCGGGTCATTACTCTGTTTGCTCAGGATAACAAGAAATATCAGGCCGAAAATGGATAAAAGTCCCAGGGCAGGGAGGGTGCGTTGAGGAGTAGCTTCAGTCATTTAATGAGTACAATAAAATAGGTTGGGTTGATAAAGTGGGTGGCGGTTGAATTTTCGAGTTCGCTGGGATGCGATGAAAGCCCGAGTTTACATAGCCACCCTTGAGACATATAGTCTCACTAGCAGGGGAGCGCCTCCCAGCCTAGCTCACGTTATCATATAAAACAGACAATTTACCCGATTACATGAGCGGATGCTTTGAAGGTATTCAAGGCGGGTCGTTTTTTGCAGTATTCAGGTAAACGTTTCAGGGTATGCGGTATATGGACAAGAAGGGTTCCAGGGATGAAGTGAGCACCGGTGCGCCGGGTTCCGAAAATATGCCGGTAGTAGCGCGTTTGTGTTACGTGGACGATAGTCGCACATCGGCGTATGTGGTGCGGCGTTTGCTTCAACCTTTTGGTTATCAGATTGATCATTTTTCCTCGGCGGAGCCTGCTTTTGTGGCTCTGGTACAGGAAGACTATGACCTGTTGCTCACCGATTTGAAGGTATCTCCCACAGGCATGGACGGCGACGACCTGATTCGTACCCTGCGTCAGAGTGGTCATCCAAAAATCAGCATTATGCCGATTATTGTCATCACTGGTGCTACGGATGCCGAGGTGTTGGTGAATGTGTATGACGCAGGTGCCAATCAGGTGATGAAAAAGCCGGTGAATGCCGATGAACTGGATGCTCATATCCGGCGTCTGTTATTTGATGGCAGACAGACTGAGGCGGCATCGCCAAAAGCCAAACTGAAGAAAATGGAGCGTGGCTCGGACGACGGCAAGGTAGTGACTTTACACGCCATACACCGTCCTTTGCGTAAGTCGACGTTGCCCATAGCATCACAATCGGTTTCTTCCCCTTCTACTGAATTACCCGTCGAAAAAACAAATATTCCAGTGTTAAACAGCATGCGACCTGTTGCCGAGCCTGCCTTTCCTGCAACAAAAGCAATAAAAAGCTCATCGATTTTGCGGGCGATGGAGAAAAAATTAAATATAGCAACAGCAGATAATAAAACGACTGGTGTGGGGCAATCTGATCCTGTGGTTATCGCTGAACCGGAGAAACCCGAAGAAGTGCCGGTGGTTGAACCGCAGAGGCATGAAGATCAAAACACTCGTAATACCCAACAAACAGATGATTACAATACTCTCAGCGAGATTGAACTGGAAAATCAGCGCATGGGTTTGTTTGCCCATTCCAGTATGGAGCCTTCCGTTACTGAAAGGATAAGAGTGCGCGGCTTGTTGGTGAGTGTACTGGGTATCGTTGTTCTAGTGGCAGCCGCGCTGATGGTTTGGGATATCTATTTTAAGCCGGCCCAGCCGGTTGATACGGTGTTTGTAGAATCCGGTGAAATATTTCAGTCTGTTAGCGTGTTGGGACGAGTGGTGAGCAAGCAACGTATTAATGTGAGTTCGGCGAGAGCCGGGCGTTTGGTGAAAATATGGGTAAAAGAGGGCGACAAGGTTAAACAGGGACAAGTATTGGCCAAAATTGATGACCGTGAATTAACCAGTCGCCTGAATCGCGTCAACATCAGTTTGTCGTCGGCGCGGGAAAATATTGTGGTGGCAGAACGTACGCTGGATCTATTGCGCAAAGCACATGCAAAAGGCGCAATAGCGCGGCATTTGGTTGAAGATGCAGAAGCCGGCTTGCTTGCCGCGCGAAGTAAAGCGGACATGGCTATGGAAGAAGTGCATAGCGCAACACTGGAGCTTGACAGTCAAAAAATTACGGCGGCATTTAGCGGCACGGTAACCGCCCGTTATGCCGACATTGGTCAGTGGGTGGGCCCGGCAGAAACACTGTTTACATTGGTGGATGATTCACAACGTGAAATTGAAGCACATGTGGATGCAGCAGATAGCGTTGTTGTTAACATCGGACAAGTAGTAATGGTATCCAGTGATGCCTTTCCTGGGTTGGAATGGCAGGAATCGGTGGCGCGTTTAGGGGCGGAGGCGGACAGCAAACAAAATACAAATTCAATAAAAGTGTACATCAGCCTTGGTAGTGACTCACCCGTGCTTCACTATGGTCAACAGGTTAGCGCCGACATTCGTACAATATGGAATCCCAATACGCTCAAAATACCTTTTGAAGCATTGACCCACCATAATGGAAAAACTATGGCGGCAGTGCTGAACGGTGAATATGCGCGCATGAAAATTATTGAAACGGGTATTGAAAATTTTTCCATGGTGGAAGTCAAACAAGGCCTGAAGGCCGGTGAAGAAGTTATTTTGCTCAAAGGGACAACGCTAAAAGATGGTGACAAGGTGTATCTCAGGCGGACTGAATAAATAAAATTTCAGTACTGTATGGTCCGTACACACTCTATCAGCAACAACTGGGATTCAAAGACATTCATACCCGGCAAGCAGAAGCTGTGAATATTGCGGTAACTGGAAAAATACTGAATGAATTAACAGAGCTGCTTAAACGCAGGCATAATTATTTTTATAGTGTTATTTCACGCAATGGGAAATCTTCCTGAGCCAAAATCAACCCACAGCCTTTTCTGAAGACCTAAAAAACTTATTCTCCAAATTCTGAGTCATACGGCGTTCTTCCATTCCATCATTACTCATAAACTCGACCAAACTGTCATCTGTTTTGAATAGAAAATGGCATTATTGGCCTCGCCTCATCAGCATTACTGCCAGAGTACGAAAAATGATACAGGAATCCATTTTCAACCAGGCAATAGGGTTGCTTAGTGCCAGTGCGTAACTGTGATCAAAACCAACTTTAGAACGCACATCTTCTATGCAGGTATCATACCCCTGGTTTACTTGCGCCAGACCGGTAATGCCAGGGGTGACACCATAGGTTCTTTCCGCAAAAAAAGGAATATCCTGTTCAAGTTGTTTATAAAAACCAGGGCGTTCGGGTCTTGGCCCAATTATTGACATTTCACCCCGTAGAACATTGAAAAACTGGGGCAGCTCATCCAAACGGGTTTTGCGCATAAACAGTCCTGTTTTGGTGATTCTTGGATCTTTCTTTTTTGCCCAGATTGCTCCCGATTGAGTCTCAGCATTAATCACCATGGTGCGGAATTTGATTATTTCGAAAAGTTCCACCCGGTCCGGTAGCGCTTTCCCTATACGCAATTGTTTAAAAAATACCGGACCGGGGGAGTCCAGTTTGATTGCCAGTGCGATCAGCGGGAAAAGCGGGAGAGTTAATAATAGGCCTGTTCCAGCCAGCAATACATCCGTTAAACGTTTTGCCGAGCCTGTTACTGGGTCGATATGAAAAGCGGTGGCCATTATTGAGTGCCTTTGTGGTTGTTATTGTACAAACGAGTGTCAGTAAAAAATTATCGTGATGCGTTTGGCTTTATTCGTTTCCAGTGACCACGCTCAAGGCCGAAGAGGTAACGAAGAGTGCCAACCAGTCCTGCTGCATGACCACCAACAAGATAGGCAAGAGCTTCAATTATCCTATTTGATGTTTTGGGCCGAAATAAAAGGTGCCAGCCTGCCAGTAAATAAGCGAATAACTGAATTATAGCCGAAAGTGCAAACAGCCAATATTCCGTTGATAATAACAGACTACCGATAAGTGAAAATATCATCAGAAAAGGCATCAGAACCCGCAACGCTTTACCCGAGATAAAAGCAAATGCGACGCCACCATAACTGGGTAACAATAGTCGTTTCAGGCGCAAAAGTTGCTGGAAATTTCCTGCGGCAATGCGATAACGACGTTGATGATCCTGAGTGTTATCGGCTTTTTCCAGCTCTAGGGCGTTTATCGAATTTTCATAATTGGCACGATAACCAGCAGCGACAATTTTCATGGGAAGAATAAAGTCATCATTGATGGTATCAGGTGCCAGTGGCTGAAATAGTGAACGTCGGAAAAGATAAAAAGCACCATGTGCGCCCAGCGTTGAGCCTAGCGCGGCTTCACTGGCTTTGATGTTGCTTTGATAGCGCCAATAAATAGCTTCACCAGTGGAACCGGGGTTAAGCAAATGATAATGGCTGTTTAAAACACCGATGTTAGGGTCTTTAAAGTGCTCGGCAGCAATGAGCAGTGCATCGACTGATACCAGCGCGGAGACATCACTCAATACAACCAGGTCGCTGGTGATACCTTGCATAACTTCATTGATTACGGCGACTTTACCGCGATTTTTTTTGAAAGCCAGAATTTCAATTTGCAGGTGTTGGCATTCGGCTTCACAGGAAACCTGCGTCGCAACTTTTTCTGTATCGTCGTTACACCCGTCACAGGCAATAATAATTTTTAATCGTTTTGCTGGATAATCAAGTACAGCAAGATTGCGTATTTTATCAGCAATCCATTGCTGTTCATTGTATGCCGGAATCATAATAGTAATTGTTGGCAATTTACTATCATCATCATTGGGTGTGTAGTGGCGGGTGCGTGCAATAACGGGGTGTTTCGGTTTTAGTCGTTTTGCCACGCGTAGAATCAAAGGGTATCCCAGATGATGGTAGATCACTAACAACGCGCTGGTTAATGTGAAAATAATAATCAATAGTTCATTCATTTTAACCTCCTTTTTGTCGTATGGCTGTGTAATTTCTAGCCATTAAACGCACATCTCTGTGTTGTTGCACAAAATACCGAGGGTCGGTTTTGCTTGGGTGCCTGAGTGTTTTATGTATGATTGATGACATAGCACTGATATTTTCTACGGGGATTAGCCTGCCGCTGTCTGGGCAGAGGGTTTCAGCTGAGCCACCTACATCGGTTACGGCAGTGGTAATTCCGCAGGATTGTGCTTCAAGTGGCGATAAAGGTAAGCCTTCATTCAATGAAGGCAAACAAAAAATGTCCAGTGTCTGGTAAAAGGTCGGCATTTCATCAATACGTCCAAGGAAATGGACACGATTATCAAGTCTAAGTGATTTGGTGAGATGGCGTAGCTCGGTTTCGAGTGAACCTTCTCCAGCCAATGCAAGGTGTACTGTCTCAGGTAATTGGGACAGAGATAGAATCAGATTTTTTTGTCCTTTCACTTTTTCCAGGCGACCACTACAACCAATAATTTGAACATCTTGTGGTAACCCAAGCTGTTGTCTGGCAACGCTCTGGTTTCCTGGAATAAAACGTTTGGTGTCGATACCATTATGAATAACGTTGACCTTTTTATTCAATCGTAATTTCTTTTTTACACTGGTAGCAACACTATTTGCATCGGCAATCAGCTGCGGACGAGTCAGGCGAATGGTCCAACGTTGTAGTTTACATCTTCGTGGATTATTTAAGTGCCAGGCATCGTGTTCAGTATGAATCAGATGCTTTACTCCAGACAAACGTGCAGCTATTCCGGCATAAAGTAATGGGCCAATGTGATGTGTATGAACAACATTGGCTTCCATATTTTTAAGTAGGCGACTGAGTTGATAAATCAGCGATAGCTTTAAGCCTGGTTTTTTATCAAGAAAAATAAGTTTATCTGATACGGGTTTTAGTCTAGGCCAATGCTGGATAGCGGATTTTATATCTCCTTCCAGACTAATAATCACTGTTTTTTCATTTTCTTCACAAAAATTAATAAAATCTAATGCCATGGTTTCTATTCCACCAGGGCGCATATGTTGGACGACCTGAACTACTGTAGTCATGTCATACCTCTTTAAATATTCATACATTAATTGTTTTTTAAATAGAGGGCTTGGGTAGAAAAGGAATACGGCTCAATACCGGGACACCGGTTAATTCTTCCAGTCGGTCACGGCGACGTAATGAGGTGTCGCATAATTCAAAAATTACCGCAAAGCTACAGCCAAGAAGAATTCCGCCCAACAAACCAGAAAAAATAAAGAGATATAATGGGAAATTGACAGGTGCTGTTGGCATAAAGGGGAGGTCAATGACTTTGACTCGCTTGTCACGCTCGAAAATGCCTAAAGAACCCGTAATACGTGCTTTTTCATAGCGTAAAATAAGGTCATCATAAAGGTTACGTTTTATATTCAAATCACGTTCCAGTCTGGAGAATTCACTTGAGTTTTCGCCATACTCTGCAGTCTGTTTTTCCAATTCTGTGACCATCTGTTTCAGGCTTTTAATTTCTTCACTCAAGCCATCTACTTTGCTGCGAGTGAGTTGCAGATTTTCAAGTTGTGAAACTAATAATGGTTGTTCGTGTATGCCGTAATTGATGGGTGCGTTGCTGGCAATAGCCCATAGCTGTTCGATATCGGTTGTTTGTTCGGTATGTGTCAGGGTGTGCTGCCGTTCTTCTTCTAAACGCCCAAGTTCTCTTAGTGCATTTTGGATGCTGCTGTGTTGGTCAGTATAACGTGTACGGTTGAGTACTAATTCTCCGCGTATGCGTACAATTTGTTCTTCGATACGGCCTAATATCGGATTGGTTTTTGAAAGTTGCTGATCTAACCCTCCAAGGCTTCGAGTAGCTCCTGCCATTTCAGCTTGGCGTTCGGACAGGCGTTGTCTCAATTGAGTCAGGCGGGATATATTGCTAAGGTGTAATTCTGGTAATTCATCGGCGTGCTGGTTTTTAAACTCGACGAGTGCAGTTTCTGCCAGTTGTAATGCCTCTTGACGGTGTTTGAGGTGTTTTCTCAAGAAATGACTGGAGTCCTTCATTGATGAGAGTTCTGGTGCCAGCAACTGTTCAACAAATTGTTTGCTGACGGCGGTCAGCATTTCTTTCATACCTTCCGGGTTATCTGATTTGTAGTCGATGCGTATCAAATCTCTACCCACCATTTGTACGGTTAGGGAGTTTGAGATTTGGGCAATGATTTGATCATGTTCTTTTGCGGATGTTTCCGCGTTAATTAATCCTCTTTCCTCGGCAACTGTTCCTAGTATATGGCGGCTATGTAATAGCGTTTCCAGCGCGTCTATTCGATCATTAATTACGACAGATACTGATAAGTCTTCTAAAAATGGATTCATTTTAGCGGTTTCCTGAACCAACATACTCGTATGGGATGTATATTGTTTAGGAATAAATATGCCAATTAACAGTCCTAAAATAGGCAATGTCAGTATTGGTATGATGATGGCGTAACGGTTTCTCCAGCCACTACTCAATATATGTAAAATTTTATAACTGAGTGTATTCATTGCTTTGTTCACAGTGTTTCCAGCCATTGGCTTGTTTGTTGGGCACGGGATTCCCAACTATTTTTAGAAATGGCATTACGCAGTGCTTTGGGGAAGCCTGGTAAGTTGCCAACATGCTGACTGGCTTTTAATGCTTCAACCATAGTTTCACTGTTATTGGCAACTTGTATCAGTCCCCGAAAAGGGGTTATTGCAGGAAATTCTGTGCTGATAATAGGTCGCCCTGCGGCTAAATATTCACTGAGTTTAAGTGGGTTACAGGACTGAATCTGTGCATTATCAACAAATGGTAGCAAGGAAGCTGTCCAGTGCTGACTGTAAGATGGCAGTTGATGGTGTGCCTTTTCTCCCAACATATGCACATTACGGAAATGAGTGAGTTTACTGATGTCAATTACTGGTTTTCCAATAAAAACAAAATGCCAGTCCGGCATTTTTTCTATGGTGGTTTGTAGCATTTTAATATCCAGCCATGAGGAAATGCTGCCGTAAAAACCAGCGATAGGACGGCCATCATTAGGTAGGTCAGTTGCTCGTGGGGAAGGTTTAGAAAACAATGAATAATCAACGCCGTGAGGTAACAAAAAAGAACGTGATGGTGGAAATTTTTCACACAATTTTTCACTTGCGGAAATAATCAAATTTGCCTTTTCAACGAGTTCTTTTTCACGTTTGGTAACGGTGTCATGATCTACTCCAGCCAGTGCGGAAAAGTCATCTCCGCAGTAATATACCAATGCGGATTCCCCCAGTTTTCCTGCAACATCGACAGCGGTTGGTAATGATATCCAAAGTATGGGGGATTGCAGGTTACTTTTTTTCACCACGGGTGTGATTTGCTTACTGAGCAACCACGCCGCTAACCAACGGCCAAGCTGACTACGTGGAGCGGGTAGTGTGCGAGGATAGATAATGTGAAAGTTGTTATTGGGTAATGCTTTTATGTTTTCATCAGTGGTGCCGTTGTTAGCGCAAATTGATTTTTTTCCACGCAATTTATTCAGGGCGCGTTTGATATCCTGCCAACCAAAGTTTGGACGGCGAAGGCCAATAGAATTTATCCAGATTATCTTTCGGTGTTTTGCCAGATGATTGATCAGGTGTTGAGTACTGCTGGGTAGACCACCCCAGTCTTCAGCAAAAACAATCAGGTCACGTTTCATCTTATTACTGATTCTTTTTGTTTTCAGGGTTATCCAGATGTCGAATGACGCGTGCAGGTATTCCTGCTGCCAATACCATTGCAGGAAGGTCACGAGTCACTACGCTGCCTGTTGCTACGATAGTACCTCGTCCGACACGGACACCGGCCAGAATAGAGACATTGGTCGCAAGCCAGACATCCTCTTCCAGAATGATATTGCCGACTTGGTCATCGGTTTCAGGTTGTCCGGCGGCACGTGTTTTGGCATCCAATGGATGACCGGGATAACCGGCTAAAAAAGCATGACCGGCAATGCGTACATTGTTGCCGATCTCTACTCGCTGGCCTACGGCAATGGTGGTCATGTAACCGATATCAACATTATTACCCACTCGCAGTTCCGGCATTTGTTGAGCGCAGGTACGGCCACTGAAAGTGGTATGTCCTGAAATCCGACAGTTGTCTCCCATGCTGATTCGTAATGCTCCACTGATAAAAGGCAGGCCGCCAAAAAGATTCAAATTATGGCCAACACTGTCACATCGTCCTTTCAATAAAGGTGTCCACCATAATATTCGAGTCAATGTTGTGATCAGCGTGCGTAGGGAGCAGTGAATAAAATACAAGGGTGTAACAGCAAGTCGAGGCGCGGGTATTTCGAATCGACCTATTTTTTTGAGTTGTGTGAACAACCCTTTTGCCAAGGGAGTTTCGCTACGCTTCAGCCATTGTTTGGTTTTGTTCAGGCTGATATTTATCATATTAATGGCCCAATGCTAACGGGATTTGTGAAGTTGATGGTTCATTGCGCACTTCGGAAAATCCATCCATGTCGGTATATTTTGTGTTTATTCACGAAAGGTATTGCAGGGAACGGGCCAGTTTTAATAGCTCAACAAAAACAATAAGTTACCGATTGTTTTCGGGGTGGGAGGGTTGCAATAATGGATAATTTGCAAACTGCTGTGCGCTTTGCAAATAAGTTTTTAAAGAGTGGGTTTAATTGATAATCATTCCTTAAATAACTTCGATGCAATTGCGCCCATGCTGTTTGGCTTGATAAAGGGCTTCGTCTGCGCGTGCCAGCAGGCGAGTGGAATCATCTGAATCAGGGAGAATACTGGTCAGCCCGAAGCTTGCCGTTACGGTTAATACTTGAGAAGACATTGGGATTTTTAAACGTTCAATGAGTGAGCGGTATCGTTCACAGGGTTCTAAAGAATGGGCTGTATCTGCACCCGGTAAACAAATGCAAAATTCTTCACCACCAATACGGCCTATACTGTCTTCGATACGCAAGTTTTTGGAAAGCACTTTGGCAACGGACAATAATACAGCATCTCCAGCTTCGTGGCCGTGTGTGTCGTTGATTTCTTTAAAATGATCCAGGTCCATATAGGCAATTGAGAGTGGCGTATTGTGGCGTCGCGCTCGCGCCAGTTCGGAATCGAGTATGCCAAGGAAATGGCGACGGTTCGGCAGTTGTGTTAGCTCGTCCGTATGCGCCAGCACTTCCAGCTGTTGATTGGATATGAGCAGTTGTTGTCGCATATCAGCAATACGTTGCATAGCGGCTATTTTGGAATTTAATACAATGGAGTTGACGGGCTTTGCCAAATAATCATCACCGCCAGCAGCAATACCATCAGCAATATTTTCAGGATTGGTTTGTCCGCTGAGAAAAATAATTGGACACCATTCTTCGGATTGTTCTTTTTCAATGGCACGAATACGCCGTGCGGTTTCATAACCATCTATGCCCGGCATACGAACATCCAGAAAAATAAGATCAAATATTTTTGATTGATCAGAGAGAAGCGTAAGTGCCTGAAGACCAATAGCGGCTTCTGTTACCGCATGCCCTTGTTTTCTCAATATGGTTCCCAGTAGTATGCGCTCACTGCTGGAATCATCGATGATCAGAATTGATAATGGTTGTGTGTACGGTTGTTTGTTGGTACGCATATTTCCTTACCTATTAGGATTGATATTATGTGGGGGCGATTTTGTTACCGGTATTGGAGGAAGATGTAAATTCACCCATCGAGCAATAGCTATCACCAGCGCGGCAAGAATGTAGATTGGCCAGGTAAACCCCTGAGTCAGGAATGTGGCGGAAACCACTGTGCCTAACAGGCCTGCCAGTACTGCTTGTGCTGTGGCATGTATTGCGGGATCAACCTGGTTGAGGTTTTGTTCGATACGATACAGGGAACGAAGAGATGTTTTCACCAGCATGACGATGGCGGTGACAAAGACGATGAGCCCCAGAAAACCGGTTTCGGCCAGTACGCCGAACCAGGTACTATGTACGGCATGATTGCGTCCATCCCAATGCGGGCTGTAGGAAAAATAGTTAGCGTAAAAATTATTAATGCCGACACCGCTAAAGGGGTTGTGCAGCGCCATCCCATATGCAGCTTCCCAGGCATACAAGCGACCCATGGATGAGGCATCAATGCCTGTTTCTGCGGCACCACCCGAGGCACGGCCTGAGATGTCGGCAAGTACAAAAAGCGCAATGGCGGCTATCCCTGCAAAGCTGAAAAACAGTGCTTTGGATTGAATACGACGATAACCGTAAACTCCGAATATTGCCATGATGCCGAGAAGGCCTCCTCGACTTTGAGTAGCAATTATCGCAAAAAAAAGCACCAGCATACTGAACAAACCGAAGAATTTGGTGAAGCGTCCCATGCTGTCTGTCATGACCAAGCTGATAGCAAAGGCAACAGGTAGCATTAATACCAGAGCCAGATCATTAGGATCACCCAAAACCGAGCCAATATTTCGACCGATGGTGACTCGTGTTTCTTCCACTAGGCCGATACCATTAATCTTGTTGGAAAGGGCGACTAAGCCGACCAGCATGCCGGAGAATGTAATGAGTTTAGAGGCTAGGGAAAAATCCTGGGCGGTGGAGGCAAGCCAGGCGATGGCAAAGGTCATTACGATAATTTTCCAATAGATGTTTTTGAAATACTCTATGGCGATGGGGATGTTGCTGGCCATTAAAGTGCCAAGCAATACCAGTCCAAAGAACACTGACATGGCAGAGAGTTCCGGGCACCACCAGGCTTTAATTTTTTGTGTCAGCCCGATATGCCAGCTTAATGCACCCAGTGAGGCTATGGAGAGTAATAAGGGGATTTTTAAATCGTAGAGTTGTGGAAAGACTTCATGAATGCGGAAGAAGGAAAAAATTACAAACAATAAAACTATCAGGAAAGGCTGGTGTAGTGTGAATAATATTGCGATAGGAAACAAACCGATGGCAATAGCCACAGCCGGATGTGGGATTAATTTCCATAAAATGCCGATCAACAGACATAAAATCAGTGTCAGCAGTATCTGAGTGGATCGGCATTGGGTGCCCAAAACCATCACGAGAACACTTTTTTTGCTGCCATTTTAGGTAGCGGGATAAGTTTGAGTAGTAGGGAGGTTGCTAACAGGGTAATCATCGCTGCTGTAATAAGCAGCAGTTGTTGCCCAATAGTAGAGACCTGAGAACCTAGCGCTAACCAGCCACTACTGATTATCATTATTATCAGCAGTGAGCGGGCGGGATAGGGTAATGGTAAAAAATATTGACTGGCAATGAAGAATAACAGCAGACGGAGAGCTTGCGCTGACAGCAGCGCAAAGATAATACCCCATACAGCATAATCAGGTGTCCACCAGAGCATGCCGACAATGCCGACAATGGCCCCAATAGTATTGATAAGCAGCTGGGTGCCGGTAGTTTTGCCAATGAAACACCCTGGGTTGATCATCTCGGCCATTTCCTTGAGCAACATAACCAGTACTAGTCCGATTGCATATTGACTGGCTGTGGCATAGCTGTCGGGCAGCAACCAGTTTATCAGTAGAGGGGAGCTAAGGCCGACTAATACTGTGATAATCAAAGCCAGGACAATGCCCAGTGCAATAAAATGAGCAGCTTTTTTATGTCCGTCAGGTTCATTAATGACCTCAAAACGGCGTGGTAACCACCACATGCCAAAGGGTTGTAGCAGTAACACCACCGCTAATGCAAATTTAGCGGCGACAGCGAACTGGGCTACATCGGTCAAGGAGGCATAGTCCGCTAGAATCCAGCGATCCAAACCATTCAATGCAAACGCCACTAGGCCACTGCCGACAAGGGGAAGGCTATAAATAAGTGTGCGAACCCCTGTTGTGCGACTAAGGCCGAATCCGGTATCACGAATATGCAGATAGCTGAGTATCAGTGCTTGCACTACAGCGGCTATCAGGCCTGCTTCCAACACACCTTCCACGCCTCTGTCGAGATTTAATAAAATAACAACAAGTAATGCCTGAGCTAGCGCGCGCCCGACTGTGGCAAGAAAAAAATGGGTCGCTCGGTTACGCATACGCAGCCAGCCAAGCGGGATGGAAATACATCCTTCTAGTGCAAGCATTGAGATTACCAGTCGCAGTTCATAGGGACTGGGGTTGCCCGGTATCCAGCTGGCGATTAATTCCGCTGCAAACCATCCGATAAGCCAAGCGGTACTGCCGATAATCAAGGTCAGGGTAAAAATTTCTGCGGCCAGGCGTTGACGATCTTTGGCGTTACGTGACATTCCAGCAAAGCGGAATAAGGTATTTTCCATGCCCATGCCTACCAGGATACTGCCGATAATGGCGAAGGTGCTGATGACCTCAAGCCGACCGAATTCTTCTGGTGACAAATGGTAGGCAATAAATGGCAGCATCAGCAGTGATACTCCCTTCATCAGCGCAATGCTTGTGCCGTAAAGGATGGCCTGTTTTAATCCATCAGGCAAACGGCGTAGTTGATGAATCATGGAATATTTTCCGTATTTGCCTGGGTGGTTTGCCCATTCTCTTGAGACGTTATTTGTCCTTGCAGGGAATTTTTAATTGTGGCGTATCGGGTTTCAGCGCGATAGTGACAAGCTATTTTGGCGGCAGCACTTCCCAGGTTTCGGATGCGTTCCATGTCACAACTGAGAGAACGTAGCTTGTTGGCCAGATCCATCGTATCGCCCGGGCTGTATTTGATACAGTTGATATTGTTTTTCAGAGTGCGATCCCAGTAGGCATCATCTGCGGGGATCAATATACAGTGACCCGCCGCCATGGCTTCCAGTATGGAAAGACCAAAGGGTTCATGATGACTGGTGGAAACGAAGATATTAGCGGTGGCACGTATTTTATCCAGATGCACAGGATTTTCATGCCAGTACACCGCATCAAGTGTCACTGGGGCATCACTTATTGGCAGTGGGTTTTTTTGAGGTCGTATATAACAGATATGAGTGTCGGGGCGTGTCCCGGTTTCAAGAAGTTTTAATGCATCGAGCAGCGTTTCCAGTCCCTTCCATTTCAGTAGTGAAGCAGCCCAGAAAATAACAGGACGCTTGTTTTGGCAGCGGCTTGGCCAAGCATGACCGGGTAGACCATTTTGCATGATTTGAAAATGGGGTGCTGTGAGTTTATGTTGTGTAGAAGTAAGCGTGTGTAGTGCATCAATCAGGGAAGCGGCCGTACTTTCTAAATAATGAACTTCATTCGCCGCGTGTAGACAGCGGGCAATAGTGCGAGAACGGGCAACCGGGCCATGTATTAATTGTACAAGACAAAATCCCAAAACAGGTTTTAACAAATAAAGTGCCAGATCAACTCCGGGACCTGACGCGCCCATAGTAATATCTAATCGACCAAAACGTAAGCGTGTCAACATCAGTTGAAAGGCAATGAACAGATGGCGCAGGAAATAAGGAATGCCTTGTTCCTGCCGGGATAGCCATTTGGGTTCAATCAGGCGCACTCGTTTTAGTTGTGGCCAATGCCATGAGTCGGCATCTGCTGTCAGAATAGTGATGCGTATTTGTTCGCTATCGAGTAGGCGTAAAATATTTTCGGTGGCAATTTTTGATCCACCTGTGAAAGCGATGGGATCGATAACCAGTAAGTGGCGTTTAGAGCGCATAATGTGACCTTATTGGGGTATTTGTTTCGTGTGCGGCCCAATGATGAAAAAAGGTAAGGACGATACTCTGGTGGTTGATATGATGTAATTGCATACGGATACCCTGAATGGCTAAATGCTCTGTAATCAAAGGGTTTGCAAGAGACGAGCCAAGCGCTGTAATGAGGTTTGTTAATTGATTTTCATCGAAAAATAATAAGAAATATTATTTTTATCAGTATGTTTTTCTGGTTTGCTTCGCAGATTGCAATCAGCTTGCGATCTGCCCGTAGTTGAAGATGAGTTGCGGTATGGCGATATCGGCAGAAAAACGTTGCAAGATTGTTTGCCTTGCAGCCTGTTTGAATAAATATTTTTTCTGTTCACTCATGCTAAGCCATAATTGCAAACGGTCTGCCAGCTCATCATCATTTCCTGGTGCTACCAACCAACCATTGCTGTTGGTATCGACCAGTTGGTCGAGTGCTCCGATGCGGGAAGCCAGTACCGGAATGCCTTGAGCCATCGCTTCCAGTGCTGCCATGGGCATACCCTCGTGACGTGAAGGCATAACCAGAAGCCCAATCCGGGGCCAGATCGATGTCATGTCATGCTGTTGGCCGTGAAAATAGAGGTTTCCGGATGCAGAGATTTTTAGTTCTTTTGTCTGTGGTCCATCGCCATAAACATGGAAATGGCATTCTGGAAATCGACTGGCCAATCTCAAAAAATAATCGGGGCCTTTTTCTGAGCTAAGTCGTCCCACAAAAGCAATTTGCTGTCCGTTCGACATTTTCAGGTGATTACAATCAACAAAATTATCAACCACCTTAGCATTGACAGGTAAACGTTGTGCAATTTGTGGACTAACGGCAAAGACACTGGAAGCAAGGCAAGCGGTTTTCCGGTCCAGCCAGTCATATATGTTCATTTTTCCGGATGAAACTTCACCAGCATGATATGTGGATGCAACCGGAATTTTACAGAACATGGCGACAATGCGACCCAAAATTCCCGCTTTGTAACCGTGTGTGTGAAGAATCAACGGTTGTGCTTTTTGTATTTCTCTCCACAACGTGGTGATACGCCCATCCAGACAGAGGGTGTTGATGCCAAACTGCTGAAGGTCAACGCGCAATGGATGATTCCCATAGTGAGTAAGAAAGACCACAGTTACGTTTTTATTATGGTTATGTAATCCCCTGGCCAATTGCAGTACATGGGATTCGATACCACCCGGTTTTCGGCTATCCAATAAAATCCAGATACCGTTATTTTTTTGTTCCATGTCAATCCTTATTTTTTTATAGATATAGCTGCAATATTGATGCCGTTTTTATTTGCGTAAATCGATCAGGGTAAAATATTAATATCAACGCTGTTGGGGACAGCAAGCTTACCGATTATTTGTAACATGCAGAAAACTTCGCTTAAATTAACGATATTGTGATATTAATGCGCATTATTAAAGGGTGCAGATTGCAAGAATCGACACCTACTGCCGCAAAGTGCAATGCAGAGTGTCGCCTACCATTCTCCAGTATTCTGAAAAACAACCTGAATCCTGCTTATTTTAGCTTGGCATGCCGCTTGCCTATCGTGCAGGTAAGGTGTGAATTAAGGGCTAAATCTTTCTTTCGCACTTTAGTTACTGAAAATACCGTATCCCGGTATGTTTTCAGTGATTAATTAATATCAAATACCTAAATTAAAGAGAGTGTATAAAATGGCAAATTATCTGGTTACCGGTGGTTGTGGTTTTATTGGTTCACACTTGGCTGAAAGTCTGCTGAAGGATGGTCATCAGGTACGTATCCTTGATGATTTTTCCACCGGTAAGATGGAGAATGTTCCACCTCAATGTGAAGTTATTACGGGAGATGTTGCTGACAGTGAAACGGTTCGTCACTGTATGCGAGATATGGATGGGTGTTTCCACCTTGCGGCTATTGCCTCAGTACAACAATCCAATGAAGACTGGGTTCGCACTCATCAGGTAAACTTGACTGGCACAATTAACGTATTTGATGCGGCCAAAGAAAAAAGAATACCAGTGGTGTATGCCTCGTCCGCCGCAGTTTATGGTGATAATGCCGATATTCCCTTGAAGGAAAGTTCGGCGGTAAGCCCTCTGGTAGCCTACGGGGCCGATAAACTTGGTTCGGAATTGCATGCGCAAGTTGCATCATTAGTACATGGTGTTCCCACCACGGGTATGCGCTTCTTTAATGTCTATGGACCACGTCAAAACCCTGCCTCATTCTACTCGGGCGTTATTTCAATTTTTGTGGATCGGATCATGAATCATCAGGCGTTGACTATTTTTGGTGATGGAGAACAGACTCGTGACTTTATTTATGTTGGAGATGTTGTGCGGTTTTTATGTGTCTCCATGAAAAATATAAACCGCACTCCCACTGTATTTAATGTTTGTACTGGTGAGGCTGTTACGATCAATCAGCTTGCAAAAACAGTGATGTCGATTACCGCACTGCAAGTACCGGTTGTATACCAATCAACACGCAAAGGTGATATACGTGTATCAGTTGGCGATCCTGGTTATGCGCAACAGGCTTTAGGTGTAACGGCTAAGTATACCTTAGCCCAGGGATTGCAGATGTTTATTGATCGCTCCGAAGCTATAAGTTTCGATGTTATGCAATGCCGTAAATCAGGTTGACTCCCAACCCTGCTTTTTCCGATATATTGTTGAAGGGCTCACTTCAAGCAGAGCGGCAGCTTTTGGGATATTGCCATCACAGATTTTAATCGCTCGTTCAATAACATCACGCTCGACGCTGGCTAATGGTTTTATTGGCGCATGTTTGAGATTGTCTGTCGCCTCCGTTTGTTGTAATGGTTGCGTTAGATGAGAAATTTCCAGATTGTTTAATGACGTGTTGAGTGGTGCTGGAAGGTGAGCCAGAGTGACGGATTTTTCATCGTGCAGAACGACAATGTTACGGATGACATTTTGTAGCTGGCGCACATTTCCTGGCCAATTGTAACGACGAAGAATAACCTCGACCTCAGGGGTGAATGTTGTGAACCCTTTGCCCTCTTCCTGCGCATAGGCAATCAGGAAGTGCTGGGCAATTTCTATGATGTCGTCACCACGTTCGCGTAAAGGTGGCAAATGCAAAGGAACGACATGTAACCGGTAGTAGAGGTCTTCTCTAAAGCGTCCGGCAGCGATATCTTCCAGTGGATCGCGGTTGGTGGCACAAATAAAGCGCACATCAACTTTTTCCAGATTACTGCCACCAACTTTTTGAAAGCTGCCGGTTTGGATGAATCGCAATAATTTGGTTTGCAGATCCAGATCCATTTCGCCAATTTCATCCAGAAATAAAGTACCGCCATTAGCAAGTAAAGCGGCACCCTTACGTTCGGCAGAAGCTCCAGTAAAGGCACCTTTAATGTGCCCAAAAATTTCACTCTCCATCAGGTCGTGGGGAATGGCCGCACAATTCAATGCGATAAAGGAGTGTTCGGCACGGGTGCCTTGTGCGTGGATTGCTTCGGCACAAACTTCTTTGCCAGTACCACTTTCACCCGTAATAAATACGGTAGCTTTACTGGGAGCAGCGGCATCGATAATACGGTAGACCGCTTGCATGGGTAGACTGTAACCGATAAAACCGTGGTAGCGTTGACGATCAAATGTGTTCTGGTAGTCATCAATTAAATGTTGCAGGCGGGACCGTTCCAGCAGATTTCTGACAGTTATTTGTAGTCTGCTTGCAGTGACCGGTTTTTCCAAAAAGTCTTCTGCGCCGATGCGCATAACATCTACAGCAACATCCACTGAGCTGTGGCCGGTGATGATAATGACAGATGTGGGAAACTTTTCCTGTTTTATCCAGCGCAGGATTTCCTGTCCCTCCATATCCGGCAATTTAAGATCGAGCAGGATTAAATCAGGTGGGTTTGTGGCAATGATTGTCTTGGCATCCTCTCCTGTAGCAACATGGGTCAGGTTAATCATTTCATTTTTCAGATATTGCTGGAAGAGTACCGCCTGGGGTTTTGCATCCTCCACTAAAAGTACATTTGGTTTATCGCTCATGTTTTTTCTTCTTTATTGGTTATTTCAAATTTCTTGTTGGCACGCTCTGCCAGCTGACGGAAAGACTCATTGGCAATGGATGATAACGACGCAGCTTCCGATAGTGCTTGTTGATAGGCACCTTCCTGGCAAAGACATTCTATTTTTCGTGCCAGAGCGCACAGTTTTGCGTTGCTGTGAGCCGCAGCGCTACTGCCTAATGTATGGCTTTCAAATTCCAGGGCTTCAATATCTTTTTTTATGATGGCATTCTGGATTTGTTCTACCCGCTTGCGGGCATCCTCGATGTAAAACATCAGTAGTCCAGGAACGATTTCGGGGGCAGTGTCGTGCGTCAGTTGTTGCAGTACACTTTCATCTACAAACGGATCCATATGATTATCTGTGGTATTGGCAGGAGGTGTGTTGGGTTGTGGTATCACTGAGTCTGGTTGAGGTTTTTGTTCGATGGTTTTTTGTTCTATGGTTTTACCGATACAGTGGGCGATGCAGTGTAACATGGCGGCGCGGTCTATGGGTTTGCTCAGGTACTCATCCATGCCTGCCGCAAGAAAGCGTTCTTTATCCCCTGAGAGTGAATGAGCGGTAAGAGCAATAATGGGAAGTTTGCTCATTTTTCCGGGGAGTTGGCGAATTTCCCGCGTCGCTGTTATGCCATCCATTTCCGGCATGGAAATATCCATTAGTACGATGTCGTAAGGTAGATGGCGTACGGCCTCAATGGCTTCACGACCGTTGGCAACAATATCGACTCGCAAGTTAGAAGATTCCAGGATATTTTTGATCACCATCTGATTAGCGGGGTTATCTTCTGCTAACAGAATACGTGTATTGGTTGGAGGCAGTTGCTGTGGTTTCATTATTGCTTGTGCGTTGCCACATTCCTGTTCTGTTGCCAATTCGAGCTTCACATCAAAGAAGAAGAGGCTGCCTTTTCCAGCTTCACTACTCATGTTAATACTGCCCTGCATGAGTGAGACCAGGCGTTTACAAATGGCGAGTCCCAGTCCCGTTCCTTCGTGGGTTCTGGTGTGTCCCTGGTCTGCCATTGTGAATTCTTCGAACAAGGTAGCTTGGTGTTCTTGGGAAATACCAATGCCCGTGTCTTGTACGGTACAGTGGAGGGTGAACGCTGTATCATTAATGCGAGCAGCGGAGGCGCTAATGTTAATCCGGCCATCGCGGGTAAATTTAGTCGCATTATTACCTAGTTTGAGCAAAATTTGGCGTAGCCGGTCCGGGTCACCTTTGGCATACCGTGGCAAGTCTGAATCGAGGTTCAGTTCAAGGATAAGCCCTTTACGTTCAGCCTGTAGTTTGAGCAGCTCAATACTGTTAGTCAGTAAGCGATGAAGATCAAAACAAGTGTGCTCCAATTGCAGCTTGTCAGCCTCCATTTTGGAAAAGTCGAGGATGTCATTGATAATTGTCAGCAGCAGTTCACCAGATTCACGACCCGTGTGTACTAAATGCCGCTGTTGGTTATTCAGAGTGCTTTCCTTGAGCAGGCCAAGAATGCCTAATACAGCATTCATCGGAGTACGAATTTCATGGCTCATGGTCGCTAAAAAAAGAGATTTGGCCTGACTGGCCGCCTCGGCTTTTTCTATCGCACTTTGTAACGCACTTTCATTTTTTTTACGTTCAGTGATATCACGCAGGACGCCAACAAATCCTTGTTCTTTCTCTAGTCTCATTGGTGCGATATTGAGTTCCAGCGGTAATAGAGAACCATCTTTACGTCGCCCTTGTAGCTCACGGTCTTGATTGAAAATGCGGGGAGAATGTAGTTGAGAATTTATGACATAGCAGTCGTGTTCCTTTTGTTCTTTTTCCGGCAGAAGCATGGATATATTATTCCCTAACGCTTCGGCAGCAGGGTAACCGAAAATTTTCTCAGCAGCGGGATTGAATGTTTGAATGATGCCTTTTTTATTGATAGTGATGATGGCATCAGCCACTGTTTCCAGAATAGTACGCTGACGGGTTTCGATGATTTTTAATGCACTTTCTGCTTCCATGCGTTCTGCGATTTCCAGCTGCAATGTTTGCTGAGCACGGATATAATCCAGGGTCAGGCCAATGAGAGGAACGGTATAGGCAACGATTTTCAGAAAATGGGCGATATTAAAATGATTATCGAACAGTGCTGTGGAGCCAAAAGTCATATGCAGCTGGGTGATAACTTCCGGTACTGCACTGATAATGAGCGTATAAGCGAACAAACTTGGATGACGTTTATACAGGCGGGGAAATATTATTAACCCGGCAAAAGCAAACAGTACCAACGGTAAGGCATCGTATGGTCGTGTTAAAATAGCATCAGGGTAAGTTGTTTGTGGCAGTTGGGTGGATGTGGCGGAAATATGAATAATGATATAGGCAGCTATTCCAAAAAGCAGACTGATGCCGATAACAAAACCAAAACCGGGTTTTTTATTGGTTTCCGGGTTGCGGAATAACACAATGCCCACACCAATGATCATAATGAGTGCGCTGAACAAACGGGAAATAGCCCAAGTAAAAGGAATCAGGTCGTGGTTGTCTGCTACTGCATCGAATAGTCGGTCTGCCGCCAAAGTATGAAAAGCATCCATGCAGCCTGCCATGAAAAAAGCGACACCAATAATAGGAGTGGTGACATCATGGGTGATTTTGTAGTGGCTGAAAGCCAGAAATACCACGAAGGTTGCCACACAGAATGCACTCCATTCCAGTAGCGTGTGGGTAAAGGCACCGGACAGTGCGCGAAACTGGGCATCAATCACATCATATTCTGGCGCTTGTAGTGCCCATGAATGATCAACGGGTATACCACGAGTCCCGAAATCCATACCTAGAAGTGTGAGCACAAAAGGCATCACACAGACGAGTAAAATCCCCACAGTCAGGGATGTGGGAATTTGGCTACTGGTATTACTTGTCTTTGTTGCGAATATATTAGTTAATGTATTGCGCATGTTTTCAAACGGCTCCAGTAACCGGGTCAATAATACATTTTGTAGAAACGCTTCTCGCAGACTTTTATTTTGGAAAGATATCTTTCTATTGAACGGCAAGTACTGAGGCAACCATAGCATTTGAGACTCTGGCATTGGTCACATGCTCTCTTTATTCCATGGATGCATTAAATTTTGTAAAATGGTTTTTCTGTTGCGTATTATTTTCCTAGTCGAAGATCGTCTGCTTTTAGTGGAGTCATATGATGGATATGACGCACACTTAACACCTGAGTCTCAAACACTATAGATATAGTGACGTTTGAGGTTGTCATAGGGAATGATATTGCTATCCAGAATGTGTCTTTGGTATCGGCAGGAGATACGTTGGCTTGACTCGTTTGAATGATCCCTAATACGAACGGGATGAACTCAGCATTTCATCGACTTTCTTTCCTAATATCTGTAAAGAAGCAGTTTTGGTGAGGTAAGCATCAGCCCCAAGATAAAAAGCATCTTCGATGTTACCGGTTTTATTGCACCCAGTGAGCATTAATACCGGGGTGTTTTTTGTTTTTCTTTCGCATTTGAGGCGTTCAAGAACCTCAATCCCCTGGATGTCCGGTAACATCCAGTCCAGGATGATTAAATCAGGATTATGGAGGCTGGCCTGTATAAGACCGTTTTTTCCATCCATTGCTTTTATGATCTTTACATTCTCGTGCCTTTCCAGGCGAGCATGCAGTAGTCGTTGTAGACTGGGGTCATCATCGATAATGAGCACTTTTTTCTTATTTGCGATAAAAAACATAGAGGTTCCCTCGTGACATGCCAATAACTGGAACAGGTCTTTTGAATATGTCAGCAATGATCATGCCAATGGGTTCCTATAATTATTTGGCCTGCATTGAAAGTGTACAATAAATGCTCAGCTTTCCTTTGGTTTGTTCGGGAACACAGAAAAATACGGAATTTACACGCATGGGTGGTTGCTTTTTATGCAGCGCGGGGACGATCAGAAGCAGGTGGAGCATTGTTAGTGTTTTTCGGGATAATACTGATTGGTTTAGCGGTTTCCCTTATAGGTCGAAATATTGAAAAGGTACAAATTTTCAATTTGCTTTGCATTTTGCAAGTAATGGTGAGTTTTATCGGTAATATGAAAAGCTGGTGTCGCAAGGGAATATTCAGGAACATGGGCATTCTTTAGCCATCATTATTTTTTCAAGATCGGGTAATGAGTCCTGTCAAGAAGTCTCTTGGGTTTCTATTTGTACAGAAAAACACAGTGAAAACCATGTTTTGGGCAAAGGCGACAACCTTTTGCTTGATAACGAGAAACTTAAGAAAGCACATAAGCTCAAGGTTTCTATTTATTTTTTGGATATCGAAGGTGGCAAGCGGCACAATCGTCAAGATTCGGGCGATTCCTGTCCCACCTTTATCGTAGACCGATATTTTTCTAATGAAATAAAGGACTCATTCGCAAGTGCTGACAGCGAGCTGGCGTATGTGAGCACTTTCTCATAATCACCCCGTTGACAAAATTGTTCAATTTTTTTCGCAAGGTGATGGAGTTTAAGGTTGCCATGGGTGATAGCACTACTACTCAGGGTATGGCTTTCAAATTCCAAAATGTTGAAATCAGGCGTTGTTATTGCAGCCTGTATTTTCTTTATTCGTTTACGGGCATCATTAATATACAGCGTCAACAATTCAGTTATGATTTCTGGTGAAGTGTCATATACCAACTGTTGTAGTATATCTGTATCGACTAATGGGGCAACATATCCATCCCCGGCATTGGCAGAAGATGGGTTGGTGTGCTTTATTGTACGGTCATTTTTCAATTCTTGGGTGTTAATGCTTTTTGTCCAACGGGCGATGCAATGCAAGGTGGCAATATGGTCTATGGGTTTGGTTAAATAATCATCCATACCGGCTTGAATAAAGCGTTCTCTATCGCCTGACAGAGAA
This sequence comes from Gammaproteobacteria bacterium, assembly GCA_021647705.1. GTDB lineage: Bacteria > Pseudomonadota > Gammaproteobacteria > SZUA-152 > SZUA-152 > SZUA-152. The sequence goes on along the minus strand of JAKIUF010000004.1, from coordinate 124,452 downwards.
TGAGCAGTGAGTGCTACAATAGGCAGTTTTCCGGTTTCTCCGGGGAGTTGGCGGATTTCTCGTGTAGCGCTGATACCATCCATATCCGGCATAGAAACATCCATTAGCACAATATCATAGGGCAGGGTGCGTACAGCTTCTATTGCCTCGCGGCCGTTGGTGGCAATATCCACTTGCAGGCCGGCATGTTCCAGAATATTTTTGATGACCATTTGATTGGCCGGATTGTCTTCAGCCAGTAAAATTCGGGTATTAGTTGTCGGTAATTCTTGGATTTTATTTAATGTCGTTCTATCCGTGCTTTCCTGCTCGTTTGCGGTTCCCAGTGTAATGGTAAATGTAAAAGTGCTGCCATTTCCAGGTGTGCTGTCAAAGTTGATATTGCCCTGCATAAGAGTAACTAAGTGTTTACAGATGGCCAGACCCAGGCCGGTACCCTCATGGTTTCTGGAGTGGCTTTGATTTCCCATCGTAAATTTTTCAAACAGTGATGCCTGGAAGTCTTTGGCAATACCTATGCCTGTGTCCTGCACAGAGCAGCGAAAGGTAAAGCTTTCATTGCCAAGATAGGTTGCTGAGGCTCTGATGCTGATTCTGCCGACGGAAGTAAACTTAATGGCATTATTGATCAGGTTGATTAGAATTTGGCACAGGCGATCTGGGTCTCCCTTGGCGTAACAGGGAAGATCGGCCTCTAAAAAAAGAATGAGGGCCAGCATTTTTTGGTCTGCCTGTGGTTTTAGCAATTCGACGCTATTGGTGAGCAGTCGATGTAAATTAAAGCTGGTGTGCTTTAATTGTAATTTGTCAGCTTCCATTTTGGAAAAATCGAGAATATCATTGATAATGGTCAATAGCAGTTCACCAGAATCACAGCCAGTGCGTACCAACTGTAGCTGTTTATTATCCAGAGAGGTGTTTTTAAGCAAGCTGAGAACGCCTAGCACAGCATTCATCGGAATGCGGATTTCATGGCTCACCGTAGCCAGAAAATCTGATTTTTCCCGGTTGGCATTGAGGGTTTCGTCACGGGAAATTTGTAATTTTTTGCATGTTTGTAGTAGATCGTGCTCACGTTGTTGCATGATGCGGACAAAATTGTCCGCTGATATTTTGAGGAGCTCTAGTTCGCGATTGGTAAGGAACCTATTTTTTAGCGGAAAAGATTGTTTATTCTCTGACAATGCAGTTAGGTAGTGAGTTGCATTATGTATCGGGCGAACGGTAAGGTAATGTATGAGTATGATTGTCAGGCCGGTCAAAAGAGAAAAAATAGTAGCAATAAATAATTGAAATTTGGTTATATGACGATTTATTTTTTTCTGGATCGGAGCCATATTCCAGCTGATATTAATAGTGCCCAATCGCTTTCCTTCAAGCTCGATAGCGTAGTGGTAGTCACGTATATTGTTGCTGATTATGGTGTCTTCTCGTGAATGCTTGGCAAATAATTTACCTTTCTCACTTTCAATGGAGAGAGCCGTGATGTTGGGGATACGCTCCAAAGAGCGCGCCACAACAGTGTTTATCAAGGGTATATCTTCCGTGATAACAGCATCAATGATGGCGACAGAAAAAAGCGCAAAAGAATTGTGGCTTTGTTCTTCCGCCTGTTTGAATTCAAAATTACTGACCACATAGCGGACTAATGATGCAGCAATTAAATTGACTAGAAAAAAAACAATCGTCATTGCCAGTGCCAGTTGTAACCAGAGGGGCCACCGTCGTATGTGGGTTGATCTGGAAATATAGATCAATAGGGTTTGTCCGTGTTTGCAAAGGTTCAATTTATACCTGCCTTTAAAATATGCATGTAATTATTTCCCCATTTTGTTTTATCTATTGAGTCGTCCTACCTTCCGCATCCTTGCGATTATTTTGTTCAGCCAGTTTTTGCCTAAAGCATTTGCTTTTGGCGTCTATTTTTTTAATGAAAAAATTTGAAATAAAATATTTCCCTGTATATTTATTTAGAACTTTATCGTCTTGTCTGTTTTTCTTTCCTTAAAAATAACAGGAAATTATAACGAGCACCAAAAGTAGGTGAGTTAGGAAAATTACAGACTAAGCCTGAATGCCTGATAGGGGAATTATTACAGGTAAGTTTCTGAACCGAAGGTGGTGGAATCGGCTTATACAAGGATTTTTTTCTTCCGTGGAGGTCCTTACATTTTTCGTCTACCCTTAACCAAGCATGAAAAAATTAACGCATGCTTGAGTATGATGAGTATTTTTATTAGTGATGATGAACGCCAAGGGGTTCTTTAATAGCATCTATATATGGCTGGAACCCACCCAAGGTAAAATTAGCAACTATCGTGCCAATGAATCATTTCTTGTAATATACTTTGTATGGCTAGTGATTTACAGATTTTTTAAAGCTTAGTTGTTATATTTTTATCAAATTGAGATTTTAGTGCGAGTTATTTTTTATTTTGCTTTGCGTTTTGCAAAAGAACGGCAGGGTTTTATCTGCGTTTGGTTGTCAATATTAAGTAATAAGAATACAAAAATTATTCTCAGTATTGTTCATTCATTAGCTTCAATAGATAAAAGCACATAATGTGTGCCTTTAATGTTTTTTTGTACAATATCATTGTAATGCTGAACTCGTTATACTGTTTTTCATCAAATAGTGGTGATGCATCATTTAATCTTATCGTAATTTTAGACCGTCGCGGTATCAAGAAATAAGACTTTCCTGAAATTATTATGGTTAATGCTGGAAAAAGTTCCGCAGAAAATTTGTTGCCGCATTAATAAATAAAAAATGGAGCAATCGCGATGCAAAGAGACCCGGTTATATTTCCTCGTTTTATTCATAGATTATTATTGATGATAATTTTCGTTTCGTTGTTGAGTTCCTGTGGAGGGGGTGCAAGCGAAGAAACCCCTATTGATGCCACGGCACCAGTAACTGATTCCAACTTTCGTACAGAAGTGTATCCATCCACTTTAACAGCATGGATTATTCCTGGTTATCACGCTGACAGTTATGACCCCATGGGGTATCCCATTTCAACAAAAGATCAACTGATTGACTGGGAGTTGAATCATGCTGATGCTGTATTTGGCTCAACTTATGATAAGTCAGCAGCTGATAATATAATTAACATTGGTTATATATATGTTCAAAAAATAGATTTTTCTCCGACCTCAGTCGGGTTTGATTTGCGTGAATATGCTGAACGTGTTAGTGAGGATTATGAAAGTTACTTTCTTCATTTCGCAGAAGACACTATTGTTCAGGGTCAATATCCAGATCATTCAATATATACACCCTTAAACCGACGCCCATGGATTGCTGGCTGGACAGCGGAGGAAAATCACTCGGGGTTTCTTGTCTGGAAATTTCCCCCTTATGAAATTGAGCCTTTCAACGGATCAGAAAAGGGGGGGTGTGTTTTTATTTATATGCCAGAGAAGTTTGACCAAGTGGAATTTATGCTGAAATCGACAGCGACAACAGGGCGATTGGTTGTGAAATATCCTTCCGGAATTGATGCCGATAATGGTGTAGTGAATCAATGGAATACCAGTGATTCAGGTATGATGGATGGTACTAACGGGTTGAAAATTTCGGGTGTCATAAGTTGGCAGCCTGCTAGTGACTGGGTGAAAGCGGCGACATATGACCCAAATAATAAAACAGGGCAATTTTTTGGGAATAAGTATATTAAGGAGGGCAAAAAGTTTTATATTGTAAAAATATGCCGTGTTGATGAAGATATTAATGATCAACCGGTTGTTCAGGATATTATGATAAAAGACTTTATGCCATATATTAATAAACTCAACCAGAAGCGCCTGATTCGTGGGTGGGATTCGGAAAATGATAAAAATGGTGACGGGTATATTGATGCCGCAGAATTTAAAGGTCGTGTGAATACGACAGCTTCCGCACGGTTTCGTTATGAATCAAGAGTAACACCACTTGGTAATATGTGGGGTAAGACCTCAAATTTTCAAAGGCCTGATTTTCTTAACCCATCCTACAGGGCAGCTATAGCAAATGTCATAAACCAGGAATGGATTAAAAATTCTCGGGCAGGTGCATATAACGATGATGTCTTCAAACTTGAGGGGGTAAATGTTGCCGGAGTTGGTGGTAAAACGATAGAACATGGACTTATGGTTGATGATCCGGTATTTAAAGAAAAGTATCAGGATGCTTTTCTTGACACTATCCGGGAAATAAAGTCCGTGTCAGGGAGTTCTTGGGTGGCAGCAAACACATCAGCGGAAAATATCTTTTCACTCCGAAATAACAAAATGAAATATGTTGATGTATTTGATACGTTTCTTCGTGAAGATTATATTCGCCCTGGACAGGGGCTTGATGGTTATTTTGGTATAGCAAAAATGTGGGATATTTTTGCTCTGGCACAAAGCAATAAAACAACAACTATTATTGCTCATGCCGGGTGGACAGGTTCTATTCCAATGTTGAATACAAAGACTGCTTGGGAGTCGAGAATTTCAACGGGACTGGCCATGTATTATCTAGTTAATATTCCTGGGAAAACTTTTTATACCAGTTGGAATAATAGTTATAACTATGGTTCTGGAAATACTGAAGAAGGGAATTTTTATCAACCAGGAATCCCTAAGAATATTGCTTACCAACCATCTCTCATGTTATCTGTCGATATCGGAAGTCCTGCAAAAAAGGTTCAAGAGTGGCCTGATCAAACTGTTCAGCCTTTGCGTTATACAGCAAAAACAACAGATAATGACTATGCGGTGATAGGTGATAGCACTCAGTTAGTATTAGCTCACCCAGGTATAGCCACGTTTGACCAGGTGGGTTCTGTGCCAGTGACTCCGTCGAACATTTACTACGCTTGGCAATCAGACGATAAAAAATCCATTGGTGGTGTTAATTTTCCGCAACAAATGATTATTGCTCGTGATTACACTAATGGCCTTGTTTTGTATCATACTGATTTCTTTGGTGGTGACCCAGAATTCATGTCCGTTACACATGAACTTGTATTGCCCGGCTATTACCGTCGTGTAAATTATGATGGAACACTCACAGCCGCCACTAATACGATTAGTCTAACCGGGTATGAGGGTGCTGTACTTGTGAAATCTGAATAATGAAAATGCAAAGCAAAGCAAAGGTGCGAAGACGCAAGGAATGCAGAGATTCACGGTATTTGGAATTTTTTAATATATTTTTCTTGTTATCATGTTGTGATTCGTGAACGAGAAACAGCTTGCTCCACTGAATATCAACCAATGATTTTATTTTATATTGGGCAAGGTTTTATCTTCTCCATTAATAATAATAATGTGTCATCTTTGGGGGGGGTTCCTGCAAGTTCATCAAATACGTCCATAGCTGTCTGTATCGATTGTTCAATGGGGTTGTTGAGAGTATCTGTTAACGCAGTGGTTATGCGGGATTCCAGTTTTTTTCGGGTATCACTGTCTTCAGCTGATTCGAACAGACCATCAGTATAAAGGGCTACACGCTCCCCATTTGCAAGGTGTATGGATTTTGTTTGATACGTTGTGGCGGGCAAAAGGCCAGGTAGTATGCCGCCAATGGGTATTGCTTCAGTGCCGTTTTTACTGATTATAAGTGGCGGTGGGTGGCCTGCACTGGCCAGTGTTATTTTCCCTCCTGGTGAAAGAGTTACCACGCAGCTGGTTAATGTCACTTGTGACAACAATTCATCCTGTAGCGCACTTTCTGATAGTTTTTCCAATAACTGTGAAGGAGATATGTCGGTTGCACTGCTGTGCATTAATCCGCGAAGATATCCTCCATAAGCGTAAGCAAAAAACTTAGCACAGTCGTCATGGCCCATGATATCAATTAACACAAGTACCAATTGTTCTTCACTGCTTCGGTGTAGGAGTAAATCTCCCCCACCAATGCCTGTATGACGGTTGGCAAAACAAAGACGCCAGCCGTGTGATTTATCCGGTAATTTCGGAGCCAGTGATGATGTAATATTTTTATCTATTCGGTCTGTCAGGTGTCGATATATTTGTTGTGAACGTCCTAACACACGGTTAATCGTGTGAACCAATTGTGTTTTATCAACGGGCTTTACCAAATAATCATCAATACCCAAGCTTGCTGCCTGTTTTTGCATGTGAGCATCATTAAAAGCAGTTAAAAATATAAAGGGCATTATATTTGTGCCCGATGCTTGTTTCAGGTTTTTCCGTAAGGAAAATCCGCTCATCTGTGGCATGTTAATATCTGATAAAACCAAATCAATTTTATTGGTATTTAATTGTTGTAGTGCTTCATGACCATTGGATGCCATGCGTAGCTCGAAATCTTCAGTAAGATAAGCGGCATAGACTCGGCGTAAAGACGCATCGTCTTCTACTATCAAGATAGTTGGACGAAGGTGCTGTTTCGGTGTTGCCCAGATCATTCGTAATTGATTGGGCTTTTCAGTATCACCAGAATAATATTTCATTCGTTCGCATTGTGTGTGTAGCAGAGAAGTACCTCGCCCATGTTCACTCAATTCAAACTGATTTTGGGTATGGATTGGTTTATGTTGGGATGGATCCCATGATGCACCATCGTCCAGGAGTTCCAGCCACCATCCATAGCTATTGAGCCCAAAACACATAGTGACTAGGTTTGCTTTGGGAGCGGCATGTAAAACGAGATTTGTCACTGCTTCAGAAAGGCAGAGCAAAATACGATGTTGAATGGAAAGGTCAGGTACAGTGGCCTGTACAACCGGCTCAAGCAGGTGGCGTAATTCACGGACTGCTTCCAGCGTAACTGGTTTTTGAGTTTCAAATAGTAGGCGATCCATGATTATCCCGTTAATAGTTTTGTGGCACCTGAGTGATCGCCTTTTCAGGTTTCCATAGAAAGTAGTTGATTCTGTTGCACCCAATTTTTGAGACGATGAGAAATATTACTGAAACGTGGTTCCAGGCGATGAAGTTCGCGGAGTAATTCACTTTTGAGGGAAGAGTTATCACGATCATTGTATATGCAAGCCAATAATTGTGCGCCTGCGGCATTTAGTTTATTCACTGCGGTGGAAACCATTGCTTCGGTCGTACTGCCTGCCAACACAACCAGCAAACTGCCATCACAGGCAGCAGCAACCCGTTCTGGCGGAATATTGTTGGCATTAGTGCGATTAATGGGTGACGTGTCGAAAATTACAGCATCATATGTCTGTTGCCACTCTGCGATATATTGTTCGAGCACGCCAGGTTTGCGCAGTTTCATCACTAGACTGCGATGGGTTGGAGGAGTGACTCCGGTTAATGCAATGGATTGTTGTACGGTAACCAGTTGTGGTTTATCAAGCAGGTCCGCCTCCTGTTCCGATTCGTCCAGTTTGAGCAGGCTGCTGAGAGAAGGATGATGTAAATTAAGGTCAACCAGCAGTGTGGAATGACCGGCCAGAAGATTACGTTGTACCAATGCCTGGGCAAGGGAACTTACACCTTCACCGGAGTTTGCCGAACTGATGGCTATCGAGCGTTTTCCTTCGCCGAGAACCTGGGAGTAAATTCGTTCGATTTCGATGTGTTGTGATGGGATATGCATTAGAGAAAGCCTAGCAGTGCAGAGAGTGCAGTCAGCTGAAATATATCATTCAAGCCGGCGCGCATTTTTTCCAGAGTGCTTTCATCTTTGCTGGGTACATATACGGTGTCACCGACTCGCAATACGGGTAAGTCTGCAAAGGATGCGGTACGGCTGAATTTTGCTAAATCGAAACTGCGGGCCTGATCCCGGCAACATGAGAGATTTACCACAGTAATTTTTTTAACATATGCATTTGAGCTTGGGCCGCCAGCTTCTGCAAGTAGATCGAGCAGGGTCATGCTGTTGTTGAAGCGATAGCGTCCTGGTTTATTAACGGCACCGAGTACACGTATTGTAGTTTCTTTGCTTTGATCCAGCCAAATGCGGTTTTTTTCTGGCACATAAATAGTATCCCCTGTTTTTACTGAAGGTAATAGATATTCATCACCGGTTTCAAAATACAATGCCAGATTTAATTTACTGACCCGGGCATGTTTAGCATTACGATGACTAATGCGGATATTGTGAATATCGGCATTACCTGTAGGGCCATCAGCAGCGGAAAGAATATCCAGAAAATGCATAGCATCAGTAAATACATATCGACCTGGTGAGCCGACCTGGCCAAAGATGTAAATGGATTTTTCTGAGGCCTGGTGTATCCATTGTGATTTTTTATCATTGCTATTTCTTTTTTCGGGGATGAAAATGGCATCACCCGGTGTAATTTCGGGGAGCGGGAGGGAGGTTGTGCCTTCCATGTAGCCAACCAGATTAAACGGGATGATATTACCGTTGGTTTTTATAATGCGAATCTGTTCTGATTCGGCGAAACGTGTTGGCCCACCTGCATTGGCCAGCACATCCATTAATGTGGCCCCCTCTTTACCTTGGAATGCACCGGGTCGGGCGACCGCACCCATTACATAAATCCGGTTTTCACCGGTTTTTATTTCATCCTCTTGTCGCGGGACAAAAATGGTAGCACCCGGCATCATTATGGGTAAAAATTTTTCGTCACCGGTATCAAGGTATTGTGTCAGATCAAACAAAACAGGTGTGCCTTGAGTGATTACCCGGATTTGTTCAACCCCAGCATGACGAGTAACACCTCCAGCACGCATAAGCAGATCGACAATGTTCATCGACTTCCGGTGAGAAAAGCTACCCGGCCGGTTTACTTCCCCAAATATTTTGACCGCATTGCGGTTATCAGCAGCATCACCGGCATCTGCAATTTTGGATGGGTCAAAGTCTACTTCAACATTCCCTGTCATGGGTGATGCGGGTATGAAAAGGGTATCCAGAGACTTCAGTTTAGGTAGTGAGCTATGATTTCCGCTATCGAGGTATTGTTTATAATTAAACACTTGGGTAGTACCGTCGCGAATCAATTGTATACGGTCCAGTTGTGCCCCGGTGCGTAGCCCATCGGCGGCATGAAGTGCCATTTGTATTGATCCGTTGGCTTCTAATGTAAACTCGCCCGGTCGATTTACATATCCTGATACATTTATTAGCAATTGTTTTTTATAGACATAAACTTGTAAATGAGTTAGGTCACGAAATACATTGCTTAGGTGATCAGTGACCCGTATTTTCATTTCGGATTCGGTTATACCAGCTACCGGTATAAGGCCTATTTCGGGTAACAAGATACTGCCTTGTCGATTCACGCTGATGGGTTTTTCCAGGGTTTTTTCACCCGGTAGTGATACCTGGATCAGATCGCTTACCTGTACCCGGTACTCCTCAGCATTTACCAGCAATGGAAAAAAAAGTAATAACAGGGTTATCCCCAGGTTTATTTTTGATGGCATTGTGTTTATTTCCGGGTTGTTTGGGGCAAGGGCGGGGCTTCTATTAATTCAATACTGACACGCCGGTTTATCCGTTGAGTGTGTGTCTGTTTATCATCAGTAGCCAATAATGGATGGTCTGGACCAACTGCATCAACCAGGATGCGTTCAGTGGGAAGTCCCATAACTTGTAAATAACGTCCGACCTTTTTGGCTCGTTGCAAAGAGAGTTTGCGATTATATTCCGGTCTTTCCAAAGTGTCGGGATGACCAATGATGCGCAAATGATAACCCGGCTGGTTGCGCAACAGTTGAGCAGCCTCAGCCAGTTGGCCCACATATTTGGGGTTGAGCTCAGGTGAGTCAGCGGAAAACTGATTATCACCATTTAATAAATCATAGATATGCTTGCCAATATCTCCGGGTTTTTCCTGGCCTTCAGTTATGGGCAGGATACAAACACTTTGTTGTTTTACATAGTCAAGTTGACGCTCCAGACGGGCCAACAATTTACGCTGCACAACCAGATTGTTGGCCGCATCAAAATCAAGATTACCGTAAAGCTCGCGAGTGATATCATTTTGGCGTTGTCTGGCCTGTATTACCGTTGCAGGAAAACACAATTCCGCACCTTCCAGTATGAGTATGTCCAGGTGCTGGCGGGCCAGGTCCAAATCAAAACGTAAGCCATGCTCCGGGCCTAGTGGTTGATCAGGCATAACAGGGGTTAGTGTTCCTTGATAATGTTCAGCCATGCCACCATGGCCCCCGACAGGCCAATTCACGCATCCACCAAGAGCAAGCAAAGCAAAGCAAATAATGCTAATACTTAACTGGTGCATTAGTGTGTTTTCTGTAAAGGGGTGGCGTCATATAATTCATTAACAGGCATCACGCTGACCGGGATAGCGCTATCGATACGCAGTAGTTTCATTAGCTCTTGAGGCTGACCTTGCACGCCGACAATAATCAGTGTTCTTCCCTGGGCTTTAAGGCGTTTGTACAGAAAAACGATAGCACCAATTCCAGAGGAATCGAGAAAACTCACCTGACTTAAGTCAAGAGACACATTGCTATTTTCAGTATTAGTTATCTGTTCCAGCTCGGTGCGTATCTTTGTGCAGCCCAGGGCATCCATTTCACCACATAGCTTGACGATCAGATCACCATCGGTCGTGTCGATACATTCAAAGTCCATTACCACCTCCAAAAATAGTTTGCTTGTTTTGGAGGGATAGAGCAGAGACCATGCCAGCAGGCAATAGAATTATTTTAGATCAATGAAAACAAGGAATTATATTAATCTCATGCTCGGAGTTAGTGATAACTTTCTTTGAGTAATCGCAGAATGCGAATGGTTTTGCAAAAAAATCAGTTGTATGTATTTTTATAGAAATTTATCCGCGTTTTTATTATCACTGAACTTTTAAGTGTAAATAAATTTACTCACCCATTCTTTTTAATGACTAATTCATAAGTAGATATTGTTGTAGATCTTCTATAGCATATTGAATTAATTTTAGTGCTTCATCGGGGCTGGGAAGAAACAAATATTATACTGCTCGTAGTCGTTTCGATTTTATTTCATGCTTTATTTATTCTATGGTTGTGTTTATTTTTACCAAAACACGAAGATTAGTGATTATTATTTATAGCTATAAAATTAAGCATGGCATTTCATTTAGTCTCCTCGGGCTGATTGTTTTACAGGTTTCTGTAGGGTGATTTGTTGGGTTTTTACAGTGATAAAACATAAATGAAAAAAAATATTTTATTTTTACATAGCGGTGGAAACCAAATAAGAGGAACAGAGTTCACGCTTATTACTGTACTTAAGAGCTTGGATAAAAGTGTTTTTTATCCAATTGTCGTTTGTGATAGCGAGGTTTTTTTATTAAAACTGAAATCAATTAATATTGAATGTTATTTGCGAAAATTTCCTGAGTTTATGTTTGAGGGTAGTTACGCATCATTTCCGTTATTTCAATATGTCCGTGCTTTTCGTTGGTTGTTAAACCTGTGTAAGAGGTCAAAAATAGATTTACTCTATGCTAATGGTGGAAGACCCTGTCAATTAGCTGTCCCACTCAAGAAAATAATAAAAATCCCTCTTATTTGCCAGTTTCATCATCCTGCACCAAAAAGATATTATTATATTTGGCTTGTTAAATTGGCAGATAGAGTATTTTTTCCAAGCCAATTCACTGCAAATCATTCTAAATATAAGGCTAACCTGGACGGTAAAGTCATTTACCTTGGTATTGATAATATTGATGTGTATGCAATAAAAAATAAAAGGGAATGCCGATATAGAAATGCATTGGGAATAGATTCTGCTGATGTAGTATTTTCTCAGGTTGGTTTTGTCGGGGAATATAAAGGCGTTGGATTAGTGATTAATGCTTTTGAAGAAGTTAAAAAAACAAACCCTAATATTAAGCTTGTATTTATTGGGGATGGCCCAGAAAAAGAAAAATACCTAACGATCGTAAAAGAAAGAGGATTAACAGATTCGATATTATTTTTAGGTTATGTCGATAGTGTGGCTGAATATTTTTTACAAGTTGTTGATGTCAATATATTGGCTTCAAATGAAGAAGGATTGGGTTTGGTATTATTGCAGGCATCGGCTTGTAGGTTGCCTAATATAGGTACAAATGGCACCGGCATAAAAGAAACCATAATACATAGTCGAACCGGATTTTTATTTAAAGAAAATAATAAAGATGAATTATCAAGATATATACAGCGTCTTGCATCATCCAATAAGCTAAGGTTGGAAATGGGATTGTGCGGTGAGGAAATGGTTGATAAAAAGTTTTCTGAGAAAAGCTATGTCAGCAATATTAAGAATGAAATTTATGAGTTAGTCGGTAGCAGATAAAATATTAATAATAATTTTAGTTTCTTTTTTTAAACGCAATGATGGGATTGTAATGAATTTATTTGACTCAATAATAATTGATTTTTTCAATCAATTTTCCCAACAGTCATGGACTGTTGATTCTACAATAAAGTTTATTTCAGAAAATCACCTGGTTAAAGGTGGTGTTTTGCTCGCTATTTTTTGGTGGGGTTGGTTTCGGGTTGATAAAAATCAATCGGCTGTTCAGGTACATTTAATTTCTACATTGTTTAGTTGTTTTATTGCTATGGTTTTAGCAAGAGCTTTGGCAATGTTGTTACCGTTCCGGCCTCGTCCTATACATGAGGAAAGCCTGGATTTTACACTTCCCTATACTATGCAGATAACAGCATTGGAAGGATGGTCTTCATTTCCCAGTGATCATGCAGTATTATTTTATGCCTTATCCGCTGGAATGTTTTATATATCTAAAAAAGTTGGAATATTTTCGCTTGTATACACAACGCTATTTATAGCCTTTCCACGGGTATATTTGGGCCTACATTACCCTACTGATATCATTGGCGGCGCATTTGTTGGTATAGCCGTTGTTTTACTGTGTAACTCAAATAATTTTATTGAGAAGCTCGCTCAATCAGCTCATCATTTCCCAAAGGCCAGGCCCGAAATGTTTTATCCTGTGTTTTTTATAATTACTTATCAAATTGCCGATATGTTTAATAGCAGCAGGGCTTTTGTTTGGCTCTTTAAGTCATTTCTTTAAATATGAATTAAACGCTAAATAATTTTGTTAGCTATTTTTGCTGAAAACACTATCATTCCGACCTGTTTTTAGTCGGACCTCCAGAGGTTTACATTCCCGGATAAGCGTTCCAATACATTGGGAAGTTAGGTTGTCGTGGCATTGCTCAGTGGCGTGTTATAAACACAGAGGTCGCAGAGACGCAGAGACGCAAAGTGCACAGAGTGTTTAGTGTTGTTTCTCTCTGCGTCTCTGCGATTTCTATGTTAAATGCTCAGTGACTTTTAAAAGTAGCGTGTTTTCATACTTGATTCACATTTAAGCCATGTCCTTTGAATTTGGGTGTTAATGCCGACCTCTAAAGATGCTAAATTTATCCGTGTTTATATATTTGTATCAATGTAGAAATCTCTTTTCGATATGTGTCCGGTTTTTTTTCGATCAGTCTTTTTAAGACAGCTTTTGCTTCATTCCGATTGTCCAAGTGCAATAATAGCAGTCTGGCCTCCAATAACTGACTGTATACCAAGTCAATATGCTCGCCGTAGCGTAGATCGGCTCTACGAATAACTCGTAAAGCCAGCGGATATTGCTGTAGATCTATAGCATAGAGAGTGAGTTTCAATGCTTCAGCCGGTTCGGAAAGCACAAAGTCCTCTTGTATATCCAGGCAGCGTTTTGTGATTCTTAATGCATCTTTATTATTATTTTTCTCAAGGAACAAGCTGATAACAAGTCGGCCCAGGCATAGTAACGCACGGCATTTCTGCCATTTTTCCATTTCCTGAAATAATTCTTCGTAAACTTCTATGCTATCTTTATAATGGTCATAATCTTTCAGAAACAGAATAATTGCTTCACTGCTATTGCCAGCATTAACTAATCGATACAGTTTTTGGTTGTAATTTGCGTATTCTCGCTTTGCGTCCTGCTCTCGGATATTTTGTAGATACTTGTCTCCCCCTTTGTAGGAGTTTGTAGGAGTTTGTGGTAGCGAATTGTTTATTGCGGGTGCTTTTCATATATTCAATTTCATCATTCAATTCATCCTGGATTTCCTCTCGGCGGTTTTTTAAAAAGAAAAAGCCATAAAGGTAACCGGCTACTCCTCCACTGACATGGGCAACGAGATTGATCCCGCCGTGGTCTGAATAAGCCATCAGATTATAGGCATCCCAGCCAATAAACCAGAGTGCCAATATCCAAGCGGGCATTGGAAATGCCCTAACAAAAAATACGATCACCCAGATAAAGGTGCGAATACGGGCTTTGGGCATCAAAAAGGCTGATAAACCAATGACGCCAGATACCACACCAGATAATCCCAAAGAAGGTATGGGAGGAGAGTTGTTGATCGCGATGGTGAGGGAATAGGTGATATCGGTGATTAATGCCACCATTATCATAAAGCCGATATAGTGCAGTTTACGAGCAAGCAATGTTTCAATAGCGGCGGCGAAGGCAAAAAAGAAAATCAGATTGCCGATAACATGCCACCAGCTTGCATGTGAAAGTGCGGAGGATATTGTTCTGATGGGGTTCCAGGATGCCGGGTTATACATTAGTTTGGCATCAAGGCTGGCCGGTGCCTCCAGACTGAAATTATTATAATGTTGTTTGGCTATCTGTATTACGTCCTCTAGTTCTTCATCAGAATATATGTGTGATTTGTCATTTTCTTTTTTTATCCAGTGGTCAATAATGCTTTTATCCGGTTGGGAGTGCATATTGTAGATAAAACCGACACAGGTGGATTTTTGGGTGCTGAGGAAATCAAGATCGTTCTGATCCAAGGTTTCATCGTAGAGCTGGTTGCAAAATGGCTGGGTTGCCTGAATGATGTCTGCACGGTTAGTATCCTGCATATAATAAATGATCAAACACAGTAGGATGACAGCGTAGGTGACCAAAGGAGGTTTGGCCAGACTCAGCTCAGCACTGTAGGGAATGATCAACATATTATGTTAGTCATCGGCAGGTTCATACCGGTGTTAAGTTGCAGGGTGATAATTGAGATTGAGTCCAATATTCGCCGCCGCAATCAAAGATCCTCAGGTAACAGGCCAGGATGTCGATAAAGCCTGAGTAGAGATGCTTTATTTTGGCAAAGTTGTTGATAATACACGATTTTTCATAAGTAATACTGCGCCATATTACCTAAAAACTGCCTGCTATGGGTGTTCTGATTGTCTTTATCCGCTTTCAGTATTGCTCAATGATGGTGTTCGTACTATCCCCAAAAAGTGAATGTTTAGGTAGAAACAGGTGCGTTGAGGAAATTAGACCTCAGGAAATCCAAAGGAAAAACAATATGCGTTTTTTGAAATTACTATTAATTCTGCCTGTTTTAGGATATGGCGGTATCAAGGCCTATATCTGGTATGACATCAAGAGTAATGTTGATGATGCTATTGTTACGGTGGCTCCTTTTGTTGATATAACCTATGACTCAATATTCAGTTCATTGCTGGATGGTGTCATCGGTATAACAGGTGTTGTTATTCGGCCAAAAATGACTTCAGATGAATTCACTATTCAGGAAATAAATTTTTCTGCCCCCAATATTCTTGATATTTTTATGTTGGGGAGCCGTATTAAGGACGGGGAGTTTCCAGAGTATGTTGGCTTTGAAATGAAAAACGCGAATATTGATATCGATAGTGAAATATTCGTGATGCTGGGTGACATGCAGGCACAGTCAATAGAGTCAGAAACACCTGAAGAGCCACTTTTAATTGAGCGAATGGATGCGCTGGGCTGTGGAGATATTAAAAAATTTGGTATTAATGAACTTTCTGCGATGGGCTACAACCTATTGAATCTTAGTGTTGCCATGAAATTTGAGCAAAAATCAGGACAAATGAACGTGGAGATGCGTATTAAGGATAGTGACCTTTATAGTGTTGGCCTTATTGTACAGACCAGACTTGATTTGAATCAAATGAAGTCGGCAGGTTTACAACCCACCGAACCTGAAATATCAAAATTGGAAATAGAGTATAACGATACAGGCTATTATAAACTCAGGAACAGATACTGTGCGGAGCAAAACGGAGGCAGTATTGAACAATATGTTGATGCCAATACTGCTCAGTTGACGGCAGAACTTGGCGCAGTTTTCCCGAAAAAAGTTGTGGATGACTACCGTCAGTTTCTGACCACTGGAGGACGCTTTACTGCCAGCTTGAATCCTGCTGAGTCTACCCTGCTGAGTGGTCTGGAATTTTATGAAACAGCTGATATTCTGGATATTCTTGGTATGGAAGTTGTTATTAACGGAAACAATGTTGATTTTAGTCAAATTGAATGGAATGTCTCGGCTGGCAAAACAACAGCAAGAAAAAATGATACAGCTAATGTTAGAGGAGGGCGCTCGTCAAACCCGACTGCCGCCCGAGTAAGTCCTCCAGCAAAAGCAGGTTCTGCAAAAACAAGGGAATATCGAAAGGTTCGAAAATCACAGCTTTCCCGATATATCGGGAAAAATATTCAAGTGGAAACGTCAATAGGAAAACGCCGTCAGGGGCAACTGGAAAGTGTGGATGACGAACGCATCCGTATTTTGATGAGATTTGGAAATGGCGAGTTTTCTTTCCCGGTTAAGCTGGAAGATATTTTGCAAGCCAAAGTGTATTTATAATATGAATTGAGGAGTTTTAAAGCACGTTACTTTTAAAAATCATGGGTATTTAACGCAGCATAAGTAGGGTGGGCATGTTTTTTTGCCCACGTGGCACCCCGAAAGGTTTCTTGTAACTCGTGGGCACAAACAACGTGCCCACCCTACATATTTCATATGAGAAAACGGATTGTTTTGGGGTAATGCCGAAGCCCTAAACATAAAGATCATTTAAAAGCAGAAACCATTGTGTTTTTTAATATTACATATCCGATGATTGTTTAAAAAGGTATTTTAGCGCTCAGGGTTGCTCAAAAAATAACCGAGTATTTAACGCAGAGGTCGCAGAGGCGCAAAGGGCGCAGAGAAAAACAACGGGATGACGGTATTTTCAGTAAAAAGTGCGAGCAGAGTGAGTCCTTAATTCACATCACAGGACAGATGTTGCTAACATAAACAGATCAAATTTTTGGATAGTCATGAAAATGCTTAAATATTACTCGCTCGCTTTTATCATTGTTTTATTACCGGGATGTTCAACGGGTTATTTCGGTCACACCAAAACGGAGTGGGACAAGCTCACTGATGTTGAGAAAGCCACCGTTAAAGAAAAGTATCAAATGGCCATTAATGCAAAAAATGGACAGGCGCACACCGATAAAATAAAAGCCAGAACACAATCAGTTATCGATTATGGTGTTTCAGGGCGGTAAATTTTCTCACGCGCGTCTCGTTAATATCTGCATGACGCTTATAACACGGGAATAATACGTGTATTGAGGCCTTTCTGCATCTGCACGCAGCGTTCAAACTTGTCTTTGCGTCGCTGGGTTGCCGTCACATAACCATGACATTCCGCTAATGGTGTGCGTACAAATGCGCAGGCAGAAACGGCTTGATTGATCGCGCCGTCGAGAAAACCGATACCTCGCCAACAGTTGCTGGTTTTTTTGCAATCACTGGTGGTGCAAGTGTTATCGATATTGTCGGCCAGGGCATGAAAGCAATTGGCAGCATCATCAAGGTTTGCAGTGAAAGAACAAATTTTCGGAGGTTGTGTGGTTTCGCTTTGTTTTGCCTTTTCTGCGAAGCGTGCTGCTAGGTTTTGCCATTCGTCAAACTGTTTGGCCTCTTTTGCACATTCTGTTGTTTTGTCTTCTGGATGCTGTTTTGCACATTTGCTCAATGTGGTGCAGGCCTGATTAACCGCGCTGAACAATGCATTATGAGTGTCGCTCCATTTTTTGTGTTCGTCGAGATTTCGGAAACCGACGCCGTAAGTGCCTGCGGTGGTTGCGCTCAATCCCTTGGCAATGCTGGCGAGTGACTGTTTTTCATATTTGTTGTAGGGCGAATTTTTGCAGGGAGCGTCAATGGAGACTGGCTCGGTTTCCGTGCGAGAAGTGACAGGCTCTTGTGTGCTGGGTTCGGGTTCGCTTATGGCGGACTCTGTCGCGGAAGGCTCAATGTCTGTTGATTCGGTAGTGGTGCCAGTGTTGTCGTTCTGTGCAGTATCAGGTATCTGTGTGACAGTTTGCAGGGTGGTGTCGTTTGCGGTGGTGTCTGTCATTTTGTCCGAAGTGGCACAGGCACTCAGACCCAGCAGGACGAGCAGCAGCGCGACCGGGCGGAAATTGTGCGGGTATTTGGGTGTCGAATGGTATTGGCGCATCGGTAACCTCGCTTACGGGTGCAAAACGGTGTAAATCGTCTTGCAGTGTATACAGCTTGGTGCGATTGGAAAAGTCCACCTTTCCACCTGATTCATTTCATACCGGGGCAAGGCTCTGAGTACCTCTGTCAATTGTCGCGTGTTAACATCGGCGCTCGCGGGTAGTGCTCGGTCGGGCACATTGTATTATTTACCGTCACTACTAAATTCAGTTACCACATTGGCACCTCATGTTTAAACCTCTGGAACTTTACATCGGTCTGCGTTATTTACGCGCCAAACGTCGCAACCAGTTCATTTCTTTTATCTCCCTGACATCCATGATGGGCATCGTGCTTGGGGTAATGGCACTGATTACCGTGTTGTCAGTGATGAATGGCTTTGAAAAGGAACTACGCGAGCGCATTTTGGGCATGGCTTCGCACATTACCATCACTCGTTTGAGCAGTGAGCCGTTGACGGACTGGGCTGCGCTGGGGGAGGCTATCGAAAAACATGAATCCCGTGTCGTGGGGCTCGCACCCTATGTGCGCAAGGAGGTGATGCTCAGTTTTGGTTCGCAAGTGCAGGGCAGTTTGTTGCGCGGCGTGTTGCCTGATCGTGATCCGGCGGTGTCAGATGTCTGGCAGAAAATGATTTATGGCAAGTTGGATGATTTGCACTCGGGGGAGTTTGGCATCGTACTGGGGGTGGGGTTGGCGCGTAAATTGAACGCCGCTTTGGGTGACAAGGTCACCGTGGTGACACCGCAGGCCAGTAATACCCCGGCGGGCATTCTGCCGCGCTTGAAGCGTTTTACCGTGAAGGGCATTTTTGAAGTGGGCATGCATGAATACGATAGCGCCCTGGCGCTGATTCATCTTGATGATGCTTCGCGCCTGTTTCGTATGGGGGATGGCGTTACCGGACTGCGCTTGAAACTGACGGATATGTTTGAGGCTGTACCTGTGCGTAATGAACTGGCGGATGCATTGCCGGGTGGTTACTGGATTTCCGACTGGACCATGCGGCATGCCAATCTGTTCCGTGCGGTAAAAATTGAAAAAATGATGATGTTTATTATTTTGATGCTGATTGTGGCCGTGGCGGCGTTTAATATCGTTTCTACGTTGGTGATGGTGGTGACGGACAAGCAGGCCGATATCGCCATTTTGCGCACTCTGGGCAGTACACCGGGTTCTATTATGACAATTTTCATTATACAGGGCGTAGTGATTGGCATCATTGGCGTATTACTGGGCGCAGCGCTTGGCGTCACGTTATCGCTTAACCTCGATGTTGTGGTGGGTTGGCTGGAAGGGGTGCTGGGTATTCAGTTCATGCCGGGGGATGTGTATTACATCAATACCTTTCCCTCGGAGCTGCATTGGGATGATGTGTTCAAAATTTCCGCCATCTCCTTTGGACTGAGTGTGTTGGCGACCTTGTATCCGGCCTGGCGAGCCTCGCGCACCCAACCCGCGGAGGCATTGCGTTATGAGTGATCAACACAGCGTATTGCAGTGTCAGGGGCTGAACAAAACCTTCGATGAAGGTGGACTGGCCGTGGAAGTGCTGCGCAATATCCAGCTGGATATCCAGCGCGGTGAACGGGTGGCTATTGTGGGGGCATCAGGTTCGGGTAAAAGCACTTTGCTGCATTTGCTGGGCGGGCTCGACAAACCGACACGCGGCGAAGTCAGCGTGGATGGCCAGCGTCTGGATGCACTTAACGAGGCGGAGCGAGGTCGGTTGCGCAATAAAATGCTGGGGTTTGTCTACCAGTTTCACCATTTGCTGGCGGAGTTCACAGCGCTGGAAAACGTGGCCATGCCGTTGTTGATTCGTGGTTTATCAACGGCAGAGGCCCGTGATCAGGCGGCTGACCTGCTGAGCAAAGTGGGGCTGGCGGCACGGTTGCGGCACAAACCGGCGGAGCTTTCGGGCGGCGAACGTCAACGTACCGCCATCGCCCGTGCGCTGATCACCAAACCCCTGTGTGTGCTGGCCGATGAGCCCACGGGTAATCTGGATCAGCACACCGCAGCACAGGTTTACGATTTAATGCTGGAACTTAATGACGAACTGGGTACTAGTCTGGTGCTGGTGACACATGATCTGCAACTGGCGCAACGCATGTCGCGGGTGTTGCGTTTGACGAACGGTGAATTTGAAGAAAGCTGAACAGCTAAATGTGAATCAAGGGCTAAATTACCTTGTTTTTATTCGCATGCTGGTTGGGCCTGAATAATGAAAACCCAACGCGAAGACGCAAAGAGCGCAGAGAGATACACTACAGCATTTGTGATTCGGGTGTTTACTGAACCTGCATGCAATAAAATCGCAATGGCTACGAGGGGCATGTCTTTTGCTTGTGATCCTCTAAACCCTTTGCGCTCTCTGCGTCTTCGCGCCTTTGCGTTGGATTTTATGACGCTGTGATTCGGTTGAATATTTTTAGCACTTAATTCACATTTAACCCGTATTGTTTTTTGCCTTTTTCTGCTTTTTTCTCTCGGCACGATCCTGTCGGCGTTTGCGCCAGCTCTGATTGACATACAAACGCCAAAACAGGCGAATTGATAAATTGCCCAGCACGGCAAGAACCGTACTGGTGACAAGGCAGCCTAACAACAGTGGTTGCCAAATCACACCCAGCTCCCCCATTAGCCAGTGAGTCGATAATTCAAACTGGATGTCCCGCGTGGGTGTTTGCAAAATCCAGGTGCCCACTTTATAAGTAAAATAATAGATGGGAGGGATGGTTAGCGGGTTAGTGATCCATACCAGTGCCACGGAAATGGGCAGGTTTACTCGCAATACAATGGCCCCAATGGCGGCGAATATCATTTGCAGCGGTATAGGTACAAAAGCCATAAACAGGCCGACGCTGAATGCGCCGGAGACCGAACGCCGGTTCAAGTGGAAAATGTTGGGGTCGTGCAGCAGGACGCCCAGAAATCGCAAATGCTTATGGTCACGAATCTTTTGTTGATTCGGCATGAAGCGTTTGATAAATCGTTTTGGCATGCGGATTGTTTGTTTTTAACGGGCTGTTTTAATGGGCGGCAAGGTCGGCCATTATCCACAATTTCAGGCGGTGGGAAAGGGGTTGTCTCGATAGCAACCAATAAGGGTAATCCAGGTACAACACAGGGACGTTAAAAATGCGCAGGATGGCGCTGGGATTTTTGATAGGTACTGCGGGTTTGCAGCCATTATCGGTGTTGCCGGGCAGGGCTTTTCTGCTGGGTTTACTGGTCACGTTGCTGATGGCCGTAACCGCACTGGCTTGGTTTTTTCGGGGGCGTCCCTGGCCGGTTTTCATGAATTTGGTTATCGGCACCGGCATGGGTTTTTTCATGGCCAGCATTATTGCCCACTCATTATTGGCTGGCGCACTGCCAACGGAACTGGAAGGGCAGGATGTGGTGGTGGAAGGTTATATCGCCTCGTTGCCGGAGTGGCAGGGGCGTCGATTGCGTTTTCAGTTTGTGCCGCACAGCCTGCATTGGCAGGGCGAAATTCAAGCGGTGCCGGGTAAACTGTTACTGAGCTGGTACTCCCGCAAGGAGCATAAAATACCCTCTGTCCATGTGGGAGAGCGCTGGCGGCTGCAAGTGCGCCTGAAACGCCCGCACGGTTTTTCCAACCCCGGAGGATTTGATTACGAGGCATGGTTGTTCCAGCAGGGTATTCGTGCCAAAGGTTACGTGCGTCATGCTACAAAGCATCCGGCAGTGGATGCTACGGTTTCGCTGAATCAACGCCTGACCCCGGCGGGCAATGCTTACCGGGTAGGCCAGCTACGGGAAACACTGCGTACCCGGATTCTTGCGGCCCTCGATGATCATCCATTGCGTGGCATTGTGTTGGCACTGGCCATTGGAGACCGTCAGCAAATCAGCCAGCCGCAGTGGGATGTGCTGATGCGTACCGGGACCAATCACCTGGTGGCTATTTCCGGTCTGCATGTGGGATTAGTGGCAGGCTTTGCCTTTTTTCTGATGCACAGGCTGTGGCGTTGCTCGGCCCATGCTGTAATCCACTGGCCTGCGGCCAAAGCGGGTGCTGTGGCCGCTTTGCTGGCCGCCGCCGTGTACGCCATGCTGGCCGGTTTTTCCGTGCCCACGCAGCGGGCGTTGGTAATGGTGGCTGTGGTGATGCTGGCGATCATTGTGCAGCGCCACACACGTCCTTCACATTTGCTGGCGCTGGCTTTGTTGCTGGTATTGATGATTGACCCGTTGGCCGTCATGGCCGCCGGTTTCTGGTTATCGTTTGGCGCAGTGGCGGTGATCGTGTACGGCATGTCTGGCCGGTTGGCAATGAATTCGTACTGGTGGCGCTGGGGACGGGTGCAATGGCTGGTGGCTGTGGGTTTGTTTCCTGCGTTACTGCTGTTATTTCAGCAGGCCTCCGTGGTTGCACCACTGGCCAACCTGTTGGCGGTGCCATGGGTCAGTCTGGTGACTGTGCCTCTAACGTTGCTGGGCAGTATTTGCCTGGGGTTTTCCACTACGCTGGGCGGATGGCTGCTGGGCTTGTCAACATTGAGCCTGGATGCGTTGTGGTGGTGGCTGGATGGGCTTGCACAATGGAAACTGGCCGCATGGCAGCAGATGGCTCCGCCGCTGTGGGCCATGCCGGTGGCGGTGATGGGTATTCTCTGGTTACTGGCACCGCGGGGTGTACCGGCGCGATGGGTATGGCTGGTTGGATTGTTGCCATTGTTGTTTGTATCCCCGGCAGTTATTCCGCAGGGACAGGCGCGCTTCACTCTGCTGGATGTGGGGCAGGGGCTGGCGGCGGTGGTGCAGACACAAAATCACGTACTGGTATTTGATACGGGGCCACAATTTTCCAGCGGCTTTAATACCGGAGAGGCAGTGGTCGCGCCGTATCTGCGTGCGCAGGGACGGCGGCACATCGATACGTTGGTGGTGAGCCACGGTGATAACGATCACATTGGCGGAGTGGCAGGACTGCGGGCAACTATTTCGGTACAGCAGGTGCTCAGCAGTGTGCCGCAGCGCATTGACGGAGCCGAACTGTGTCAGGCCGGGCAGCGCTGGCAATGGGATGGGGTGATTTTTACGATGTTGAGTCCGGGGAAACATGTGCATGTGGGTGGGCGTGAGAGCAACAACCGCTCTTGTGTGTTACGGGTGCAGGCGGGTGAACACAGTGTATTGCTTACAGGTGATATCGAGCGGGCAGCAGAAGATGAACTGGTGAGAGTGTTTGGCAACAAACTGGCCAGTGATGTACTGGTGGCACCGCATCACGGCAGCCGTACCTCGTCCACCCCGGCATTTTTGGCGGCGGTATCACCGACAGTAGCGTTGTTTCCTGTAGGTTACCGTAATCGTTACGGTTTTCCCAAAGCACACATCGTACAACGTTATAGGGATCAGCAGGTGCGCCTGTTCGACACGGCCCGGCATGGTGCCATCGAACTGCAATTAGGCAGTAAAGACGGGCTGGATGCTGTGAACACCCATCGTCAGCAAGCTGCGCGCTATTGGCATGTGAAGGACAAACCGGATGCAAAGCTACCACATCTTTTAATACACCCCGCCGACAAAACCTTTCAGCAAAACCTTCCTGCAAAATAAGGTCTCTGCTAAAGTAGCGCCCTGTTTGCAAAGTCGTTTCGCATTTTGCCATTAATGAAAGACAGCAATTGATACCAGAGGACAAGTATTCGTGTTTGAAATTGTAAAATCCGGCGGCTGGTTGATGGTTCCCATCATTTTATGTTCCATCGTGGCCCTGGCCATTATTGGCGAGCGCTTATGGTCGTTACAGCGCAAACGCATTATTCCCAAGCATCTGGTGGCACAAATCTGGCACCTGCAATCCAAAGGAAAGCTTTCCGGCGAGCAGATCAGCACGGTACGCAACAGCTCCCCACTGGGACAGGTGCTGGCCTCAGGGTTGAGCAATGTCAATAACAGCCGCGAGGTGATGAAAGAAAGCATCGAAGAAACCGGTCGCCATGTGGTGCATGAGCTTGAGCGTTACATGAACAGTCTGGGCACTATCGCCGCCATCACACCCTTATTGGGCCTGTTGGGCACAGTTATCGGCATGATCAAGGTATTCAGCGTGATTACCTCCCAGGGCGTGGGTAATCCCGCCGTGCTGGCCGGAGGTATTTCCGAAGCGCTAATCACCACGGCCGCTGGTTTGTCGGTGGCGATTCCTGCTCTGATGGCCCACCGTTATTTCCGTGGGCTCATTGATGGTCTGGTAGTGTATATGGAGCAAGAAGCCATCAAAATGGTGGAAGTGATTCACGGTGATCGTGAATCCGATGTCTCCGTACCCACCACCCAGGCACCCCCTGCAACCTGAGCCGCCCGTTAACCATTGTGAATATTTCACCCAAGCAAAAAGAAGTACTGGACGTTAACATCACGCCACTCATTGACGTGGTGTTTTTGCTGTTGATTTTTTTTATGGTGTCCACCACCTTTGAGCGTGAATCCGAAATTGAAATCATGCTGCCACAGGCCACGACGGACAAAAAAGTGACAGATGATTTTGTCATGCAAGTGACTGTGGATGCCGAAGGCACGTATTACGTTAATAACAAACGAGTGATCAACACCAAACTGACCACCCTGATGAAAGCCATGCAGGAAGTGGCAGGAGATCGCAAAGACCCGCCGATCATCCTCAGTGCCGATGCAAAAACACCGCACCAGTCAGTGATAACGGTCATGGATGCCGCCAGCCGACTCGGGTTCGTCCATCTGAACTTCGCCACAACGCGCACCCCCGAAGAGCAGTGATTTTTTTGCTCATTGTGCGTGAAGCCCAGGACTGACCCCATGTCTCCCACCCAGGTTTATAGACGCCTGCTGGGTTACGCCTGGCAGTATTCCTCTATTTTTATTCTGGCGATTATCGGCATGGCCGTGGTCGCCAGCACAGAGGCGGGGCTGGCCTGGATCATAAAACCCATGCTGGATGGCAGTTTCGTAGAAAAAGACCCCGAGATTATCAGCTGGTTGCCCTTTGCTTTTATGGGTATTTTTATTGTTCGCGGGCTGGCAGGTTTTGTTGCCACCTACGGTATGGAGCATGTCGGGCGCAATATTATCCGCGACATGCGCAAGCAGATGTTTACCCGTTTAATGCGCCTGCCCACTGCATTTTATGACCGCAATGCCTCGGGCCAATTAACCTCAAAATTAATTTATGACGTAGAGCGTGTGGCCCAGGCGGCCACCAAAGCGGTCACCATCGTAGTGCGTGATACGTTGACGATTATCGGTTTGTTGATTTTGATGTTTTATACCAGCTGGAAACTGGCGATTGTCTTTTTAGTGTTAGGTCCGGTAATTACCCTTTTGGTCGTTGCGGTGAGCAAACGCTTTCGCCGTATCAGTCAGCGTATTCAGGCCTCCATGGGTAATGTGACACAGCTATCACAGCAGATCACCGAAGGTCATCGCGTGGTAAAGATATTTGGTGGTGAAACATGTGAAGACAAACAATTTTCCAAAGCCAATGAGTTTAATCGTCGGCAGAATATGAAACTGGCAGCAACACGCGCCATCAGTGTGCCGGTTTCACAGTTTCTGGGTGCCTGTGGGGTCGCGGTGATTTTGTACGTCGCCACCTCGAAAGATCTGTTGGAAGCGTTAACGGTAGGTACGTTCATGTCTTTTTTAGCCGCCAGCATGTTATTACTGGCACCGATGAAACGCCTGACCATGGTGCAAGCCACGGTGCAGCAAGGCATAGCTGCTGCGCAAAGTGTCTTTTCGCTGCTGGACGAAGAAGCGGAAAAAGATACCGGCACAAAAACACTGTCCCCGATAAAGGGTGATATTGAATTTCGGGATGTCACTTTCAGTTACGACCGAGCCAAGGGTGATGTGCTGAAATCCATCAGTTTTTCTGCCGCCGCAGGCGAGACTGTCGCCATGGTAGGACGCTCCGGCAGTGGTAAATCAACACTGGTGAACCTGTTGCCACGTTTTTATGACATCAGCCAGGGAGAGATTCTGCTGGATGGCGTGCCGGTACAGGAACTGAAACTGGATGATTTGCGCAATCACATTTCCCTGGTGAGCCAGGATATCACCCTGTTTGACGACACGGTGTTTAACAATATTGCCTATGGCGCACTGGCCAGCCACTCTGAAGAAGAGATTATTGCGGCAGCCAAGGCCGCGCACGCCGATGAATTTATCGCCCAATTGCCCGAAGGTTATCAAACCCAGGTGGGTGACAAAGGTGTGTTGTTGTCCGGTGGCCAACGTCAACGCATCGCCATTGCCCGTGCCTTGCTGAAAGATGCGCCTATACTGATTCTCGATGAAGCGACATCGGCACTGGATACAGAGTCCGAGCGTTATATCCAGGATGCCCTGAGTGTTCTGATGAAAAATCGAACAACACTGGTGATTGCACATCGGTTATCAACCATTGAAAATGCGGATAAAATCCTGGTAATGCGCGAAGGGGAAATTGTCGAGTCCGGCACGCATGCAGAACTGTTAGCGGCGGGTAAAGATTACGCATCGCTTTACCAGCTCCAGGTTGGAGAGAAGTAAGTACCCGGTAGGGTGGGCACGTTGTTTGTGCTCACGGGTTACAGAAAATCATTGCGGGATTACCGCGTGGGCAAAAAAACATGCCCACCCTACCTGTGGTGATATTGGAACGTACAGGTTATCTCTTTAAGCAAGCATTGTTTATTTCGGTGGGTGAGGCATTGTGAAAAGGCTGGATTATTATTGGTACAACAAAGGTTTTATTCCTTTATTGTTGTTGCCTGTGTCCTGGTTATTTTGCCTTGTCGCGGTTACCCGACGGCTGTTATATCGTACAGGTGTGCTGAAGGTCTATCACCTGCCGATCCCGGTGATTATTGTAGGCAATATCTCCGTGGGAGGTACAGGCAAAACGCCACTGGTGACCTGGCTGGTGGATATGTTGCGTAATCATGGTTATACCCCAGGTATTGTGAGTCGAGGCTATGGTGGACAGGCGACAAACTGGCCACAGCAGGTGCGCGCCGACAGTGACCCACGCATGGTAGGTGATGAAGCCGTATTATTGTCACAACGTTGCGCCTGCCCCATGGCCGTGGGGCCTGATCGTGTTGACGCGGTCGAGGCACTGCTGGCGCACACGGAGTGTGACATCATCGTGTCGGATGATGGTTTGCAGCATTATGCACTGGGGCGCGATATGGAAATTGCCGTAGTGGATGGTGTGCGCCGGTTTGGTAATCAACATTGTCTGCCTGCCGGGCCGTTACGTGAACCGCTGAGCCGGTTACGTTCGGTGGATGCCGTGGTCACCAATGGTATGCCAAGTGTGCGTGAATATCGCATGGACTTGATTCCGGGCACCGTGCGTAATATGAAACGACCAAAGCGGCGGGTGACGCTGGATAGTTTTGCCGGGCAAACCGTGCATGCCATCGCAGGTATCGGCAATCCGGCGCGGTTTTTTCGTCAGCTGGAAGGGCTGGGCATGACAGTGATTGAACATGCGTTTCCCGACCATCATCCTTTTGCACAGGAGGATATTATTTTTGGCGATGAGCTACCCGTGCTGATGACGGAAAAAGATGCAGTGAAATGTCAGGTATTTGCAACAGAGCAACACTGGTGTGTGCCGGTTGACGCAACACTGGATGAACGTATTATTCCATTAATTTTGCGTTTGATAAAACGCTGAGTGTGTATCAAACATACTTTTTGGGCAACAATTTAGATAACAACTTCAGGTAAATAACGTGGATAAAAAACTACTCGATATTTTGGTATGTCCTATTTGCAAAGGGCCGTTGGTTTATTTAAAAGATGCAAAAGAACTGGTATGCAAAGCAGACCGGCTGGCGTATCCCATTCGTGACGATATTCCGGTAATGCTCGAAGAAGAAGCGCGCGTACTGGCTGCTGATGAGGAAATTGCATGAAGTTCAGCGTCATCATTCCTGCACGTTATGCGGCAACCCGCCTGCCGGGAAAACCGCTGCTGGATATTGCAGGCAAACCGATGATTCAGCATGTTTACGAGCGTGCGCTGGAAAGCGGTGCAGCACAGGTGATTATTGCTACAGACAGCTCACAAATTGAAGCCGCCGCACAGCAATTTGGTGCTGAAACCTGTTTAACTTCGGTGGCACATCAATCCGGTACTGATCGTATTGCGGAAGTAGCAGAAAAATTAACATTTGCCGACGACCAGATTGTGGTGAATCTGCAAGGTGATGAACCATTGATGCCCTCGGCAGTGATCCATCAGGTGGCGGAAAATCTTGCGGCTTGTACCGCAGCGAGCATGGCCACCGTCTGCACCCGGATTACCACCACGGCCGAATTATTTGATCCGCACGCAGTGAAAGTGGTGAAAGACCGACAGGGCATGGCACTTTATTTCAGCCGCGCCAGTATTCCCTGGGACCGGGAGGCTTTTGCCAATACGGCGGAAATTTTTCCCGATCATGGTGAGCACTTTCGGCACATTGGCCTTTATGCTTATCGTGCGAGTTTTTTGCGTGAGTACAGCCAGTGGTCACCATGCCCGCTGGAGCAAACGGAATCCCTCGAGCAGCTGCGTGTGTTGTGGCATGGGCATCGTATCCACGTTGCCGAAGCAGTTGAAGTACCGCTCGCCGGGGTGGATACCAAAAAGGATCTTGATGTGGTGCGCGCTGTTTTGGGTGCGGAAGCCTGAAGTAAGAAATTACTCAAAAAAACGGGTACTGCGGTTGTGATTTCTGAAAATGAAATCATTCGGAACGAATACCCTGAGCAGGTATCTTCTAATCGTTAAATTTGGCACGGTGAGTAAATCAAAGAGATGATCATTTTCGCGGCGTTATGAAAATGATCGATATCGGCACAGGTAAAAACACCGATGGCTTTTTATGATATATCCGGCACCGAAGTGAAATCAATTTAGGAGGTTCCATGACTGATTCATTAGATAAATTAACCATAAAAGGCTTTAAATCAATCTGTGAATTGGTTGACTTTGAATTAAAAAACCTCAATGTGATTGTGGGGGGGAATGGTGCGGGTAAAAGTAACTTTATCTCCTTTTTTAAAATGTTAAGTGCTTTGATCGATGGGAACTTGAATCGCTATGTTAGAGATAATGGCGGTGCCAGTGATCTGCTTTTTCACGGCAGAAAAGTAACCAAAAAAATGGTGTTTGAAACACGATTTGGTCCTCGTGGGTTTCGCTTCAAGCTTGTAGCAACGCCGAGTGATTCCTGTGCTATTGAAGATGAAGCACGATATTATCAAGACGGATTAAAAAAATGGTGGGAGCTTGGTGACAGCGATGAGGGGTCATCGCATATGGTGGCCGAGGTTAAAAATAAAAAAGCCGACGCTAAAAATTCACAGCCCGTTTATAACTCAATTGCATCCTGGCAGATTTACCATTTCCATGATACTGGCTCAACAGCGGGTATTCGTCATTATGGGATCGTGCAAGATAACAAAGTACTGCGAACAGACGCATCAAATATGGGTGCATTTTTGCTTAAGTTAAGAGGCCAACATAACAGCGAATACAAGGAAATATTAAATGCTATACGCTTGGTTACCCCATTTTTTGATGATTTTATATTAGAACCCAGGCAAAGTGGTGAAAAAGAAGAAGTCAACATTAGTTGGACACAAAAAGGCTCTGATTATCCTATGCAGCCTTATCACCTTTCGGATGGTTCTATACGTTTCATCTGTCTTGCGACAGCATTATTACAACCGAATCCACCTTCCGCTATTATTATCGATGAGCCAGAGTTAGGGCTACACCCTGCTGCAATTGTGATTTTAGCAGAGCTGGTTCAGCAAGCAGCACAGCGTACTCAGGTGATTGTTGCGACCCAGTCCCCAGCACTAGTTGACCAATTTGGCATTAATGACATTATTGTGGTTAACCGAAAAGAGGGGGCTTCATCGTTTGAAAGGCTAAATGAAGCTGACTTTTCTGAATGGTTGGAAAATTATTCAGTGGGTGAGCTTTGGACGAAAAATGTCATTGCCGGGGGGCCGGTATATGAGTAATTTTATTAATGTCGTTGCCATCGTTGAGGGAAAAACAGAACAGATTTTTGTGGAATCTGTGCTTGCACCTTATTTAGCAAAAAAGATGGTTTTTATGGTCGCCACCCAAGTGAGCAAGCCGGGTCAAAAAGGTGGCGATGTTCGCTTTGAACGCATCAAAAAAGATCTTGGGCTGCATTTGAAACAGCAGCAAGATACTTATGTTACAACCTTGGTGGATTATTATGGAATCAAAGAGTGGCCAGGTATCGATTTAGTTTCACCCAATGCGGGGCCAGAACAAATAGCAGCGTGCATTAACCAAGCAACTAAAACAGAAGTTAATACACTTTTTAAAGAGCAACAATCTGAACGAAGGTTTATTCCCTATATGGCAATCCATGAATTTGAAGCATTGTTATTCAGTGACAGTGAAATTCTTGCTGCGGAACTTGATGTTGATGAACACAAAATTTCAGGAGTTTTAGCTCAAAACGGCGAACCAGAAGCTATTAACAACAGCCCTCAAACAGCTCCTTCCAAACATCTTGACGAGTGGTCAAAAAACAAAAAATTTTCTAAAACAACACTTGGTATTACCATAGCAACTCGTATTGGTGTCATTCAAATGAGAGAAAAATGCCCGGTTTTCAATGCATGGATTGGCAGTTTTGAAGCCATAGTTGCGGCGTAAGTATAAAATTCAAATCTCAATCTTACTAAACCGGTGTTGTCGAAATTGATTTGTATTTGTCAGTTACCGCCAAATAATTTTTTGCCATATCAGGAGTTAGCAGCTCAATCATTACTTTGTTTTCTATCCAAAACTCGATTACGTTAAATTCGCCTCGCGATAATTCTAAAGCCCGCCAGCCTGATTCTTTTGCAAATGTATAGATTTCTTCCCTCGTTCGTTTAATCGATATCGCTGCGTGTGTGGCAGTAAAACCAGAGTGTGTCGCATTATGCGCAAACCTGGCTTGCCCGTTTTCTGTGTCCGGGATCATTTCAGTGCCATCGGGGTACACTTCTATGGCAGTACCATATTCGTCTCCTAACCAGACCATGTACGAATTTTTATAAGGACCAAATTCTGAAACTGATCCTTCAAACAACCGGGAAAGAATATCGGCAACTTTTTTCGTATTACTTACTGCTATTGAGTAGTGGTGAATCATGTCATTAACTCCAAAAAACTTAGTCTGAAATTACTCTGCGCATCAATATTTTTATCGCTTTTTTGTGCTCAACATCCCTGGACTTAGTCATAATATTCAAGGCTTGGTGGCTCATGTGGGCGAAGGCATTGTAAGTCGCTTCCTGCTCCAATTACACTTGTTTTCCTGCCTTGCAGTGCGATATCCCTTCAGGATCACGTTGGTTGAGTCGTTATTCTTGTGGTAAGGCTACCGCTTCCTGCTCGCGGTGGTATGCAACAAAACGAGGTATGGCGGGTGAATTTAACAAAACGATTGCTCTGTGGGGTATTGTTGTTTGGCATGGGGGGGGGCTCCGTGGCTTTAGCTGTGCCGCCAGGGCATATTGTCCCCATGGTGGAAAAACGTGTTAAGACCTTTTATGTACAGGGTTTGATTGCCGGGATTGGTCGGGTCGATTTCCTGGTTGACACCGGCTCCAGTTACAACACGATTGATGAGCACAGTTTGGCAATATTGCAGGAGCAGGGTCGGGCCAGTTTTGTTAGAGATCTTACGGGTGTGCTCGCCAATGGTCAGCGTGAGCGGGTTGCGGTGTATCGTCTTGATGTTATCCGCCTGGGTGACGATTGCGAGTTGCATGATGTGGAGGCGGCTGTGTTTCCTGGTCGCACACGACATATTCTGGGGCTTAGCGGGCTGCGCAAGGCCGGTAATTTCACTTTCTCTTTTGAACCACCACAATTGGTTCTTTCCAATTGTTTGCCAGTGACGATACAAACTGCGGATGATCGATTGGCGGCGGTACAAAATGAACCATTAATACGATAATTTATGGGTGCTCAGTAATCAATTTGAAGCAAAGGCTATGGACATAATTATATTTATGTCCGGATTTAAATGTGAATTAAGCGCTAAAAATATCCAAACGAATAAAATCATTGGTTTTCATTCCCCAAACTTTGCTGCATATGCCTAAAACAGAATAATTTAGCCCTTAATTCACATTTAAGCGTTGTCCGTGGAAATAAAATCCAGCACGTCGCCTTTGTTCATACGTGTGATGTGGTTGGAGAGATTCATGATGATGTTACGCATGATGGTGAAGCTGATGCGTGGCTCGCGTAGTACTAGATTCTGAAAGACATCGTAGTTAATTTGCAGCAATACAGCGCGCGCGCGCGCGATGGCGGTGGCCGTGCGGTCTTGCTGGCTGATGAAACCGATCTCACCAAACAGTTCCCCAGGGTTCAGCGAGTGAATCGGTCCCTGATTATGGGTGCGCAATTGCACGTCGCCGGACAGCAATACATACATGCAGGGGCTGCTGTCGCCTTCCACAAACAGGGTTTCCCCATCGTTAAAACGGGCAGGCTGGCAAATTTTCTGGATATGGCCGTATTCATCCTCCGTCAGCCCGGCAAATACCGGCAGTTTTTGCAGAATGGCCGAAATATTATCGTTTTCTGTTGGCATAACACGGGTCTGTTTTGATGTTTTTTTGTCCGCGGAAAGAGGGTCGCTACTGTAACGTCGGCATCTGGTAGCCAGGGTTTAGGCCAAAATGGCTGGGCTGCGTACTCAAACCCCAAATTCAGGTACACTTTGTGATGAATTTGGCGATAGCGGGAGCGATAGACGGTGAGCGAGACGGCTTTGATCCAATGGAATGATATTCGCACGGTGCTGCTGGATATGGATGGCACCTTGCTGGATTTGCATTTTGATAACCATTTTTGGCGGGAGCATATGCCGCGCCGTTACGCAGAGGAGCGGGAGGTGCCGCTGGAAGAGGCTCGCACCGAGTTATTTCGGCTCTATCGTGCGGTGGCGGGTACGATGAATTGGTATTGTCTCGATTATTGGTCCGAGAAACTGGACATGGATGTAGCGGCACTCAAGGAGGAAGTGGATCATCTCATTGCGATACATCCTCATGTAGTGACTTTTCTCGATGTGGTGCGTACCAGCGGTCGTCGTGTCGTGCTGGTGACCAATGCGCATATGAAGAGCCTTACGCTGAAAATGGAGCGTACCCGTCTGGCCGGGCATCTGGATGCCATTATCTGTGCTCATGATATTGGCGTACCGAAGGAAGATCCGGGTTTTTGGAACAAGCTGCAAACCGTGGAATTATTTGCGCGGGAAACGACGTTGCTGGTGGATGACAGTTTACCGGTGCTGCGCTCGGCGCAGGAATACGGTATGGGTAGTCTGTTGTGTGTGCATCGGCCAGACAGCCAGGCACCGGACAAGGATGTGGGTGAGTTTGCCGCGATTCACAGTTTTGTCGATATTATGCCGCCAGCTGATCAGCCACCGCCCACCGTTGAGCGCTGAAATATTCTTTATTCGTATTCTTTTTCAAACTTTTTAAACCGTTTTTTCCAGCCCTTGAAGCGTTTTTTACAATATTTTGTCAGCTGCTCAAAATCCTGGAAATACAGGTCAAAACCATCTTCGGCCGGGGCGTCGAATTCGCAGTAATCGTTATCGTGCTGTCGGCAAACATGCGGCCGGTCGTCATAAATGCCGCAGCGGCCATCTTTTTGCAGATGCAGGCAGGTGGTTTCCACCAGCAGATACCAGCCGTCATCATCTTTATAAATACGAATATTTTCGTGAGAAATCTGCCACAACATATGGTCGAAGTCGTGCATGGAGCGTGGCGTCTCCAATTCTTCGGTGATGTAGGTGCAGCACTTGGCACCGTCACAGAAACCGCATTTGTTTTCTGTGGTGATTTTGATGCCGTTGAAGGTGGTTTTTGGGGACATGGAATCGCTCGTTCTTGATACTGTTGGATTTTGTTTGTTAATTAATGGGGTAACCAACTGACGGCGCGCAGTTTATCAGTATTCCGCATTCGTGGGCAGATTGGCGGTAAGGTCCAGCGGACAGGTATAATGCGTGGATGTTTTTTTGTTGGTCCGTTTGAGGAGGTAGAAATGCCAATTTACGAATATGAATGCAAAGCCTGTGGTCATCGTCAGGAAGCCATTCAGAAAATGAGTGATGATCCCCTGGTGGATTGTCCTGTCTGCAACAAGCCTGAATTGAAAAAGCTGGTGTCGGCCGCAGCGTTTCGTCTTAAGGGCGGCGGTTGGTATGAGACCGACTTTAAAGGCGGTAATAAAAAGAATGTCAGTAAAGATGAGTCAGCCGGAAAATCCGCTGACAGCACCACTAAAGCCCAATCTAAACCCAAGTCCAAGCCAGCGGGAGGGTGTGGTTCCGGTGGTTGTGGCTGCCATTAATCGCCGGTCATTTTAAATGTGAATTAGCTGGAATCCAGCGGTTTAAACCCGCGGGCAATCGTTCCAATACATTGGGAACTTATGTTGTGGTGGTACTGACCAAGTGGCGTGTTATAAACGCAGAGGTCGCAAAGGCGCAGAGAACGCAGAGAAAAACACTCAAAACTCTGTGCCCTCTGTGTTAAATACCCGGTAATTTTTAAAAGTAGCGTGTTTTTAGCGTTTAATTCACATTGTAAGGGTTAGCAAATAAATGAAGCGTTATCTCATTGCCGGTTTGTTGGTATGGGTGCCTCTGGGGGTGACTGTGATGGTCATCAAACTGTTAGTGGGCATCATGGACCAGACTTTGCTGTGGCTGCCCGAGCCCTATCGGCCAGAAGCCCTGCTGGGTTTTCATGTACCGGGCCTGGGTGTGGTGCTGTCGGTGATTATTGTGCTGGGCACAGGGGTGGTGGTTGCCAATCTGTTTGGCCGCAAGCTGGTGGAAGTGTGGGAGAATATCCTCGCCCGCATTCCGCTGGTGCGTACGATTTATGCCAGTGTCAAACAGATTCTGGAAACCGTGTTTTCCTCCGGGCAGTCTTTCCGCAAGGTGCTGCTGGTGGAGTATCCGCGCAGAGGATTATGGACGCTGGCTTTTCAGTCCAGCACTACCCAGGGTGAGGCACAGATCAAAACCGGGCAGGAGATGATTAATGTATTCATTCCCACCACGCCAAACCCCACCTCCGGTTTTTTTATCATGGTACCGCGCAGTGATGTGGTGGAACTGGACATGAATGTAGATGATGGTCTGAAGATGATCATCTCTGCCGGAGTAATGGTACCGGAGTGGAAGCAAGCCCCTGGCGGTGCTAAAGCAATTCCAGCTACAGATGTCTGATATGCCGCCCTGACTCAGGTGCGGCCCGGGTTGCAAGGAAGTGGCCCAATCCGTACCATTCCCGCCTTTCTCAAATTAAGTCACTACTGACAGGACAGAATCACCATGCGCAGCCATTATTGCGGCCAGATTAACGAATCCAATATTGATGAAACCGTCACTCTTTGCGGCTGGGTGCATCGTCGTCGCGACCATGGCGGGGTGATTTTCATCGACCTGCGTGACCGCGAAGGCATCAGCCAGGTGGTGTTCGACCCGGATACCGTGGAAGCTTTTGCTCTGGCCGAAAGCGTGCGCAATGAATTTGTACTGAAAGTCGTCGGTCGTGTACGCAAACGTCCTGAAGGCACGGAAAATCCGGAAATGCCCACCGGCATGGTGGAAGTGCTGGGCAAGGAACTGGAGATTTTCAACCGTGCCGAGACGCCACCGTTTATGCTGGACATCGAGGACGACGAAGTCTCCGAAGAGCATCGTCTGCGTTATCGTTACATTGATCTGCGCCGTCCGGCCATGTTTCAGCGCCTCAAACTGCGTTCTGAAATTGCCCGCACACTGCGTAACTCACTGGATAAAAAGGGTTTTCTCGAAATAGAGACCCCCATGCTCACCGCAGCCACCCCGGAAGGCGCACGCGATTATTTAGTGCCCAGCCGTACCCATCCCGGGCAGTTTTTTGCCCTGCCACAGTCGCCACAGTTGTTTAAACAGCTGCTGATGATGTCCGGCATGGATCGTTATTACCAGATCGTGCGTTGCTTCCGTGACGAAGATCTGCGTGCTGATCGCCAGCCGGAATTCACCCAGCTTGATATTGAAGCCTCGTTTATGGACGAGGAAGAGCTTATGTCGTTAATGGAAGACATGATGCGCGATATTTTTGCGCATGTGCTGGAAGCACCGCTGCCCAAACCCTTCCCGCGCATGCCTTATGCCGAGGCCATGCAGCGTTTTGGTTCCGATAAACCGGATTTGCGTATTCCACTGGAATTGGTGGATGTTGCTGATCTGATGCAAAACGTGGATTTCAAAGTGTTTGCCGGTCCGGCCAAAGACCCGAATGGGCGTGTGACTGCGTTGCGTCTGCCCAAAGGCAACGAATTAAGCCGTAAAGAAATCGACGATTACACCAAATACGTGGGTATTTACGGTGCCAAGGGCTTGGCTTATATCAAGGTCAACGAACTGGCCAAAGGTCGTGATGGCCTGCAATCCCCGATTTTGAAATTCCTGCCGGATGAAACCGTCGATGGCATCATGCAGCGTACTGGCGCGGAAGACGGCGATTTGGTGTTCTTCGGTGCCGACAAGGCTAATATTGTCAGCGAGGCGTTAGGTGCCTTGCGTGTCAAGCTGGGCCATGATCGCGGTCTGGTGGAACACGGCTGGAAACCGCTGTGGGTAGTGGATTTCCCCATGTTTGAGCACGATGGTAAACGTTGGACGGCACTGCACCATCCTTTCACCGCACCGAAAGAAAGTGATATCGACAAATTGGAATCCGACCCGGGCAATTGCCTGTCCCGTGCCTACGATATGGTACTTAACGGCACCGAAGTGGGCGGTGGCTCGCAGCGTATTTATCGCGCGGACATACAGGCAGCGGTGTTCCGCCAATTGGGTATTTCTGACGAAGAGGCACAGGAAAAGTTTGGTTTTCTGCTGGATGCGCTCAAATACGGTTGCCCGCCCCATGGCGGCATCGCCTTCGGTCTGGACCGGCTGGTAATGTTAATGACCGGCGCGGCCAGCATTCGTGAAGTGATGGCTTTCCCCAAAACCCAGACTGCCGCCTGTTTGCTCACCAATGCGCCTTCCGATGTGAGTGATGCCCAGTTACGCGAATTGGGTATTAAATTGCGCAGCAAACCCAAGGTGGAAGAGGACAGTGCGGCGCAGTAGGCATTTCACCCACCGGGCTATAAAACCTAACGCAGAGATGCAAAGGCGCAGAGAGCGCAGAGAAAAAGAGCAGACTTTGCGTTCTCTGCGTCTTTGCGCTTATAACACGTCACTTTCAGCACCATTATAATTACAATCTTCTTGTATTATGAGGCGCTTGTCCGGAGGCTAAAACGCCTGGATTCCATCTAAAAGTACGGATGAGCGGGTAGGGTGGAACAAGCGCAGCGGTTCCACCAAGCAGGCAAAGGACATATTCAAAGGCTCGATCGGCCCTCGACCCTCAATTGCATGAGGGTTTTTCTCTCCTGTTTCAAGCAATCGGATTTTTGTCGCAGGGTTTTTGGGTCAGCCGTCGTGAGCACAGAGACAATTTGTTGTTCCTTGCTAGCCTGTTAGTGGAACCGCTACGCTTGTTCCACCCTACGGGTTTACTTTGTGCTGAATAGAGCAGAACAAAAAAATCGATAAACGCCTCAATTCCACCATATTCGCGGACAGGATTTAGCCTGCTGAGTATGCCCAAGCCCTCCCAAAATACCGGTTTCGTACTCCTTTTCGGCATCGAAATGCATGCCGTTTTCCCCTCCTGAGTTGTACTTCAAATATAAAGTGATACCATCGTCTCACCGACGTAACCGAGAAATTGTCAGATGTCCGCAAATCCCACATTGCTGAAAGTAGAAATGCAAAACTTCACCGCCATGAGTGAAGATGAAATCCAGGAACGTATCGTTGCCGCCAAGGCCGCGCTGGGCGATCGGCTGATCATTCTTGGTCATCATTACCAGCGTGAGGAAACCTTTCGGCATGCCGATGTCAGCGGTGATTCACTAAAATTGTCACGCAGTGCCGCGAATTCCAAAGCCGAGTACATCGTCTTCTGTGGCGTGCATTTTATGGCAGAAGTGGCGGACATCGTCTCCCGTCCTGAACAGATTGCCATTCTGCCTGACCTGGCCGCCGGTTGTTCCATGGCTGATATGGCCAATCTTGCCAACGTGGAACGCGCCTGGCGCGAGTTATCCACCGTGCTGGAGCCAGACGAACAGATTACCCCCATGACTTACATCAATTCAGCGGCGGATTTAAAGGCGTTTTGTGGTCGCCACGGCGGTATCGTCTGCACCTCCACCAATGCGCCCCATGTGCTGGAATGGGCCTTTAAACAGCGCGAAAAAATATTGTTTTTCCCGGATCAGCACCTGGGTCGCAACACGGGTTTCAGCATGGATATCCCGTTGGATCAAATGGTAGTGTGGGATTACGACTTACCATTAGGCGGCTTGACCCCGGAACAGATCAAAAAAGCCAAAATCATTTTGTGGAAAGGTTATTGTTCGGTGCATCAGTTGTTCAAACCTGAATATATCGACGAGTTCAAAGAAAAATACCCTGAAACAAAGGTGATTTCCCACCCGGAATCTTCCTTCGAAGTGTGTCAGAAATCGGACTATGTGGGGTCCACCGAATACATTATTAATACTATTCGTGATGCTGAACCCGGTACCCGCTGGCTGGTGGGCACTGAACTGAATCTGGTTAACCGACTGCACGAGCAATTCAAACACGAAGGTAAAAATGTGCATTTCATGTCCAGTACCGTGAGCATGTGCTCCACCATGTATCGCATCGGGCCGTCGAGCCTGTTGTGGGTTCTGGAAAACTTATTGGAGGGCAGGGTGGTGAACCAAATCACCGTGCCACAGGCCGAGGCCGAGCATGCCCTGCTGGCATTGAATCGCATGCTTGATGTATCGCCGTAATCCACTCGGCTTTCTTTAACAGATTATAAATTTAGGCGGACTTTCAGTGGCAGAGCGGAAACGAATAGCACTTCTTATTGATTGTGACAATGTGAGTCATAACTCCATTGAAGGTGTTCTCGAAGAACTTGCAAAATATGGCATGGTGAATATTCGTCATGCGCATGGAGACTGGAATAACCCATCATTATCCGGCTGGATAGACAGATTACACCCTTACGCAATCAGGCCCATGCAACAATTCGCATACACAAAAGGAAAGAATGCGACAGATGCCGCGATGATTATCGATGCCATGGATTTGCTTTACAGCAAAAATGTGGATGCATTTGCATTGATGACAAGCGACAGTGACTTTACTCCTCTTGTATTGAGAATATTGGAAAGTGGACTGCCTGTTTATGGGTTTGGAGAAAAGAAAACACCCAAGCCATTTGTGGATGCCTGCTCGCCCTTTATTTACACAGAGAATCTCGCTTCAGCAGAAGAAGAGAAAACGGACAAGCCTCAACAGCCGGTCAAGAAAAGTAAAAAGGAGCTCAGAAAAGACACTTCACTCGTCAGATTGCTGAGAACGGCTGTTGAACAAACATCCGATGATGATGGCTGGGCAGACATGAGCAGAGTCGGCCACTATATATCCAACAACAGCTCTTTTTCATCCATCAATTATGGTTACAAGAAACTGGGTGACTTGATAAGAGCCAGTGAATTATTTGATGTGGAAATGAGAAATGATGGAAAAGCCATGTGTATCAAGGATGTGCGTAAATAAATTCACACTGTTTTCGGTGCGTGCGGAATTTTGGTTTCTTGCACTCCAACAGCAAATGACTGATTCAGCTACTTTAGCATAACAAATCCATATTGCCAGCCAACGGGCTTGTCCAACAAACCGGCCATATTTTGCTAACGTTTGAGTTAGCCGGGAGGCGCATTTTTTGCGCCGACCCAGTTTAATGATTTGTTATATGCTTTATTCATTCAAAATTCTCTCGTATTCTTCTTTGGCGTCATCATCCACGGCGATACTCGCGGATTCTGCCCAGTGTGCATTTGACCCACGTTTCTTAATACCAGAAACCCAATACTCCTCCCCAGTTTCTTCGTCAAAGTGATTGCCGGCTATGCCTCCGCCTTTAGCGCGTTTAAGTGTTTTACCTCGATAGTAAACGCTACGTCCCGACTTTGAGAATGTAACCCAGCCAATTCGTGCATCAACACCGTCTATGTCACCATCCTTGTTTTCGACGTACATCACACGGCGATTTTCACCTTTTGTTAATTGATTATTTTTCATTGCATATAACGCTTAGATAAGCGGCATTCCCCCAGACCAAAACGCGCAGCGCCACCTTATTTTTAGTGTCGCCTTTATCGACTTGTTAGATGAGTCATCCCACTGAGATCGCCAAGCTGTTAGGTTCATGGCCATTCAATGGGTCTTTTTTCTCCGTGTAACCCAGGAAATACCGGGTTCTTTCATTTCAACATGTCGCCGCTGACTTTACAATGCGCATTTATTTTCCTTCGGGCACCGTCAATCCTCACGATTCAAATGATTATACTTCAACCAACGTGCTATGCCGCCTGACGCTGCGGTAATACGTCAACCATTTTGGTTGATTTTAAACCACATGTGGCACAGGCCGGTAAGCTGTCTTTGCTTTCCAGAAATTGTTGCTAGTCGATTATCGATGGGAGCAGACTCGATTGATTCCCTGCGTTTCATGTGGCGTTGATAAAATGTGGATGTGGTTCGTTATCAGCATGTAAGCATGAATGTCGCAATCATAACGCTCAGCCGCCTCCAACAACCAGCAGAGATAGACCTGATAATCACTGTCCTAAAAAACACCGACTCACGATGGTGTCTCGCTGAACAATATGAGCTGGCACATCCGGCAAGAAAAACGTGGTTTACGTGGTATAAGCCTCATCCCTTGTGAGCGATACCAGCTTAACAACAAAGAAAGCTCTTTTACTGTTATAGAAAACCACGAGTTTGTTTTCGGTCTTTCTGGATAAGAAAAACACTCATAAAACATTACTTTATGGTACTGTGCGCTCCGGGTCAGGCAGCGGGGAACCGGATAACAGAAACATGCCACTTCCTGATGCCCGCTGTTAGCGGTTAATGAAAAAATAAAAGGTAAAAAAATGAGTAATTAGCCCAAAGAAAAATATAGGCATAAATGAGTAAAATGTAATACAGGAAAAAATATAAAGGCAAAAATCATTAGTCATCGACCAACGATAAAGCCAGCAGAAGCATAACAAAAAAACCTGTCATCGTTTAAACCCTCACACATCAATAGCATTAACTCTGCACGTCGCCCGGGATGGTCTTTTGCATTCTGACTTGTGTACGTCCCTTACATTTCAGCCATTCTATTTAACGATGCAGAAATTTTATGGCAGTAATGAGTGCTTGTCTTATCAATTACCAAAAAAGGAAAAAAGGTAAATGGTCAAAAACCCGATTACGACTAATTTGGATATTTGTTCTGAGTTAAAGGAGAATAAATATGCAAAAATTTTGGCCGATGATTTTTCTGTGGCCCCACGATTGCTGGATGACTGGCATCATTTTTCGATGGGTTGGAATGATTTGCAGGCGGATAACTACCTGAAAGATAATGCCTGCTTTAGGCTACGACGGTTTGCCTACATTTATTTTCTACCAGACACTGGAGAAATTTTGCCTTATCCTCCAACACCTTATTTCCAGTCGAGTGAACTCAATAGCTATGCGGGCGGCATTGAACGTGATTTTGCGCCATTGCTAGATTCGACACTCCAAAATAAATTTCTCCATAATCTGATTAAATTTAATTTTTGTCAGCTCCCGGTGAGCCTGAAAAAGGCTCGACAACCATGGAGGCTTGACGTGCATCAAATACGAGTTGTGGGCACACCAGATGTCGAAGGCTTGCCCACGCCTGAAGGAATTCATCACGACGAAAATGATTTTGTTTGCATACATCTTGTTAGTCGAAAAAATGCTGTTGGTGGTATCAGCACCATTTATGACAATGACCGAAATCCACTGGAAAGCTGCACATTGAGCCAACCCATGGATTCGATGATTCTGTGGGATCCGCGGGTCATGCACGGAGTCAGCGCCCTTCTCCCGGAGAACCCTCGCAAACAGGCCATTCGTGACACGCTACTGATAGGCTATTCTCATGAGCCGGATCTCGAACGGCCTGATCAACTGGCATATGCACAATCAGGATAGTTTCTTGAGAAACATCAAACTTTTTCCGCCAAGGAAAATGATTCTACCGGTCAGGGGCATACATATTCCCTGACCAGTCCGCCAGAAACTTCTAGCAAACCATTTTACAGAGAAAATGTTATAAATCATAATGGCCAGATATACACAACTGCATCAAAGTGACATCCAGAAAATAACCGCCGATTATAACCTTGTGGTCACCCGCTTTGAGGTTATTGACGGTGGCGCAGGCAATTCCAGTTATTTGTTGCACACTGGGAATGGTAAATATGTATTAACCGTTTGCGATGATAAAAGCCTGAGCGATGCGGCCAACATGGGCCATTTACTGTTACTGCTTAAAACACACAATTTTCCCGCTACACGTCTGTTGCCTCCCATAAATCAACCTGTCATCACAAAATACAGGAATAAACCTGTGATGTTGAAGGCCTATGTAAATGGACAGGTTTGTGAAAATCTGGATGATGATATGTTGCACCAGGTGGGCATGGAAATGGCCCGATTACATGAGGTGCCTGCACCTGATTTTTTACCTGATAAACACGCCTACGGGCTACAGGTTTTTTCAAATGTCATTGGTCGTAATATCAATACAGAGTATGAATCCTGGCTGGCGAAACAGCACGATTATCTTAAACAAAACATCCTGAGCAGCCTGCCTTGTGGGCTGATTCATGGTGATTTGTTTTATGACAATGTGATATTTGAGGAAAAAAAATTCAGAGCAATTATCGATTTTGAAGAAGCTTGTCACTATTACAAAGCATTTGATCTAGGGATGGGAATTCTCGGGCTGTGTGTCGAAAATGCGACCGTGGTGCTTGATAAGGCGCACGCTCTGGTCAGTGGATACCAACAAGTCAGAAAATTAGAGCAGACAGAAAAAGAAACCTTACAAATATTTGTTCAGTACGCGGCAGCTGCAACCTCTTGTTGGCGTTTCTGGAAATATCACATCGATACTCCTGGCACGGATAATGTGAACAAACATTGGCAAATGATGCAAATTGCGGAGGACGTCAGTAACATATCGAAAACAAGGTTTTTGGAAGCAGTTTTTGAGTCTGAAAAATAACATGGGGATGTCAACACCCCATGGACGTTGTTGTGAGAAGAGCATTTCTACCACATAAGACATATTTACGACTAATTTAATATTCTTTGCTTAGCCCTGAATTCCGCGGGGGTTACCCCTGCAATTTTTTTAAAGATCTTTATAAAGTTACTGGTATCTGAGTAACCAAGATTATAGCCAATTTCATCAATACTAATTTTTCCTAACGCCATAAACTGTTTTGCTTTTTCAATTTTCAACTGAATAATATATTGCTTTGGAGTAAAACCCGTTGCCTCTTTAAAACGACGCAACAAAGTCCGTTCACTTATGTGACAGTGACTAGCAATCTGTGAAACACTCATGCTTGGACAAAGATGGCTAGAACAAAATTGCTGTGCTTTGACCATTAATGTATCACCATGCGAAAAGTCTGGATAAAATCTTTGGTAGTACGCCTGTAGCCTACCATTAAGATCAAGCAAGCAAAAATCTGATACTTTTTTGGCCAATTCAAACCCTGAGAATCTCGCTATAAGGTGTAATGACAAGTCCTGAAAGGCATATAGACCAGCGGCAGTCACTATATCTCCTTGGTCAACCACCATCTCCCGGCCACTGACCTGCTTGATTGCCGGATAACCATCAGATAGTCGCTGGCAAAGCCTCCAATGTGTTGTTGCTTGTTTTCCGTCCAATAATCCCGCATTAGCCAGCCAAAAGACACCCGCACAAGCCGCA
Source organism: Gammaproteobacteria bacterium (assembly GCA_021647705.1). Lineage (GTDB taxonomy): Bacteria > Pseudomonadota > Gammaproteobacteria > SZUA-152 > SZUA-152 > SZUA-152. The sequence continues at coordinate 80,205 of JAKIUF010000004.1, read as the reverse complement.
ACGAGAACCGCTCCAGACTTATGCCAGCGGCTTAGTAATGCCAATATGTCAGGGTCAGAAAATGAAGGTAACTGCTTGCTCAAGCACGGTGGAATAAATACAACTCTTTGCTCCCCGCGAGTTTTTGGCACTATTGACGTTAAAGGATGAACTGAGAATAATTCCCGCTCTGCCTGATGGTTGGCGATAGTGAAAATATCTTTTATGCCGGTCATTGCTGACGACATCGCATCCGGATAATTAAGAATATACAACGTCAACTTATTTTTCATGATGGCGTTATTTAACCATTTAAAGTCCTTTTTAGCCATTCTTTTTTTTCTCGATGTCTATAACCTATTCTCCATTAACCCAGGGGAGAAATTAAAATGAAGAACACGGCAATAGTGATAATTGATATTCAAAATGACTATTTTCCTAACGGCGCACTAGTGCTGGATGAGGTAATTGATGCAGCAACAAAAGCTCGTCGTTTACTCGATATTTTCAGGGATAAAAAATTACCCATCGTTCATATTCAACACGAAACGACCAAGCAAGAAATGGGGTTAATGCTACCAGGAAGCTTTGGACAAAAAATCCACGATAGTATTAAACCTTCAGGTGATGAGGCTTGTTTTACCAAACACTATCCCAACGCCTTTTGGCAGACGAAGCTAGAAGAATATTTAAAAGAGAACAATATTAAACATTTAGTGCTTGCTGGAATGATGACTCACATGTGTGTGAGTACAACAGCAAGAGCCGCAATGGAAAGAGGTTTTGAAACTACGATCATTCAAGATTCTTGTGCAACACGCTCACTTGAATTTGACGGGACTATTATACCCGGAGAAACCGTGCATAAAATTGCCTTGGCTGAGCTAACCCTCATCTCTAAAATCACCCCATTAAACAGTTTTTTAACCGAAAAATTTGGCATTAATCCCTAATAAACGTTGGTCACTTGGGTATGGCAATATATAACCATACCCAAGTTGAGCTCGATATTTCTCAATATATAGATGGAGTCAGGCTCATTTGATTTTCGATAATTTCCAATTTTTTTAACCTTTCTTCTCATTCTTTCGACACTGCTTCGTGAGTAGTTCATAACTTTTCAATATTTTTAAAATTAATCGAAAGTCTGAGCTCATTGATACGGTTATAGGGCTTCTTTGTATAGAGGAAGAATATCGTTAACATCAGGTCTCACGCTGAGTTGTCCATTGACGTCTACTACCGGCAAATTATAGCGACGTGTAGAGATGCCTGACTGTTCCATTCTCGAATGTAGCACGTCTGCAGTAGACGTTTCGTCGACGATGCGGTAATAATAATCGACATTGGATGCTTCCAGGTCCCTGATCATTTTTTGCGTCCAGCCACAAGAGTCTCTGCCATACACTACAACGTATGACTCGGCATACAGAGGCTCAATGCCACCCCATGTAGAAACTTCTTGCCAAGCTTGATAAAGGCCAAAACCAACAAAAAGAAATACTAGCAGTCGTTTCATAGTGGGGGAGCCTTATAAGGTCGCCTATAACCAGGTGGTTAAAGCGTCTTGTTATGTATTATTATCCCAAGGGTTGTGTAATGCCACTGAGCTTTGTTCCATATCCGATATATTTCTTGTAACTACAACACAATTATTTACTAGTCCTGTAACCGCTATTAAGCCATCAATTGAAGGGAGCGGTTTACCTGCTGCCTCTGACTTACCTTGTATTTTTCCCCACTTAGATGCGACTTGCATATCTATTGGGAGTATTCGCCCTTCAAAACGTTGCTTTAGGTCTTCCTCGACCCACAATCTAAGTTTATTTTTTTTCCTTCCATCAACTGATTTTTCAATGTCTTTTTCAATCTCACCAAATGTGAGCACACTGAGATATAAATTTGCTTCATCTTGCTTTTTTAGCCACCCGATAACCTTTCTATCAGCTTTCGGTTTTATAATTTCTGAAATTACACAGGTATCAAGAAGATATTTCATAAGCTGATATCCCTTGGGATATCTTTACTCCTTGTAGCTTCAAGTGTCACTTTTGCCAATGGAGACTCTCTCAAAAATCTTATCAAATCCGTTTGTGGCTTAGTGATTTTAATATATTCCTCAAATGATAAAACCACTACTGCTTTGTCACCATGTTTTGTGACGATTTGTGGTTCCTTATTCATTGCATCTTCAACCAGCTGGCTAAATTTGCTCTTTGCTTCTTGTAATTGCCATGTATTATTTTTCATAATTACATCTATTTAACGGACTAGTATGACTAGACTTTAATTCCTGAGAGAGGTTTTGTCAAATAATAAGAAATATAATAATCAAATATAAGGCAACAGAAGACCTTCGCCTGTTACTCAGACGACCTGAAAATAAAAACCTGAAGAAAATGATTGAGGGTTATGTGGGCAGTGTCTGTTTATAAGCGCACTTGTCCGCAGGCTGCCCTTTCATTCAACACTGGCCTAACCGATGGGCAAACTGTTTCAGTTTGTCCATCGCGCCTACAGCCCTGAAGAATCGTTGCTCGTAGTGATTGATCATATCCAGCCAGCTTTGTTGTTCAATCCCCAGCCTAGCTAATATGGGCGGTAAGTTGTCAGCAATCGCTCCAGCTTTATCATCGCGTATGGCCCGACCACTCCAGTCCACGAGTTCCAGGTAATCCGGGTATGAAAAGGCGATGCCTTCGGGTTGTTCTTTGTGTTCATCTCCAATGAAATCGGCCAGTTTGACGGTCGTCGGGGAGGAGTGTGATTGAGCTTGATCTTGTTCAGGGGGTGAGGTCGAGCTTTGATGGGCTCGTATCCGTGCCTGAATGGATGTGTAGTCTGAGGTTTCCGGGGTGGTGACGGCATAAGCACAGACATCGATAGAAAAAACACCGGCTAATTCAGCGAGTTTATCCACCACCCATTGTTTGCGGTGTTCGTAACTTTGGTCAGAAAACTAAATAAGAAAGCAAAATAGGCTTGATTGCTCTATATCACGTACATGAACATCATTGTAAAGATGATTTCAGCCACTTCAGTTTAAATTGGTCCCAGCCAACAAGATTTTTGTTTTTCTGTGCGATAGATACTATACCCACAGACATTAGTGAAATTGAAGCATTGACTGCCGCATTCCCCCATTTAGAATCCGTGCCTCCAGAGTTATAATCGTGCTCTCCATGTTTGTCATGGTCTTGTTCCGAATAGATGTACAGTTCCGATACAGGTGCAGACCAATTTGTAATGCCTGGATGATCTGGCGCTAGTTTAACGGTTTTTTTTCTACTCACGTGCCCAGGAGAAAATGAGTCTTGAAGAGCATGTAGAGCCAGCGCTAACTCCCAAACATAAGTGCGTGTATTTTTCCAGGTGGCATTTTGTAAAGGTCTATTATTTTTAACATCACTTTCCATCGATACTATTGCCATTTCCACCCAATTTTCAGTGTGTGTTTTGATAAATCTTACACCGTTATCAAACGCTTGTTTGCTCGACTCCCCAGGTGCACGCATAAAATGATAGCGCTGCCCGTCAGGGTGTTCGTGAGTCCACCTTTCCTTTAGATCAACAAATGCTACGACATCGGGAAGAGAAGCCAGCCTTATAATATCAGGGGTAATACTATGGGTTATATAATTAACTATTGCAGACGAATAATTATCGGAAGGATTACTTTTTTTTCATCGCTCAGCCAAACCCTTCTCGCCTTTTCAAACATAGGGGCATTGCATATACCAGTTGAAATAGGGCAATTATTTTTCAGTTTTTCCATGGCCTTTCTCGTTATCTTTACGTGCCCATCATATTTCATACTATTTCACTCCTCCAGATAGTTTATTTATCCAATACACTGACATAAAGCCTCCCCCCCAAAAAAATAATGCTGGGAAGTATAAATACTGAAGGTCAAATAAAAAGTTACTTTGAGACCCTACAGAAAATGGTGCTAACCATGCTGTAACTGGCGCTAACATTGGCCCTAAGGGAAAGTGGCTATTTTCTGGAAATAACTGACTAATAGGCAACCAAAGTAAAATCCAAACTATAGCTATATATCTTTTTTTTTTAATTGGAATATTAATTTTCGACCCCTTAAAACTAGCTAAACACAAATATTACCTAGAGGGCATTCTCAATTAAGCCAGCCAAATGACCGAGGCAACCAAACTGAGCATGGCCAAATAGTTTCTTCCCAACAGCTCATAGCGGGTGGCGATGCGACGGAAGTGTTTTGCCTTCTGAAAAGACCGTTCCACCAAATTACGCTCTTTATGAATGTCCTTGTCATATTCTCTTGCCCATTTTCTGTTTTTCCTCGGTGGTACTACTAGGCACGGCACCACTCATTTCTACCGTACAGATAAATTCATCTGAATCATAGCCTTTGTCTCCCAGTACATGCTATGCCCTATATCCTTCAATAAGTGCTTGAGATTGGCCATATTCCGAGGCTTGTCCTCTGGTTAATAACAGGCGTACTGGATTACCTAATCCATTCACCGCCGCATGGGTCTTTGTGCTCAATCCTCCGCGTGACTTGCCTACCGCTTCCGTTTTTTGTTCTTTTTTTGGGTGCGCCATGTTGATGCACCCGTACAATACTTCCATCGACCATCAAGTATTTCAAATCCGGCTCACTCAAAAACCCGTGTCCAGACTCCCTTATGTGACCAGCGGTTATAACGCACATACACTCGGTGTCAATGGCCAAAGTACGCCGGTAAGTCTCACCAGGGTGGGCCCGTTCGAGTTATTCACAGCACTTCTTCCACAAAACGACGATTGTCCTTCGCCGTTACCCCGCAATCACTCGATAAAATGGCTTTTAAACGCTCTCTAGTTTTATTTTGTTTGGTTGAGTGAAGCGGCGTATTATTGGTCAACCGCAGTGACTTGTTATCTGCTTTTTTATTAACCATGCCACTGATTTACATTTATAGAAAACTGAATTCTTGAAACAGCTTGCCCTGATGATTTGAGTTTACCGCCGAGGTCAGCTTCAAAAATTGCCAATTTTACTTTAGCGCCGCCACCGCCTTCATCGTTTGTTTTGGTTGTAACGGCAACATCAAAGTGAATGCCACTACCTAGATCTTGGTTTTTACCAGGAGAAAGTAAAAATAGTTTTGGTAAATTTGTACCGTCTTCTTTTTTTCTTTCTGGCGCTAAATCTTCATTTGCTGATTTAATGCCATTTGATACTTGAACCAAAGTCTCTTTTATAAAAATTTCAAGTTCCATTTATCTTCCATAATTTTTTAAGCATATAATATTTGTATATCGAATACGCTCACTTTGTGGTCCAGGTTATTTTTGAGCAGAACCGTAAGTTTATGATTTTATAAAATTTTAGCCAACATACCTTAGATTCGCGCTATTGCAAAGCGAGCATGGACCCTATTTCTATAAATGGGGATTAATACCCATTATTGAATATCCTTCCTTAATCTATTGTATTTATGTGGTTGCACAGCGGAAACGGACAGAGCGTGAGATGCAGTGGTAGTAGGGCGTTGAATCCAGGAAGACCTAGTTTTTTCGAGGGATTGGCATCTGTGCCTCCTTCTTTCATGAGGATAAAGTATGCCTTGCTATCTAATGAGGATCGGTCAGAATGTTAATTAATTGATGGGTGTCTTATTTTATTGCTATGAGAGAGGCTCGCTGGGCACAGCTTGATGTTTTCACTCAAAGATTACTCATTGACTCTTGGGATGAGGATGCGGGTAGACATTATGGGTTTATAAGAGCCTTACTAAAAAAGCAGGGGAATTTAATTGGAAATAATGATCTTCTAATTTCCGCTCATGCCTGGAGTTTGAACGCGGTGTTAGTTACAAACAACGTTCGAGAATTTAATAGAGTTCCTGACCTATCTTTGAAAAATTGGTTAACCGACTAAACTTTTAAAAAAAGGGCCAGCCCAGTAGCCAAGCCTTCTGGTTTTTTTCCAAGTAAAAAGGGCTTGATAGTGTTTGTCTGAAATTAAATCACTCCGCCCCTTTTTCTACAAAATATAACCTAATTTGTTAGCACTAGAACGGTATAGAATCGTCGAGTTTTTCATTCAAATATTTTTTATTTTTAAGCAATATATCTATACCTAATTCAGTAATTACATAGCTATAATAGTCATACCCATCTTGTTTGTCCGTTTCAATTGATTTTCCGATGAGCCCCATTCTTTCTAATTTTATCGCTGCTATATGCAATAAGGAATTATTTATATTACGTATCTCATTTAATATACGATGGTATGCTAATCCACCAGGATAACTCGTTTGGCTTTGCAAGCATGATGTAAGAAAACGGTAGTCCGTTTCAGTTAGTTCATAGTTAGCAGGATTTGCTTTAAGTCTTTTTGTATCAGAAAGACTTGCATAATCAATAAGGCCAATACGCTCAATTTCTGATTTTATCAAGGAACAAGCCCTATTTGTTGCAGAGACTAAGTCACTATCTGACCTATTTGCATCGTAATCTGCAGGAGTAGTTCCAAGTAAGTCTGTGGGTAAATGCATTTCTTCATTTCTGGGTTTTAATATAAATGATCTTTCTTTACCTATTGCACCAATAAAAAGTCCCATTTCAAAAAGTACATTATCTCTTACTATATGTTCCTTTCCACTTCTAATAATAGCAATGTCATCAGGTGCAAATATAAACAAAGAAAAATCTACAGCAGATGATTTTTCGAGAAGGTCATCAATTGTTGTTGAAGAAAGCCTGAATGTACCACTATTCCAAATAGTAACTTCACACTCGTGATCTAGATTAACATTTACAGCCTCTGCAATGTTCAAGCTCTCTACTGATGATGCTATAAATAAACGTGGTTTTCTCATTGATTTTTTCTCTATTATTATGGGGTGCTAACGCCTTGCTCACCGGAAAATTACGAGTGCAATAACTTGTGTGCGCCCAGCATGGGCATGAACTAATGAGGTGAAAGTCCTCTGTAGGAAGATCATCATCGAACACCGTGTTGTTAGTAGACGATAACTACTAGCGAATGGCAAGGGCCAACCCACCCGCGAGGGGCGGTCTGAAGGAAGTCGGACACAAATCTGCTAGCTGATGAATAAGAATATCATATGAAGCGTAGGCTGGAGGCGAGATGGCAGAGCTTGCCCCACGAAGTATTTTACTGCCTTCGTCTCATCAGACCATGTCTGGGCCTGGGGTTGATTGATGTGTAGGACTAAATGGTAATGATTGCTCATGACCGCGTAAGCACAGACATCGATAGAAAAAACACCGGCTAATTCAGCGAGTTTATCGACAACCCATTGTTTGCGGTGTTCGTAACTTTGACCAGAGAACTTATCGTTGCCACAGAGAAAGACGTGGCGGACACAGCGTGAAATACAGTGGTAGTAGGATGTTGAGTCCAGGCAGACCTGATTTTTTCGAGGGGTTGGCATCCGTGCCTCCTTCTTCCGTGTGGGTAAAGTATGTTTCGAAATCTAGCGAGGCTCGGTTTGGGTGTCAATTAATTGATGGGTGTCTTATTTTATTTTATTGCAATGTGAGCATGCACCCTATTTCTATAAATGAGGTCCAATATCTACTATTGAATATCCATAACCTATTGTATTTGTTGTATTTTATGTGGTCGCGTAGAGGGGTGAGCCGTCAGGTACCGCAACGTGAGCAAAATATTTTACCATCAGAAATAAACTGAATGAAAAAACAGTATTTTTAACCATGGGAAGAGTTGAAAATAGTCCTTTGTTGAGTCCGTTCGTACGGAAAGTACAGCGGCATGCCGCGTGAGTATGTTCTGTTGATTGATCGTGTGAGGAAGAGGGCTTTCTAGCAAAGGGGGCGAAGCGATTAATTTTTATACAATTTTACGATGTGCTTATTAGGATACTTGACCGCTTTAATATATGCGAAGGGATTTGCGATGCCATAAAAACCAGGAATGCCTCTTTCGGGAGTCCCTGCACATGTAATACAGCGTGATAATAATTGCGCGGTTTGTTTTTTCACCGACGACGATTATCAGCCAGGGTAGGCACAAAAAATGCAATTAATTGATGGGTGTCTTATTTTACGAGTATATTAGAAGAAATTGCTCTCTCTGCCCCTTGATTGGGTCTAGCTCAATGCTCACGCATGGCCAATATCGGTTGTTAAATCTACAACATCAACTTAAAAATACTTTGAACCTTTACTGAACTCACTCCGACTGACCTTGTTAACAAACATCATAACTTACGAGGAAAACATCATGATCACACTTACTTTAAAAAAGAGTCTTGCAACTATAGCGATTGCAACAAGTTTAATCGCATTATCACATACGGTTGCAGCACAAAATGAACTCAAGAATAATCACAATAGAATTCAACCGATACAACAGTCACAGCAACATCAAAGCATTAACCCTGCTTTTTCTGCTGGAAAGACCCCTGCCGAATCGGTACGTGAGTTGAGAAGAGCTATTAGTAAACCTACGGTTTCTGCTGGGTATTATGAATGCTACCCATCGTCAAAGGATTTTATAACAAACTGCGACCTGTTTAGAACCTTATGTGAAGGAGCTGATGGTGGAATTGGTAAGCTACCAGGTGGTGGATATAGCTGCTCAACAAATGGAAATTAAATTATCCCACGAACAAACTTAAGGGTTTGGATCCGAATGGCACTAACTTAAGCATTTTTAGCAAAGTTGGATTCTTGTGAAACCTGCGCCAATACTGGCTTAAGTTGTTGTTTTAGCTATGCTGAAACCCCTTAACTTAGTGCCATTCGGGTTTGGGTCCCTTAAAATTGCAATGTTTGAAGAAGTAGTCTTATCGAAAGGCACATAACGTCCACGGTAATTTGTCAGCTTGACCACGCTTGTGTACGCTCAGCATGGGCATGAACTAATGAGGTGAAAGTCCTCTATAGGAAGATCCTGGAATCCTCGCACATGTTGTACACCTTGCTTAGCTATATTCAATATGAATAAGTCACCGCCTGGCTAATCCAAAATTCGGGAGAGTAAATGTGAGGAATAAATAGGTGTTTCGATAGCTAGGTATTGCTGACAAAAAGGTCTTTATTCGAGATCACAGGGGCAGCTGTCTGAGTGCCGGGGGCTAGAATCAGAATCGTTAGCTGGCGAAGAGGGACAGAAAGAAATCAAGGCATTAAAGCGGGAAATTAATCGTAAAGAAAAAGCATTGACGGAGGTGGCAGAGTTGCTGATGTTGCAAAATTTTTCAATGCCGTCTGGGGAACAAAGAGGGCAATTAACACCGCCCCGGAGAAAACATCGCGCCTGCAAACAGGCACGGTGTTTTTTTATGCACTAACAACAGGCTTTTAATTAAAAGCCTGTCCCGGTTTTGCACCTGTTTTTTTCAGGATGGTGGCCAGCGGACAAAACCCGGTAAACGCAGCCTGAAACATATTGGCTCCCACAAAGGCGGTCAGCCATAGCCAATTGACGGAATGTAGTTGTGACAGTGCCAGACTGCCCATGATGACAATGCCCGCAAAGGCGAAAACAATTTTATCGATGCTCATAATAAACTCCGGTTGGTGGTTAGTTTTATATTCATATATTAGCAAATTCTAATGCATTTGGCGATACCGGCAGGGGAATTTTTTTCAGAGTGCGGAATGGGGGAGGGGCAGTCAAAGATTATTGGTTGCTTGCCGATAGTGGAAGGAGGCCTCCCCTGTCTTTGTGATGGGGAGATTGTAATTCATAACTTGTTGTATTTATTGTAAATAATGAAGCCAATCGAAAATAAAAATACACAGGCGTGTGACGAAGGATCGAGTTTGATGGAGAACCCGGTGGTTAATGGCAGGGAACGACGCGCTTATGAGCGCTATCCGGTCAATTTGCATGCGCGGATTAATTCCCAGGGAGCCGTGGCGCAGGACTGTGTGATACGGGATTTTTGTGTCGGGGGCATGTATCTGGTGTTTGAGCATGCCGCCGAGGATGCCAGGGTGGCGCATCTGTGTTCACCGGAAATATACAGTCGGGTCAGCATTGAGTGCTCGGTGCCGGGTAGTGAGGACAACAGTCTTTTGACATTTTCCGCACAGGTGGTGCGTAAAAAGGGTGATGGACTTGCTCTGCGTTTTATAAACCCTGACCTGTGTGCGTTGCAAACCTTTCTGGATTATGCCCAATCCTGGCGTAAAAAAAATGATGAGAATTGTGACAATGGGCGTTGCCCGGTATCGTTAAATAGCGAAACGTTTAACGGCAAAAAAACGAGCGAGCTCATCGAGCATTGCAATCGGGTGGTCAATGATACGGCTGACAGTCTGGTGGCTCGGTTTCATGATGATGTTGTGGATTATCTGATTGAAGTTTCCAAGGCATCCCATGATATTGCTGAACAGAATGCTTATTTTGATGCCTTGAAGATACTGAATAATGCGAAAGATACGCTGGGCAAGGATTTTCTCGCGTCGCTTGAAGTGCAGCTTTCACGTTATTCGCCAGCGGTTCCTCAGTTTGTGGACAGTGACGACAGTATGGTCACGGCTAATGCGTTGTCCATTGTGGATGATGAGGTGTTTGATGATTGGCTGGCGGATACGGCTACGGTAGATTCTGTTGAGTCGCGCAATAAGGAGGCGCTGACGGAGATAGAAAAACGGTTAAGTTTGTTATATGCGGCAGAAATCAAACGAGTTAATAACCCTTACGGTCCCGCACTGTTTTCCCGTTTGTTTCATGATGCATTGAAACCATTGGATCTGCGTCATAAGGTTAATCTGGCTTGTTACAAAGTGTTCAGAAACGTGTTGTTGGAATCTTTACATGGTCTGTACAAAAAAATAAACCAGTATTTTATCGATAATGATGTGATGCCGGTTATTCATTATTCGACGCCGACATCGCAGGTTGCAAAAGAAGAATCAAAAGCAGACGAAGAAGATGCTTCTGAAGCGGGGACAAATAAAACGGATAAACCGGAGCCAGAACCACAAACAGAATCTGTAGAAAAGGATGGCGTACGTTCCGGTCAGGATTTGTACCAGTTGGTGGGTGAACTAAAAACCCTGCAACAACAATTAAGCCAACAGTTGGGTGATAAAACAGCCGCTGAGCTTGCGACAGGTAAAACATCGTCAGAGACATTTTTCACAAAACCCGATAAGCAAGCTGATTTTGCCAGTGAAGGTGTTGACGGGAACTACAGCTGTAATGAAATACAAGCTGCGCTGGCTTTGGTTGAACCTGCTTTGAGCACCGTGGCCGATAAAAATGAAATTCGTGATTTTAAAGCAGAAGTCATGAAGGTGTTGGGTAAACGTGCGGGGGGTAATGACAAACATATTGGTGTACGTGAGAGTCGTATTATTGATGTGGCCAGTAATATTTTTCACTGGATGTCGGCGGATTTGCAGGTATCAGAAAAAATTCGCAACTGGATTGCACAGCTTGAATTACCGGTATTAAAAATTGCCGTTGATGATGATGCCTTGTTTACTAATCGCTCGCACTTGGTGCGTCAGGTTATCAATAAAGTGGCGCAACTGGAAATGTTGGTGGATGAATCTGAAAAAGCGGATCAGCCTGCGGTGAAAAAGGCGCTGGACTGGATTGTGGGTTTGGTCAATGAAGAATTTGATGGTTCCACTGACGTGTTTGCGCGAGCAATGCACCAGCTTGATCTGCTGCTTAATGTACAAGACAAATCATATAATATTAATTTGCAAAAACTGGTTGAAACTTTCCGGCAGGAAGAAGAGGCCTTGCTGTGTTCAGGTGATGCAAGTGTGTTGGTGCCGGATGTTGCCTGGGATGATGTGAGCAATGAAGAACAGGCAATGTGGATTAAGCGTGCGGATCGTTTGCAGGAAGGGGATTGGGTGGTGTTTGATGCTGATTCTGCCGAGCCGAAACGTTTGCGTATTGCGTGGAAGGCCGATAAAACTCAGCGTATTGTTTTCGCCAATGTGTTAGGTGCAAAAGATCTTGTATTGCATCTGGCTGAGCTGGCGAAGGGCTTACGTGCAGGTTCTGCTGTGGCATTGAATGCTGTTAATGAGCCCGCTATGGACAGGGCACAATATGCGATGTTGCAGGATTTGCATCAACAGCTTTTACATCAGTCAACACATGATCAATTGACGGGATTGATCAGTCGGCGTGAATTTGAAAAACGGCTAAGTGATGTGCTGTCTTTGGCAAAGGAAAATAAATCGCGGCACGCAGTGTGTTTTATTGATCTGGATCAATTTAATGTGATTAACACTGCTTGCGGATATGAAGGTGGGGACAAACTGCTGAAAGAAATTTCAGTTTTATTGTCCGGGCAGCTCACCGAAAACTGGGTGTTGGCACGGCTTGGCAGTGATGAATTTGGTTTGCTGTTGAAAGATTGCGCATTGGATGATGCGCTGGATTTTATGGAAGAAATGATGGAATTAATTCAGGACTATCGCTTGCAATGGGAAAATAAACGCTTGTCTATTGGTTTCAGTATGGGGCTGGTGCCTATTTCTCAGCGCAGTGAAGCGGCCAATGAATTATTACAGGCTGCCGAGTCCAGTTGTGGTGTGGCCAAAGAAATGGGCGGCAATCGCATACAGCTTTACAGCGCGAGTCATACGGGATTATTACGGCGCAGCAAGGCGATGAAGTGGGCTGCGGAAATTGATCGTATTCTGGATGAAGATACCCTGTATTTACGTTGTCAGCGCATTGTGCCCATTGAGGCTGATAGCGGTATAAAAGATCATTACGAAATTTTGCTAGGTGTGTGGGACTTGAATGGTGGCGATATTTCCACACCGGAATTTATCGAAGCCGCTGAGCGTTATAAGCGCATGCCTGATGTTGATCGCTGGGTGATTAAGAATGCTTTCCGCTGGATTACTGAACATCATCAGTCTCTGGCAGACAGGATTGATATGTTTTCGATCAATCTTTCCGGGCGCTCGTTGAACGATGAAAGTTTTCTGGCTTTTTTATTAGCGCAAATTCGTGAGTCCGGGGTGCCGGTGGAAAAAATCAGTTTTGAAGTCACTGAGACCACGGGTGTGGCGAATATTTCTGATGCAGTGGATTTTATTGGGGAAGTGAAGGCGACAGGATGTTCGTTTTCTCTGGATGATTTTGGTACGGGCATGTCGTCTTATGCTTATCTGAAAAATCTGCCGGTGGATTATCTGAAAATAGACGGTGCCTTTGTCAAAGACATGGTGAATAATCCCAGTGACTATGCTGTGGTTAAATCCATTTGTGAAATTGGCCATTTTATGGGTAAAAAAGTCATTGCCGAATTTGTCGAAAATGATGAAATACTGGCTTTGCTGAAAGAGCTGGGAGTGGATTATGCGCAAGGTTATGGTATCGAAAAACCGTGTATTTTGGAGGATTTGATCAAGCCCGGGGAGTAATAGTGCGCCGGGTTTTGTGCTGGTATGACCTGTTGCACTGCACTGCTGTCGTTGTTTATCCACAGAAAACCGTGGTTAAATGCGGCCTATGACCTGGAATAAACAGACAACAATTGCTTTATTTGGCACCGGCCTTATGGGTGCGCCACTTACCGAGCGCCTGCTGGATGCCGGTTACAAAGTGGTGGTGTGGAACCGAAGCCCGGAGAAATTGAAACCGCTAGTGGCCAAAGGTGCATTGGCCGCAGAAACGCCTGCGCAGGCGGTACGCTCTGCTGAGGTGCTTGTGACCTGGTTGGCGGACCAGCGGGCGATTCAGGAAGTATTGTTTCCTGCTGAGCGGGCCAGTTTGCTGGCGGGAAAAACCATTTTGCAAATGGCAACGATTGGTCCGTCGCACAGTCGTGGACTGGAAGATGCCGCCATTGCCCATGGCGCACAATACCTGGAGGCTCCGGTGCTGGGCAGCATCCCCGAGGCTAAAAAGGGCAGTTTGTTGTTAATGGTGGGCGCGACACCGGTGCAGTTTGAACGCTTTCAACCTCTGCTGTCGATATTTGGTGAAAACCCGGTACATGTGGGCCCGGTGGGACAAGCCGCCGCTATGAAACTGGCTTTTAATCAGCTTATTGCCGGGCTCACTGCCAGCTTCAGCCTCAGTCTTGGGCTCATCCAGAAGGAAGGCGTGCGCGTTGAGTTATTCATGGATATGCTGCGCGACTCGGCTTTGTATGCACCCACGTTTGACAAAAAACTGTTGCGTATGCTGGATCGGGATTATGATAACCCCAATTTCCCCACTCGTCATTTGCTGAAAGATACAGATCTGTTTCTGGATGCCGCAGACGAACATGGTCTGACTGCGGCCTGTTTGCAAGGAGTGCGTGATACCGTGGCTATTGCCTTGGCCAAGGGGCTGGCAGATACAGATTATTCTGCAATCAACGAGGTCATTCATCCGCCGACGGTGATCCCGCAGAAATAAGCCCCACTTTCTCCTTGTACAAAACTGTGTAGTCTTGACGGTGTATCAGGCTTGCAAGGTGATTTATACCCCACAGTGCTTGCTCTGCGCACAGTCCTTGTCCCTGCGGGAAATCCCCATTATGCTTGGCGCTGCTTAAGGATACGCTTAATTCACATTTAAGTTGCATATTTCAATAACAGGGTAAACCGATACGATGGGTCGTCATTTTTCTGTCAAGGATTTTTCGTTATTTTCATTTCTGGTTGTGTTGATGGTCATCATGTTGCTGTCCATGTACATGGTAGACCGGCAATGGAGTAAAATGGCCCAGATGCAGCGCTTGATGGACGAGCAGGCCAAGGATCTAAGACAGGTGCACGGGCTGTTGCGTAATATTGAGAAAGATCTGCGTAACGGTCAGGTTGCTGTTGCTTCCGCACCTCAAAATGCGGGCATCAAAACAAACTCTGACAAGAAAACCTCTGATGCTTTTCGTCGTGCCATCCTGGCAACGCAGCAAGATGACTACCAGGAAGGGGACTGGTATGTGCAAGCTATCGCCACGGGGTTGAAAACCATTACTCCCCTGATTTCCCAGGATGTTTATTCCGCCAATATTCAGTCTTATGTACTGGAGTCATTGTTAACGCGCGACCCGGATACTCTGGAATGGGTGGGTTTGATTGCCAAAGACTGGCAGATGCATGAGGATGGTTTAACGTTTACATTTAATTTACGTGAAGATGTCAATTTTTCAGACGGTACGCCACTGGGCGCTGAAGACGTGGCATTCAGTTATCAGTTTATTATGGATGAGCGCATTGCGGCACCGCGTAGCCGGGCTTATTTTGAGAAAATCGCGAGTGTGACCGCTTTAGACAAATTTACGGTCGAATTCAAATACAAAGAACCCTATTTTAATGCACTGTCTTTGGCCGGGGGTATGTCGATACTGGCCCAGCATTTTTATGCGCCCTATCTGGAAAAAGCGGAAGAATTTAACCAGTCAAAGGGTTTGTTATTGGGCTCAGGGCCGTATCGCTTAGCGGACCCCAAAGGTTGGACGCCGGACCAGGGGCTGGTTGAGGTGGACCGGAATCCTCGATACTGGGGGACAGTACAACCCTCTTTTGACCGGATTTTGTGGAAAGTCATTGAAAATGACAGTGCCCGGTTGACGACTTTCCGTAATGGAGAGATTGATGTTTACAGTGCAAGACCCAGAGAATATCAAAACCTGCTGAAAGACGATGACCTGACCAAGCGTACCCGGCATTTTGAATATATGAGTCCTTCTGCGGGCTACAGTTATATTGGCTGGAATCAGAACCGGGCAGGAGAAATAACACGTTTTGCGGATAAACGAGTGCGTCAGGCAATGACTTATCTCACCGACAGACAACGTATTATCGATGAAATTATGCTGGGTTACGGTGAGATAGCGATCAGTCCCTTTAACCCAAGAAGCAAACAACATGATCTGGCACTTAGCCCCAGAAAATTTGATCTGAAAAAGGCGCAACAACTGCTGGCTGAAGCAGGTTATCGGGACACGAATGATGACGGTATCATCGAAGATCAATCCGGTACTCCCTTTGAGTTTGAGCTGGTTTATTTTCAGGGTAATGAAGATACAAAACGCATTATTCTGTTTTTAAAAGATCTTTACGCAAGCGCGGGCATTTTGATGAAACCCAAGCCGACGGAATGGTCAGTGATGCTGGACTTGTTGGGCAAGCGGGATTTTGATGCGATTTCCCTGGGTTGGTCCAGTGGTATAGAAACCGATATTTACCAGATGTTTCATGGCAAGCAGGTAGAAAATAATGGTGATAACTTTATCCATTATAAAAACCCGGAGCTGGATAAATTAATTGATCAGGCGCGTGTCACCGTCGATGAAGAAAAACGTATGCCGATATGGCAGCAGGCTGAAAATATTATGTTTCAGGACCAGCCTTATACTTTTTTGATGCGGCGTAAAACGATGGCCTTTATTGATAAACGTATGAAAAACGTCACCATTACCAAAATGGGTTTAAACAGTGCTTCGGTACCGGTTGAGTGGTATGTACCGAAAACACAACAAAAATATTCCCATTAAATCCAGGTGAATGACGTAAATGTCTACCTATATTGTACGTCGGCTTTTGTTGATGATTCCCACTTTGCTGGGCATCACATTGGTCGTTTTTATTGTCATGGCCTCGGCCCCGGGGGGCATTAGTACACAAAGTCTGGTTGAAGGCCAGAATCTGGACCCGCAGGCCAAAAAGGCACTGGAGGATTATTATAATAAACTCTATGGCCTGGATTCCCCCGCGCATATTCAATATTTACGATGGTTAAATAACGTCTCTCCTGCGGGGTTCACGTTTAATGACGCAGGAGAGCTGGATGGTTTTTCCTTGTTTAAAGGTTCCTATCTGGGTATGAGCTTTCGCTATGGGCGGCCTGTTACGGATTTGATTGCCGAAAGAGTGCCTATTACCGCGCTGCTGAATATTATTTCCATACCCATTATTTACATTATTGCGGTGGCTATTGGTGTCCGTGCTGCGACCCAAAGAGGACAGGCTTTTGATGTAGGCTCCAGTGCCATGATGCTGGGTTTATGGTCGATTCCAACCATGCTGACGGGTGTCTTGTTGATTGGTTTTTTTGCAAGTGATCAGTATTGGCGTTGGTTTCCTACGTCAGGGCTCAATGACCGGGTGGCGCTGGATATGGTGTTTTTGCCGCACTGGGGATCGTTGTCGGATGTGCTTATCCTGATTTTTTCCGTTTTATTTGCCACGGCATTTTTTATCTGGATGAGTCGCTGGAGTAAACCCTATGCACGGGCAGCCTGTTTTGCGGTTGTTGGTTTGCTTGCAGGCTTTTTTATGGCAGACGCCTTGCCGGAAAAAGAACAGGGGTTGATAACGTATCTGATGCTGATTTCGCTTGCAGCAGCCTTGTTTGGTGCTGTGGCTTATGCGCAATATTCAGTGCTGCGGGTCTTTTTTATGGGCCTGGTCGGGTTAGGCATTGGTTTTATTGTTGCAGCCGCTTTTCAGGAAGGACCGTTTATTCCGGGTTTTTTACTGGACCGTGCATGGCATCTTGTCTTGCCTGTTATTTGTTTAACCTATGGGGGGTTTGCCTTTTTATCAAAATTAACCCGCACCGCCATGCTGGAGAATTTACTCTCCGATTATGCGCGAACCGCCAGAGCCAAAGGTGTCAGTGACAACGACGTGTTATGGCGACATGTTTTTCGTAACAGTTTGCTGCCTTTGATTACCGTCTCCGCCAGTCTGTTGCCAAGCCTGCTAGGCGGCTCGGTGATCGTTGAGAGCATTTTCAGCATCGACGGTATGGGTAAATTAGCTGTCGAAGCGGTGAAAGGTCGAGATAGAGAACTGGTTTTGTCGATTACACTGATTAGCGGCTTGTTAACGTTGTTTAGCTATCTGATTGCAGATATTTGTTATGCCATTGCAGATCCGAGAGTGAGTTATGAGTAGTGTTGATGCGCCAAACATCCGGCCTGCTGAAGCCGGTTATGCCAAAAAAGTTATGCGCGATGTGTTTTCCCGTGTTGGTGCAAAACTGGGATTGGCCTGGATTGCGATTATTGCTTTTGCGGCTGTTTTTGCCCCGTTTTTGGCGAATTCGCACCCGTTATTACTGAGTATTAATGGTGAGATCAGCAGCCCTGCGTTGCGTTTTTTGACAGCAGGGGACGTGACGGTACTGGGCGTTTTTGTTTGTGTTGTTGTGCTCTATTTTCTTCATTTGCCTTTCACAAAAAATATTACGGTTCTGGCGGTCGTTGGTGGTGGCATTGCATTATTGAGTGTTATTTTTGTTAACCCGCTTCAGTTGACGGTTTACGAGCAGTATCGTGTTAACGAAGTGGCTGAAAATTATGACTGGATTATTCGCGCACCCATTCCGTATTCACCCAAAGATTATATACGGGAACAAGGCGATACCGGACTGGAAGCCCCTTTAAGTGATGAGCATCGTGTTCACCTTATGGGTACTGAAGAGAATGGTGCGGATGTGTTAAGCCGGATGATACATGCCTCACGTATTGCCTTGGCCATTGGTTTTATTGCGACAGGGATTGCTCTGTTTATTGGGGTTATCCTGGGCGGATTAATGGGGTATTTTTCCGGCATCGTGGATATGATCGGCATGCGTCTGGTCGAGATATTTGAAGCGGTACCCACCTTGTTTTTATTGCTGATTTTTGTTGCTTTTTTTGAACGTAGTTTATACGTGATGATGATCATTATTGGCATAACAGGTTGGCCGGGTTATGCCCGGTATGTGCGTGCTGAATTTCTACGGTTACGGCAGCAGGAGTTTGTGCAAGCAGCCATTGTTTGTGGCTTACCGCTACGCTCTATTTTGTTTCGTCATATGTTACCCAATGGCATGGCACCGATTTTGGTGGCAGCCAGTTTTGGTGTGGCTTCCGCCATTCTTGCAGAAGCGACGTTAAGCTTTCTAGGATTAGGGCTGGTGGATAATCCCTCGTGGGGACAGATGTTAAACCAGTCTGTACAGTCTTCTACCTTTAACTGGTGGATGGCCGCTTTTCCGGGAGGCGCAATATTTTTAACGGTATTTGCCTATAATCTGATCGGCGAGTCGATGCGTGATGCGATTGATCCTCACCTGAAACGCAAGACCTGAATCAGGCGCTGAATAATGTTCTCATGAGAGCATTAAAACTACACGTTATGTGACAATTAGAAATCAAAACGTAGGGTGGGCACGTTTTTTGTGCCCACGCGGATATTACCTGGATCCTGCAAATACGATCACTTGCAGAATTCAGGTATTAAATAAACGCTACGGTCGAATTAAAAAGCAGGTTACGCGTGGGCACCAAAAACGTGCCCACCCTACGGCTGAAGTATTTGAAACCCTGGGACTCATGAGCCATGTTATTAACCGTCAAAAATCTGAAAACGTATTTAAACTCTGGCACGGAAGTGGTTCGGGCCGTTGATGGTATTTCGTTTAATATCGAAAAAGGCGAGACGTTTTGTCTGGTGGGAGAATCCGGCAGTGGTAAATCGATTACCGCGCTTTCAATCATTCAGCTTATTCCCAAAGAAATTTGTCAGCATCCCGATGGTCAGGTCTGGTTTGATTACCGGCATAACGATGGCACGCAGGAACAGGTCAATATGCTGGATTTGGCCGATCATCCTCAACGTGATATTCGTGGTGCCCGCATTGCCATGATTTTCCAGGAGCCTATGACATCACTGAATCCTGTTTACACAATAGGAGATCAGATCATTGAGGCACTACAACTGCACTGGCCGGAACTGGATGACGATAGCGCGAGACAGCGTGCTATTGACGCTTTGGCACAAGTACAAATTCCAGACCCGGAGCAGCGTGTTGATGAATACCCTCATCGTTTGTCCGGTGGACAGCGTCAACGGGTAATGATTGCCATGGCGATGGCATGTGAGCCTGATCTGTTGATTGCTGACGAACCAACAACGGCATTGGACGTTACTGTGCAAGCAGAAATTTTACGCTTGATGAAAGAACTTCAGGAACGCAGAGGTATGGGGATTTTGTTTATTACTCATGACTTTGGTGTCGTTGCGAAAATGGCGCACAAAGTGGCCGTAATGCGTAATGGGCTGATTGTCGAAGCGGGTAGTTTGCAGCAGGTTTTACAACAGCCCAAACATGATTATACCAAAGAGCTGCTGGCAGCTTTACCTGAGAATATGATTCGTGTGCGTGCTGAGGGTGGAGAGGGCGGCGGAGAGAAAGGAAAATACACACGCGCTATTGTAGAGAACAACCCCGTACTTGTTGCAAAAGGCTTAAAGGTTCATTTTCCCATTAAAAAAGGCGTGTGGGCACGGACGGCAAGTTATGTAAAAGCGGTGGACGATATTGATTTAACCATCAACGATGGTGAAATTGTTGCCCTGGTGGGCGAGTCCGGTTGCGGTAAAACAACGTTGGGACGGGCATTGTTGCGTTTAGTTGAACCTACAGACGGGGAGATTTATTTTACAGGGACGAATATCGTGCCGTTAAAGCGCCGTGAAATGAAACCGTTTCGTACGAAAATGCAAATGATTTTTCAAGACCCCATGTCATCATTGAATCCCCGCTTGAATATTGCGACAACCCTAACTGAACCGATGGCCGTACATGGCATTGGCTCAAGCCAGGAAGAGCGTCTTGATCTAGCGCGACAGATGTTACTTCGTGTGCAGTTGTCTGATGCTCATTTGTGGCGTTACCCTCATGAATTTTCCGGCGGACAGCGTCAGCGTATTGGTATTGCCCGTGCTCTGGTCCTCAATCCAAAATTTATTGTTTGTGATGAAGTGACCAGTGCCCTTGATGTGTCTGTGCAATCGGAAATTCTGCAAATGCTGTTGGATCTGCGCGCTGAACGACAGCTTTCATTGCTCTTTATTACGCATGACATTGGTGTTGTGGAATATGTCAGTGATCGAATGGTAGTGATGAACGAAGGGAAAATCGTTGAACAGGGTTTGACAGACGATATTTGCCATTCTCCACAAGAAGCGTATACGCAGAAATTATTGGCTGCGGTACCCCGGTTGTATGGGTGAAGTGCAGGGCAATCTCTAAGGTGTGCGCCGGGAAAACCATGATGATAAACTGGCCGCCATTCACCAACGCAAACCGGGGTAATCATGGCAGGACACAGTAAATGGGCCAATATCAAACACCGCAAGGCCGCTCAGGATGCCAAACGTGGTAAAATTTTCACCAAACTGATTCGTGAAATCGTAGTTGCCGCTCGTACAGGTGGCCCGGATTCAGACAGCAATCCACGTTTGCGTGATGCGGTGTCCAAGGCGCTGAGCGCCAATATGAAAAAAGACACCGTGGAAAATGCCATTAAGCGGGGTGCCGGTGCCGGTGAGGGCGAAAATTACGATGAAATTCGCTATGAAGGATATGGTCCCAGTGGTGTGGCGGTGATGGTGGATTGTCTCACCGATAACCGTAATCGTACTGTTTCCGAGGTACGTCATGCCTTTACCAAAAGTGGTGGCAATTTGGGCACCGATGGCTCTGTCGCGTATTTGTTCAGCAAAATGGGTATAATCAGTTATGCCGCCGGAGCAGATGAAGACGCGATTATGGAAGCCGCGCTGGAAGCGGGTGCTGATGATATTGTGACCAATGATGATGGCAGTATCGATGTGCTGACTCCCTGGGAAGAACTGGTGCCGGTGAAAGAGGCGATGATCGCCGCCGGGTATGAGCCGGACAATGCCGAAGTCACCCAGCAGGCCGCGACCTCGGTGGACCTGGAATTGGAGGATGCGGAAAAGGTGATGCGCCTCATCGATATGCTGGAAGACCTCGACGATGTGCAAAGCGTGTTTACCAACGCTGATTTTTCTGACGAAGTGATGCAGAAGCTGACGGGGTAGAGATATGAAAGCCGATTTCTGTCTCTTTTCTCTGTAATGATGCGTATTCTCGGCATTGACCCCGGCTCACGGTTTACCGGCTTCGGCATCATTGAAAGCGATGGCCGCAGCGC
This sequence comes from Gammaproteobacteria bacterium, assembly GCA_021647705.1. Lineage (GTDB taxonomy): Bacteria > Pseudomonadota > Gammaproteobacteria > SZUA-152 > SZUA-152 > SZUA-152. The sequence goes on along the minus strand of JAKIUF010000004.1, from coordinate 58,321 downwards.
GCACTACGTGAGCAGTGGCTGTATTCGTGTAACAGGAGAGACCTGGGCAGAACGCCTTGGCGTCATTTTTGAAGGGGTTTCCGAGCTGGTGCAAATTCACCAGCCTGATGAAATGTCCATCGAAAAAGTGTTCATGCATCGCAATGCAGACTCTGCACTTAAGCTGGGACAGGCGCGTGGCGCGGCCATTTGTGCGGTGATCACCCGTGATGTGCCAGTGCATGAATATACCCCTGCCGAGATAAAACAGTCGGTGGTGGGCAAGGGCAATGCCGCCAAAGAGCAGGTACAGCATATGGTGCGGGTGTTGCTTAACCTGCCGGGTAATCCGCAGGCCGATGCTGCTGATGCATTAGCAGCCGCGTTGTGTCATGGCAATACCCAGCTTGTGGCAAAACAATTAGCGATATCGCTGCAAATGCATTTGGACAAAAAATAACCTTGTTGCGCAAAAGAATGTGCAAAGAAATACGCAAAAAAATGTGTAAAAAAATGGAAAAAATATGATTGGTCGATTGCACGGTGTTCTGCTGGAAAAACAGCCTCCCCAGTTATTGTTAGATGTTGGTGGTGTGGGTTACGAAATTTCCGCCCCCATGACCACGTTTTATGAGTTACCCGAAACCGGTAACGAAATCACCCTGCACACACATCTTGCCGTGCGCGAAGATGCCCATGTGTTGTACGGTTTTTTGCGAGAACAGGATCGTTTGTTGTTTCGCACCTTGATCAAGGTTTCCGGTGTCGGCCCCAAACTGGCGCTGGCCATTCTCTCCGGTATGTCGGCAGATGAGTTTGCGGGCTGTGTACAAAATGGTGATTCGGCCCTGCTTACCCGGTTACCCGGCGTTGGTAAAAAGACTGCCGAGCGTCTGGTGGTGGAATTAAAAGATCGTCTTAAAGATTGGCAGGGTACGACACTGAGCGCGGACATTTCGACAAACCGTGCTCCTGCCAGCGATGCACTGAAAGATGCCATCAGCGCACTGGTGTCATTAGGTTACAAGCCACAGGAAGCAAGCCGCATGGTGAGTCAGTTGGAAAGCGATGGCCTAGCCAGTGAAGAATTGATTCGTCTGGCACTGAAGGCTGCGGCACAATAATTTTTGTTTAAGGGGAGAGGGGGGACGGTTGTGTTGAAGTCAGCATTTAAAAAACCGGTATATTTTGTCTTGTTGGCCATTTTGTTATTGCCTGCCTGTAAGACTACGCAATCCGTTGGATTGCAGGATTATTCCAATGGCATTCACATTGCGGTGACCGCCAGTACAACAAATCCAGCTTACACTATTGCAGAAACCGTAGGGGCTGCGGGTTCTGGTTATGCCTATTTGCTTGAAAAGGCCAACAGGCGCTGGCGGGTAATGTATGACTCTTTTGATGCTAAAGCTTTTGCAAAATCAGTGGGCAATACACGAGAGGTACCTGCGGACAGCGAAGTATTGTGGACGGATGGCGTTAATGTGGTGGCTTATTTTGGTACTGAGCCATTGATTTTTAGCAGAGTCGATGGTTCTTTTGCGTGTCCGAAAAATAAAAAAACGCTTGGCCATCGTGCCTGTCGCAGCGCGTTGAGCAAAGCCAAAAGCTTGTTTGGTGGTTTGGGTACCGAAAATACAGATCGTCCTTTTGTGCTGGATTTTGACGAGATTAGACGGGCTGTAGAAGACACAGGAATTGTCGCTATTGCCAAACGACGCTTGGCAACGGAAAGATAGTCTTTATGCTTAACTGATGTTGCGCAGGCCAAAAATGTGAATTAAGCGCTGAAAATATCTGTTTTAAAAATCACCGGGTATTTAACGCAGAGGCGCAAAGGACGCAGAGAAAAACACTAAAAGCTTTGTGCCCTTTGCATCTTTGCGGCCTCTGTATTTATCACACACCACTTGTTAGTACCACGACAGCATAACCTCCCAATAGACTGGAGCGTTTCTGATATTTTCAGTCTCAGAGGCGTAGGGTGGGCACGTCGTTTGTGCCCACGCGTTAATTCCGTATCCGCGTGGGCAAAAAAGCATGCCCACCCTACGGCTTTGTGTTTTTGTGACCTCTGCATTAAATCTTCACCGACTCGCATAATAGGCTGCAATGGCTTCAATTTCGACGCGGCTGAGTTCTGCCACCATGTTGTACATCATCGAATTCTGACGTTCCTTGTTCCGATAAGCGAGTAACGCCTTGATCAGATAAGCTTGACGCTGGCCAGCAATGCGCGGTTTATCAGCATCCGGTTTACCACCCCCTTTCCCATGGCAACGGTCACATTTTTGCGCCAGTATTTCCGGTGCCTCCATAACATGCACCGTCGGTTTTTGGGCAGGCAGGCGAGAGTAATAATCGGCCAGTTGGCGCATGGCCTTTTTGTCCAGAGCCAGAATGGCATTTTTCATATCATCATGTTGGCGTGTGTCATTTTTATAGGCATGCAGGGCGGTCACCATATAATCGGTGTCCTGTCCGGCCAGACTGGGTGTATCACCTTTTTGACGGTTACCGTCTTCGCCATGACAACCTGCACAGGTGCTGGCCAGTTCTGTAATGCTGTCCGTTTTTTCAGGCTTGGTGGCAGGCGTCAGGTTGGCCGGAGTCTGACTGGCATAGTACAGCGCCAGTTTTTCGATGTCGGTATCACTGAGATAACGGGTGAGCAGCTGCATTACGGCATGCTGTCGTTTGTTGTCCCGATAGTGTGCGATGGCGATTTGCAGATAGTCTTCAGACAATCCGGTGAGACGCGGAGTACCCGGTGTGGTGCTGTTACCCTTGTCGCCATGACAGCCGTTGCAGGAGACGGCAAGTTGTTTGCCATCGGCCATAGGGCTGAATTTTATCGGACTGTTTTTCACGGTATTCCGGTTTGCCGGAGCACGGGTGGCAAAATAAATGGCATTACGGCGAATAGCGTCATCACTGAGCCCCTGGGCGGCATCCAGCATCATCTTGTTCTGGCGTTTTTTGTCACGATACCTTTGCATGGCTGTGATCAGGTAGGCGGCATTTTGACCGGCCAGACTCGGTATAGCCGGGTGAGTGCTGTTGCCATCACTGCCATGACAACCCAGACAGCGGCGGGCGAGAGCGTCGCTGGCATCGCTGGCCTTGAGATGTTTGCCCAGAGGTGAACGTTGCCGTTTTTGCACGGCAAAAAAAGCGGCCAGCTGTTTGATATCGCGCTGACTGAGGCTCAGTTTGAAATTTTTCATAATGGCCGCCCCCCGACGTTTACCCTGCAAATAACTTTCCAGTGCAGGAATAAAATATTCGGCTTGCAGTCCTGCCAGACTTGGTACGCGGTCTTTATGACTGTTGCCATCTTTACCGTGGCAGCCGACACAGGGCCGGGATAAAGCCTGACCCGCGCGAATATCGCGTATTTTGTCGGCTTTGCTGATGCGTAGTGGCCTGTCTGTCTGGTTCGCCCAGGTGGCATTCAGTTGGGCAAAATGCTCAGCCAGTTGTTGGCGCTCACTGACCTCCAGGTCAAACACCGCCGCACGCATGGTTTTGTGCTGACGGTCACCAATCAAGTAGGCACGCATGGCAGATTCCAGATATGTGGCGTGTTGGCCAGCAATAAAAGGTACGTCGGGTTTGTTGCCCACACCATCGATACCGTGGCAACTATTGCAACTTGCCACCAGTGTCGTCTTATGCGGAATGGGGGTTGTCGGGAGATTATTGGCAGGAGTTACGGGCGGGGTGCCGGAGTCACAAGCGGTCAAACTGACAACCAGCAAGACAGCGCTTGATAGCAATAGAATCGGTGCTGATAAAATATGGGACATGGTCTGAACTCCTTTGGCAAGCAGTACCGATGATGGGCCTATTGTAAGGCCGGACGGGGTATGAGCACCATTGCTGTAGTACACTCCCTCCCCATGATCGAGACCGACCGCCTTATTGCTCCCGTAGCCACTGTTCGTGACGACCGCGAAGAAGCACAGGACCGTGCCATTCGTCCCGGTAAACTGGCAGATTATGTGGGCCAGCCAGCCGTCAAAGAGCAAATGGAGATTTTCATTTCCGCCGCCCGTGCGCGTAACGAGGCACTGGATCACACGCTGATTTTTGGTCCACCGGGACTGGGCAAAACGACACTTGCTCACATTATTGCCACCGAGATGGGGGTCAATATGCGTCACACTTCCGGGCCGGTGTTGGAGCGCCCGGGCGACCTTGCCGCTTTGCTCACCAACCTGGAGCCACACGATGTGTTATTCGTGGACGAAATCCACCGTCTTTCACCTGTGGTGGAGGAGGTGTTGTATCCGGCGATGGAAGATTACCAGCTGGATATCATGATCGGCGAAGGCCCGGCAGCACGCTCGGTAAAACTGGATTTACCGCCGTTTACACTGGTGGGAGCAACAACTCGTGCTGGGCTGTTGACTTCGCCGCTGCGTGACCGTTTCGGCATTGTGCAGCGGTTGGAATTTTATTCGATTCCCGATCTTGCGCATATTGTGCAGCGTGCGGCGGGCATTCTCGGTGTGCCGCTGGAGACCGGGGGGGCTGGCGAACTTGCCAAACGTGCCCGTGGCACGCCGCGTATTGCTAACCGTTTGTTGCGGCGGGTGCGTGATTATGCCGAGGTGAAGGCCGATGGCCGGATTTCAACGGAGGTGGCATCCCGCGCACTGGATTTGCTGGACGTGGACGAAAATGGCTTTGACATGCTGGATCGCAAGTTGATGTTGGCGGTGATCGAAAAATTTGACGGTGGTCCGGTGGGGGTGGATAACCTCGCTGCGGCTATTGGCGAAGAGCGAGGCACTATCGAAGATGTGCTGGAGCCTTATCTGATTCAACAGGGTTTTTTGATGCGCTCTCCGCGCGGTCGGGTCGCAACGCGCAGTGCCTATTTGCATTTTGGCCTACCAGTGCCAGCGGGGGATTTCTTCACGGGCTCTGAACCTGCATAATGCACCGCTCTGTGAATAATAACGGATACAAATTCCGCTTGCCGGCGTTTAACCGGTCGAGCGGGCACAAAATACCTGTGTATTCTGTATGTTGCCGGTCATGGATAAGTTGAATGGCTGAATTTTCCTGGCCAGTGCGGGTCTACTACGAGGACACCGACAATGGCGGAGTGGTCTACTACGCTAACTATCTGAAATTCATGGAGCGAGCACGCACGGAATGGTTGCGGGCACGCGGTGTGGAACAGGATGTTCTGATAGAGCAGGAAGGAGTGATTTTTGCAGTGCGTTCGGTGCAACTGGATTATCTCAAGCCTGCCCGTTTTAACCAGCAACTTTCCGTCAGTGTGACTGTGGCGGAGGTTGGTAAGGCCAGTCTGACGTTTGATCAGACGGTAAATTTAATAACCACCGAGGGGAATGTCGCAGTGAAAAGTGACTTGTTGTTATGTCAGGGTCAAATCAGGGTTGCCTGCCTGAATGCCAACAGTTTTAAGCCACGCGCCATTCCTGCCTCCATCCGACAGGAGATTTTGGGTGACGACTGATCTATCGATTCTTTCGTTAATCATCGAAGCCAGCGTGCTGGTACAATTGGTGATGCTGCTTCTACTTATTACGTCGCTGTTTTCCTGGAATGTCATTTTTCAGAAACGCCGGATGTTGTCCAAAGCGCGTGCTGAGGCCGAGGAGTTTGAAGAAAAATTCTGGTCCGGTGGTGATCTTGCCAATCTTTATAATCAAGTGACCTCCGGCCGTCACGGCAATGCGGGCATGGCGATTATTTTTGAGGCGGGATTCAAGGAATTTGCACGGCTGCGCAAGCAGGAAAGTGTAGACCCCATGGCCGTACTGGAAGGCGCACAGCGTGCCATGCGTGTGGCATTGTCGCGAGAAACTGACAAGCTGGAGTTGCATCTGCCATTTTTGGCAACAGTCGGTTCCACCAGCCCGTATATTGGTTTATTCGGTACAGTATGGGGCATCATGAATTCTTTCCGTGCTCTGGGCAACGTCAAGCAGGCCACTATTGCCATGGTGGCACCGGGCATTGCCGAAGCATTGGTCGCTACGGCCATGGGTTTGTTTGCGGCGATTCCGGCGGTGATTGCCTACAACCGTTTCAGCACCGAACTGGAACGACTGATCAGTCGTTACGATGCCTTTTCGGAAGAATTCGCCAGCATCCTGCAGCGACAGGCGCATAAATAAATGGCGGTCCAGCCAAAAAGAATCCGCCGTAAACCTATGTCGGAAATCAATGTGGTGCCGTACATTGACGTGATGCTGGTGTTGCTGGTGATTTTTATGATCACCGCGCCACTGTTGACACAAGGTATAGCGGTAGAGTTGCCACAGGCTGATGCTGGTCCGGTGAGTGGCGAAACCGATGAACCGCTGGTGGTCACGGTGACGGCTGATGGTGATTATTATCTCAGCGTGGGTGACAAGCCTGATGACCCCATTGACCATCAGTTGTTGGTCACCAAAGTAGCCGCCGTGCTGCGTCATCGGCCCAAAACCCCGATTATGGTGCGTGGTGACTCACAGGTGGAATACGGTAAAGTCGTGGTCGCCATGGCGCTGCTGCAAAAGGCCGGAGCGCCTAGTGTGGGGTTGATCACCCAGGCACCCGAAGACATTCAATAGCACCAAAAATAGCACTGATTAATAAAAATAAGACGCTGAATTGTGAGAGCCCTGCTAAAAGAGATCCTTCAAAACCCATTGGCCATGATGTATGCCATCTTGGTGCATGTGGTTTTGGCGGCGGTATTATTTGTCAGCCTGGAATGGACTGACTTGCCCACGCCAGCGCAACCGGAAGTGAATATTGTCAAAGCTGTGGCGGTGGATGAATCTAAAGTTCTTGCCGAAGTGGAAAAGCTGAAAAAGGCTGAGGCGAAAAAGGAAAACCAGGAAAAAGCCAAACAAAACAAGCTGGATAAACAGGCGCGTGAAGCTGAGGCAAAGCGCAAGCGTGAGGAAAAGCGCTTGGCTAAGTTGCGCAAAGAACGCGAAGCTGAAAAGAAACGCCAGAAAAAACAGCAGGAAAAACGCAAGGCCGAAGAAAAACGCATCGCGGCAGAACGCGCTAAAAAGAAAAAAGAAGTGGAGCGCCTGAAAACTGAGCAGGCCGCATTGGAAAAAAAACGTATTGCTGAAGAGAAACGCTTGGCGGATGCGGCCGCCAAACGTAAAATGCTCGACGAAAAACGCCGGCGTGATGCTGAAGCCGCTGCACGGCGTGCCGAATTTGAGGCCGAACAACAACGCATGGATGCGGATAACCGGAAGCGTCTGGACTCATTACGGGGTCGTTACATCGCCGATATTCAAAACAAGGTGGAGCGAAACTGGATTCGTCCCGCTAGCGCCAAGCCGGGGTCATCGTGCAAAGTGGCGGTGAGCCAGATTCCTGGTGGAGAAGTGGTGAATGTCACGGTCACCCAGTGTGTCGGTGACGATGTTTTCCGACGTTCAGTGGAAGCGGCAGTGTACAAGGCATCACCGTTACCGCGACCCTCGGACCCTGCGTTGTTTGAGCGGCAGATTTTGTTTAACTTTAAGCCAAAGAAATAAGCCAAAGAAATAAGCCAAAGAAATAAGCCAAAGAAATAAGCCAAAAAATAAACCTGAGAAAATTTGAATATCCGATGTATAAAATAAAATTGTTCACGAATACGGTATCCGGTTTCTATTTGCTGTTGCTGGCTGGAACGGCACAGGCGGTGTTGAATATTGAAATCACCCAAGGTGTCGAAGGGGCGGTGCCGTTGGCCGTGGTGCCGTTTGCCTGGCAGGTGCCGCCGCAAAACCCGCAGACCCCCGCTGAGCTGCTACCCCCCAAAAAACCACCTGTTGATATAGCGGCCATTGTCCGTGCTGATCTGGCACGCACCGGACGTTTTGATCCTTTGCCTCCCAAGGATATGCTGGCCCGTCCCAGTGTCGATTCGACAATCAATTTTTCCAACTGGCGTATTTTTCAGAGTGAAAATTTGGTGGTGGGCACCCTGCAATATCTGGGCGCAGATCGTTACAAAATCCGCTTTCGGTTATTTGATGTGTTCAAGGAAAAACAACTGGAGGGATTCAGTTTTTCTGTGAGTGGTGATAATTTGCGGCGTGCTGCACATCAGGTCAGTGACATTATTTATGAAAAACTCACCGGCGAGCGTGGGGCATTCACCACAAGTGTGGCTTATGTCACAGCAGCGGGTGTGGGTAAGGCGCGACGATACTCGCTGTGGATTGCTGACGCCGATGGTTATGGTCCGCAGTCAATGATGCGTTCGCGTGAACCAATTCTGTCGCCAGCATGGTCACCCGATGGAACCCGTATTGCTTATGCCTCGTTGGAGGATAATGGCCACCAAGCCGTGTTTGTACAAAACATAGCCAGTGGGCATCGGGACAAGGTCTCGGCCCATAAAGGCATTAATGGTGCCCCTTCATGGTCGCCAGATGGAAAATCTCTGGCGGTGACCCTTTCCAAGGATGGTAACCCCGAGATATATGTCATAGACTTGACTGGCAAAAAACAGCGGCGCTTGACGCGCCACTGGGCAATTGATACCGAGCCCACATGGACGCCGGACGGCAAGACGATTATTTTTACCTCAGATCGTGGTGGTCGGCCGCAGCTTTATCAAGTGCCGTCTAAAGGCGGCAAAGCGAGACGACTGACCTTTGAAGGCAAGTACAATGCCAAGGCGTCGGTGTCCCAGGATGGTAAAAAAGTGGCTATGATTCACCGCGCGGGTGGTAAATATCGAGTCGCGGTGATGGATTTGAAGAGTGGTAATCTGCGTGTGCTAACGGACGGTTCATTGGATGAATCGCCCAGTTTTGCACCCAATGGCGGCATGATTATTTATGCCACCAGCGCAGGCAGACGTGGAATTTTGAAGGCGGTTTCTGTGGATGGCAATATCCATCAGCGGCTGACCGTCCCGGAAGGTGATGTGCGGGAGCCCGCGTGGTCACCCTTTCCACAATAAAGTCGCAAGAAAACATGCAATAAAATGCGTTATCAATTTACTAAATACGTTTGAATAATTTGAGGGAGTCAGCTATGAAATTATGGACCAAGACTGTGCTTGCAATGTTACCCGCACTGATGTTGCTGGGGTGTGGCACTTCTGGTGAAGTGGAAGATGAAACTGACAGTGGTGTGAGTTCATCTTCATCAACGGGTGACTTAGATTCATCGGCAACCACCAGTGGCGTGGGTTCTGGCGATATGGCCAGTGGCGAAGGTATGGGTGAACAAGAGACTGGTTTCAGCGGTGACCCTCTGGATGATCCTAGCAGCCTGCTGGCGAAACGTGTGGTCTACTTTGATTTTGATCAGACTGAAATCAAAAGTGACTTCCGGGCAATCATTCAGGCTCATGCCGAATATCTGGCCAATAACAACAGCGTGATGGTGACTCTGGAAGGCCATGCCGATGAGCGTGGTACCCGTGAATACAACATCGCCCTGGGTGAACGTCGTGCCAATGCAGTACAACGTCTGTTGGCCTTGCAAGGTGCGTCGGCTAGCCAGATTCGTGTGATTAGCTACGGTGAAGAGCGTCCCGCTGCACTGGGACATGATGAAGACTCCCTGGCTCTGAACCGCCGTGTTGAGTTTATTTACAGCCGCTAAATGATCGTTTTTAAAGGATGATACTTTTGAGCGATATGTTTGAAAAAGCGGGTATCTTGTGACGCAATATTTCAGAACCTCGTTGATCAAATATGTAAGTGTGGCGCTGGTCGTTTTGGCCGCGCCATCTTTCGTTTCTGATGCTATGGCACGCAAACCGGCACCGGTTATTGAAGCGTCAGGAGAGCCGGTTGCTTCAGCGCCGACGGCGGGCAGTCTGGAGCAACGTTTGCAACGGCTGGAACGCTTGTTGGAAAATCAAACGCTGATTGATTTGATGACCCGTATCGACAGTCTGCAAAATGAAGTTCAGCAGATGTTGGGTCAAATGGAAGAACAGACCTACAGCATGGAGCAACTGCAAAAGCGGCAACGTGACCTGTATCTGGATGTTGACCGGCGGTTGCGTGATCTGGAAGCTGCGCGCGCGAGTTTGTCGGCGGCACCAATAGCACCGGCCAGCGGAGTGCCCAGTGGGGCAATGTCTGAGCCGACAGCGAATGGTGCAGCAGTGTCGCATACGGATGTTGCTTCTCAGGAAGAACGCGCAGCTTATGAGCGTGCTTTTAACCTGCTCAAAGAAGGTCGTTATGATCTGGCTGTGTCTGCATTCAAAACGTTTGTGCAAACCTATCCCCAAGGACCATTTGTGGACAACGCCCAATACTGGTTAGGCGAAGCCAATTATGTGCAGCGAAATTTTGCGGTGGCATTAGGTGAGTTTGATAAAGTGGTAAAAAACCACCCAAACAGCCCCAAACGCGCTGATGCGTTGTTGAAAATGGGTTACACTTTTCAAGAGCTGGGTCAAAATGATAATGCGCGAATGTCACTGAACAAGGTTATAAAGAATTACCCGAATACCACAGCAGCCCGTTTAGCGCAGAAACGGTTACAGGATCTGAAACAGCTCTAGTTATTGTTTTGTAATGCACTGTTTATTCGTAAACGGTTTCAAATATCATTTTTTCGGTGGTCACCGAATTTCAGTCAAAAAACCAGAAGTCTCCTATTATCATGTGTACTGATACCCCCACTGTCCTAGAAAAAACCTCAACGGATGGACATTCCGGCCAGCTGCGTATCAGTGAGATTTTTTTATCCTTGCAGGGTGAATCGCGCAGCGTAGGTTATCCTACGGTGTTTATCCGGCTCACTGGCTGCCCGTTGCGTTGCGGCTACTGCGACACAATCTATGCATTTCAGGGCGGACAATGGATAACGCTGGCCGCCATCCTGGCTCAGGCGGCGACTTATGAAACACGGCATATTACGGTAACCGGCGGTGAGCCACTGGCACAGAAACTGTGCCTAGATTTGTTAACACGCTTATGTGATGTAGATTATGAGGTCTCTCTGGAAACCAGCGGTGCGCTGGATGTCTCCGCGGTGGATGCGCGCGTTGTGAAAGTGATGGATCTTAAAACCCCAGGCTCGGGTGAAGAGGATAAAAATTATTGGCAAAACATTGAGTATCTGTCCTCTCAGGATCAAATTAAATTTGTAGTGTGTGACCGGAATGATTACGACTGGGCAAAACGAATACTGGCGCAATATCAACTATTGTCGCGTTGCGAGATTTTGTTTTCCCCCTGCCACGGGCAACTGGATGCAAAAACACTGGCGGCCTGGATTCTTGAAGACAAGCTGCAAATCCGTTTTCAATTGCAATTACACAAAATTCTTTGGGATAACGAACCAGGGCGATAATAGTGACTGTTGATGCAACACCTGAAAAAGCCGTGGTACTGGTATCCGGCGGTCTGGATTCAGCCACCATTCTGGCCATGGCTAAAAATGAAGGTTTATTGTGTTATGCGCTGAGTTTTGATTATGGCCAGCGACACAAGTCCGAATTGATTGCGGCAGCGGCATTGGCAAAAAAACTGGGTGCAGAAGAACATCGAATTATCTCGCTGGATTTACGTGGTATCGGTGGTTCTGCATTAACCGATGACAAGATTGCCGTGCCGGATGTGTCGGATACACCGGATGATGGTATCCCCGTTACTTACGTGCCAGCACGCAATACCCTGTTTTTATCCTATGCACTGGCCTGGGCCGAAGTGCTGGAGGCTGGACATATTTATATTGGGGTCAATGCCGTGGATTATTCGGGTTACCCGGATTGTCGGCCGGAATACATTGCGGCCTTCCAGGTGATGTCGGCCCTGGCGACCAGGACAGGTGTCGAAGGCCATGCTGCGAAAATTCACACCCCCCTGATTCATCTCAGCAAAGCTGAAATTATCCGCAACGGTTTGCATCTGGGAGTGGATTATGCAGCCACTATTTCATGTTATTCAGCAGATGTCGAAGGCTATGCCTGCGGTCATTGTGACTCCTGTCGCCTGCGTGCAGCTGGTTTTGCAGATGCGGGTATTGCCGATCCTACCCGTTATTACGCCTCTATGCGCTAATGCAATATAGCCCTGATATACGTCATCGTCGTTCTATACGGTTAAGGGATTATGATTATTCGCAGGCAGGATTATATTTTGTCACCATTTGTACGCAAAACCGACTGTGTTTATTGGGGAATATTAAAGATGACGAAATGATTTTGAATGATGCAGGGCGGATGGTTGTAGCGCGATGGTTGGATTTAGCACAACGATTTACCGGCATTGGTTTAAACGAATACACTGTAATGCCAAATCATTTCCACGGAATAATTGAATTACTCGTAGGGGTGCCCCTTGTGGGTACCCAAAACGAGGACACCCAAAATATGGGTCAGCCTCAACCAGAGCGGCAACCCCAACCAGGGCAACCACAAGGGATTGCCCCTACGGTTGGTGATATTGTTGGTGCATTTAAATCGATAACCACGAATGAATACATTCACGGCGTGAAACAAAATCATTGGCCACGGTTTGATAAAAAGTTATGGCAACGTAATTTTTACGAACACATTGTTCGCGATGAGGAATCTTACTTGAAAATATCGGAATACATAAAAACCAATCCAGCAAAATGGCAAGATGATACTTATTATGCATAATATGACTTCCGGTCGTGCTTGTATAAAAGAGATGGGTTTTCATAGGTTGTCACGCGATTGATAAACAGATATCCCATGATTGTATTGTTTACTGATTTTGGTGGCGATGGCCCCTACGTGGGACAAATGAAGGCGGTGCTTGCACAGCAGGCACCGGAAACCCCGGTTATTGACCTGCTGCATAATGCACCACGTTTCAATGTGTGGGCCTCGGCACATTTGCTGGCGGCATATATTCCCGCATTTTCTGCTGACAGTGTGTTACTTGGTGTTGTGGACCCAGGTGTGGGTGATGTGCAACGCAAAGCTGTTGCCATCAGCATTACGGGACGCTGGTATGTAGGGCCAGAAAATGGCCTGTTTGATGTACTGACCGCACGAGCAATACTGGGGCAGGAAGAAGTTACCTGTTGGGAGATTAACTGGCGACCGGAAAATTTGAGCAACAGTTTTCACGGTCGCGATCTGTTTGCACCAGTGGCTGCCCGCCTAGCTCGCGGTAAAATACCACCGGGTGTACAAATTGACTGGCCAGGGTCAGTCACTGTTGCTAATGATTTATCTGAGGTGATTTTTATTGATCACTACGGCAACGTGATAACCGGTGTACGTGCCAGTAACATTGCTTCAACAGCCTGTCTGAAGATTGATGAACATATTATCATGCGAGCAAATACTTTTTGTGATGTGGCTATAGGGCAAGCCTTTTGTTATGAAAATGCCAATGGGCTAATGGAAATTGCCATTAATCAGGGCAATGCAGCTCATGGACTGGGTCTTTCAATTGGCAGCCGTATTGGTATTCATCAATAATGAGTGAAGTTTGACCAAATATTTAAGGAACGTGCATGATCCTGAAGTGTGTTTGATCATGCCCAAGCGAAGTGGGGCTATTTTTAGTACCGATACCCATGTTTCGCATTAAAATTGGATGTGATGCTCAAAGCCCAAAAATTATTGACCCCGGGCTGCTCTAATAATTATCAAAAAATTCTTTAACGGGTTGCCAGCACCAATATCAGAGAGCATGAAGTATTTTTATCAGAGGTATATTTTGATATTGGGGGGGTAATTATTGTGCCGGGGTTAAAAATTGCATTTTTGAGAAAAATGTCAGTAGAGTTGAACGCATGTTAAAAATAAGTACCTATTCTCTAAAGTCACATTTTCAAAAGTTGCTCATGCCGATGCGGGACTGGCTGGTTTCTCAGCATTACACCCCTAACCAGATAACCTTGACTACCTGTTGTTTATGTATTATTTATTCAGCTTTTCTTGTGTGGTCACCAACATCGAAAATTTTCCTGATATTGTTGCCCATTTTTTTACTGGTCAGAATGGCGCTTAATGCTCTGGATGGAATGGTGGCATTACATACAAAAAATCAAACTGCATTTGGAGTGGTGTTGAATGAGGTTTGTGATGTTATTTCTGATCTTGTGTTATTCGGTGTATTTATAACTATACTACCTATCTATAGTGTACTTTGGCTTACACTTATTTTTTTGAATTTTTTATCGGAGTTTGTCGGGCTTAGTGTGTATCAAGCCACAGGTGTTCGCCCCTTCTTTGGGCCATTTGGAAAAAGTGATCGTGCCGTTTTTCTCGGTGGGCTCGCCATATTTTTTGTTTTCCTTCCTGATGCTGTTCTTTTTTTTCAGGTCTATGTAATTATAGGGATTTTGTTATCGCTTATTACCATCGCTAATCGATTAAAAATGGTTATTCATTAATGCTTTTTTTATCTTCTGTTATATGTACGCTTCTTATTATCGCCAATGCGATAACAGAATATCAAATTAAAGGAAATATTACAGAAGAACGACTGGTTAACCGGAAGAGAGTCCGGTCATGGTGGGTTATTTTTTTGGTTTTAATATCGGTCTTGTATGTGGGGGGCTGGTTGTTCAAGTTTTTATTGTATTTTCTTAGTTTATGGGCAGTTTTTGAATTTTCAAGATTGTTGAAAATTAAAGTTAGTTTCCTCAGTGTTTTATTCTTTTTTATAGGAATTTTTGGATATGATGCACTTATCCATCATGGTGACCATGATTTTTTATTGATTGCATTTTTATTGCCATTTTTTTTGTCGGCAGGCGCTCTTTATTTCCGAAATCATCTAAAGGTTCGAATTGTCTTTATTGTTCTTTTTTGTGTTTCTTCTATTGGGTCTGTTTATATCGTGAGTCATTTAGGCGAAAAAAATGGTTATGATGAAAAGCTGCTTATTCTTTTTTTATTTTTTATTGCCGCAGCTAGTGATATTTCTCAATATGTTTCGGGGAAACTTTGGGGGAATAAAAAACTGGTTCCTCGGCTTAGCCCTGGAAAAACATATGAAGGTGCTTTGGGCGGGGTGATATTCACGGGATTCATTTTTTCTTTAATGTTCCCCGGTATTATCAATGTGTCCTGGGTGGCATCCTTATTGCTGGGCGGAGCTATTGCTGTTACAGGTATTTTAGGTGATATTAATGTCTCTTTTTATAAGCGTGAAGCAAATGTAAAAGATGCTGGGGCGTCGATCCCTGGGCATGGTGGTTTGCTTGATCGTATTGACAGCTTAATGTTTATGGCTCCGATGTTTGGGTTATATTTGTTTTTTAACGGCAGTGCGGGATATTAAATAATGGCCTGGATAGAATCTCAATTTAATTCATTTGATGGTTTAACGCTATTCTATCGTTATAAAAAGCCTGAAAAAGATACCGGGAATACCTTGTTGTTTCTGCATAGAGGGCATGAACATTCAGGGCGGATTATATCTTTTGCAGACAAGTTATCTAAAGATGATTATTGGTGTTTTGCTTTTGATTTGCGTGGTCACGGCCGTTCTTCAGGTATGCGTGCATGGGCTTCCAGTTTTGATGTATGGGTGAAAGATTTAAACAGTTTTTCCAATCATATTTGTCAAAATTTTCTTTAGATGTGAGTGATATTGTTGTTGTTTCCAACAGTGTAGGATCGGTTATGGCTATTTCGTGGATTATGAATTATGGCCCTAATTTAAGAGGATGTATTTTAGGGGCTCCTGCATTTTCAATAAAGCTGTATATTCCATTGGCGTTACCTTTTTTGCGGCTTTTGGGGAGATTTTCATCCCAGCAATTTGTTACCAGTTATGTACGTTCCAGTTTGCTGACAAGAAATAAAAAAGAAGCTGCTTTGTATGATGAAGATGCTTTAATTACAAAGAAAATTGGAGTCAATATTTTGGTAGGACTTTTTGACTCCGCACAGAATTTTTTTAAACGACTAAAAGACTTTGAAGTGCCGGTGATTATTTTTACAGCTGAAAATGATTACATTGTTGATAATAAATACCATTATACATTTCATAAAAATATTTCTAGCTCTGTGAAGAGCCATATTGTATTGCCTGGTTTTCGTCATGCTATCTTTCATGAAAATGACCAAGATAAAATTATTTTTCCCAGCAGAGAATTTATAAAAAAACGATTTAATTCAGATTCTATGAGTCTGCCAATGGTCATCCCGCAGCCTCGCTCCCATACCGTTGAAGAGTATAAAAAACTTCTTGATAAAGGGTCTGTGATAAATCAAATGTATTACCAAGTTTATCGATGGGTGTTGGTGCATATAGGAGGGAAAAGTAAAGGAGTATCTACAGGTTTGAAATATGGTTTTGACTCTGGGGTCTCTCTTGATTATGTTTATAATAACAAGCCGTCAGGCAGTGGTTTTGTTGGTAAATTAATCGATAAAGTTTACTTGAATTCGGTTGGCTGGAGAGGGATTAAAAATCGGAAAAAGAACCTTAAAAAGACATTATCCCGTATTATGGGTTTTCTCTATAATGAAAATGTTCAACCAGTGATATTGGATGTTGCTGCTGGCGCAGGCCGCTACTTGTTTGAAGTTCAAAATGAGGAGAAGCGTGCCGTACAACTTTATATTAATGATGTTGACAATGCGTCTCTGGATGCTGCAAAGAAGATTGCGGGAGAATATAACTCAACCACTACAAAATTTATAAATAATGATGTTTTTGATACACGCTTGGAATGGAGTTTTTCTCAGCGGCCAAATATAATTGTTATTTCTGGTTTATTTGAGCTATATGAAAATAATCTTCATGTGCATCAAGTCCTCAGTATTTTATATGAATTGCTTGAAAATAATGGATATCTTGTCTATACAGGACAGCCATGGCATCCACAATTGGAAATTATTGGTCGCTTACTTAATAACCGGAAAGGTCAACGATGGGTAATGCGTCGCAGGATTCAAAGTGAACTGGATCAATTGATTGAATCTTCTGGTTTTAATAAGCTAAATACCGAGATAGAAGATGTCGGTATTTTTACGGTATCATTTGCCCAGAAAAAAAATGATACCTTTATGTGATGGGGTTTTTACAGGCACCTTTTCAAGGCATAAAAGTATACGAATTTACGTTTTCACAATGAAAATATGTTCTGTCAAAAGCATTTTTAGAAAATTAATTTTTACTTGATGTGAGGTGATATTAATATGGATACCCATGAAGAAGACCGCAAAAAATTAAGAGCTATTCAGGCTGTGTTTGAAAAGGCGGTTGAAAATAACTCGATTGGAGATCTGCGGCCTTATGTTGACCCAGATTTTTCTTTTGTTTCTTTTACGGATAGTGAATTTGATAATTTTGATGCATTTGAGCAGAAGTGGAGTTTGACGCGAAAAGATATGATTGGTTCAGGAAAGTTTTCAACCCAATTGAATCCTGAACCGACATTGTTTTTCGATGAAATCGCGGTATGTCGAGGGAATTCCCAAAATGAAATGATTGATGACAAAGGGGTTAATTATAATTTTACATCTCACTGGAGTGTTGTTTTCAAGCGTAATGAAGGTGAGTGGAAAGTGTTGCGGGCACACAATAGTCTGAATCCATTTTCAAACCCCATGTTGAAGCATGGTGTTAAAAAAATGATTATAAAATATAGTGTATTAAGCTTTGCTTCAGGATTGTTGCTATGTTCTCTTTTAACTTATCTTCTGATGAGCTGAAACTTTTAAGTGCGGTGCTAAGCACGGTTGTTGTTGCCTCTGTTTTTTTGCTTATGATGTTTTCTTATACAAAAAAAAGAAGTGGGCAATGTTATGCTGTAGGGAAAAAGCAAGCACCTTCTCTTCGCTCATTTCAGACATTAAGTAAATTTTTATTTATTAGTAGTATGTTGTTAGCATTGTTGAGTTATTGGTTTCAGTTTGATGTTTTATTAATCATTCATAATAGTGTTCTGCTTCAATTGCTGGGCATGGTTTTTGTTTTTTTAGGTTATGTTTTTCTTGTCAAGGCATTTAAAGACCTGGGTGATAACTACTCTCCCTTATTTGATGCTTATCTCCCCAAAAAGCTGGTAACAACCGGTGCCTATAGAATGATTCGGCATCCGGTCTATCTTTTTAACCTGTTTGTCAGCTTCGGGCTGGTCATCTCAAGCGGTTCACTCATTGTTCTTGTGAATGCCATTATTGGTTTGTTTTTTGTCATAAAATCTGTTCACCTTGAAGAGGAATATTTAATCAAATCTTTCCCGGAATATCGTCGTTATTCGTTATGTTCCTGGCGGTTTATACCTTATTTGTACTAGGGGCTGTCCCGTTGATAGGGCAGCATTCATGGTGAGCATTGTTGGGCTGAACCTGTCAAAACCGGAGTGTATTACCCAAAAAATGTCGTTAGGTGATCTGCTGTTGACTCCTGGGAGTCAGGCACATTTTATCGTGTCCATGCGCAATATTGTCAGAGAGAGGCCTGAGCAAAGGTGTTAGCAGCAGCCTGCGTGCTCTGTTACCATCAGCACCACTATCAAAAATAACCCGAAAATAATCCGAAAATGACTGATACACAACACACTGAACATCCCCGATCATTGCTGATTTATTTGCTTTTCACCGCTGTAATCAGTGGTGCCCTGGTCATGTTGGTTCAGGTATTGGGCTCGCGTGTGGTGGGGCCGTTTTTTGGCGTCAGCCTGTTTGTCTGGACCTCGTTGATTACGGTGACTCTGCTGGCGCTGTCCGGTGGCTATGCCATCGGCGGCATGTTGTCTGATCGTTTTCAGCGGCCGGAAGTGTTGTACGGCATTATTTTTACTGCCGGTTTGCTGGTTTTGCTGATTCCCCTGTTAAAAGGCCCGGTACTCAAGGCCTGCCTGCCTTTGGGTTTACGCGGTGGTGCTTTTGCCAGCACGCTGATTTTATTTGGGCCGGTCTTGTTGCTGTTAGGTTGTGTCTCACCGTATCTGGTTAAACTCACGGCATCCGGGTTGAAAAATATTGGCCGCGTGGTAGGCGGTTTGTATGCCTTGTCAACTCTTGGCAGTACAGCAGGTACAGTGGTTACCGGGTTTGTGTTGATTGCCTACCTGAGTGTGGACCAGATTTTTGCACTTGCTGGCGGGTTATTGATCAGCTTGTCGGTGGTTTATTTTGTCGTATTCCAGCGGCGTTGGGTGGCCCTGCTGGTGCTGATTTTCCCTTTTTTGCTTTATCAGCCAGAAACCCCGGTGTCTCGCACTATGAGTGATGGTACTCAAGTGGATCTGGTACATCGTGTGGATAATTATTACGGCGATATCAAGGTCGTGGATTACAGTTATGGCAAGGTACATTACCGGGAAATGATTATCGACGGCATGATTCAGGGGGGGATTGACCTGGCAGATAATCAGTCCATTTATGAATATAATTACTTTATCCAGTTTTTGTCATACATGCTGGTGCCGGAAGGCAAGCGTTGTCTGGTGATTGGTCTGGGGCTGGGTGCCATTCCTCGCTGGTATGAAAAGCAGGGTATCAGCTGTGATGTGGTTGATATCAACCCGGCTGTTGTTGATATTGCACAGGACTATTTTGATTTCCAGATCACGGGTGATTTGTTTATCGAGGATGCACGCTATTATTTGAATAGCACAGATCGTCGCTATGACTATATTGTGTTAGATGTTTTTAATGGTGATGTAACTCCTGCTCATTTGCTGAGTGTCGAGGCACTTTCCCTGATGCGTGATCGCCTGCGACCGGGGGGGGTGCTGGCGGTGAATCTAATTGGCAGCCTGAAAAAAGAAACTTACATGACGGCTTCGGTGATCAAAACGGTACGCGCAGCCTTTGATCAGGTAGGTGTGTTTCCTGCCTTTGATCGGCAAAGCTCTGAAACCGGTATTGGTAATATTATACTGATGGCCTATCAGGGCCCTGTTCGCAGTTTACAGGCCGGTCGTGCCAATTTTCAAACGCATGCCAGTGTGCAGCGCATGGTGTCAACCAATCTGGGGAAGCAGTTTGTTTTTCCTGCGGACACGCCTGCTATCGTGTTAACGGATGATTACAATCCTATTGATTTTTTTGATGGCTGGTTGCGTGAAACCGTCCGTGGCATGATTTTGGAAACCACAGACTGGGATATTCTCATCAGCTAATTTCTTTTTGATTTTTAGCGGATTACATAATCTGCTGCTATGCTCAACTTTGGTGTCGTTCCACCGATAGTGTAGAAACTCCTGAACCAGGGAGCTTCTAATTACATTTGGGCGTCCGAATATGAGCGAAAAATCTCCCCGCCGACCGGTGCTGCTGGTCATCCTTGATGGCTTTGGGACTAACCCCAGTAACTTGAACAATGCCGTGGCCCAGGCGAATACACCACGCCTTGACCACTACTTTTCCCGTTATCCACATACCTTGTTGCAAGCCTCTGGCAACGCTGTGGGATTACCCGATGGGCAAATGGGTAATTCAGAGGTGGGGCACCTCACCATCGGTTGTGGCGACATTGTGCAACAGGACTTGGTGCGTATTGATGAATCCATCAGTGACGCCAGCTTTTTTAATAATGCCGCGCTTATTGCGGCTGTTGAATCTGCACGCAACAGCGAGCGCCCGTTACATTTGATGGGTTTGGTGTCGGATGGCGGTGTACACAGCAATATTTCACACTTGCTGGCGCTGGTGGAATTGTGTCGTCGCAATGGTGTGCGTCCGGTATTGCATATGTTTACTGATGGTCGCGACACTCCACCCAGGTCCGCATTGCGCTATTTACGAAAAATTGAACCGGCTTTGCAGGCGGCCGGAGGCAATATCGCCACGGTGTGCGGTCGTTATTACGCGATGGATCGTGATAATCGCTGGGAGCGCATTGAGAAGGCCTGGCAGGCCATTGTGTGTGCGAAAGGGGAGAGTGCCGACACTGCCAAAGCTGCTATCGATGCGGCTTACGCAGCGGATACTAATGATGAGTTTATTTTACCCACCGTCATCAATGGTGGTGAACCCGCCCAATGGGGCGATGCGGTGGTATTTTTTAACTTTCGCAAGGACCGGGCACGACAACTGAGCTCTGCGCTGTATCGGCCTGAGTTTACCCAATTTGATCGGGGCGATTTCAGCCCGCTTAATGTCACCTGCATGACTGAATATGATGAATGGTTTCATCTGCCTTTCACTTTTCGTCAGGAGCGGCCACGCACCACTTTGGCGGAAGTGGTGAGTTGTGCGGGCCTACGCCAGTTTCATTGCGCTGAAACTGAAAAATACGCGCATGTGACTTATTTTCTGAATGGTGGCAGGGGTGATGCCTTTGCAGGTGAAGAACGAGGCATCATTGATTCACCCAAAGTGGCTACCTACGACCTGCAACCGGAGATGAGTGCTGACAAGGTTGCTGATACCGTTATCACTGCCATGGACAGTGAAGACTATGCTTTTATTGTGGTGAACTTTGCTAATGGCGATATGGTAGGACACAGTGGTATTGCCGCTGCTGCGATCACCGCAGTGGAAACGCTGGACCGTGAAGTTGGTCGTGTGCTGGATGCTGCGTGTGCAGCCAACTGGTCGGTGTTGCTTACTGCTGACCATGGTAACTGTGAAGAAATGGTGGACCCGATCAGTGGCGAGGCGCAAACCCAGCACACCGTTTACCCTGTGCCGTGCCTGATTCTGGATGAAACCCCATGGCAGCTCACTATCGGTGCAGGTCTGAGCTCCATTGCCCCCACCGTGTTGTACCTGCTGGGATTACCTGTGCCAGATGCAATGACGGGGCGCTCATTGTTGTTGAAACCGGTTTCCCGCTGAATTCTGATTTATGTTAATTGCTTATCTTATTTATAGATTATCAAATAGAAATAAATAAGTTCCAGCGATAAGTTGTATGAAGTAAAGTCTGTTTACTTCTTAAGTGGTTCAAACAAGTTACCCCCTCCAGGTTGTTTGAGCGTTTTGAGAGTTCCGGCCGCTACCTCCCCCTCCCTTGGTAGCGGTTTTTTTTGCCTGGATTTTTTAGATTTGCATGGCCTTGCATTGCTTTTGCAGGATTATGGAAAAACAGATTATATTAATATGAGATATCAATATAAATAAATATCACTTCCAGTGAAAAGAAAGTCTTGCTAAATTAGGCGCACTTCCAAACAAACCCCCTATTTTGTTTGAACCCAACCGCACTGTTTTCTTCTTGTCAGTGCGGTTTTTTTTGTCCGCAGAATTTTTCAGCCTGTTATTTCCTGGAGTAACGCTCCGCCCTGGCGTTACCACTTTTGCCTGTGGGCGAAAAAACACCACTGTAATGCTGAGCCCGTCAAAATGGTCTTGACGATGTACTCGGTAAATCTTTGCTATTTCATGTCAACCGATTGATCGATGTTGCGTTTATAGATACAGAGAATGACAGTTGTGGAATTTTTCACCGTGGAACACTGGACAAAGTGACTCATGGCTGACCAGAATCAAAACCACAGGACATAGACCATGCAGGAGAGAGGCGCTGGACAACTCGGCAGCATTGGATCAATTCCTCGCAAGCGTGGAACGGCGGGCATATCGTATGGCGATAATTGCCACCAGTAACCACGAGGATGCGCTGGATATCGTGCAGGATTCCATGTTGCGTCTGGCTAAACGCTATGCCGACCGCGATGCCGAGCAGTGGGGGCCATTATTTCACCGCATTGTGCAAAGTGTGATTCGCGATTGGTATCGGCGTGCTGCGGTACGCAACCGGTTCCGGTTTTTTTTAGGTCAAAAAAATCAACGGGATCAGGGTTGTGAAACGGCGGCGGAAGAGGATCCCATCGAAACCCATTTTGCAACAGCGGAACCAGAGCCTAGTGCGCAGTTGCAGCAACAGCAGGCCATCAGGCAGCTGGATGCCGCACTGCACCGTTTGCCTCTGCGCCAACAACAGGTGTTTTTGTTGCGCCAGTGGGAAGGTCTCAGCGTACGTGACACGGCACAGGCCATAGGCTGTGGTGAAGGCAGTGTGAAAACCCATTTTTCGCGCGCGCTGAAAGCGTTGCGTACACAATTACAGGATCATTGGCAGGAGTATGAAGCGTGAATAAACCCGAAGACACAGACCGTTTACTAAAAATGTCAAAGTCCACACTGAATCAGGCGGTGGACGGGTTGGACGATGCCACGCTATGGGATTTACGCCGAGTGCGTCGCGAAGCCCTTTTGGCGGGGAAACCGGCTGTCAGTGAAAAGCGTCCGGCTTGGTTGTTGCCCGTGGGTGGGTTGGCTACAGCGGCTACCGTAGCGGTATTGACTGTATCCTTGTGGTTGACACCACCGGAGCATGATCTAGGTACACAATTGCCACCGCTGGAAGACCTTGCGCTACTGGGTGATGCTGAATCCCTGGAGTTTTATGAAGAGCTTGATTTCTACTTATGGTTAGATGATGAAAATGAACAAGAAGCAGGGTGAGTGTGTGAACCGCGCGCTCATTCTGTGTGCGCTGTGTGTACCATGCTTTGTGGTTGCCGAGGAAGCTCCCAGTCTTGAGTTACTGGAATTTCTCGGCGACTGGGAAATCAGTGAAAACGAATGGCAAGACCCGCTGGACTTTATGCAGAACCTGGATGCGTTGGACGCGGAAGCTCAAACCGCGAAAGTTGAGGAAGCACAAGATGCACAGTAAAAAATTGAAATACAGTGGCTGGTTGATCCTATGTTTATTGTTAGTGTGTAGCCCGCTGCTGTCACAGGCCAGCGATACTGAATCATTGCTAAATCCAGAGCAGACCACTGTTGCTAAAGGTAACGGCAAAGGGGTTGCCTGGCGCTCACTGAGTGTTGAAGAACAAACTCTGCTGGCACCATTTGCAAAAAACTGGGAAGGCTTGCCAGCGGGTCGTCAGCAACGCTTGCGCAAAGGTATTAAACGCTGGGCACAGCTAACACCAGAGCAACGGACCCGGGCCCAAAAACGTTTTGCCCGTTGGCAGAAATTGCCACCGGAAAAACGCCAACGGGTGCGGAATCGTTTTGAACATTTTATGTCGCTGCCACCAGCCGAGCGTAAGCGATTGCGCGCACGGTTTCGTGGTTTCCGCAATTTACCTCCTGCACGGCGTGCAGCTCTGCGGGAACGCTGGCAAAAGATGTCACCAGCGCAACGGCGTGCGGTGATGGAACGTCGACAAATCAACCGACAGCAACGACAGGAAATGCGTCGGGAAATACACCGTCAGCGGCGTCACTAAGGAATGGAAGTTATATAACGGATGTTACGCAGGCCTCATTAGAATCACCGGGTATTTAACGCAGAGGTCGCAGAGGCGCAAAGGACGCAGAAAAAAACACTAAAAGCTTTGTGTTTTCTGCGTTTATATAGCACACCATTTATCGTGTACCACGACAACATAACTTCTCAATATATTGGAACGATTGTCTGAGAGTTTCTGATATTGCGCAGGCTTCAGTTATTGATTGATTATTTGAATGTGTAACATCAGTCATATCATGACACCCCTGCTTCCGTCCGTCTTTGTCCATTTTATAAGAGCGCCGTTCATAGACCCGCGAATAGTCGTTAATGTGCGTATAATCAGTATTTTTTTACCTGCTGACTGGCGGGTATTTAAGGACAGGTTATATTTTGCAGCAATGGCATTTCATTTTTTCGCGTCTTTTGGGCGCGGCCCTGGTAGGGATATCCATAGCGGTGCAAGCCGATGGTCTGCCATCGACACTTTCTTTTGAGGGGGGCAGTGATTTCCAAGGTAGCCGCGATTATTATCTCGATCTGGATTATGCTTTCGTCGATGACTTACGCCTGTTGGCCTCGGTGGCGCGCAATCGTTCCGACAGCCAGAATAATCCCATTACCACCCGCAGTGTTTTGCTGGGGTTTCGTTCAGACCCGCTGGAACCCCTCAGCGTTGGTGTGGACCTGGAAACATGGGGTAAAAAAGGGTCTCTGGAAACGGATACTCTTCGGGTAGTCATCGATATCAATCTGCAACATTGGCAATTTTCCCTGCGACCGCAATGGCGCACGCTGACCTTTGACAGAGACTGTGCCTGGCCAGATTGCAAGAAGGTGAAGAGCACAGGCACGGCGTTTGATGTGAGTTATTACACCGATGGGCCATGGTCGTTTTCGCTG
This sequence comes from Gammaproteobacteria bacterium, assembly GCA_021647705.1. GTDB lineage: Bacteria > Pseudomonadota > Gammaproteobacteria > SZUA-152 > SZUA-152 > SZUA-152. The sequence continues at coordinate 33,332 of JAKIUF010000004.1, read as the reverse complement.
GGTTTTGCCCGCCAGCAATACGATAAAAAAGTGGAATTACTGGCATCGAGCCCGCGCTGGCAGCGTGGGTTTTCGGCAACGGCATTAAATTTTTCTACCGGCTTGGAAGATCGTCGTCACAGTGTTGCTGCTTCCTATTTTAACGATAATTCCTTGTGGGGGTTTTCATGGCTTAAAAGTCTTTCCAAGGTCACGGGTGAGACCAGTTTTGTCTATATGTTGCGGTTTTCCACTGACCTCAGCGAGCAGTGGCGTTTGCGTTTGTGGGCAGGCAATCAAACCTTGGAAAAGGGTAGGGACCCAATGAGGTTTGTTGGGGCAGGGCTGGTTTATAGCTGGTAAAAAACGGCCGTTTCTTGCTGTTGAATAACTGATGTTACGCAGGCCTTAAATGTGCGTTAAGCGTTAAAAACATCTGTTTTAAGAACCACCGGATATTTGATACAGAGGTCGCAAAGACGCAGAGGTCGAAAATTTTTTAGTGTTTTCCTCTGCGTCCTTTGCGCCTCTGCGACCTCTGCGTTTATAACACGCTACTTGTTTAGTACCGGTACTACGACAATATACCCGTAGCGTTTGGGATTTAGGTCTAATTGCACGCCCTATTTACCCCATGGCTGCGTTGAAACTCCTTGCAATAGAACGACTATTCCGCGTCATTTCGCCTTGCCATGGAGAAAATATGATGCACACTTAAACCTAAATCCCAAACGCTACGGGTATATAACCTCCCAAGACGCTGAAGTGATTGTCCAAGTGCTTCTGATCTTGCTCAAGGCTTCAGTCAGAATACGCATTGTAATGTCATGTAAAAACCATCAGTCAGTCATTGATTTATTATTCAAGTAGGTAAATTCTAGGTAACATCAACGAATAAAAATATTTTCTGTGTCAACCAATTGAGTGGCCCTGCGTTGTACGGGATGAACATCTGATTTTATCTAAACGCAAACGTACATATTGATCAGGAGGTCATCATGAAAATATTTTATCGGCGATGCCAGAATACGGCAGCAATAATGTGGAGCCGTTTTTTACCCAGTCTGTTTTTATTGTTTGTCAGCATATCGCTGGTGGGCTGTGGCGCATCCAGTGATAGCACAACAGAGATAGAAGGTGACGGTGAAATTATTATTGGTCTCACCGATGCGGAAGGTGATTTTGCCAGTTATACCGTGGATGTATTGTCGCTGACACTTACCAAAGCCAATGGTGCAGTGGTTGAAACATTACCGTTATCGACTCGCGTGGATTTTGCGCAATACACTGAAATGACGGAATTTCTGACGGCAGCCACGGTACCCAATGGTGTTTACGTCAAAGCCAGTATGGTGCTGGATTACAGTGATGCCGATATCTGGGTGGAAAACGCAGCGGGTGATGCGGTGAAAGTTGATAACATCGTGGATACGGATGGCATGGCACTGAGACAATTGGACGTGGCCGTGAATCTTGAAGGCCGCACCAGATTGCTGATCGCTCCGGGTATTCCCAATCATCTCACGCTGGACTTTGATCTCAAGGCTTCCAATAAAGTGCGTTTTGATGGTGCCGGTGTACCAACGCAAGTGGTTGAGCCTTTTTTGTTGGCTGATGTGGAGTTGGAGCAGCCCAAAATACATCGTCTGCGTGGACCACTGGCCAGTGTCGATGTGGAAGGCAGTAGTTTTGAAGTTATTTTGCGCCCGTTTCACCATCGCCTGACGACAGATCGTCATCGTCGTCATTTTGGTCAACTGAAAGTAATCACCAATAATGCCACCCTGTTTGAAATTAATGAAAATGATTATCAGGGTCGAGCAGGCCTGGTGGCGCTGGACGAGCAACCGATATTTACCGCAACCATTGTTATCGGAGATTTAAAACTCAATCCGCGCCGTTTTGAAGCACGGGAAGTCTATGCTGGTTCCAGCGTGCCGGGTGGTGAGCTGGATGTAGTGACAGGTAATGTGATTGCACGCAACGGTGATTCACTTACCGTGAAAGGTGTCACCCTGATACGTGCCGGTGGCAGCGTGATTTTTAACGATGAAGTCACCGTGAACATGGGGGATTTGACCCAGGTGAAACGTCAACTCTCAATGAGTACGGATTACGACATTGACGATGTTTCTGTAGGACAACGAGTACGTGTGTTTGGTGTGCTGACAAACGACATGGCTACCCGGCTGGAAATGGATGCTGGAGTTAATAACCGGGGTAGGGTGAAAATGCGTTTGACCACATTGCGCGGTACCGTGCTGGATGTGGTGAGTATTCCCGAACAGCCACTACCGTTTGTGCTTGACTTGCAGGCCATCGATGGTCGTTACACAGGTTTGTTTGATTTCAGTGGCACAGGTGATGAACCCGCGAATGATTCTGATCCCACCTTTTATGAAATTGATGTGGCGACACTGGATGTGAGCACACTGGTCAGCGGTACTCCGGTGAAGGTGCGCGGGTTTGTGCGACCTTTCGGGCAAGTGACTGCCGCAGCGCCCAGTGATTTTTCAGCACACACGATTGTAGACGTAACAGCGCTGAAAGCAGTGATGACCATTGGCTGGACTCCGGCCTCACTGACCGCTATTGCAAGCAGCTCTGCTGACAGTTTGACGCTTAACCTGGAAGGTGTGGGCAGGTTTCACCATGTCTCCCGTGCCAGAGTAGCCATTGATCTTACCGCAGCGGATGTAGCGCCACGCATCGTACCGCGTAAAAATGGTGCAGGAATGTATAGGCTTGTGCAATCAGATCGCGTTCAGGTCTATACTCGGTTTGAAAATTTTACGGCTGATCTTGAAACCCGCCTGCGGGATGGTGCGTTGGTGAAACATGTTGCAGCGAATGGCCCGTATAATGATGAGCGTGTCACGATCACTGCGGGATTGGTAACCGTGTTGCTCGAATAGCCAAATACACACGCCACGCTGGCGTTGCTGTTATGCTTTGAGGCAGGCTCCCCTGATAACAAGGGAGCCTGTTTTTTTATGTGTCTTTACCAAAAACCGGGTTATCTTTTAGGAGGGCGTGATGTTCGCACAGGAAACATTATCAGTGACAACACGAGAACGGGGCAGTTATAACATCACCAGAGATGTGCAACAAATTGTGGCGACAACAGGTATCAAGGTCGGGTTGTGTCATGTGTTTGTTGCACACACCAGTGCATCACTGATGTTATGTGAAAATGCCGATCCCGATGTGCGGCAGGATATGGAAACCTTTATGGCAAAACTGGTACCCGACGGGGATGCCATGTTTTTGCACCGGGATGAAGGTCCGGATGATATGGCCGCTCATGTGCGTACTATTTTGACACACAGTGATCTGACCTTGCCGGTGACCGCAGGTCAGTGTGCATTGGGTATCTGGCAGGGGGTATTTCTGTGGGAGCATCGCACAATGGGGCATCAGCGAAAGATAATTGTTACGGTGCAAGGTGGCTGATTCGAGTTTCAGATATAAAATATAAATCAATAGCTAATGACTGAAAACATTACCTGATTACCCATAACTCTCAGCCATAAAGGGGAAATTTAACACCAATAATTTCAATCAGTTATAGACAAAATTGCGAATTTTCAATTTCATTATACGAAAAATGCCCCAAATGAGTCTTATTTTCACGGTGTTTTGCAATCTCATCAAGGGGAATCTACGTACATATTGTGACTGTGAAGTGATATTGAGCTACACACTGGCTGAGAGTTATGGGTAATCAGGAAACATTATTTGTTTTTTTACAATAAAGTCTGAGGTAAAGGCGAACTGTAAAACAGGACACCCATTGATCAATGGATATCCCGTTCGATCCTCGTTAAATTGCAAGACATACACCATCTATTGGATAAAGAAGGAGGCACGGATGCCAAAACCCCGCAAAAATCAGGTCTGCCTGGGCTCAACTCCCTATTATCATTGTGTCTCGCGCTGTGTACCCAAAACACTTCGTGGGGCAGGCTCTCCGCTGCGCCTTTCTCTGTGGCAACGATGAACTTTCCGGCCAAAGTTACGAACACCGCAAACAGTGGATTGTGGATAAATTCGCTGAATTAGCTAGTGGTTTTTCTATCGTATTGTCAGTTTGCCCGATATTCAGGCCTTTACTGCAAATTTGTGCGCAAACGTAAGCCCCATGTACCTGATAGCAGCAAACCCAGTAATAGTAATGACAACAGGTTAAGTGCGCCACCGCCACCAGAAGCGGGGGCATCGCCTGCACCAGAAACAGTGCTATCTTCAATGGTTAACGTTGCATTGCTTTGCAAACCATCAAGACTTACTGTTCCGCTGGCAGCAATAGGTGAGCTTAATGACAGTAAAACACTTTCATCAGATTCACTCACGTCATCTGCGTTAATTAAAACCATAAAACTCTGATTAGACTCGCCCATATTAAACGTCAGACTACCACTTACCATGGTGTAATCAGCTGGTGCGCTCGCACTGCCATCATTATTGGTGAAATCCACGGTAACTGCATTCGTAGTATCACCTAAGCGTTCTACGTTGACTATAAAGCTACCAGTGCTTTCACTAACACGATATTGCGTAGCTGAAAAACGAAGCACAGCAGCTTGCGTGGCCGAGCTGGCAAAATTTTGCCCATATATTTCAAATTCACCATCCGCGGCCAGCGGGGGTGTATCATCATCACCCCGCCATACTGCCAGAAATTTATTTTGAGCAGCGTTATACGCCACTGCTGAAGAAGTTGCGTCTATTGCAGGATCCCCATCACTGCCCATGCTGGACAAACGCTCTGCATTCGCTTCGATAAAAGAACCATCAGCATTTAGACGGCGACCATAAATTTCAAACTCCGCTACGGCCAGTGAACCACTATCATCATCTCCATGCCAGGTGATAAAGTATTGGTTATCTGTACTGCTCCAGGCGAGATCGGGGTTACGCGCAACATATGTTGTATTTGTATCCGGCCCCATATTAGACAGGCGCATATCATTACTTCCGATTTCAACGGCATTGGCATCAAGACGCTGACCAAAGACTTCAAATTCGTTGTTAACCAGAGGGGCAGTATCATCATCTCCTGTCCAGAGCACCAGATATTCGTTATCTGAAGCGTTCCAAGCGACTGCCGGATTGAGGGCACCATATGATGAGTCATCTGTGGGCCCCATATCCGAGATACGCAAATCATTTGTTAGTAGCCGACCGCCGTCAGCGCTTAGGCTTTGTACAAAAATTTCATTTTTAAGAGCGTCGGTAAAATTACCTTCGCTGTACCAAGCGACCAGATAACGGTTATCAATCGCGTTATAGGCAATAGCAACCGCTCTAGAATTAATTGCGGTGTCAATTAAGCTGGTTACATCTGAGATGAGTTGATCATCACCAATTGGTGTAATGTCAGCATCCAGCCGTTGGCTGAAAATATTACGCCTGATGCTGCCAGTGCCGCTTAAAGCATCATAACCTGACCAAGCGACAAAATATTCATTCGCCTGTGAATTCCAGACAATAGCCGGCTCAAAAGCGTTGAACGTAGTGTCACCGTCAGGCCCCATATCAGAAATACGCAGATCATCGGCCAGCAATAAACTGCCATCGCTATCAATACCTTGAGCAAAGATTTCAAGTTCATCTTGCACTAACGTACCGCTATCATCATCGCCCTCCCATACCACCACATATTCATTTTCCGTTGCATTCCAGGTGACAGCAGGAAGCCTTACGTTAAAGGCGGCGTTACCATCAGGCCCCATGGTAGAAATACGAAAATCAGCGACCACAACTGCACCTGTGTCGGCATTAATGATTTTGCCAAATATTTCACCCTCATTAATGGCTAAACTCGGGGTGCTGCCGTGCCAAACGACCAGATATTCATTGTCAGTCGCGTTGTAAGCTATGGCAGGAGACACCGCAATATAGTTGGCATCACCATCCGGGCCCATATTGGAAATACGAAAGTCATCTTCGCCGACAGGCACAGCAAACACTGTGAACGAAAAGCTGCTGCATAATACAATTGCGAGCATTATTGTTTTCGTCACTTTTGTAAGGACGAATCGTGATAAACGAAGTATGCCAGTAAACATAACGCCTCCCTCCCATTCTAGGAGTCTGGTATTTGTTGATAGAATGCCAAAAAATCTTATAAAAAAACTAATACCTAAATCCTGTAAGCAGGATATTAGGCAATAATAAAAGCTGTTACGCTCTTGGTATCAGCTTTTATTACCTGTTTGCGGGCAGCACCACAGGGACAAAACGAAACGCCAAGAACCTACATCTGTGTCAGAATTGATGATTCCATCAAATATTTTGTATCGTATTGTAAGCCATGGCAGAAGACACCGCAAAATAGCCGCTACCACCGCCCAAGTTCATATTGGAAATCACTAGTATCCCAACGTTAAATAGAATAAATTCAATGGGTTATCCGTGGCGTATCCCTCGTTTTTGTAATCAAATTTCATAAATAACTGATCTAATGGTATTTTCTCAAAAAGGGTGAGGCTCAAAATCTGTAGAACTGTGTAGAAGTTCTACAGATTTTGAGCTTGAGCCGTTTTTTGACGATGGCTACAAGTACGTAAACATAGCTAAAACAGGACACCCAGTGATTAATTGACATTCTATTTGATCCTCTTTTTTTATGCCTTCGGGCTGGTTTTTGCGTTCATCACTGATGAAATCGACAATGAGTTTTTTCTCCGCATTGATCAGTCGTTCGCCTTTCCTAGTTATGATTGATTCCTCATTTTTGTAGATAGGATAAATTCGGTCCTTTGGGAACGATACTCTGTGGGTTCAGGGCTTTTAGTGAATAGTAGCCTTGTTTAATATGGTCAAAATTTACTGTGTCAGAAATTCCTGGAATGGCATATATCCGTTTTATATAAGCCAATATTTGCGGGTAATCGCGTACTTGTGCAAGATTTGTTTTAAACAATCCGTAGTAGGCAATATCAAACCGGATTAAGGTAACAAATGCTCTTATATCGGCTTCTGTTATTTGTTTCCCCACCAGAAATTTACGGTCTTGTAGCTGTTGCTCTAAAAATGCCAGGCTGTTAAATACCTTTTCTACCGCTTCTTCGTAAGCCGATTGATTGGTAGCAAAACCTGCCTGATAAACACCATTGTTAAAGCGGTCATATAAATAATTATTAATACGGTCTATTTCTGTTTGCAATGAATCTGGATATAGATCAATTGTATTATCTGCCAGCTCACCAAAGCCATTATTTAGCATTCGTATAATATCCGCAGATTCATTATTCACGATGGTTTGCTGTTTTTTGTCCCACAGTACGGGAATCGTTACTTGCCCTGTATAATTCGAGTCAGAATGAGAATAGAGTTGATGGACATAATGATAATCATAAAAGGGTTCCTGGTCAGCGCCTGGATAATCACCAAAGGCCCAGCATTGTGGTCCCAAAAAAGGTTCGGTTACACTCACTGAAATAATATTTTCGAGTTTTTTAAGTTTGCGTACCATTAATGTGCGACTTGCCCATGGGCAAATTAAGGCTACATATAAATGGTAGCGGTCGGATTCAGCGGCAAAACCGGCTTTACCTGTTATTCCTGCTGATCCAGAGGGGGTAATCCAGTTTCTAAATTGTGATGACTGGCGTAAAAAGCGGCCTTCTTTATCACTGGCTTGGACAGGATGAAAATCTTTGCTCCATTTGCCATTAATTAACATTGTGATCTCCTTATAATTATTGAGCCAGAATAATATTGGCTCAATATTAGATGAAAGTTATTGGCGTTGTTTACTGACGAAAGATTTCGTGAAAAAGACTCTGTTTCCCAGTAAGCATCTGAGCGATTAATGTGACTCTCAAAAAGAGAGCAAACCTCCAGCCACCCTCTTCATTCGTGAATAACCAGCCTTTTGTATCGTGTAGCAGAACAATTGTGCTGATAATGACAGAAATCAGTGCCACAGAAACATGTTTTGTTTTAATACCTAATATCAGCATTACGCTGTCGGTGAGTTCTCGTGTCATCGTTGGGTAAACTTGCCAGCCGGGGGTGCCAAGAAAAGCAAAAAACCAGTCTGTTGCTCAAGGCTAAAACGAGCGCGCGAGGCTGAAATAGGCTTGGTTTTCACCGCCGGAATCGAATCCCTTGGCGAATCCGATGCGCAGAGTCATCGGTAATAGATAACCGAGAACCACATCGGCTTCCAGCTCGACCCCGGCACCGCTGTATCTGTTTTCCTGGCCAGATGCTTCTTTCCAGACTGTACCGGTATTGTAGAATATTTTGCCGGATAACTGTTGAATGCCCGCTGGTGGCGACATCAGGGTGCGCCCTGTACGGTGCAGTGGGAAGCGCCATTCTGCATTTAGTCGCAACATGCTTTTACCCGTCAGGCTGCTCAGGCCCCGTGGGTATCCTCGCAGTGGAAATTCGCGTTTATTGAAGAGAGAAGGTGCTCCAGAATTACCGGGCAGGGTGATGTTGTCACCAAAAACGCCACCCAGCCTGAAGGGGGATGTATTCGCACTGCCTTGTCCGGCAGAAAACTGTAAAACCAGGGATTGCTCTTTTCCGATATGGATAAATTCACGCCAGTCCAGACGTACTACGTTACCGCTGAAATCACCTTTTATAATATCACTATCCTCTGCTACCAGATTGATCATCCGCCCGTCATTGCGACTAATAGACAGCGGATAGCGAACCGTATCATCATAACTCAGTGCCACACCAACCATACCCTGCCGGGTATCATTCCACTTCACCACGCCAGGGGCGCGGAAGGCGTCTTGCCTTTGCTCAAAGATCAGGCCGGCATGCAGGGACCAACGCCGTAACTCTCTGAGAAATGGGCGTTCGATGGCCAGTAACGCCGTATCTTCACTGCGAATGCGCAGCAAATCACCGGTGCTATCCTGGTAATATCCTTGATTTCGGCTGATGTAGAGTTGGAGAATGGGATGCCAGCGGTCGTAACGGTAGTCGATATATCCCACCGGTAGCGCGTGTTTGAGATTGGCGGCGAGTAATAATTGCAGGTTATGACGCCACAGAGGATCATTGGCAGAGGTATAAATTCCTGCTTCCACCTCTTGGGTGTTGACTAATAAATAAGGAAACCACCAGCGCGGCACCATATGTTTGACGGGGCGGTAATCGCTGATTTCAAATTTCGTTAATGCCTCGTACTGTTTTGGAGCATCGCGGGGTATTTTGATTGTCGTCGCCAGTGGATAATTCCGCACTGGTTGGCTATACAGGTCAACGCCGCCTGTACCCAGGTGATTGTAATACAGGGTCTGGCTGTCCAGTGAGAGAGCCGGATAAAAACCACCACCCGTCAGGTGGGTCAAACGGGTGAGTTGCCTGTCCTGCAAATCAATGCGGTGGATATTGTAAATGTCGTCATAGTCGGCACTAAACAGGATGCCGGTGCCATCGGGGCTGAATCGGGGTTGAGTTTCGATTGCGGCGGTATAGGTGAGTTTTTGCCATGTGCTTTGTCGCATATCAAACAGTTCAAGATTCCAACGGCTGTCTGGACGCCACACAGCAGCGACCAGAGTCGTGCCGTCCGGCGAAAGATCGATTTTGCCGATGACACTGGCATCGTTTCCTTGCCATAGAGTTTCAATATGCTGTCCTTGTTTATCAAGGCGATGCAGGCTATGTTTGCCCAGCGTATAGTGTACGGCGAGGATATGTTGGGCTTCCTGGTCCCAGATGGCATAACGGTAACGCCCACCTTTGGTTAGGCGTATTTCACTGCCATCTTCCTGATTGACCCGGTAGATATCATTAAAACGATTGGTATTGTTTGACAGCTCGGGTTGGATTAGCAAAATGCCCGCCGCAGGGTGGGCGTCGAAAACAAAGCTTCTTACTTTGGCAATTTCATGCGTTTGCCCATCTGTGGCGGACAAACGCATTAATAGTGGCCAGTTATAGCGCCGGTCCTGAATGTATAACACATCACCATTGGGTAATACTTGAGGTCGTCCACTGCGATAGGCATTGGTGGTCAGGCGCGTGCCGGGGTTGGCACCGCTTTTTTCGAGCGACTCCAGTTGGCTGCTGAATTCTCCGGCCAGGTATTGGTCGAATTCCTGCCACAGAGTGGTCAGATCTTTACCTAGCACCTGTCGGGTGTTGGTGTTCAGCATAAAAGGAATAGTGTTGTTGCTATAACCGTTAATCAGTTGCTGGATGCTTTCTTTACCGTAGTGCTCGGCAAGGAATTGATAGAAATAGACTCCATATAAATAAGCAGTCGTTCCTGCCGGCCAGTCGGTGGTACCGGCGTTGATCTGGGATAGCGATTTGATGCCCTTCTGCCATTCCAGGCGCATCATGGCTCGAAAAAGACTGCTTTGACCACGGCCAATACCTTTATCTTTATCCGTTTCCAGGTAGGTCGCCAGACCTTCCTTCAGCCAGCTAGGCTGCAAGACATTGGGAAACAAAATGGGCAGACGGCCAAATAGTGCCTGCATCAATTTCGGTGTGCCTTCTTTTTTATCCATATGCAAGATATGAGTGTATTCATGGATGAATAACAGCTCCATCCAGTGCTGATAGTCTTCCACCGAGGCGGGTGGAGTGGTGATGAGCGTGATGTGATTTTGGGGTACGGGAGTCGCTCGGCCATTGCTGAAGTCCATACGATCAGTGAGCACCACATCGGTTTTGCTCAAAGGGGTCCATTGCAGTTGTTCGGACAAAATCTGGTGGGTACGTTCGGCAATCGTCGCCAGTTCTTCGGCTATCTGTTGTTCGCCATTATGGAAGTGGATAGCGAAATGGTCAGTATGTAAAGTTTGCCAGTTCAGTACCGGGTCATGCAGGGTCGCAGATATGCTGGGAGGGGAAAATAATAACATGATCCCGGGAATGATGATGAAACATAACGCACGGTGTCCCAGTCCACCAGAGGTGGATTGGGACCATGATGCTGTTTTGAGAAAATGAAATACAAGGATATATTTCATCAGGTTTTGTGCATTTTTTGCTTCTGGTTAAAAGTGTTAGCTTTGCCTGGATTCGGGGCAGGATAACCTGCCCCGGATGTCCTGGTTTACGGTGTATTTACATTACCTGATGTATTGTTGTTATAGGTGTTATTGGATAAGGTGATGTTACAACCGTCTTCCACGGTACCAGCTTTATACACTCCCCAGCTAGCGCTATTTTCTATGGTGCTATTGGTCACGCTAAAACGTGTGGGGGAACCCGATGTGCAAGATGAATCGATGTTTCCAGAGTTTGATACATTTCCGGCTCCGGCATATTCAACAGTGACATAATCCAGTTGATTATTGATGCTGTTGCTCCAGCGAAACACAATACCCTCCCAGTAACCCGGTGATGCTTCCAGTCCGGTAAACAAAATGGGTTCGGCTTCAGTGCCAATAGCTTTTAATGAGCCAGAACTACTGACCGAGAGCCCTGCACCTGCATTAAATGTGAGAGAAACACCTGCCTCCAGGGTTAATGCAGCATCAATACCATAGGTAAGAGAGGAGCGCATATAGTAGGGAATATCCAGTTTTTTCCAGGTTTGTGCGGTTTTGACATCCTCTCTAAAAACATGAATACGATCATCTGTATTCCCGTTATATTGGCTATCGTTGCCCAGCTTTTCAACTATCTCATCAGGCAGGCTAATGGGACGATCATTCAATGTCAGGATGTTGTTTTCAAATGCACCCAGATTAACACTACTGTCAGCGAGATATACGCCTAAATTACTGGCCTGACGTGAAGTGGTATTCTTAATGCTGAGACGTGTTGGACTCCCGGACGTTGAGGACGTATCGATATTAATGACACCATATTCAACGGTGACATAATCCAGTTGATTATTGATGCTATTGCTCCAGCGAAACACAATACCCTCCCAGTAACCTGGTGATGCTTCCCGTCCGGTAAACAAAATAGGTTCGGCTTCAGAGCCAACGGCCTTTAATGAGCCGGAACTACTGATCGAAAGTTCAGCGCCTGCATTAAATGTGAGAGAAACGCCTGCCTCCAAAGTTAGTGCGGCATCAATACCATAGGTGAGAGAAGAGCGCATATAGTAGGGAATATCCAGTTTTTTCCAGGTTTGTGCGGTTTTGACATCCTCTCTAAAAACATGAATACGATCATCTGTATTCCCGTTATATTGGCTATCGTTGCCCAACTTCCCAACCATCTCATCAGGCAGGCTAATGGGACGATCATTCAATGTCAGGGTGTTACTTTCAAATGCATCCAGGCTAACACTACTGTCAACGAGATATACCCCTAAATTACTGGCCTGACGTGAAGTGCTATTTTTAACGCTGAGACGTGTCGGGCTCCCGGACGTTGAGGATGTATTGATATTGATGACACCATATTCAACCGTGACATAATCCAGTTGATTATTGATGCTGTTGCTCCAGCGGAACTCAATACCCTCCCAGTAACCCGGCGTTGCCTCCCGGGCCGTGATAACAATTGGCTCTGCTACCGTACCCACAGCATATAAAGAGGCACCTGTATTCACCTCAAGTTGTGTTCCCGCAGCAAACTCTAATCTCACTCCCGGATTAATAGTGAGTCGTGCCGGATTGTTGACGCTGATACCGTTTGGTACTTTGTAACAAGGTTCATTTAACGTTGTATCTTCAGTCACACTGGAATCTGTAATTTCACCATTGCAAGCACTCACAACAACATCAATTATCGTCAACACGGCGGTTGTATTGGTTCCGAGAGATGTATTGGCAGACGGACTGAATAGTTCCAGGTTAACAGTCTCATCGCCTTCCAATAGTGTTCGTATCCGAAAAGATTTGCACGGTAAAGGTTTTGGGTTCGCTGTCGTTTGCAATCCAGTTGAGTGTCCCGGATGCTTCTGAGTAATCTTCACCCTCATCTGCGTTGCCATTTTCAGTTTTATAATCCACGCCGATGGCCCCAGAAATATCACCCGCACGATTGACTGTAATGGTGATGCTGGCGATATTTTCGCTGACCTGATAGGTAGCCGATGAGAACGTCACACTGGAAAGATCAACTGTACCTTCGGTGGTCGCACAGGTTTCGTTGCTGGGATCAGCGGTGTTGCCTGCTGCATCGTAGGCTTCAACGCGGTAACAGTATTCGGTTGCACTGACCAGGTTCGGGTCGATATAGGTTGTTGATGTCACGGTGGCAACCTGTGTTGTGGCACTTCCGCTTGCACCACGAAGAATACGAAACCCGACTACGTCATCGATTTGTCCCTGATCCCAACTTAGCGTCACACTGTTCTCATCTGCATTTGCTTCCAGGTTGGCTGATACCGGTGGTGCAATGATGTCCAGTATGTCCAGCATGAAAGGGGTTGTTGGTGGTGTTTTAGCCGATAGCTGGTTTCGGCCATCAACGGCTTCCACTTCATAGCTATAATTGGTGTTGGCTTCTAAACCCGTATCACTGAATACCGGATACGGCGTTGTGCCTACCAAGTCACCGTTGCGATAGACACGATACCCTGCCACCCCTTTATCATCGGTTGACGCTTCCCAGACAACTACAATTTCACTCTCATTTGCAGGTAATGCACGTAAATTTCCAGGCGTTGAGGGTGCAGAATCTGATGTTGATGTGAAGTCGAAACCAAGATCGACAGTGTTGATAATCAGGTTTTGAATATTGGTAACCGGGTCATTGATGATGACCGTGATTTGATTGTTGTTGATAATAACCGGGTTGTTATCAAGGAAACCATCAAAGCCGGTACCATCAGCGTCAAAAGGGGTAGACAATAAATCCACATCGCTAGCGACGCCATTTTTGTCTAACACTTGTGCGACAATCGCCTGGATTTCATCCTTGATTTCATCCACTTCCAATTGGGTCGGCATATTTGCGATGGTCCCCGCAGTGGTGAATACTGCGTCAAGATCCAGTCCTCGGACTTTGAACCAATTCCTGATAATCAAGTCGCTGTAGGGGTGGATATTTCGGGTGATGGTGGGAGTGTTATTGCTATGTGCAACGCTGTACAAAAAGTCTCCGTTACCCTTGTCCACTCGCAGCAGGTAAGGACCGTTATTCGTTAAATCATCGATTTGGAATTTACCGTTAGCATCGGAAACGTCTGACTTAGTTGTGCCATTTTTTGATTTGACCGTTATTGTTGCATTGGCAAGTGCGGCACCAATAGCGGCCGTACCCTGAATACCTGTACCAATAATATCGTCAGGACCACTACTGTCGCCACCACCACACCCTGCTTGCACTGTGATAATAAGTGCTAACAGACAGGCTTTCACGAAATATGATTTACCCTTTATCTTTAAGTTGCCCATCTTTCTTTCCTCCAGTTTCTTTATGTTCTTCAAAATAATATATGCCGATGCCTACCCGTTTTACGGAATATTCTGAATCATCTGATTCTTGTGGCATCCTGTGGATTAGCCATTGGTTCAGTTCTGATAGCAGAGCAGACGATTTGTTATGGCTATAGGTCTTAAACTCTTTAACGATACTTTCAGGTACATCTCTGTGGATTAACTGTCGTTGAAAACGCAGTTCTTCTTTTTCATGTTCGAGGTTATGTGCCACGGTTTCCAACAGGTCGGTTGCGCTGATTGACATAATGTCAATCTGTTCCGGTTTGTCATTTTGCGGTATATAGCCACAACTGAGCAGTTGCACTGAATCTCTTTCTGCGGTGATTTTTACGATGCCAAGACGTTTGAGTTCTTCAAGTATGGCTCGGGCGGTGATATCTCCGCTGTAACGGATGGCCAGTGTATTAAAACTAGCGCTGTCGCCTTTTATGGGTAGCGTTTTAGGTTGCTCTTTGTTATCCAGAAAATCAGGATCATTTAACCAGCCAGTGACCACTCTCAAGGCTCGGTTCGTCGTGCCTTTTCTGGGGTGAATTTCGCTGGCACTTTGTTGCGTTAAACGGACAATTTCTTTTCGGTTTAGTCCGGTCAGGATCGCGACTCTGGAATAAGTGGTTTTTCGGCCCGGGATGGAAAAGTGCTCGTACGCCACCTCCATGTAGGCGCGCTTTGCAAACTCTGCAAACTCTCCATGTGATATTTCGTTGCGCATCAGCACCCTTATTAGTGGTTTCAGTATTTTGGTGGTTGCCTTGGCCAATATGGTTTTGATTGATGTTTCCATAAACGGGATTATTATCCCGTTTTTAGGAGAAGTCAATACCAAAAGCTTCCAGGCAGTCGGTTTTACAGTCGGGTACGCGGTATGTGCTTCAGGAGGTTATGTTGTCGTGGGGCTGACAAGTGGTGTGTTATAAACACAGAGGTCGCAGAGACGTAGAGGGCACAGAGTGTGTAGTGTTTTTCTCTGCGGCCCCTGCGTCTCCGCGCCTTTGCGTTAGATTTTAGGGTTTTGTCGCTCGAGACCCGGGAACGGCCTGTCTTGTTGAATGTAAACCAATGGTTTTATTCATTTGGATGTTTTTAGCACTTAATTCACATTTCAGATGACGTTAGCCAGGGGATTGCCCGACAATTCCGAAAAATATGCACGGTGGGACAAAAAACGCAATTGATAGAGTCTCTTGCAAAACTCTAAACGAAAAATCAATAAGTTACGGTGAAATAATGTTGCAAGAGCCTTTCAAGACTTATTTGTTTTCATTAAGGGATATTTTGAGCAATATTTTATCCAACCAGCGAGTGCTGCACAGGCGGCGTAAAACCCCAAACAGGTAGGTGGGAAACGTCACATAATAACGTGGCCTGGGCCGACGTGACTCCAGTGCATGAATCACCTTTTTGAGTACAGCCTCTGGAGGCAGGGTAAAAGGTGCTGCCGGGCCTTCTTTTTTGAGTCGGCTTTCCATTTTTTGATAAGTATCGTGATGCGCACTGTGGCGGGCGTCAATGTGTTGCTGGTAGGCAAGGAAGGCATTTTTTCGAAATTGACTTTCAACGGGGCCGGGTTCGATTAACGAAACCGCTATTCCTGTGTCAGCCAGTTCCAGGCGCAAGGTATCGGTAATGCCTTCAAGTGCAAACTTGCTGGCGTTGTAGGCACCTCGGTAGGGCAGGGCAATGAGACCAAGCACGGAACTGTTTTGAATAATCCGTCCATAACCCTGTTTTCTCATGATGGGGATGATCCGGTTGGTTAATTCCACAGTGCCAAAAAGATTGGTCTCAAATTGTTGGCGCAGCACTTCGCGTGATAAATCCTCCACCGCCCCGGGTTGTCCGTAAGCACCGTTGTTAAAAAGCGCAAAAATCTTTCCGTGGCCAAGGTGCAGAGTGTCTTCGACGGCACGTTTGATGGATGCCGAGTCAGCCAGATCAAGCTGGATGGCGGTGAGGCCGTTTGCCTGTAATCGGGAAACGTCTTCCGCTTTGCGCGCACTGGCGATAACGGTGTAACCGCGTGTTTTCAGGCCCAGGGCAACACACTGACCGATGCCGCTGGAACAGCCCGTAATGAGTACAGTGCGCTCATGATGAGCGGTGGGGGAGGTGAGTGAAGCCATGAATGTTCGCGTTAACCTAGCTGATCTTCGGCAAATTTTTGTTGAATTTTTTCTATTTGCCCTTTGTTGGCGATAAGTGCGTTGACACATTCTTTGTCGAGCTGCCCGCCAGCAAGGCGTTGCAGCATGGCATAAGCATTATGGTTGCTCCAGGCTTCTTTGTAAGGTCGCTTGCTGGTGAGGGCGTCAAACACATCAGCAACGGCGACGATGCGGGCTTCCAGTGGAATTTCGGTGCCCTGCAAACCATTGGGATAACCCGTGCCATTAACGGCTTCATGATGAAACTCAGCAATATTGCGCAGGATATTAATGTTTTCAAAACTGTCCAGGCCGTGATCTTTCAGCATGCTGTCAATGATTTCACACCCCTTGTGAGAATGGGTGCGCATAATTTTTGTTTCAGCTTCGGTGAGTTTGCCCTTTTTTTGCAGGATATTATCGGTAATCGCGATTTTTCCGATGTCATGCAGGGGTGAGAATAAAAAAACATTTTCAATGTATTCGTCGTCCAGGTCGTGTTTGTCTGCAATGTGGACTGCAATCAGCCGGGAGTAACGTGACATACGGTCAATATGTGCGCCTGTCTCCGAATCCCGGTAATGGGTCATGTCGTGTGCGGTTTTAATTGTGGCTAGCAGGGTGCGTACGGAGCTTTGCTCATTGATGATCAGCAGTGAAATTAAATGACCAATCACATCGAAATAATGTAGCGTGCTATCGGTAAAGGCATCTTTCTGGTTGGCGTTGAAAAAAACGAAACCAAAAAAAATATTGTTCAAAAACATCGGCAGGGTATAACTGGCGGCATACCCTTTTTGATGGATATTTTTGGAGTGTTTCTGCTTGCCATCAGCAAAGATACTGAGATCATTTACCACCCGGGGTTTTCGGAGTTTCATGATCTCCTGGAGCGATGGTGTATTTGCCAGCGGTACCTGATAGTGCCGTAGTGGATTTTCGCCGTCACCACTGCTGTGTACATAGGTCTTCAGCATGTCCGTTTTGTCGTCGTAAATGGCAACGGCAATACGCTCGATGAAGTCAAACTGTTCTTTGATAGCATGATGTACGCTGATCAATTTTTCGCCCAGCGGGATGTTCTCGTTAAGACGGTGCAACGTATCCTGATGATGAAACATTAACGTTTCCCAGTTTTTTGTGGATGCTCCACTTTAGCGTCATGCACTTGTGAAACCAAGTAATGTGCGGGCTCTGAGTGTGTTTTTATTGTGAGGTGGGAACTTTTTTTGTCGAAAGGGCGTTTATTGGCGAGTGCTGTCTGCGCGCGCGTTTGCTTGTGCCCGCTTAAACCCCTTATGAATAGTTACTATAAATTCTTGAAAATCTGTCCAAGAACTCCCGGATTCTATAATCTTCCGCAGTAAATGAAGATATTTCCTTCCAAAAAATCGGAGAAGGGCTCTGCGGCGAGTTTTGACGCGCTGGTTCGTCCGCATATCACCTATCTATACCGTCTCGCGTACCGTTTCTGTGGTAATCCGGAAGACGCGGAAGATCTGGTGCAGGATTTGTTCCTGAAACTTTATCCCCGTTGTGCTGAGCTTGAAGTGGTTGAGAAGCTGCGTCCATGGCTGGTGACATCCCTGTATCGCATGTTTGTGGATGGTACCCGGCGACAAAAGCGCTCGCCACTGGAGCTGATTGATGATGAGGTCGCCTTTTACGAAACAGCCAGTAGTGGCACGGAAACGCCGGATCGTGAGCTTGCCGAGGACCAGCGTATCGATCAGATGCAGGCAGCCTTTCTGCGATTGTCTGAAGACCACAGAGTGTTGCTGACCCTGCACGATATCGAGGGCTATCGATTGCTGGAGCTACAAAAAATGCTGGATGTGCCTGTGGGTACGTTGAAGTCACGTATTCACCGTGCGCGGGCACGTATGCGG
The DNA here is from genome assembly GCA_021647705.1 of Gammaproteobacteria bacterium. Lineage (GTDB taxonomy): Bacteria > Pseudomonadota > Gammaproteobacteria > SZUA-152 > SZUA-152 > SZUA-152. The sequence goes on along the minus strand of JAKIUF010000004.1, from coordinate 14,981 downwards.
AAAATTCTTGAGTCGGATGCAGTGAAGCCATAGGTTCCGGAAAAAGTGTTCTGGTAATAATTACGGAAACTGGGTTAAAGGGAACGCTTTTTGTGCATAAAGCGTTCAAGAGGTCAAGAGGGTAGGAGGTTGTGAAACATCATGAATTGTGCTGAATTTAAAGGTTGTTTAAACGACAGTATCGATCAGGAGCTGGGCTCAGCAGAACAGGCGGGATTTGATGCCCATCGAGCATCGTGCGAAGTCTGTCAGACCGTGTATACAGCGGAACTGGCTATGCTGGCGGGGCTGCGGGCGATGCCAATGGTAGAGCCTCCGGAGGGCTTTGCTGATCGTGTGTTGGCTAATGTTTACAAGAGTGTTGTCGAACAGGAGGCACCGCCACAGCAAAATCACCATCGTCAGAGTTTTGTGCTGGGTTGTGCTGAATTTAAAGACTGTTTAAACGACAGTATCGATCAGGAGCTTGGCTCAGCAGAACAGGCGGGATTTGATGCCCATCGGGCATCGTGCGAAGCCTGTTCTGCTGTGCATACAGCGGAACTGGCCATGCTGGAGGGGTTGCGGGCGATGCCGGTGACAGAGCCTCCGGAGGGCTTTGCTGATCGTGTGCTGGCTAATATTTACAAGAGCGCTGTCGAACAAAAGGCACCGCCACAGCAAAATCACCATCGTCAGAGTTTTGTGCTGGGCTTTGGTAGTGCCGCAGCGGCTGCACTTGCTGTGTGGGTTGTTGTGGGCATGTCTCCGGGTGAGATGTCAGGTACAGGCAATGGGCCTGAACAGATCGCTACCAGCGTAGAGACAAATAAGATGGTGGTGGAACAGCCTGTTGTACAACAACAGCAGCCTGTAATGTCGATTGCCGTGAATACAGAGCGAACGATCAAGCTGGCTTTTGCTTCCAGTGAGTCGCTACAGGGTGCCAAAATCACCATTCGTCTGCCGGAAAATGTGGCCTTGGTTGGTTATCCTGGCCGACGCCAGTTGAGCTGGGAAACGAATCTCAAAAAAGGTGACAACCTGCTGAGTTTGCCGATTGTCGCCACTCAGGTGGCGCAGGGTGAATTGATTGCTGATATTGAATATGAGGGTCGGGTGAAAACACTGACGCTGAGTCTTGAAATCGGTGCGGAAGCTTTGCCCGCTACGTCGTCGGTAGATAGCAAATTTCATTTGTTGATTGGGTGACAATTGAGCCAAAGGGCATCCGATGTGCGAACGGTTGCCCGAATGTGCGAATTAAAGTAGTAGCTGTAAAGAGGAGAGGAGTGGTTGTTATGAAAATTGTGCAAACAAGTATTATTGCTGGTCTTGCATTTTTTCTGTCCGTAGGCATCAGTTTTGGCGCAGACCTGGATGATATTGATTTTACTATTCGGGTTGTCGAGTCAGATGATGTGGGCGAAATGCACAATGAGCTTTCATTGCCAGATATGTTTTTCGATGTAACGCATGAGCATGAAGGTGATGCTAATCGTGAAAATCAGGAAAGTGGAACTGGTGAGCATGAGTTTGACGCAGATGCTCGTGATGAGCGCGAGGATGATGTTGAGGATCATGATGAGGCTCGTGAAGATAATGATGATGTGAATGATGAGTATGACGAAGCTCATGATAGCGATCATGAAGATGAGCACGAACACGAACACGGAGAAGCTCACGAAGCAGAGCATGAAAAGGAAGACAATTAAGAAAAAAGTCAGGAGAAGGATCTCACGGCAGATGCAGATGACGGTGTTTGCTTGATGGCCCCGGGTTTTTTTTGATAAATTAGCGGTGCGACTGAAATCCCCTCCTTGTCTCAAGGAGGGGATTTTTTGTAGTTGGTGACATAAAAAACCGGCCGGTTATTGGATCAAATGATGTTGTATGATGTCTACACCGCTGGAGGCAGTCTCCCAAGTATAAAGGGAGTGGATTGCGTTGCTGGTTTTTACAGAATGTTGATGAATAAAAATTATTCCGTTGGGACTAAAATGGCAAATAGGGTTGTAATCAAGTGCTCGGGATTGTGTTGGTGTGTGATTCTGGGTTTATTAATGATGGCTAATGCAAATGCCGATTTTGGGCAGGATTATTTTAATGCAGGGATACAGGCTTCCAATAAGAAGGATTATTCTGTCGCATTGCGCTATTTCAAAAAGGCCAGACAGGCGGGCATGGATACGGCGGTACTCAACTATAATATGGCGGTGAGTTACTATCGACTCCGGGAATATGAAAATGCGCGCAGGATTTTTTTAGCATTGACGGATGTGCGTGCTTTCGAGCAGCGGGCCTATTTTAATCTGGGCTTGGTCGCCAATAAACAAAAAGATGAGCCTGCGGCTGTTCGATGGTTTCAGCGCGCGCACCGCAATACTGATAGCAAACAAATTCAGGCTGTGGCGAAAGAAGCTTTGAATCGTTTAGGCAGTTCGCCGCGTAAAATTCGTCACGTTGCCCCAGGCTGGACAGGTTTTATTTCGGGTTCGCTGGCATATGACAGCAATGTCACCCTGGTCAATGATGACCTTCTGGGTGTTACCAATCAAGATGATACTGCAATGGATGTTTCTGCATCGGCTGCGCGCTGGCTAAAAGGCAATATAAATAACGGTGTGCGTATGTCATTAAGTGCGAGCCTGCAAAAATACAGCAAGCTGAGTCGGAATGATTATGCTCAACTCAATGCACGGGTGATGCGTTATGACCGTCTGGGTGATTGGAAAATGCGCATTCGGGGTAGCTGGAATGAAATTTATTTTGATGCTCGCGAGTATCAGCGTATCGTCGGCATCGATGTGCGTAGCCGAAAGGAGTTGTCGGAAAAGAACCAATTGCACTTGCGTTACAAACTGAGTCGTATTCAGGCAACCGATGCTGTGTTTGATTATCTTGATGGCTGGCGACATCAGTTGCGTGCAGGCATTCAGTTGCGCGAGGGCAAAAACCGAATGCGCTATTACTACCAACTGGAATTGAATGACAGAAGAGACTTCATTATAAAAGTGCCAGACACTAACGATATTAATTCATGGGTCAGTTATTCTCCGACACGACATACCGTGCGGGTTACGGGCTGGTGGGAGTTGAATAACAATTGGGATGCTCGTCTGGATACACGTTATCGCTATGGTCGCTACAATGATTCAAATGTTCTGGATGGTAGAGTGACTTCACGTCGTGAAGATAGCCAAATACGTTTGTCTGCGCGAATTAGCCGTAAATTTTCCCGACGCTGGACAGTGAATGGGCAATATACCTATACAAATAATGATTCCAATATTGACCAAAGAAGTTATGAGCGCTCTATTGTGCAAGTTGAAGTTACTCGGTCTTTTTAAGCCCGGTGGATTGAACGTGAATGTAAGCGCTAAATTATTCCGTTAGTGTTTTTTTTACTGAAAATACGGTCATTCCGGCATACTTTTAGCCAGAACCCAAGTGTTTAAGCCCCCGGACAAGTGTCTCGTAATACACCAAAAGGTTGTGTTATATGAGGCACTAACAAATAACGTGTTATAAACGTAAAGATCACAAAGGCGCAGAGGTTTTAGTGTTTTTCTCTGTGTCTTTGCGTTTCTGTGACCTCTGTGTTTACAAGCATCAGACTTGGTAAAGCGACAGGCTTCCAGGCAGCCCCGGTTTTTGACCAGGCGTGCTTAACTTAATGGCGTTGGTGTTTTGGTGTTTAATTCACATTTGAGAATGAGTATATCCCGCTTACAGTGGAGAAAGTGATGCCTGCAAGGCTTGATGCGTTAACAACCTGGTTGCATGAAGTGTTGCACTGTGCAGCCGACAACACTTCGTCGCCTGCCAGTTTTCAGCTTGCCCCCGCCTCGGCGGATGCCAGTTTCCGGCGTTATTTCCGGGTAACGGGTTCTGCTGTTGCCAATCGTTTTGATGGAGCGGGCGAGAGCTTGATCGTGATGGATGCGCCACCGGACAAGGAAGACTCCCGCCCCTTTGTTGTTATCTCTAAACTGTTGACCGATGCGGGTCTTAATGTGCCACAGGTGTTTGCGAAAGATCTTGCACAAGGTTTTTTACTGCTGAGTGATTTGGGTACACAAGCCTATCTTGATGTTTTGAGTGAGCATACGGTTGAACCATTATATATAGACGCATTGGATGCGTTATTTAAAATGCAGCGCAACGCATCACACTATGTTGCTGAATTACCGGTTTATGATGAAGCGTTATTGTTGAGCGAGATGACATTGTTTGTTGACTGGTACTGTCAGCAATATCGTGGATGGACTTTTTCAGGTGAGCAGCGGGGCAGGCTTGATCGTGTATTCCAGCAATTGTGTGAAGTTGCGCTGACTCAACCTCAGGTATTTGTTCATCGCGATTATCATTCACGAAATTTGATGGTAACGGAACGGCATAACGGGTATGGCAAACCAGGTATTCTGGACTTTCAGGATGCGGTGCTTGGTCCGGTGACTTATGATCTGGTTTCCTTGTTGCGGGATTGTTATATCGACTGGCCACGCTCACAGGTGGAGCAATGGGCGCTGAATTATCTGTATCGTGCTGCCGATGCCGGTCTGCTTCCACCGGCAGCTGATGCCGCGTATTTACGCTGGTTTGACTGGATGGGGGTACAGCGTCATCTTAAGGCTACGGGGATTTTTGCTCGCTTGCACTTGCGTGATAACAAACCGGGTTATTTGGCCGACATTCCGCGCACCTTGGCTTATGTGAAAGATGTTTCAGCACGGTACCCGGAATTGCGAGATTTGCACACTCTGTTGGACGAGCTGGTATAATACACACAGAGTGATCAATGCTTGGACCTTGATTGCTGCCGGGGGAGATATTTTCCCCCTTCCTCTTTTCTCTATTATGCTGTGTCGCCATGAAAGCAATGATTCTTGCCGCCGGTCGTGGTGAACGTATGCGCCCGTTGACCGATAACACACCCAAACCACTGCTGATGGTCGGGGGAAAACCATTAATTCAGTGGCATATTGAAGCGTTGCAAGCGGCTGGTTTTACTGAGCTGGTGATAAACCATGCTTGGTTGGGTGAGCAGATCGAATCGCAGTTGGGTGATGGCGCACAATGGGGCGTGAATATTACCTATTCCCCGGAAGGTGAATATGCATTGGAAACCGGCGGTGGTATCTTTCGTGCGTTACCATTGTTGCAGGAAGCAGAAGATGAAGCGTTTTTGGTGATTAATGCGGATGTGCTGACGGATATCGATTTCCGGCAGTTACCCACTCGCATTGAGGGGTTAGCACATTTATTACTGGTATCTAATCCTGCGCATCACCCGCAGGGGGATTTTGCGCTGAAAGGCAAAAATGTGAGCAGTACAGGTGAGCCGTTATTAACATTCAGTGGTATCGGTATTTACCGTTCTCGATTATTTGCAGATTGCCAGGAGGGTGCTTTTCCTCTGGCTCCATTGTTGCGTCGGGCGATGCAGCAGAACTTGGTCAGTGGTCAGTGGCATCAAGGGTTGTGGCTGGATGTGGGTACGAAGGAGCGTTTGCGGTATGCAAACACCATTCTGAGTTAAGGGTTAATACCCTTGAGCAAGGGTATTTACTCATTTTTTCATTTCTTTTTTTCTCAAACTTCCGAGGAAAATAATGCCCGAAATCAGTAGCCGACGGGCGCGTAATAACCTAGTGTAGGCATTCATGTGGTGTAGGTGTTTTCCTACGCTGCTGTAGGGGGCGCGAGGTATGCCATACCGTATATTTAGCGCGGATGGGCTGGGCGAGAATATGAGTTTCAGGGGGTAGTATTTGTAATGATTAACGTTATGGTAGTTGATGATCACGAGCTGGTGCGCACGGGAATTACCCGTATCTTGAATGATGCACCGGGTATTCGTGTGATGGGCGAAGCCGCCAGTGGCGAAGAGGCACTGACTCTGGTGCGTAAAAAATCTCCCGACGTGCTGTTAATGGATGTCAGCATGCCGGGTATTGGAGGTCTGGAGGCGACACGCAAACTGTTGCAATCAGATCCTGAGTTGAAAATTATTGTGGTGTCTGTGCATTCGGAGGAGCCTTTTCCCAGTCGTATGTTGCAGGCAGGGGCTAGCGGTTATCTCACCAAGGGTTGTGCGGTAGATGAGATTGTAGCGGCCATTAAGGCGGTGTCGGCGGGTGAGCGTTATATTGGTGCTGATGTTGCGCAGAAACTGGCGCTGAAAATGACCCCGGGTGGGGAGGTAACCCCTTTTGATGCGCTCTCACCACGCGAGATGCAGGTTATGTTGATGCTGACCCAGGGGCAGCGCCTGCAAGTGATTTCTGACAAGTTGTGCCTGAGCCCGAAAACAGTGAGCACGTATCGTCATCGTTTGTACGAAAAGCTGGGTGTGGGCAGTGATGTAGATTTGGCCCGGCTGGCCATGAATTATGGCATTATCGATACGGCATCTGAGGTCAACAATTCCTGACTCAGGTCATCAACAGTATTTTTCCGTGTAGTACACCGTGTTTTTCCCATATTCGTTCAGTTGTCAATATTGAATGTCTGGCATAAATTGCTGTCTACTGCTGTTACTGTGGTCATCATTGCCAGAAACGGTGCATTTCGTGGTAATCACATTCTAGTTCGCGGTATTATCGGGCGGCACGGAAGAGTGATGTGAAAACCGATATGAAACCAATGTGAAGCCAATATAAAGACCAAGGATGTTTGAGGAGTGTTCAGCGCTGTGATTATTTCCCCCCCCAAGTGTAGGACTTTATTCAGCGTTTGCTTTGCGGCATTTTTTGCGCTGAGCGCACAGGCCGAGCCGGTGGAGTTCTCTCTGTTGGACGTTCAGGGCGCGAAGCACAATTTGTCGGATTATCGCGGCAAATGGGTGGTGGTGAATTACTGGGCGACTTGGTGTCCTCCCTGCCTCACAGAAATTCCAGAGTTGGTGGACTTTCACGAAGATCGTAAAGACAAAGATGCTGTGGTGTTGGGGGTTAATTTTGAAGACATCAGTCTCAATGCCCTGAAGCAGTTTTCGGAAGAATATTTTATGAATTTTCCAGTATTGCGAAGCAAGCCGGGCCCCGACTCGGCGCTGGGCCCCATTCCTGGTTTGCCGACCACTTATCTGGTTTCACCCGAAGGAGAAGTGGTTGCTCGTCAAGTCGGCCCGGTTACCGCAGAGCTGATTGCAGATTTTATTGCACAGCAAACCGCACAATAAATTGGAGAGAGTGAATCGCATGGAGAGATTATTCACCCGCACAAATATCGTCGTCGCTTTATTATTGTTGCTTTTGTGCGCAGGGCAGGCACAGGCAGCGCTGGGCAAAGACCCCTATACCTATTTTTTCAATGAAACCTGGGGCGACTTTTCTGAAGAACTGAAAACGGCACGGGCCCAGGGTAAAAAAGGTATCCTGCTGTTTTTTGAAATGGATGAATGTCCATTTTGCCATCGTATGAAAAAAACCGTGCTTAATCAGCCCACAGTGCAAGCGTATTTTCGCGAGCATTTTCTCAGTTTCAGCGTGGACATTGAAGGTGATGTGGAAATGACCGATTTTCAGGGTAAGGTCATGCCGCAAAAAGACTTTGCCTTTAAGGTTAATCGGGTGCGCGTAACCCCGGTATTTGCTTTTTATGATTTGGAAGGTAAGCAGGTAACGCGTTACACGGGGGCTACATCAAGCGTTGAGGAATTTATGTGGCTGGGGGAGTTTGTCGAAAAGGGACTTTATAAAGAAATGCGCTTCACCAAATACAAGCGGCAAAAAAAGGCTGCCCAGCAGGCACAATGAACGGGCTGTCGGTGCAGTATTGTCGTAGATTATTTCTACTGTTATTTTTTTCAATATCATGCCCGTTGTGGGCAAATGAAGTTTCCTTGCCAGTGCCGCTGACGCTTGAATTTTCGCTTGGTCTGGCATCAGCGGATCATCCTGAACTGCAAATAGAGGTTGCTGAATTGGCGCGAGCCAAAGCAGAGCAGCGACGGGTTGATGCAGAGACGGGTGTTAACGTGACACTTTTTGGACGCCTGCGCTGGGTTGATTCGCCACCAAGCCCTGTTATCCAGGAGTCTCGGGATGATCACCTTATTAGACTGTCCCTGGAAAAGTCCCTGTACGACTTTGGACGCAGTACAGCAAAAGAGAACATAACGCTGGCGGAACGAAATCAGCGTGCTTTGATTTATCTCGACGCCTTCGCTCGCCACCGTATTTCAATTATGGCTGCCTTTTTTGATGTGTTGCTAGCTGACCAGGCTTATGCGCGAGACACTGAAGAAATGTCCATGACTTTTGTGAACTCAGATCGTGCGCGTGAGCGTAATGAGCTGGGTCAGTTGTCAGATATCAAGCTTATGGAAACACGCAGTTTGTTTCAGGCATCCCGGTTACGTCAGGCACGAAGTGAAGCGGCACAACGTACCACGAGGGCACGCCTTGCCGATTTACTGAATTATCCGGGGCAGCTGTCTGAGGTATTATCCATCCCGCAATTGAGTTTTACAGCACGAAAATTTCCGGACGATGTGAATGATTGGTTTACTGAGCTGGAGCAAAGTAATCCTCAACTGCGGGCATTGATGGCACAGCAAGCGAGCGCAAAGGCACAATTAAGTCTGGCGCGGGCAGATAATAATCCGGTGTTGTTGGGGCGACTGGAAGTCTCTGAATTTACCCGGACATTTGGGGGTAACGATAACTGGCGGGCAGGCGTTTCTCTGGATGTGCCACTGTTTGATGGTGGTCGTAGTGCTGCATTACAGGCCCGGAGTCGGGCTGAGTTACGCAAGGTCACGGCAAGTTTGGAACAACAACGGCGTGTATTGCGGCAAGAGCTGCTGGATACCTGGAGCGAACTGCATACCTTGCAGGTGGAAAAACAAAGTCTGGCATCCGATCAGGAATATCGAGATTTGTATCTTGACCTCCGGCGCGCTGAGTATGAACTCGAAGTTGCGAGCGATTTGGGGGACGCCATGGTGAGTATGTCGGCATTGCGTTATCGTGTCATGCAGGCAGATTTTGCCACAGCGCTGGCCTGGGCACGTATTGATGCCTTGCTGGGGCAAGAGGATGGCAATGATGAGAAACTCAATACTGAAAGAGCAATGGATGCCAGTGCTGACAAATGACCATCATCTGATAATTGTCGTCTGGACTTAAAGGAGAAACCATATGAATTCACCGGGTCGGGGCGTTAGTGTATTACGTGTATTACCCATACTGATTTTTGCACTTGTTTTTTCGTTGACTGTGTCGGCGGCAGAGGAAGAGGCGACCCTGCAATGGGTGCGTACTGTTGCCCTGAGCACACCGGTCAACGGGGTCATTGCTGAAGTGACAGTTGATAGGGGGGACCGTGTGCATGCCGACCAAATATTGCTACGCCTGGTCAATGAAACTTTTCGTGCAGATGTATTCGCTAGCAGAGCTAGGCTCAAACAGGCCAAAAATAACCGGGATGAAGCTTGGCGGGAATTGGAGCGCACCCAGGAATTATATGATCGTACCTTGTTATCTGATCACGACTTACAGTTAGCAAAAATTCAAAAAGATGCGGCGGATGCTGATGTGCTTTCGGCTCGCGCCAGTCTGACAAAAGCAGAATATGATTTTGGGTACAGCATGATACGAGCACCCTTTGCAGCATGGGTGTTACAGCGCAATGCGCAACCAGGGCAAACTGTCGTGAGCAGGATGCAGGCCGTGCCGCTCATCATACTGGCTGAGGCGGACCGTATGTTGGCGCGTAGTTTAGTGAGCGGAACGACTGTCGATAATATCAAGCGTAACGATAAAGCAAAAGTCACCGTGGCTGGGAAAAGTTATGCTGGCACCGTCAATTTTGTGGCTCTGGAACCGGAAAAGAGCAGCAGTGACCGTTATGTTGTTGAAGTGATTTTTGCCACAAACGAGCAGGCGCTGCGTGTTGGTCAGCCTGCCAAAGTAAAATTTTGAACTCGGTCTGTGTGCGATGTTATGTGTCAGGCCGGGTGCAGGGTGTTTTTTTTCGTGCCTCGACACGCCACGAAGCAGAGCGTCTGGGGATTAGTGGTTACGCACAAAATTTACCGGATGGTCGTGTTGAAGTGCTGGCCTATGGTCCAAAACCATTGGTAGAAGAATTATGTGCCTGGTTATCAAAGGGGCCGTCACAGGCACAAGTCAGTAATGTGAGCTGTGAACTGGCTGATGATGACCCACCGCCGTTATTTACCATCGGATAAGTGCGCAGTGGGTACATGGAATCTGGATGAATGGGAAGGCAGGGCGAATGCTGATGAGCGTCTGGTGACGTACCAACTTCATATTACACTCCAGCGGGCGCAAAGGGTACATGTTGGCCGTCTGGCTGAGTTTTTATTTCCGGCAGGGACTTATCTTTACACAGGCAGCGCCTGGCGTAACTTGTCAGCACGGGTTCGCCGTCATTTATCCCGACAAAAAAAGCAGCGTTGGCATATCGATTATTTGTTAATGACCCCCGAAGCACGGGTAACCGCAGTTGGGCTTTTTAGTGAAACCGAGTGTTGTTGCAATCAGCGGGTTAATGGTGAAATCTTACTGGCAGGGTTTGGTGCCAGTGATTGCCGCGTGCAGTGTGGCAGCCACCTGAAATATTTGGGTGGCACTTAAACCTAGCGCATGTGCATACTGACAGAGCACAAGTGAATGTGATTCGTAAAACGATATGAAACTTCCGTGCAATCATATGCAAAACCCGAGCAATAAATGAAAACAGAATATCAATCCATTGCTGCCTATATCACTAAAGATGGTTCGCTAATTCGTGAACTGATGCATCCGGCAATACATAAAAATGCCAAACAAAGCTTGGCGCAAGCGATAATTCCCACAGGTGCGCGTACCCAACTGCATCGGCATATACACAGTGAAGAGTTATACCATATTACCTCGGGCCAGGGGCGTATGACGCTGGACAACGAAATGTTTGATGTGTCGGCAGGCGATACGCTGTGTATTAATCCAGGTTCTTCACATTGTATTGAAAATATTGGTGACCAGGATCTGGTGATTTTATGTTGCTGTGCGCCTGCCTATTCACATGAAGATACAGAATTGCTGGAATAGATCTTAGTTATTTCCCTGTTGTTTATAGATTGTTGTCTGGGCACATTGACTCAATTTTAATACCATTAGTGAATGGTGTGTTGAGACTCATTCTGAGCGTGTTGGTTTCATTAATAGTATACAAAAACGTTTTTTTTCACTTCCCGAAAAAGTAATTTATTCGCGTAAATAAAAGCCTATTTTTAAGGCTTTTTCCTGTTTTTAAAGCCTATTTTTTATGTTTTGCATAAAATACAGCCATATTAATTCTGTATTGCTAGTCTTCCTGATGGAACGTTGGAAAGAATATTTTTGCAAGAAGATGTTATCTTGATGGGTGCATTTTAATATCACTCTATTATAAAAATATAATTTTTCACTTTATGTTCATATGACCCAATATTTTTGGTAAAAAAATATTTATTCTCACTATACTCTGTAGACTACCAATCCGGACGGTCGTTTTAAGAAAAAAATAATTCGATACGTTCATTCATAATAAAAGGAGATATTATGGAAACCAAGCGTAGTCACATTATTTTCTCAATACACTTGATTGTTGCTGTATTTCTTTTCACATCATTTATTACCCAAGAAGCCAAAGCCCTACCGAACAAGTCAGAGATTGTCAGTAAAATGGCATTAGTGAATGATTATTGGATCAATGAAAACCCTGGACTGGGAGATAATAAATGGGCGCGTGCGGTCTATTACATTGGAAACATGGCTATGTACGATGTATATCCAGATACTAAATACTATAACTATGCAGAGTCCTGGGCCATAAAATGGGACTGGAAACTCAATGGGTATATTTGGTTGCCTCACGCTGATGATCAGGCCGCAGGACAAACCTATATCGAATTGTATAAATACGATCCTCAGCCGTATAAAATCGCACATATCCAGACTTCCGTAAACAATATAGTTAATCATTCCAATGTTGAGAACTGGTGGTGGGTAGATGCAATGTTTATGGCAATGCCCAACTTTGTTGAACTTGGCAATATTAACGGTGACACCGAACCTCATGACAAAATGTGGGATTTATATGCATGGACAAAATATTCAGAAGGGGGCAATGGCCTCTTCTCTGACAATGGTAATAATAACGAAAATGATTTTTTGTGGTGGAGAGATAAAAACCAGACCCCTCCCAATTTAACCTCTGCTGGAAAAAACATATATTGGTCAAGAGGTAATGGGTGGGTTATTGCTGCCATGGTTAAAGTGTTGAAAGCATTACCCAACTCTGATAGCCATTATGATGAATACAAACAGACATTGATTTCCATGGCGGGTTCTTTGAAGGATCGACAGCGGCCCGATGGCTTTTGGAATGTTAATCTGGATGATCCCAATCATTTTGGTGGGAAGGAAACCAGTGGAACCGCTTTTTTCACTTATGCGCTTGCTTATGGCATTAATGTCGGCATTCTGGAGGACGCAACTTACAGGCCCATTGTAGAAAAAGCATGGAATGGAATGGTGAATGATGCAATTAAAGACTGTGGGTTTCTGGGTTATATTCAGGGGCCAGGGCATCGGCCAGAATCCAGCCAGCCTGTTACTGAAAATTCTACAAGAGATTTTGGCGTAGGCGCTTTTTTATTGGCGGGAACCGAAGTTGTAAAAATGGCTTCCGGCATTATGCCTGACCCTGGGAATCCTCCCCCTTCATCCTGTCCGCCTTCTCCTTCGGAACTCAGTGTCACACTGAATATTAATCCCTCATCAATGAGTGAAGCCACGGGTACCGCTGATTTGACCGTGACGTTAAACGAAGCAGCAGCACTTCCGGTAACGGTTGACCTGGTTTACAGCGGCACAGCTATCGCAGGTGTTGATTATTCCAAACCTGATGTTATCACCATTCCTGCTGGAAATACCTTTGCTCAGGCGACGTTAACGGCAATTGCTGACACTCTGGATGAAGGTAATGAAACTGTCGTTGTCACGTTAAACAACCCGGTCAACGCTGCACTGGGTGCCATCATTACCGATACCATTACGATCACTGACGACGACGCTTCCAGAATTGTTATTAGCCAAAGTGCGGAGCAAGCCGGCAACGAGGCTGATAACGTGATTGATGGGAACACCTCCGATAACTTCAGATGGTCTGCAAACGGGTTTCCTCAGTGGGTGATTATTGATATGGGAGTTACTCCTGTCCCGTATAACACGATTAATCTTTGGACTTATCAGAACAGAGCTTATCAATACACTGTCTGGGCTTCTGACGATCTGTCTTTAGTACAAAATGAAGACAATTCGGCGCTTATCATTGATCGAAGTACGAACACTTCATCAGCTCAGCCTATTTCCGATACGACGAGTGGATACCCTTGGCGTTATGTCAAACTGAAAGTGGTGGGTGCATCCGGGTATGGCGGTAATTGGGTGAGTATCAATGAGATAGAAATGGTTCAAACGTCTGGCTCTCCTAGCGTCACATTGAGCATTAATTCCTCATCAATGGACGAAGCCACAGGTACGGCTGATTTGATCGTGACATTAAGTGAAGTCGCTGAATTTCCGGTAATGGTCGATTTGATTTACACCGGTACAGCGACTGCGGATGTTGATTATTCCAAATTTGATGTTATCACTATCCCTGCTGGAAATACCTTTGCTCAGACAACGTTAACGGCAATTGATGACGCTCTGGATGAAGGCAATGAAACGATCACTGTTACTTTAAACAATCCGACTAACGCTACACTGGGTGCCATCATTACCGATACCATTGTGATCATTGATGACGACACCCCCCTCGAAGTTGTCGTTATTAGTCAAAGTGCAGAGCAAGCGGGTAATGAGGCTGTTAAAGTCATTGATGAAAATACTTCCAATGATTTCAGGTGGTCTGCAAGTGGATTTCCGCAATGGGTGATTATTGACTACGGCGAAAACAAATCCATTGAAGGAACTGAATTGTGGACTTATCAGAATAGAGCGTATCAGTATTATGTTTATGCCAGTACAAGCCTGACCGATGTTGAAAATGAAGTGGCTGGTTCGCTCATTGTGGATCACAGTAATAATACGTCTACATCGCAACCTATCTCATCTTCATTTGCTACTCTGGAAGCCAGATACGTTAAATTAAAAATTGTTGGGGCGTCAGGATATTCAGGGTCATGGTCAAGCATCAATGAGTTTAAAATTGTGGAGGGGAATACCGCTGACCTGAGTGCAGCAGTGCTCTCGCTTGATTTCGGCATCAAGCAACTGCAATTCAGTTGGCCAGCGGTGCAGAATGCCACTTATTATCGATTGATGGAAAATCCTGATGGTGTCTCGGGCTTTACCCAGCGAGGTGCAGATATCACCGCTACCTCACACACGCTGGATATTGCTGTGTATCGTCAGGACTGGGGTAGTGCCCGGTATTTATTGCAGGCCTGTAACAGTAATCTGTGCAGCGACTCCAACGAAGTGAGCACGCTGGGCGGTGTGTTATCTGCCATTGGATATGTGAAGGCTTCAAATGCTCAGGGGTCGATTGAGTTCTACGGAGGAGGTGGGTTCGGCCTCTCAGTGGCTTTGAGTAGTGATGGTAATACTCTCGCGGTGGGAGCTAGAGAAGAAGGCAGCAATGCCACTGGCATCAGCACCGATGGAACCGGTGAGAATGATCGTTCGCTATCAGCTGCCGGGGCGGTGTATGTGTTTAGCCGCAACGGTGGTAGCTGGCTCCAGCAGGCTTATGTTAAGGCCTCTAATACTGGGGATCTTGATTTTTTCGGTGACTCAGTGGCTTTGAGTAGTGATGGTAATACTTTGGCGGTGGGAGCTACCAATGAAAACAGTGGTGCCATTGGTATCAGTACTGATGGAACTGGTGAGGCGGATAATTCAGCAAGCCAGGCTGGAGCGGTGTATGTGTTTAGGCGTAATGATGGTAGCTGGTCTCAGCAGGCTTATGTCAAGGCCTCGAACGCTGAAGCTTTT
>JAKIUF010000077.1 GCA_021647705.1 Gammaproteobacteria bacterium | reverse complement strand
AGTCGAGAAGCATAATATGAAAAAATGGTTATTGGTATTGGTAGATATCCACGGTTTTATCATTCACGACAACAAGCAATTTGTCGGCTTTCAGGTAAGCAAACAAGGCAGGTCCATTGCCTTCTTCTGATTTGGGTACAATGATCTGGTCGATATTCTTATTTTTCAGGTCATACAGTAACACTTGTCCATCATCCAGCCCTAAAATAGCCTTGTTTAATGAATCAAGGTAGTACATGCGTTCAAGACTGGCATTTCCCGTGGAGGGTAAGGTGATTTTTTCCAGTTTCCAGTCATTCCCTTGTTTTTCTATAAAGCCATAGTTAGGTTTGGTGCTCTGGCATCGATAGAAAATCAGTTTGTTATGGTGAACTGATTTATTTTTCAGTCGGACACTCCCATTGAGCATAAAGTGAGGGCTTTCACTTGAAAAAAAACTGCTGCAAGGGGATGCTGACCACAGCACACTACCGTCGTCGATTGAGCGCGCATGAATCTCCCCATTGTTTGTTGCCACTACCAGTTGATTGTCGATAAGTGCAATATCGGACACTTTTCGTGATGCATACCATTTCCCAAGTCGCCAGGTTTTTTTTAGTTTACCATCGGGTAGAGTCCAGCGCATGATGCTTTGATCATGACGGCCTGATGTGATGTAGTCATCACCATTTTTCGTCATTAACAAGCCGGTTTGGTCTGCATGCCCATGTTGGTCAGGATTTTTTTCGATATCACTGTCCAGAGTAAAAACTTTAGTGTCGATGATAAAACGTTGGTGTTTTTCCGACCAAAGCATTTGACCATTAAATTTTGTGAGCCTCAATGGATAGTGTCGCTCAATTTTTTGATTTTGCACATTGTAAAATTCAGTTTTTTCATAATAAAGAAATATAATGTATTTATCATGCCATTGTGCCTTTACGGGTTTTTTTTCAAAAGGGGGAGAGTTTTGTTTATCATCAAAAATGTTGTGTAATGTGAGTGGTTGGATACTATTCATCAACCAAAAAACTTGATTCCCGTCTTCGATGAAAGCGTAGCGCCCATCTTCGGAAGCGCTAATCTGAAGAACGCCATATTTAAAGGTGTTTTTTAATTCCTGGACTTTAACAAAGGTGCCTGCGAGGCCGGTGAGTGGCATAAAAAACAATAAAAATATCACAAATATCATTATTGTTTTAATTGCTATTAATGTCGAGTTCATTGATTTTCTCGCTTATTCTTATGATGTAACAACATAGCCAAAATAATAGTCGCTAAACTCATGGAGCGATAATTTTTTCGGGTTCATTTTTTCAGCCTCTTTGCCCCAGGTGAACACCTGCAAGTCAAATTCTTCATTTTTTATTTCATCTGCATTTGATGAAAAGTTAATGGAGCGAGGGTTGCCTACTTTCAGAGAGCGGCTCATAACAGCCCAGTGGTTGGGAGTAAGGCTGATTGTCATGGGGACATATCGTGATTTGGCCGAGAGAAACAAACAGACATTTTTTCCTGCCTTAAAGGCATTGTTCGCCTTTAAGAGGTTGTCCACACTTTTGTCAAAAAATAAATTGGTATGCTGGCTTACATGTTTATAACCCGCAGCTTTAAACCAGGATTCCAGTCTGCCCGGCAGTGTAATGCCGGCAAATTTATCCGCATCAGAATCATAATTATAAAGCGCGTTTGATGAATCTGTCAGACTGGCCAATGTGACCCAGTCGATACTGTTCATCTCGTCAGGTAATCTTGCTTTTTTGCAGCTTGATGAGGGTTTAATATGCAAGTCATTAATTTTGGTTTCGCCATACATATACAGTTCAATGACAGATTTCACATAAAGTGCAGGACAATCTTTGGCCAGGCAATAAAAAAACACGGCTGGTCCGCATAAGCTTGTACCTGCTTGGTAAATTCTCCAGGGTTCATTTATTCTATCGCGTAAATGTTTGATTATTTTTGTCATAGTGCCTTTGCTGTTATTCTCAACACTAAAAGCAGGCTTAAAGTTCGTTGCGCTGCTTAATTTAACAAATTGAGAAATCAGCAGTTTGGCGCTGGTTAAATCCCGGTTAATAATGCGGGTTGCCGAAGGTGTAAGGGTACTGTTAGTGCTTTTAAAGGATTCTGATATTTGCAGTTTTGACATTTCAATTCCTTGCGATCAATTTTTGATAAAAACATAATTATTTTTTGAAAGAAAATTATAAGTTGGTGAGAAGCGTAAAGCGGAAAAACCCATTTCTACTGATTTTCACCAAGGCTGCGCACTGCCCGTTCCCTCTCGCTGTACCCGCCGTTGATATTGATACTGAAACTTGCGCCGCAGCAGGCCGCCGGGGTCGTCGGGGATGCGGCGCAGCCATTGTTCAGCAGCCATTTGTTCTTCGCTGCTGAGGGGCTGAGCCTGTTGAGCGGGCAGGTCGTCCGCCTGGGCTGCCTGTTGCTCAGGTGCTGACGGTGGCTCGTTGTTGTCTGCTTGTTCCTCTCCCGATTTTTCACCGGCAGTGCCTGCGGTTTTTTCCTGCTCTTTTGCTGCATCGTCATCCGCCTGTTCTTCTTCCAGTGCTTTGGCGGCGTCGGCAAAGGTGTTTTCATCGGCGT
The DNA here is from genome assembly GCA_021647705.1 of Gammaproteobacteria bacterium. Taxonomy (GTDB): domain Bacteria; phylum Pseudomonadota; class Gammaproteobacteria; order SZUA-152; family SZUA-152; genus SZUA-152. The sequence goes on along the minus strand of JAKIUF010000077.1, from coordinate 9,583 downwards.
CTTGCGGCGTCTCGTCCTGTTTGTTCTGCTGCTCTTGTTGCTCGGCTGTATCCTGTTGTGACTGCTTGCCGGATTCACCCGATCCGGCTTGTTGATCTTGACTGGAGGATTCGCTCTGCTGGCTTTCCTCGCTGTCTCCCTCATTGTTATTACTGCTTTCACCTTCTTCCGTTTCTTCCGTCTGTTGCTCCTGCGATTGATCACTCTGTTGCTGTTGCTGTTGCTGGCGCAGCAAAGCCTCGACTGCTGCTTTATTGGCTTGTGCATCCTCCATCGTTTCAGGTGACGATTTCAACGCTTGTTCATAGGCAGCGATGGCTTCTTCGTAGCGCCCGAGTTTTGCCAGTGCGTTACCACGGTTGTAATCGGCAATGGTACCGCTGGCCTGAGAATAAGCTCCCAGTGCTTGTTCATAATTGCCACGCCGATATTCGGCACTGCCGCGTAGCAGCGGATCTTTGGCCACCTGGCTGGCGCGGTCGTAATCCTGTGCCACCAGTGCTTTGCGGGCTTGTTGATCAGGGCGTTGCCAGAGGTCGTCCCAGCCCACGGCCATGGCCGGTTGCGGCGGCAACAGCACGCCAACCACCAACGCCACACTCAACAGCCAGCCACGACGGAAGGCCAGTGCCGCCAGTGGCAGCAGCAACACCGCCAGCCAGGGGCCGCGTGATTGCCAGTCTTGTCCTTGCAGGTCATCGCTCATGGGATTTTCGGTATTCATGGTGGTGTCGCTGGCCAGCAGGGCCGCGATGTCACTCTCATTACTGCTGAAACGGCGGTAGTGCCCGCCACCGGCCACGGCTACGGCTTTGAGTGCATTGGTTTCGAGTGGTGGCCGGATAAGCTGACCGTCCTGCGTGCGGAACAGCTGTCCTTGCGCATTGGTCAGGGGTTCAGGGTTTTCCGTACCTACACCGAGCACCGATACGCGATAGCCTTTGCTGTACAAGTCTTCGGCGACATCGCGAGCCTTGTCTCCGCTCACACCATCGGCCAGCAGCAGGATCTGGCCGTTGACCAGCCCGGCCTGTTGCAGCAGTTCACCGGCTTTTTGCAGGCCAAGGTCGGCACGGCTGCCTTGCACTGGCATCAGCTCCGGGTCCAGGGCTTTGAGCAGGGCGCTCAGGGTATCCGCATCGCGGGTCAGCGGGGTGACGGCGAAGGCATCACCGGCAAACACTACCAGTCCGGTCTGGCCTTCCTCATCACGAGCCAGAATGTCTTCGATTTTAAAACGTGCCCGTGCCAGCCGCGAGGGTTTGAGGTCGTGATTGAGCATGGAGCGGGACAGGTCGAGTACGATGACCCGCGCCGCACTGGTTTGGAACAGTGGCCGTGGCTGTTTTTCCCACACCGGGTCGGCCAGCGACAGTGCCGCAATCAGCCACCCCAGGCCGAGCAGACATAACAATAAATAGCTAACCCGTTGTGTTTGCCCCATCAGCAACAGCGGTTGCAGTCGGGCATCAATGATGCGGGTCCATGGGTTGTTGCCCGTGGCCGTGTGACGCAGAAACCACACCAGCAATGCCAGTGGAATCAGCGCCAGCAGCCATTGGGGTTGTAAAAAATGGAATTGCTCAGGCACGGGACACCTCATTACGGGGGCGCACCGTCATGCGCCCGCGCAGCACGGTGGCCAGGGCAATCAGCACACTGAGCAGCAGCGCCGCACTCAGTGGCCAGAAATAGAGTTCATTGATGGGCCGCCAGGTTTGCTTGTCTTCGGAAACGGGTTCAATACGATCCAGCAAGGCGTAAATTTTTGCCAGCTGGTTGCTGTCGTGGGCGCGGAAATAACGCCCGCCGGTTTTTTCACTGATTGCCTTGAGATTGTCCTCGTCAAGATCGCCTGTTGCCACACGCCGCATGCCGAAGGGCGTTTGAATCATCATCTCGCCACTGCCGATGCCGATGGTGTAAATGCGCACCTCTTCACGAGCCGCCAGATCGGCGGCCTTGAGTGGATCGACATTGCCGGCCGTGTTGGCACCATCGGTGAGCAGGATCAGCACCCGGTTACTGGCCGGTTCCTTGCGCAGGCGTTTGATGGCCAGACCGATGGCATCACCGATAGCGGTTTGCTGACCGGCCAGACCGATTTGTGCCTCATCCAGCAAGGTGCGCACGGTGCTGCGGTCGAAAGTCAGCGGTGCTTGCAAGTAGGCTTCGTCGCCAAACAGGATCAGGCCGATGCGGTCGCCCTTGCGCTGCTCGATGAAATCACCCGCCACAGCCTTGACCGCTGTCAGGCGGCTCAACTGGAGGCCGCGGGTCTGCATGTCCTCGTTTTGCATGGAGCCGGAGATATCCACCGCCAGCATCAGGCTGCGGCCGCTCACCGGCAGGTGTACACTCTCGCCGATCAGCTGCGGGCGTGTTGCCGCCAGTACCAGCAGCATCCAGGCGAATATGGCCAGCAGTAGTCGCAGGCGGGAGCGTGGCCCGCTGTGCGTTTGCAGGTTGTCTTGCAGGGCTGCGTAAAAAGGAATATGCAGCGTGGCCGGGGCAACACTGGGCGCACGGGGCAGCAACAGCGCCAGCAGCGGCAAGGGTAGGGCGGCAAACAGCCAGGGCCAAGCGAATTCAATACTCATTGTTAATGCTCATTATCAGTGACTCATGTTCTTGTTTATCCATTCGTGCATCAAGGTACTCAGCGCCGCCAGATCCACATCGGCGGGCAAGCCGGGTTTCGATGACGCAATGGACGGCAATGGTATCGTGAATCAGGTTGTTCTGGGTATCTGTTAGTGTTTGATGGGCCAGTTGTCTGTTTTTGCAGAAAGTCATTTGAGGGTGGATTCGATTTTTCCAAGGGGGTGGCAGCAGGTATATCGACAAGGCAGTACCGGGCTATTTGTGGTTTTAACGATTGACCTTTTTTTTCATGGATGGTTCGTGGCATTCAGCTGCTCCAGCAAATGTCTTGTGATGTTGTCGGGGTAATGACGCCAGTAAACTACTGGAGGCCGCATCGATTATCATCATAAACAGAAGATGCTGATTTGGCCAAAGATGCAGCAGGTAATAAAGGCGATGGTGATTGCTATTTGAGAAAAGGGGGAGGTTAGGCAAAACATTCAGCGTATTTTGATGATGATACAATGAACCTGACTTGTAAGTATCATTGCTTTTTTCGGGGAGAGGCCGTACCTTGATTCAGGCTGGAATTGCCATAAATAAAAGGAATTTTTAATGTCAAACAATATAGATTATGGCTTCATAAGTGTTTTGGAAGGTGGTCAGCATCTCGAAGGATATGTACCCGCAGAGAATCAAAGTAAAAGCGGGGTGACGATTGCAACCGGTTTTGATCTGGGGGCAAGAGACGAACAAGATTTGAAAAGGCTGGGCTTTACGTCAACATTGATCGACAAGCTGAAACCTTATCTTGGTATGAAATCAACGGATGCTGTGAATTTGATTCGTACAACGCCCCTTTTAATCAATAAAATCGAAGCAGATGTGATTGATAAAGCGGCAAAGAGTTCTATCACAAATTTATTGATCAGAAAATACAATGCTGCCATTAAGCCGCCTCAAAAAACATTCGTATTTTTACCGAAAGAAGCACAGACTGTGATTGCTTCAGTTTATTATCAATATGGTGATCTTTCTACAGAAGCCCCCAAATTCTGGACAGCAGTAACAAGTCAGGATTGGAAAAAATCCGTGGATATTCTCAACAATTTTCAAGATCGGTACCCAACAAGGCGCAAAAAAGAAGCCGTTTTGTTGAAAAAGGTTCTTTAAATTGGAGAGTCATCAATGATAACGAAAAAAATGATAAACGTTGGTAAGAAAATTTTTCCTGTTTTTATCGCTTTGGTCTGGCTGTCAGGATGTAGGTATGAACATATGCATTTACCAAATCAATATCCACCTGTGGCAGTCTTGTTTGAATACAAAGCTAAAAATAATGAGGCATTACCGGAGCTAAAATTTGCCAAGAATGACAAGGAAATTATTGTTAAAAACTGTAGAGAATTAGTTGCCCATATTAATAAGCTTGAACTTATTGAGACCGATAATAACTATCGAGCTTATTCATATTACCAATCTTGCATTGCTACTTTGATTTACAAGAAAGGAAAAACAGCAGCTGTTAGTTTTTACGACGGAAATTTTTCAGAGATAATTTATAATAACTTTGACCTTTCTTCATTCAGGTCATCAATCAGGCCTAAACTTGATGAAAAAATACATACTTTTTTTGACCTGAAATATAAGCAATCAGGTAATGAAAACAGCGTGGTAATTGATCGCCCGACATGGCGTTACAAATTCTCCCTTCTTGCTAGAGGTGATTTTAATAATGATCAAGTTGAAGATTTATTGGTTGGCTTTTTAGATGAGTCAAAAAATGCCAGTTATTTCACTGATACTACTTTTATTTTGGTAAAAACTAAAAAAGATATGTTATGGATGGCAGAAGAGGCTGAAAAATATATTGATTAAGGGTCGTAAAAAGCCTGGAGAAGGCTTCCCGCCGTTCGTGAGCAGAGTTGTTAATATCCATCTGATACACATTTTTCAGGCACGTTTCACATGTGGCGGGTCATATTTTCAAGAATAGGTTTGAAGAAGTAGTGGCTAATTCAAGGCTAATTACTTCCTTGACTAACGGCTAATTTTCGGCTAATTTTCGGCTATGTCTTGGAAGCCGAAATATACTATTAGCGATAAACTTCTCTTCACAATTCGTGAAATCAGTGAGTCTCTGGGGGAAATCAAGTCCTTCAGTTTAAATGATCAGGAGCTGGCCAGGCTTGAGCTTGATGCCAAAGAGTTATCCTCCTATGCCTCGACAAGTATCGAAGGTAACCCCTTACCGCTCACTGATGTGAAGCGGCTGCTCAAGACCCGGAAAAGTGCTATCCGTGATACAGAGCGCGAGGTACTGAATTACAATAGGGCGCTCCAGTCTTTATATGGAGCAGTGCGCTCAGGCAAGTTTCAACTTAATGTCAAAACAATTGAAAAAGTGCAAGGGCAGGTTGTGAAAAAGCTGATGGATAATCCTGCACATTGTGGTGCCTTGCGTAAAGCACCCGTTATTATCCGTAATCCCCAAAAAATTGATGAGATAGTATTTATCCCGCCGGATCACAAAGATGTTAGAAAGTTAACCTCGGATTTGTTGGCGTTTATCAAGGATAATATTGGAAAAATTGATCCGATGATTCTGGCGGGTATATTCCACCGGCAGTGCGTGATTATTCACCCTTTCATTGACGGTAATGGCCGAACCACGCGCTTGTTTACCACTGCTATATTGGGAAAAGCGGGGCTGGATTTGTTCGAGATATTCAGTTTTGAAAATTATTACAACCGTAATATCACGCGCTATTTTAAAGCAGTTGGTTTAGAGGGTGATTACTATGATCGGGTAGAAAATATCGACTTTTCCGAATGGCTGGAATATTTTGCTGATGGGGTTTTGGATGAACTACGGCGCGTTCGTAAAGCATTATCCGAACAATCAATGGTTAAATTTCGTCTTGAGCCACATCATAAACAAATTCTGGAATATATTGGTAAGCATGGCAGTATTACCCAGCGTGAATACAGCGGCATATCATCACGCAGTCTTGCATCCAGAAAGCTGGATTTTGATAAGCTGGTCAAGTTAAGTCTTATCGAAACAAGGGGCACAGGGCGTGGCACTTACTATGTCAAGATACTAGGATCAACAGATTAATTGATCCTGATTTCCTTAAGCCATTTTTGGCAAATGATGGAAATCCTTAATTGCCTTAATCTCAGCCTTCTCAGTTTCTTGAGTCTTATATAAATCCCAACGTACTTGCAGGTTTAGCCAATAGTCAGCAGACAGACCGAAGAACTTGCTAACCTTAATTCACATTTTAATATTCATTTATCAGCACTCAATCAGCGACTCATATTCTTTTTTATCCACTCACGCAGCAGGGCACTCAGCGCTGCTAGATCCACGTCGGCGGGCAGGGCAGGCTGATAGGGGCCGGTGGCCAGCACCTGACCGGGGCCATCACTGAATTGACCATTGCCGCCGGAGTTGTCGAGAAAGCGCAGCCACTCGTTGCCGGTAAGCGCAGCCACTTGCTGACGGGGAAAACGCATCAGCGCCAGTCGTCGCAGCAGGATGGAAAGTTCCGAAATTGCCTTCGGCGTGACATCGCCAGGCTGCCGGGTTAGCGCATCCAGCATGACCAGCAGCTGCTGGCGCTGACGATACAGGCGGTAACGACGCAAGGCGAAGCGCGTGGTCCATACCAGCAGAACCAGTAACAGTACGACAAGCACCCACCAGCCGGGGGCCGGGGGCCACCAGCCTGGCTCGGCGGGCAGATGAATATCACGCAGTTGCAGTGCTGACAGGTTATCCGGATTCATGCGGCGGTTTCCTGTGGCGGGTTTTGTACCGGGGGCGTTGCTCTGCCACCAAAGTGGCCGCGCAAAACGTTGGCTACGTCATCGTCGGTGGACAATTGCAACAGCGGGATGATCCGGCTGCGCATGAGATCTTGCAGCACCTGTTTGTGACTAAAGCGTAGTTTGGTGGCGGGTTGGTGCAGCGCGATAAACTCATCAAGACCTGGTCGGATAATTGACCTCTTTTTGTTTTTTGGATTTTTCATTGATTCCTGTTTTTTTATAACGTTCGGGTGTACCTTCATATTACTTTCCGTCATCCCATGAATTAAGATAGTCTGCCAAAATATCACCATGACAGTTTTGTGGTTTGCAAAAACACCCCAGCCGTTTACCTGCTAGTTTGTAAATCTCTTTTTTTTCTTTGTTGGGGAATTTTTCATAATCGAAGTCATATTTGTATTTTCTGATAACTTCATCTCGGTCATCGCCGCTTTCATACATGGAATATGGATTTCCCCAATAAGAACCACGGCCTATATACTCATATTTTGGAGTGCTTTTTACGGATTGATATTCGGTTTCTTTTTTAATGTTAATTACCCGGGTTATCATAATTTTTATAACTCGTAACGGAATATTGTTCGATGTTAAAAGGTTAATTTCTTTTAAGAATTCTTCCCCGTCATCGAATATGATGCCGTGAGTAACATCATTGATGCTCCAATTGACGGAAGTTAACAACTTGATGCTAGGGGAATTTTCTTTAGCGAATTTGTTGATAAATCCATTAGGGTCATCAGGAAAAATAATAGAGAATCCGTCAATATTACTGATTATTTTTGAAACTTTCCGAAAGAATTTTTCATAACAGTTAAAGAGCTTTGGGTAAATAATCAGGATTTTTTTCATTTTCAATATAAATGTTTAACTTTTAAATCTAAATTTGAACTTTCATTTAGATACTCAACAACTAAGCGTCTATGACACAAGTGAGGCTCATGTTCACTGCATAATAAACACCCATTGCTAAGCAGAGCAGGCTTCACTAGACGTTCAATATGACGTTGAGACATGAGGTTTAAGAACTTGTCTTCATATGTTTTCCAAGGCATATCACCTTTTTTATATGCACTTAGCATCTCTTTGGTTGGCGCTAACTCAGGAGCATGGACATATTCCGTGTTACATAATTCTTTTAAGAAATATTTTAAATCATCTTTTTTAGCGAACCCGGCTAATTGTGATACGTTGTTCAGTCTTACATCAATCAAAGTTGATATATTGGCAGACTTGATAAGTCCAAAAAATGTTACGGCATTTTTTTTTGTGAAACCAATGGTGTAAATATCCATAAAGTATTACCTGAGTTAAAAAATCGTAGCTATTAATTTGTAACAATTACCTTCAAAATTTTCTCCCAGGCTGATGCAAAGTATACTGCTCAGCCCTTGGTTTTTGTTGGCTATGTTGTCAAATTGTGGGTCGGTTGCTGCAAGGTCGTAGCTGATATTTTTATAGTCAAACTTTGCTCGCCTTTTGTTATGTTGGTTTTTATATAGAGATAAATTATCTACCTTTATCAGATAAAGCGATTGATTAATAGCGATAGAGCCACTGACAATCTTGGGATATGGAACTCGATCACCTTCACCCCATAAGTTGTCTGGCATGTCCAGATAATGTCTTAGTTCATCGTCACTAATGCTATAGTTTTGTTGCCAAACAGAATTGTCCACAATATAATTTTCAGGCTGGTTTGGTAATGGGGCATGACTACCAAGCCCAATGATAATTTTTTGTTTGGGTTTAGCAGTAAACTTCCCATGTGGGTTTTCATACACTACTTGCGCATGGCTTAACTCACTTCCTCTTGCATCTGCAACAGGGCGAAGCCATTTTTTAGTCACAATGCATTTTCCAGCTACACAATGTTGGCTGTGTTTTAATGAATTAGCTAAAATTACGATGGTTTTACTGGGCATTTTTTCCTTCCGATGGTTGATTGTTCAGGTGTTTGGCATCGTTATCGAGATAATTGGTTTGTTCAATTGATTTTGTTGGTAAGTATACTAAATATGGTATTTTTGTAATTTCTGCATTATTTAATCTATGTTCGTGTTTGACTCTTCGTCCCATTTTTCTTCCAGAGATAATGCCGACACGACCGGTTCATTCTTAAATACAGGATAGTGACCCACAATTTTTTTGACATGAGCTTTTGCCCGCTTTTTTTGGTTTGTGAGTCCATATATTTAGGGTTTAATTCTCCGCAGCTTATTGTAATTACCGTTATTCTGCCTTCGTGAGTATGATGTGATACCCCGCCAGGGCACTGCCCAATGCAGATGAATATCACGCAGTTGCAGTGCTGACAGGTTTTCCGGGTTCATGCAGCGGTTTCCTGTACCGGAGGTGTTGCTCTGCCACCAAAGTGGCCGCGCAAAACGTTGGCTACGTCATCGTCGGTGGACAATTGCAACAGCGGGATGATCCGGCTGCGCATGAGATCCCGTAGCGCTTGATGGTGCTGACTGAAAAAATCGCTATAAGCTTTTCGTGCAGTGGCCGAGCGGGTGTCGAGAATGCCGGTGTCCTGACCATCGCTGACGCCGTAACGTGCAGGCGGTGGAGGGGCGAGTTCCAGTGCATCAACCAGTTGAATGGCCATCACATCGTTGTGCTGGCGCAGTCGCGTCAGGTGTTTGCCGGTTTCCTCGTCGATACCGTAAAAATCGCTGAGCAGAACAATCAGGCTGCCGGGCCGACTGACCCGGCGCAGACGGCCCAGCGCCGTATTCAACCCTTCTGGGTGAGGAGGTTGCTGAAGGTTTTCCAGCGGGTCGGTTTGCGCTACCAGCTGACGGATCAGGCGCAGCACACCGTGTTTGCCGCCGCGCGGCGGTAGTTCGTGGTGATCACCATTGAACAGCAAGGCACCGATACGGTCGCCGTGGGCGGTGGCCGCCCAGGCGATAAGGCTGGCTGCACGCGCGGCCACCACGGATTTGAGCGCCCCCCGGCTGGCGAAGAACATGCCGGGATTGAGGTCTATGCATAGCACCACCGGGCGCTCGCGTTCTTCCTGAAAGAGCTTGGTGTGCGGTCGGCCAGTGCGTGCGGTAACCCGCCAGTCCATGTTGCGGATATCGTCGCCGGGCTGGTAAATACGGGATTCCTGATAGTCCATGCCACGACCGCGAAAGCGTGAGGCATGGCTGCC
>JAKIUF010000076.1 GCA_021647705.1 Gammaproteobacteria bacterium | reverse complement strand
ATCAACCACTTCACCATGATTATCAACCATCAGAACGCGGTCGCCGTCACCGTCAAAAGCGATGCCAAGATCAGCACCTTCAACTTTCACCCGGGTAACCAGATGCGCCGGATCGGTTGAGCCGCATTGGTAATTAATATTCAAACCATCAGGCTGATCACCGATGGCAATAACATCTGCGCCCAGCTCAGCAAAGACTTTCGGCGCGATGTCATAGGTTGCGCCGTTAGAGCAATCCAGCACGATCTTCAGGCCATTCAATCGAATATTCATCGGAATGCTGGCTTTGCAGGCTTCGATATAACGCCCGTCAGCATCACCGACGCGATGCGCTTTTCCCAGCTTGGCAGAATCGACAATTTCCATATCCGCGTCAAACATGGCTTCGATGGCGTGCTCGACTTCATCATCAAGTTTTTCGCCCTGTGCAGAGAAAAACTTCAGGCCATTGTCATAATAAGGATTGTGCGAAGCGCTGATAACGATGCCGGCAGAGGCGCGCAAGGTTCTGGTGAGATACGCAATGCCCGGTGTTGGCATCGGGCCGAGCAATTCGATATCGACCCCGGCAGCAGACAGCCCGGCTTCCAGCGCCGACTCAAACATGTAACCCGAGATACGCGTGTCCTTGCCGATAACCACTTTCTTGTTGCTGCCATTTTCCTGCGAGGCCAGTACACGGCCCACTGCCCAGCCCAGCTTGAGCACTTTTTCGGGGCTCATCAAACCGGTGCCGACCTTGCCGCGAATACCGTCTGTACCAAAATATTTTTTTGTCATCAGCTTACTCTAGTCATTATTCCAAAAGAATCTTTTACTACGCCAAGTATAGTCAAAAACATCGGTTTATTTAGGCGACTGCTTCACATAATTTCAAGGCATCACAGGTCTGCGCGACATCGTGCACCCGGAAAAAACGCGCACCTTTCTGGTAAGCGATGGCGGCCGCTGTGGTACTGGCGACAAGTCGCTGTCCGACCTCTCGACCGAGCAACATGCCGAACATGCTTTTCCGGGAAATGCCCACCAGCACCGGATACGGCATGGCGCAAAAATGTGGCATGCCTCTCAACAGCGACAGATTATTTTCCAGGCTTTTGCCAAAGCCAAAACCCGGATCGATAATGATATTTGTTTTACTGATGCCGGCCTCAATGCAGGCATCAGCTCGTACCGCCAGATATTGACTGACTTCAGCGACCACGTCCTGATATTGCGGGTTATCCTGCATGGTCTGCGGCTCACCCTGTTTATGCATCAGGCAGACCGGCAAGTCGTATTCAGCACAAACGGCCAACGCACCGTCTGCGCACAGGGCATTTACATCATTAACCATACTGGCACCGGCAGCCAGCGCTTCGCGCATCACCTGTGGTTTGCTGGTGTCGATAGAAATGGCAACATCGGAGTGCTGACGGATTTTTTCGATAACAGGAATGACGCGTGTCAGTTCTTCATCAAGTGAAACGACTGCCGCGCCGGGGCGTGTCGATTCACCACCCACGTCAATAATCGCTGCACCGTCCTGTGCCATTTGTTGCGCTTGCTGCAATGCCTTATCTGCGGACAAAAAAAGACCCCCGTCCGAAAAGGAATCGGGGGTGATATTGAGAATACCCATTACTTTAGGTGGTGTTGACAGGGAAAGATCCAGCAACTTGCCGTTACATTCCAACACGCTGAACACCTGCGAACAGAGTTAGGAGTTAATCAATGCTCGCCTGCCGGACCACCGATAGTGCTGTCACTCGGCTTTTCCTTGCCATCATCGCTGTTGCTGTCAGCTTTGGCACTGGTGTCTGTCGGTTTGTTGTCATCACTGCCTTCGTCTTCCCAGTCAGCAGGAGGACGCGGGGGCTTGCCTGCCATAATGTCTGCGATCTGCGCCTGATCAATGGTTTCAAACTTCATCAAAGCATCGGCCATTTTGTCCAGTTTATCCCGTTTTTCTTTCAGGATGCTTTCCGCACGTTTGTAGTTTTTGTCGATGATCACACGAATTTCTTCATCAATGATATGCGCAGTTTCATCGGAAACATGCTTATTCTGTGCAACAGAATGTCCAAGGAAAACCTCACCCTCTTCTTCCATGTAGGTCAGCGGGCCCAGTTTTTCAGAGAGCCCCCATTTGGTCACCATGTTGCGCGCAATTTCCGTGGCACGCTGAATGTCATTGGAGGCACCCGTGGTCACCGAGTCAGGACCAAAAACCTGCTCCTCCGCAATACGTCCACCAAACATGCTGGCAATCTGGCTTTCCAGTCGTTCCTTGCTATAGCTGTAACGATCTGCTTCGGGTAGAAACATAGTCACACCGAGGGCTCGGCCACGTGGAATGATGGTTACTTTGTAAACCGGGTCATGCGAAGGCATGCTCAAACCCACGATGGCATGCCCTGCTTCGTGATAAGCCGTCAGCCTCTTTTCGGCGTCATCCATCACCATGGACTTACGCTCAGCACCCATCATGATTTTATCTTTGGCTTTTTCAAAGTTGCCCATGGAAACCAGCTTGTTATTGGCGCGCGCCGCAAACAAGGCTGCTTCGTTCACCAGATTGGCCAGATCAGCACCGGAGAACCCGGGTGTGCCACGCGCAATAATATTGGGCTTTACGTCATCGGCAATCGGTACTTTACGCATGTGTACTTTGAGAATCTGTTCACGTCCACGCACATCAGGCAGGCTCACAACCACCTGACGGTCAAAACGACCAGGACGCAGCAAGGCCGGGTCCAGCACATCAGGACGGTTAGTGGCAGCAATAACGATTACACCCTCATTGCCTTCAAAACCATCCATTTCCACCAATAATTGGTTAAGCGTTTGCTCGCGTTCATCATGCCCACCGCCTAGCCCGGCACCACGGTGACGACCAACAGCATCAATTTCATCGATAAAGATAATGCATGGCGCATGTTTTTTGGCTTGCTCAAACATGTCACGCACACGGGATGCGCCCACGCCGACAAACATTTCCACAAAGTCTGAGCCAGAAATGGTGAAAAACGGTACCTTGGCTTCACCGGCAATGGCTTTGGCCAGCAGTGTTTTACCCGTGCCGGGCGAGCCCACCAGCAATACGCCGCTCGGAATCTTGCCGCCCAGTTTCTGGAACTTGCCAGGGTCACTGAGGAATTCCACCAGCTCGGCCACTTCTTCCTTAGCTTCTTCCACGCCTGCCACATCAGCAAAGCTGACTTTTACCTGATCTTCACCCAATAAACGCGCTTTGCTTTTACCAAAGGACATGGCACCACGACCGCCGCCACCGCCCTGCATCTGGCGCATAAAGAATATCCACACAGCAATCAGCAGCAGCATGGGGAACCAGGAAATGAAGATTTGCATCAACATACCCTGCTGCTCCGGTGGCTTGGCATTGATAATCACACCACTATTCAGCAGGTCGGCAATCAAACCAGGATCATCAGGACTGTAAGTGGTAAAACGCTCACCATTTGCGGTTAAACCACGAATGGTACGACCGGCAATTTCCACTTTGGAAACCGAGCCCTGTTTAACCGCCGTCACAAACTCTGAATAGTCCATGGGCTCGGCTGAAGTAGGCTTAGGCCCAAAATTATTAAATACCGACACCAGAACGATGGCGATAACAACCCATAAAACAAGGTTTTTTGCTAAGTCACTCAAATGGATAACCTCAATGTGTCCGTGTTACGTGTCAGTACGACATAAATTTCTGCACGTTTTTAGTAAATTAATGCTTTATATCACTCTATTTTACATTCTGCATCAGATTTGTGCTTTAAAGCCTCGCGCCAGTATATACACTTCGCGTGATTTAGGCCGTGACGCTTTCGGTTTGCGAATAACCACTTTGCTAAATGATTTGCGTAACGCCAGCAAATAGGGATCAAACCCCTCACCCTGAAAAACCTTGGTGAGAAAATCACCCCCCGGCTTCAGTACACCCTGCGCAAAATCCAGAGCCAATTCAGCAAGATACATTGCTCTCGGCTGATCAACCGCACGCATTCCACTAATGTTGGGGGCGATATCTGACATTACAAGGTCTACCGAGCGTCCATTTAACGTCGTCATCAATTGGTCATGCATATCCTGTTCCGTAAAATCACCCTCGATCATGGTTACCCCGGAAAGCGGCTCCATGGGCAGGATATCCATGGCGATGACGGCACCTTTGCTACCGACAAGAGGTGCAGCAATCTGCGACCAGCCACCAGGAGCCGCCCCCAGATCAACGACCACCTGCCTTGGTCGAAGCATACGGTCTTTTTCCTGAATTTCCAGCAATTTAAACACCGCCCGCGAGCGGTAACCCGCCTTCTGCGCTTCTTTGACATAATGGTCATTAAAATGACGCCGCAACCAATTCTGACTGCTGTTGGTGCGCTTCATGACTCGGTCTGCTCCGTTGCACAACGCTGTAGCACCGCGCGGGTACGCATAACCAACCAGATTGTGCCGGACAAACTGTATGCCAGTAACATCAGTAGCTGTGTGTCCTCATTGGCTGTGATAGAATCCGCGCCCAGCCACAACAGCAGGCCCAGAACGATGCAGATGCCCAATTCCAGCTTGACGCCATTAAATGGGCTGGCAGCCACACCAAACCCTCTGGATGCACTTGTGGCGGAAGAAGTGGGATCTGTCACTTTTTCCTCGACCGACACAGATTGTTTAATACTTTTCATTTTTTAATTCAGACTTTAATCCAATTTCAAGAAAAATTAATCATGTCACTGACAAACAAGCAAAATAAATATCTTCGCGGCCTCTCACATGACCTCAAACCCGTGGTAATGATCGGCAATAGCGGTGTCACCGAAGGCGTTCTCAACGAACTTGAAGCGCGTCTGGCACATCATGAACTCATCAAGGTACGCATCAGCGGCGTAGACCGGGACGAGCGCCGACAAATGGCAGAAAACCTGTGTAAGGAATCAAACAGCGAGCTGGTCAATACCATTGGCCATATCGCAATACTTTACCGTCAGGCGAAAGAGCCGACTATCAAATTGCCCAGGTAGTATGTAGGTTGGGGTTCGTGCCTCACCCCAACCTACCGGGCTTATTTCTGTTCTTTCGCCCCATCATGAAACCCCGTTGCCACCAGCCATAAACCCAATAAGCTGTTAATCAAATGTAAAATTGAAGCTGCGCCGTGCAGGCGGGCAAATTGCGTAGCCTGTTCACTACCGGGCGTAAGACCAATGAGTTTCAACTCCTGCATCATCGGCACCAATACACCAATACTCAGCACGATGAGCAGCAACATCAACAACACAATGCGCGCGCGATTATCCCGCAACCAGCCGCCGCCCTTTTGTATGATGATTGAAAGTAGCAGGGTCGCGCCCACCGCCAGTCCGATATAACTGACCAGTTGAAATATCTGTCCTGCCATTCGACCCGCCAGTTGGCGATCATCCATCGAGGCAAACAAACTCGGAGCGACCACATACCCGGCAATCCATAACCCGCCAACCCACAAGGTCAACACAACTCGTTCTGCGCCTGCCCACCAGCAATCTCGGGAAATTCCAAGCATGATCAGAGGTGCTTCACTTCAAGTATTTCGTATTCTTTAATGCCGCCAGGTGCTTGCACTTCGGCGATATCGCCTTCCTGCTTACCGATCAGCGCACGGGCAATCGGTGACGTCACGGAGATTTTGCCGATTTTAATATCGGCCTCATCTTCACCAACAATCTGGTAGGTGACTTCTTTGCCTGTTTCCTCTTCCACCAAGCCAACCGTCACACCAAAAATAATCTTGCCGGTGGGTTTGATTTCGGTGATATCGATAATCTGTGCATTGCTCAGTTTACCGTTAAGATCCGCAATGCGGCCTTCTGCAAAACTTTGTTGCTCACGCGCCGCATGGTATTCGGCATTTTCTTTGAGGTCTCCATGCTCACGCGCCGTGGCAATCGCAGCAATAATGCGTGGCCGCACCACATTTTTCAGCTCACGTAATTCCTCACGAAGCTTTTCTGCGCCTTGCGCTGTTAAAGGTACCTTGCCCGTCATTTTCCCATCTCCTGATGTAAATCCTGTAACCGGTTGACGACTGAACTTTCACCTTGTGCCATGGCCAGACACATGGCTTCCGCGCCCGCCAGTGTCGTAGTGTAAGTGACCTTGCGTTGTAGTGCATTACTGCGGATTGTGCCAGAGTCGGCGATGGTTTGTGTACCCTCTGTGGTATTGATAATGAGGTTGATTTCGTCATTTTTGATCATGTCCACAATGTGTGGCCGACCCTCACCGACTTTATCCACCAGTGAGCACTTTACACCAGCATCGCGTAAAACCTTGGCAGTACCATGGGTTGCCACGATACCAAAACCCAGTGCCACCAGTTTTTCGGCCACCGCAACGGCACCCGCTTTGTCATCATCACGCACACTGACAAAGGCCGCCCCTTCGGAGGGGAGGCTCACTCCGGCACCCAGCAAGGCTTTGGCAAAAGCTTCCGCAAAGTTTTTACCGACACCCATGACTTCCCCTGTGGATTTCATTTCCGGCCCAAGAATAGGGTCAATGCCCGGGAATTTCACAAACGGAAATACCGCTTCTTTCACTGAATAATAATGGGGAATCATTGCTTCAGTAATTCCCTGTTCGGCAAGTGTTTTGCCTGCCATGCAACGTGCTGCAATTTTCGCCAGTGGCAGGCTGGTGGCCTTGGATACAAACGGCACAGTACGCGAACCACGGGGATTCACTTCGATAATGTAAATATCATCACCCTTGATGGCAAATTGTGCATTCATCAATCCGACGACATTCAGTGCCAGAGCCAGTTCACGCGCCATGTCACGCATGCGTGCCTGTATAGATTCAGACAAGCTGTAAGGTGGCAAGGAGCAGGCAGAATCACCGGAGTGAACGCCGGCTTGTTCGATATGTTGCATGATGGCCCCCACCAGCACCTGCTCTCCATCGCAAATGGCGTCAATATCCACTTCAATGGCGTCATCCAGAAAACGATCCAGTAACACGGGTGAATCATTGGAGACCTTCACTGCTTCGCGCATATAACGCTTGAGTTCGCTCTCTTTGTAAACGATTTCCATGGCCCGGCCACCAAGCACGTACGAGGGTCTAACAACAAGTGGGTAGCCAATGTCAGCGGCCAGTTTAACGGCTTGTTCCGGGTCGCGCGCAGTATGATTCGGCGGCTGCTTGAAACCCAGTTTTTGCACCAGCTGCTGGAAACGCTCACGATCTTCCGCGAGGTCAATGGCATCGGGCGAGGTACCGATAATCGGCGCACCGGCGGCTTCCAGGGCACGCGCCAGCTTCAGCGGCGTTTGTCCGCCATATTGCACCACCACGCCTTTGGGTTTTTCCAGGTGTACCAGCTCCAGCACATCTTCCAGCGTCAGTGATTCAAAATAGAGGCGGTCCGAGGTGTCATAGTCTGTGGAGACGGTTTCCGGGTTGCAATTAACCATGATGGTTTCGTAACCATCGTCACGCAGCGCAAAGGCGGCATGCACGCAACAATAATCAAACTCAATACCCTGACCAATGCGGTTTGGCCCGCCACCCAGTATCATGATTTTTTCGCGATTCGTGGGCTGTGCCTCGCATTCCTGTTCGTAAGTGGAATACAGGTACGCCGTATCGGTGGAAAATTCTGCGGCACAAGTGTCAACACGTTTATACACCGGTCGCACACCCAGCAAGTGCCGATGCGCACGGAAGTCGGCTTCATCCATGGATAACAGACTCGCCAGACGGCTGTCGGAGAAACCTTTGCGTTTCAGCGCAAACACGCGGGCCTTGTCCATGGCCGCCATACCCTGCTCACGAACTTCTACTTCCAGTTTGATAAGCTCTTCGATTTGCACTAGAAACCAGGGGTCAATTTTTGTCAGCGAATACAGAGTATCCAGCGACATGCCGGCACGAAAGGCATCCCCCACATACCAGAGACGCCGCTCTCGTGGCGTACTCAGTTCACGTTTGAGAATGTCCATAGCATCATCGGCATCGATATCCATGACCGGACTTAAACCATCAACGCCAATTTCCAGACCTCGCAGGGCTTTTTGCAGAGACTCCTGAAACGTGCGGCCGATGGCCATCACTTCACCCACAGATTTCATTTGTGTGGTGAGGCGTGAATCCGCATTGGGAAACTTCTCGAAAGTGAACCGTGGCACTTTGGTCACCACATAATCGATGGTCGGCTCAAAGGACGCAGGAGTCGCGCCACCGGTAATATCGTTTTGCAGCTCATCCAGCGTGTAACCCACCGCCAGCTTGGCGGCGATTTTGGCAATGGGGAACCCGGTGGCCTTGGAGGCCAGTGCCGATGAGCGCGACACACGCGGGTTCATTTCGATAATGATCATGCGACCACTTTCAGGATGAATGGCAAACTGTACATTGGAGCCACCAGTATCCACACCGATTTCACGCAGTACCGCCAGCGAGGCATTGCGCATGATTTGATATTCTTTATCCGTCAGCGTTTGCGCAGGAGCCACGGTGATGGAATCACCGGTGTGGATTCCCATGGGATCGAGATTTTCAATGGAGCAAATAATAATGCAATTGTCCTTACGGTCACGCACCACTTCCATCTCATATTCTTTCCAGCCCAGAATGGATTCTTCGACGAGCAATTCCTTGGTGGGTGAAAGATCCAGCCCGCGCTCACAAATTTCAACAAACTCTTCCTTGTTATACGCAATGCCACCACCACTCCCCCCCATGGTGAAGGAAGGACGAATCACTGTGGGATAACCCACTTGCGCCTGCACCTGCCAAGCCTCTTCCAGGCTGTGCGCTACGGCGGCACGCGGCATATCCAGACCAATTTTTTCCATGGCCTGTTTAAAACGATCACGGTCTTCGGCTTTGTCGATGGCGTCTCGATCCGCACCGATCATTTCCACATTGAATTTTTCCAGCACGCCTTCACGCACCAGATCCAGCGCACAGTTCAGCGCAGTTTGTCCACCCATGGTGGGCAGCACCGCATCCGGCCGTTCGCGCTCAATGATGTTAGCTACCGTCTTCCAGGTAATAGGCTCAATGTAGGTCGCATCAGCCATTTCGGGATCGGTCATGATTGTCGCCGGATTGGAATTCACCAAAATGACGCGATAGCCTTCCTCGCGCAGTGCCTTGCAGGCCTGTGCGCCGGAATAATCAAACTCGCAGGCCTGACCAATCACAATGGGGCCAGCGCCAATGATGAGAATGCTTTTCAGGTCTGTTCTTTTTGGCATTGATTCAGTATCTACTTACGGTGATGGGTTGTTGGAAACCGGGAAAGTTTTTCTTTGTTACTCACTTCTCGTTCCCTGATACTGTTTGATCGATTCAACAAACCGGTCAAACAACGGTGCCACATCATGCGGTCCGGGACTGGCCTCCGGGTGGCCCTGAAAACTGAAGGCAGGCTGATCAGTACGCTCCACTCCCTGCAACGAACCATCAAATAGTGAACGATGGGTGGCTTGCAGGTTATCCGGCAATGATTCTTCATCCACCGCAAAACCGTGATTCTGGCTGGTGATCATCACTGCCCCATTCGCCAGATCTTGTACCGGATGATTGGCTCCATGATGGCCGAACTTCATCTTCAGAGTCTTCGCGCCACTGGCCAGCGACAACAGCTGGTGGCCAAGACAGATGCCAAAGACAGGAACACCGCTGGCCAGAATGTCCGGGATTGCCGTCAGCGCATAATCGCAGGGCTCCGGGTCACCGGGACCATTGGATAAAAATACACCATCGGGGTTCAGAGCCAGCACATCGGCAGCCAGTGTCTGTGCGGGCACTACGGTCAGGCGACAACCACGATCCACCAGCATGCGCAGGATATTACGTTTGACACCGTAGTCATAAGCCACGACATGATACGGTAACTTTTCCTCGATGGGATGCGGTGCCTTAGGCAAACCATCGGCCAGTGTCCAGGAGCCTTGCGCCCACTCATAGGGAGTATGGGTAGTGACTTCTTTGGCGAGATCCATACCCTGCAAACCGGGAAAAGCCTGCGCGGCGGCAATAGCAGCCTGTTCATCAACTATTTTTTTCTCAAGAAGGTCACCAGCAACGATGCAACCCGCCTGCGCGCCCTTTTCACGTAGCACGCGAGTAAGCTGGCGGGTATCAATGCCAGCAATAGCCACCACCTGTTTTTCGGCCAGATAATCTTCAAGACTGGATTCACTGCGCCAGTTGCTGACAAGTAGCGGCAGATCGCGTATCACCAGCCCGCTGCAATGTACATGTGACGATTCCTCGTCTTCGATATTCACACCGACATTGCCGATGTGTGGGTAAGTCAGGGTCACGATCTGGCGCGCATACGACGGATCAGTGAGAATCTCCTGATAACCCGTCATCGCGGTGTTAAATACCACTTCTCCTACTGTTTGGCCCTCAATACCAATAGATTCCCCCCAAAAGAGCGAGCCATCTGCCAGGGCCAGTAATGCCGGTTTTCTCAATCTATTTCCCCTATTGGTGAGCCACTGCTACCCACAAATATTCATGCATGCACAATCCGCGGTACGCGAAGCGCAGATGCACAAAACGGGAGGGACGAAATCTCGTCCTTCCCGCCTGTAGTTAAGTCATATCGTGTCCGCAAATCGCCTGAACCCGGGTAGTTTACTCGATTGGGCTTGGGAGCGTCTATACAGAATGGTGTTTTTCAGAGCAGCCGACGCAGCATGACTCATGCCCGGACCCGACAAAACCAACAAAATATCTACCTGAAAAAATATTGCGCATTATTCGTCGGCAACCCTGCGGGTCTTTTGTCCTTCTACAATATCCTCAGATTACACTGACGCCCGCTCCTGCGCGTAAACCTTTTTGGGTTGTGAGGCCGGTTAAATGTGAATAAAGTGCTAAAAACATCTGTCTTAAGAATTATCGGGTATTTAACGCAAAGGGCGCAAAGACGCAAAGGGCGCAGAGAAAAAACATTAAAAACTTTGTGTCCTCTGCGTCTTTGCGAACTCTGTGTTTCTAACACACCACTTGTTAGCACCACGACAACAGTAAGATCCCAATACACTGGAACAATTATCTGAGCGCTTCTGATATTGCGCAGACTTCAGTCAGAATACGAGTGATAGCGTCATATCAAAATCATCAGTCATTGATTCATTATTCAAGTGCGTAACATCAGTTAGTTACAAAAAAAACTAACGTCGCGGTTTGGCATTACAAATTGCGCACGACGCAGTGGGCGACCAAGTCCTTGACATCCTGCAACAACACGTTGCCCGACCTGAATATCATGACCACCAATTTCAGCATTACGCCAACCTCTAACCACGCGCTGATGAAGATGACCATCATATTGTAAAATCAACGTCAGTGGCATCATGGTTCGCCAATACATTCGACCGGAACCAACAACAGAACTCATTTCCTGCAAACTCAAATCTTTAGTATGTGGTGTCTTATCATTCACGCTCATGGAAGAAAATGATGTTGATGTGCCACCTAAATAGAAAACCATCGCGGCAAATGCAAAAATAGCTATCCTGTTCATTATCTGTATTTCCTTATAAAGTTAGTTGGCCAAACAGTTTACTACAAACTGAAAATCAGAAAATAAAAAACAACACATCCATAATATTGAAACCACACGTTGCTGGAAAGAGACTCAAAGTTATAGATTGGCACGTCAAGTTACACATAACGCTTTGCACTCCCCCGCCACCTCAACAAAACCCAACTTTAATTTGACACTCACCTAACTTCGAGTTTTGGTCAATCTCAACGCAAAGTAAATATTATCAATAATTCGTTTTAATCCTGGGAAAGATCAATCCTCCTCGTCATTATGATCATCGTCTTTATCTTCAACCTCCCAATCAAATTCATTCACCAACTCAAACAATGCATTGCCAATAAGCTTATTCCCTTTAGCAGAGGTATGCTTTTCATCAAAAAATAAAAATGCATCGGAATTTCTACCAAAATCACAATCAGGATGAAAGGTTTGTGTAGAATAGAAAAAACAAGGTTCACGGGCATAACTAAACCCGAACAACTCCGCCCTGTAAATGACCCTGCGCAGGAACTTGAAGCTGTTAAATTCAGCGATCTCTATATCAAATTCATTTTCAATATCACGCAAATTTCTTTTAAGAAGGCGATTAATTCTACTTTGTCACATTTAACACTATGAAAATGAAAAGAATTGTTTATACTTTGATCAAATGAAGACGTGCAAAAAGGATGATGATTAGCAGATTACCAACACACTAAAAAAGGGATACGAG